>NZ_JBVHRI010000007.1:0-468222 GCF_055566975.1 Streptomyces sp. NPDC027189
CCCGCAGCCGGCCCACGTCCAGGCGGCCATGGTTCAACGCACCGTACAGCGAGCCGTAGCCGCGCTGGTGCTCGGCGATCAGCGACAGCTCCACCAGCGTCCGTGTCGGGCCATCCGCACACAGCAGCGCATCGGTCAGCTCGAAGAACGCATCCGCCCGCGCGGACAGACACCCGTAGAAGGCCGTCCGAAAGCGTGACAGCTCCGCGAACACGTCCCGCTCGCCGACCTGCGCCAGCACACTCATCCCCACGGCCTTCCTTGTGAACTCCCGTATCTCGTCGCAGAGTTCAGGATCACGAGGAAGGCCGCCCTCATACCCAGCGATCACTCCAAAGAGTGACCAAATGACCAGGCCCGAGGTTAAGGAACAAGCTCAGGAGCCAATGTGCTGCACCAGCGTCAACCCGCCCGCGCGACTCGTCCGGTCGGGCGGGCCGTCTCTCGTCCCGGGTTGGTCCGATTGGTCGGATCAGCCGGTGGGTCGCGCCGGGACGTTCCGGGCGGCGGCAGAGCCGAGGTTATGAATGCGTCACCTGACCATCCATGAGCATCAACCTCAGGAGCCACACGATGCGCCCCATCAGAGCAGCCTGTCTCGGCACGGCCACTGCGCTGGTTACCCTTCTCGCCTGCGCCCCTGTCGCGGCCGCCGCGACGGACACCGATTCCGCCCACGCCAAGGGCGGAGACCGGGTCATTACACTCATCGGCCGGCTCGCGCAGCAGACGCGCTTCCCCGTCAACCCCGGCGGCGGCCCCGCCCAGGGCGATCGGACCGTCTTCCGCTCGATCCTCTTCGACCAGGACGGCAACCAGGTCGGCGACACCGGCGGTACCTGCACCACCACCCGGGTCGACAACGGCGGAGCGGAGGAGTGCGTCGTGACCTACAACCTCCCGGGCGGCCAGCTCTCCGTGCAGGGGATGGTCTTCGGCATTCTCAACCCGGGCCCTCCCCCTTCGTTCGACAACGGGATCACCGGCGGCACCGGGGAATTCGACCGGGCTCGTGGCTCGGTCCACGCCGACACGATCGCTACGGGCACGAGGCGCTTCACGATCGACCTCGACCGCTGACTGACCCTGCCCCCGCCCGGTGAGAAGGCTGGCCCGTCCACGGCACGGCCCACCGGCTCGATTGGTCCCAATGGCGACGCCGCCACCAGGCTCGATCCCAGGCCATCCACTATCAGCGACAAGCCGCCCAGACATGAAGATCGCGATCTACAGCTGGAGTATTAGGCACTCACGACTCGGTCCACGGGCGAGTCTTGCCACCGGCCAGAGGCACCCACACAGCCTGGGCGGGACCGTGTTGCTCGATGTCTTCGAGTACGGCGGCTCCGAGCGGGACTGCGCGGGCGAGGGGCGCTACGAGCGGGTGCTGAGCAACCATCGCCTGCAGATCGCTTATCCGATTGTTCAGCCTGGTTCGGGAGGCGCCGGTGAGCACGAAGAGCACGCGGGGAAAGACCGGATACCAGCCGAGCCAGCCGGGATCTGTGGCGGCCGTCCTACGGCGGCCGACGGGCTGGGCCTCGTACTGGAACAGGCGGGCGTACTCGATCAGCTTCACGGCCAGTCGCTCGCTGCTCATGGTGGTGCGATCGACTTCCATGAACGCGCGGAGCTTTCGTCGGTGTTCGCAATCGACGGCGGTGTAGTACATGACAGCGTCGGCCAAGATCCGTTCGCCCTCGCCGATGGAGTGAGATACCTCAGGTGTCCAGTCCCAGGGGCCGTGCTCGTGCCCGAGGCGACGGGCGTCTGCGGCAAAGGCCAGATGGGCGCACGACGGCGAGGGTGTGCGGTGTCTTCAGTGACGCTGCCGTCGTTGGGTGATGGGGTAGGGCGGCCGTCCCCGCAGGACAGGAAGATCCCGGGTCTGGCGCGAGCCTTCCTGCGTGAGGTACCAGGCGTTGGTACGTGAGCGGTTCGCATCCGGCAGCACCGTGCAGTCGACGACGCCGTCGGAGCGCAGCTTGTTCAGAACGTGGGACAGCAACTGCCGCGTGCCCTCCGGCTGCAGCATCCGGCGCAGCTGGCTGGTGGTGGCGATGCGGTGCTGGGCGAGCGCGGCCAGCACCTGGTGACTCAGGGGTTCAGCGGGGCTGGGTGCCAAGCTCGTGGCCGGAGTGCTGGTCATGCAATCCTTTCGACACACGCCTGCGACCTGGGCGCTGAGCACTGGGCCGCTCCGCGCACGAGAACACCCGTCCCTCGGCGCGCCGGTCACGCGATACCGAGACGCCGCACCGCGAGGGCGTCGTCGAGGTGGGCATCCGTCACGCTGCCGAGGTGGCAAGCCAACCGGTGATTACCGCGAGCGGCTTCCTCGACCTGGGCCGCGCGGGCAGCAGCCGCGTCCCTCAGGGCAGTTCTCGCGAGATCGGCAGCGGTGGCGGTCGGGCTGCTCGTGCCGCACGCTTCGCATGACGCGCGGTCGACGTTGGGGACGCGCAGCCGTCGCACGTCCAATCGCTGCTCATGGGGTGTTCCCTTCCGCGGGCCGTGGCGGTCTCCGTCAGAACCTTCGGTTGCTGATGAGGAAACCCGCGGGCCCCGACCAAACCCCCGACCACGAAGCCCCGACCAAGGTCACGAACGCGAAACAGCCTCGTGGTCCGCACCGTGGCCGGCATCCATGCCCCCGACCACGAGGCTGCGTCGGCGCGCAAGGACAGCCTGTGGTGGGTTCCGTGACCAGCTTCGGCAAGGCCGCTGACGTACTACGCGGAGGGCGGCACCACGAGAAGTTCGGCGATGGCCGGTCCGCAGCAGCCGTGGCTGCTGCGGGGCGCGGTGGCGAGCCGTGCCATGCCGGCCATCGTGCGGCTCCCGGCCCGCAAGGGACCAACAACCCGTAACCGGGTGCCGCGTCTCTGGGGCGGTGAGCGGATGGGCGCTCACCGCCGGTTTCTACCTTCTGGGATTGCGCTGGGCGGCCTGCTCGAGGATCCGCTGGCGCGTCCACCGCCGGCGCCCGCCCTTCTCCATGACAGCGTCGTGGGTTTCCAGCAAGGGTAGGTTGCCCTGAGAGACGCTGCTGGAGAAGGAGTTGACGCTCTTGAACCCCAGCAGTGCCGCCGCCTGTGAAGCTCCCAGGAGCTCGTGGCGTCGCCGTCGACGGGGACGGCGGGCAGCGACGGCGCCGCGCGCTTCGCGCCGGCGTGTTTGTCGCGGCCGGGCCGGGTGGCCATCCAGTCCAGCAGGGTCTGCACGCGCCACAGCTGGCGGCGGTAGGGGTTTTCCGTGGTGCCCATCTCTTCGACGACGTCCGGGTCGGGGAAGTACCCGGGGCTGGCACCGCACCCCCGCCGGATGTGAGCAGACGGCAGGCAGGCACAGAGTCAAGATCGTGGGCCTCGCCCCCTGCCAGCCAATGCATGCCCTGATCACCCCCACCGGCATGCCCACCCCCACTGACCAGGGCCTATGCCACCCCCACTCGCCCCACACCCCCTCACACTCACTACGCCCTACCCGCTGAGCTGCGCGTATGCCGTATCGCGGCAGGTCGCGGCCGCGTAGCGTGGACGGTGCGCGGCAGGCGTGCGGGCGGGGGCGCGGCAGGGCGTACGCGGGTCGCGATCATGGGTCCCATCGGAGGCGGCAGGCGGTCGGCACCCGCAAAAATTTTCCGCCCCCTCCCCCCAAAAAAACCCGGAAAATCCGCGCGCTCACGCTCGGTCACATCCCCGGGACCTGCGCATCCCTTGATCCATCTATCCCGTGTCCCCGGGCCGGTGTCCCGCCTGTGCGCGGATCCGGTCGCTCGCCGGTAACTCATCGTGGTTTCTCGGCCGGAGCTCCACGATGACGTCCGCGTCCGCCTCGTCACCCTCCTCGTCGCGCCAGAGGATGACCCGCACGTGCTTCGCCCGGTGAAGGCCGCGCGCCTTCCACTCGGTCATCAGGTCGGTGACGACGAGGGCGGCGGCGTACTGGGGGCCCTCGCTCGAATCGTCGGCGGTGATCGCGCCCCGCCACCGTTCGGGGTCGCTGCCGTAGGGGCGCCATCCCTCCGAGCCGTGCGGCTCAAGCACCCGGTACACCCAGTCCGTCTCGGTGCCCATGGCATCGATCCTGTCACCAAGGAGTCCCATGCGCCGTATCGGATCGACCTGCCGAGCGCGGGTCGACCGGGTACAACAATTGCCCGGACGTCATCGAGCTGGACGACGGGGACTTCCTCGTCGTCGGCGCGCGGGCCCGCCGCGTGATGCGGGATCTCGACGAGCGCCTGGCGGCCGTGGGGGCCGGCGTCAATCAGTACGGGGGCAGCCCGGGACCCCTACGGTCGCGATGCCCGGCTGCGGACAGGACAGCGGGGCTTAGCCTGTGCGTTTCACTTGCCGCGGTGTCCGGATCTTGATCCCAAACGCGAAAGTGCCCTCTGAGCTGGGAAGATGAGGCTTGTCGAAGGTCTCTGTCATCCCAGCAGGAAGGCACTTTCTGCGTGCACACTACCGGGGCGCGCCCCAAGCTCGTCGTCTCGGCTGACGGCCACGGGGTGGTCAGCCATGCCGGGTCCCGTCTGCTGGCCGATCTCGCTGACGCCACCGGCCTGACCGCCGCGTTCACCGACGCGCTGCGCCGCCTGTGCCGCCTGCGGCCACGCGGCACCGGACACAACCCGGGCAGGATCGCGGTGGACGTGGCAGTGATGCTCGCCGACGGCGGCGAAACCATTGCCGACTTGGCCCTACTGCGCGACCAGGCCGAGGTCTTCGGCCCAGTGGCCTCTACCCCGACCGCCTGGCGCCTCCTGGCCGGCATCGACCACACGGCACTGGCAGCACTGCGCACGGCCCGAGCTGCAGCACGCGAGGTCGCCTGGCTGCAGGCCGCAGAGACGGACAGCGGCATACCCGCAGCCCAGGCCGGCGGGCGGGACCTGCCCGGGCTGGTCATTGATATGGACGCCACCCTGGTCACCTGCCACTCCTAGAAAGAGCAGGCCGCACCCACCTACAAGCGGGGCTTCGGCTATCACCCGCTGTTGTGCTTCCTGGACAACACCGGCGAAGCCCTGGCCGGACTGCTGCGGCCAGGCAACGCCGGCGCCAACACCGCCGCCGACCACATCACCGTCCCCGATGCGGCGCTCGCTCAGATCCCCGACGACCGCCGCCACGGCACCCCCATCCTCGTCCGCACCGACAGCGCCGGAGGAGCCAAAGCGTTCCTGGCTCACCTGCGGGCCCTGCGCGCCCGAGGCGTCCACACATCCTTCTCGGTCGGACATCCCGTCACCGAGCCGGTCCGCCGCGCGATCCGCGCCCTGCCCGATGAGGTCTGGCACCCCGCGCTGGAGCAGGACGGCACCCTGCGCGTCGGCGCCGAGGTCGCCGAGCTGACCGGCATGCTCGACCTGGACGGCTACCCCGACGGCACCCGGATCATCGTCCGCCGCGAACGCCCGCACCCCGGCGCCCAACTGTCCCTGTTCGACCTCGACGAGGGCATGCGCCACCAGGTCTTCCTGACCGACACCCCCTACGGCGAAAGCTCGCTGCAGCACCTGGAGGTCCGTCACCGCGCGCACGCACGCGTCGAGGACCGCATCCGCTGCGGAAAGACCACCGGCTTCGGCCGCTTCCCCTCCCGCCACTTCCCCCTCAACCAAGCGTGGCTGGAGCTGTCCCTCGCCGCCACCGACCTGCTCGCCTGGACCCAGACCCTGCTGCTGCAAGGAGAGTTGGCCACCGCCGAGCCAAAGAAGCTGCGCTACCGGCTGCTGCACGCAACCGCCCGCATCACTCGCGGCGGCCGCCGCCTTCGCCTGCGGATCGCCGCGACGTGGCCCTGGCGGCACGAACTCATCAACGCGTTCAACCGCCTCACGGCACTACCACCCTCAGTTCCTTCACGAACAGTTCGTGGTGCTCAAAGACGGCGCTATAGCTGCATCCGGCGGATGCTGCGAGCTGTCGGATATCGGTGCCCGGTCGGTCACCGCTGGCGTTGAATTGTCCATTCGGGTCTTCCTTTCGGTCCGGCGGACATCCGAGCGGGCCGGCCAGATCGCCTCTGTCTGCGAAGACAGGCTGCCAGATGGCACCAACCTCGGTGATGCGACTGTTCGCGGAGTGGAGGTGTGGGGGGCGTCGACCTTGATGACGGATCCCTCATCCACAGCCGAGCCCGCGTCGCACTCCGAATCGATGACACGCCCCTGGCCCCGCGAACATCTCGCCGGGCAGACGCTGCCGGTCAGGCTGCCGTTGCACCTGTCACTTCTTGTCGAGCTGTGCCTCGGTCGGCGCGGCGGGCGGTCCGTCGGCGTGCTGGTGCTCGGCTTCAACGCGGTGGGGTTTCGAGCTGAGCTGGAGCGCGACGATGATCGCGGCGAGGACTGCGAGACCGGTCGCGATGAGGAACGACAGGCGGTAGCCGTCCACCAGAGAGCTGCTGTGGCCAGAGGTGGCCGCAGCGGCGGTGGCGAGAATCGCGAGGCCGACCGCGGCGCCGGTCTGCTGGCTGGTGGTGAACAGAGCCCCGGCCAGTCCCTGGTCGCCGGCCCGGACTCCGCTGGTGATCGCGATCGACGCGGCCGGCAGGGCGAGCCCGACCCCGGCCGCGGTCAGCACCAGGCCGGGCAGCACCGCTGCGGGGTAGCTGGCCCCGGCGGTGATCTGGGCAAGCCACAGCTGTCCGGCGCCCATGCTGGCCAGCCCGGCAAGCAGGAGGCCCCTGATGCTGAACCGGGCCAGCAGCCGACGGGTGCCGAGGGTGGAGACGAGCACGACGGTGGCGGTCGACGGGACCAGCGCCAGGCCGGTCGCCACCGGGCTGAACCCCAGCACCTTCTGCAGGTAGAGCGAGGCGAAGTAGACGTAGCCGGCCAGGATGGCGCCGATCAGCAGCATTGCCGCGATCGCGGCCCGCCGGGCCGGCTCCGCCAGGATCGACAGAGGCAGCATGGGTGCCGCGGACCGCTTCTCGGCGAACACAAATCCCGTGGTCAGAAACACGGCCAGGGCGAGAGTGACGAGGGTCGCGGGCGCGGTGAAGCCGTGCTGCTGCCCGCTGCTGAGCCCGAAGATCAGCGCGGCGCTGCCGGTGGTCACCAGCAGCGCCCCGCGCACATCGACGCTGCCGCGACTGCCGGACCGCTTCGCGGCCGGCAGTCGCGGTACCAGCGCGAGCATGATGGCGATGACCGGCGGGTTGATCAGGAACACCGCCCGCCAGCCGAGGTACTGGGTGAGCAGCCCGCCGGCCACGATCCCGGCGGTCGCGCCCGCCGCGGTGGTGGCTTGCCACATCGCCAGCGCCCGGTTACGGGCGGCCCCTTCTGCATTGGTCGTCGTCAGCAGCGACAGCGCGGCCGGGGAGGCCATCGCCCCGGCCGCGCCCTGCACGATCCGGGCGATGATCAGCATGATCGGCCACTGGGCGAGCCCGCAGGCCAGCGACGCGATCCCGAACAGGGCCAGGCCCAGGGCCAGGACCTGCCGCCTGCCGAGCAGGTCCGCCAGGCGGCCGCCCGCAAGCAGCAGCGATCCGAACGCAAGCGCGTACCCGGTGACGATCCACTGCAACTCCGCTGCGGGCATGCCCAGCTCCCGCTGGATCGACGGCAGCGCCACGTTCACGATGCTGAAGTCCAGTTGCAGCACGAACTGGGCGGCGCAGATCAGCGAGACGACAAACGCGGTCCGTTGTGAGCCGCTCGCAGCGTGCCGAGGCGTGGCGTCATTCTTCGGGTGGTCTGCCATGGGCGAATCCCCTGTCCTGGCGGTGTTCCTTACTGGTTCGTCGGCGTCAACCACGCCCGTCGGAACTTCGATGGCGGTCCGGCGGCAGCGCGCACAGATAGACTGCATCTGTCTGGCAGATGGAACTGTCCAGATGTGCTGCAATTCAGGCCTAGAGGCGGTGGCCGATGGAACTCAGACAGCTACGTCACTTCCTGGCGTTGGTCGAGGAACGCAGCGTCACTCGCGCCGCCAAGCGCGAACTCATCGTGCAGTCAGGCCTGTCGAACTCGCTCCAGGCCCTCGAACGCGAACTCGGTACGGCCCTCTACGTCCGCGGGACCAGGCCCGTCCGGCTCACTGCGGCCGGCGAGGCTCTGGTGGGCCCGGCCCGCCGGACCGTGACCAGCGCCGCGCAGGCGGAAGAGGCCGTACATCACACCCGTGACGTGCTCATCGGCACACTGCGCCTCGGCGTCTCGCTCTCCGCTCAGCATCTGGTGCCGTTCGCTTCCTATCTCGGCGAGTTCACTCGCGATCATCCCGGCATCGACCTGCGCCTGCACTACGCGCCCGCGCTGACGATGATCTCGATGCTCGAGGCCGGAGAACTGGATTGCGTGATCGGACCCGCGGTCAGCCAGGTCCCGGGCGTCCGGATGACCCGCCTGGCGCGAGAGCCGCTGCACCTCGTCTGCCGCGCCGATCATCGCCTGGCGGAGCGCACCGAGGTCTACATCGGACAACTGGCCGACGAGCGGTTCGTCGAGGTACCCCCGGGGTGGACGGCACGCCTGTTGAGTGACGCCGCGTTCACCGGCGAAGGAATACAGCGCCGCGTCGTCTGTGAGGTCGGCGACTGGGAACTGTTCCTCGAACTGGTCAGCGCAGGCGTCGGTATCGGCTTCGCTCCAGTCGGCCTGCAGTACCCGGTGCTGACCGCACCGGACAGCGTTCTGCGGCTGATCGCGGTCGAGGGCGTGCATCTGGAAAGGCACATCTACCTGATGCTGCCCTCGGCGGGCGAGACCAGCCCGGCAGCCCGGCAGTTCGCCGATCAGCTGCTGCGTATTCACCCCGCGGGCAGCTGACCCGGCGCCTGTTGGCCAACGCAGCCCTGTCGACCCAGAAATGGCGCGGCCGCCGGTGCGCCCATGCCGCGACCATCTGATCGTCAGATGGGCTCCATCTGAGACAGGTGCGACGCAGGCGACATCAGCGGCAACGAAGGCGCGGTTGTACCGGGTGAAACTTCCACGCCGACCGTGGACGCCGGGCCAACGGCAGAACAGAGATGCCGCCCCGGAAGATTCGCCACTCGGTCGGCGCCCGCACGGCCGAAGACAAGAAGGAGGTCGCCGAGATGAACCTCACTGACCACGCCGGAGTCCGGCTCACACACGGAAAGCCCAAAGTCAACGGTGTGGAGATCCACTACGCGATCGGCGGCGCCGGCGAGCCGGTGTTCCTGGTGCACGGCGTACCGAAGACCATGTCGTACTGGCGCCACGTCGTGCCCCTGCTGACCCCGCACTACACCGTCATCGCGGTCGACAACCGAGGCGCCGGCGGCTCCCAGCGTCCCCTGACCGGCTACGACACCGCCACCATGGCCGGCGACGTCGCCGAACTGGCCACCCACCTGGGCTTCGACCAGTTCCGCGTCGTCGGCGAGGACTGGGGGGCGGCCATCGCCTACGCCGTCGCCGCCTTCCACCGGCCCCGGGTGCAGCAACTGGTCTTCCAGGAAACGCTCCTGCCGGGATTGCCGGCCGGCCCTGGACTGCCGGGCGGCGAGCAAGACCCCTCACTCGCCGCCGACGACGGCCGCACCGGCTGGCACTTCAGCTTCTTCAGCCTGCCGCACATGCCCGAACTGCTGCTGGCCGGACGGGAACGGCCTTTCTGGACGTACTACGCCAGACGTCAGATGTGGGACCCCAGCGCGCTGACCGAGGAGGACATCGACGACATCGTGCACTCGGCCGAGCAGCCGGGCGGCACCAAGGCCATCCTGGAGATGTACCGAGCCCGCCAGACCGACGCCGAACAGAACCGCCCGCATTACGCCGACCCGATCAGCTGCCCGGTCCTGGCCGTCGGCGCTCAGAACTATCTCGGCGACGAAGTATCCAGACAGCTCGCGCAAGTGGCCCGCGACGTCCGCGGCGTCGTCATCCCCGCATCCGGACACAACATCGCGCTCGAGAACCCGACCACCCTGGCCCAGGCCTACCTCGACTTCTTCGCAGGCGACTGAGGTTCGGCAAGGCCTCGTGCGGCAACCCCGGGCGCGGGCAGGCCCAGGATAACCAGCACCCGGTCGATGAGGCGGTGTTCACTGCGCACGTCCAGACCGGTACCCGGACTGCCGCAAGCGGGCAGGAGGCGTGTACGGCAAGCGCCAACGCACCCTGAGCGAGCGGTCGTCGGGGCCTCGCCGGGGCATTGAAGGCGGTACGGAATGCGCTGGAGAGCGGCCGTCCCGGGATCAGGTGCTGGCCTTCGGGCCTGCAGAACTCCAACCACGATCCTGGCCGTCACGGAATGGATGCTGTTCGTGATCTTCACTCGACCGAGCGAAGATCACCAACAGCATCACGGCATTGGTACTAGCCTCGCCGTTTCACTTGGGGATGGCTGACTTTGGGGTGGAAATACGAAAGTGCCTTCCTGACCTGGGACGATGAACCTTGCTGAGGGGTTCTGTCGGTCCAGGCGGAGGGCACTTTCTACATGCAGGCTATCGGGTTGCGTCCCAAGGTCCATGTCAGCGCTGATGGTTCGGGGGTGGTCGGGCATGCCGGGGCACGGTTGCTGGCGGATCTCGCTGATGCCACCGGGCTGACCGCCGCTTACTCCACCGCTCTCAGGCCGCTTCGGCCGCGTGGGACCGGGCATGATCCGGGCCGGATCGCCACCGACCTGGCGGTGATGCTCGCCGATGGCGGCGAGGCCATCGCGGATCTGGCCGTACTGCGGGACCAGGCAGGGGTGTTCGGCCCCGTTGCCTCGAACCTGACGGCCTGGCGGCTGCTCGCCGACACCGACGAGAGGACACTGGCTTCTGTGCGCTCGGCCCGCGCCCAGGCCCGGGAAGTCGCCTGGCTGCAGGCCGCGGAGCACGGCGAGGGCATATCCGCAGCCCGGGCCGCGGGACGCATTCTGCCCGGGCTGGTCCTGGACCTCGACGCCACGCTGGTCACCTGCCACTCCGAGAAAGAGCAGGCCGCCCCGACCTATAAGGGCGGCTTCGGCTTCCACCCGCTGCTGTGCTTCCTCGCCAACACCGGCGAGGCACTGTCCGGCCGACTACGGCCCGGTAACGCCGGCGCCAACACCGCCGCCGACCACATCACGGTGCTCGACCAGGCACTCGCGCAGATCCCCGACGCCCACCGGCACGGCACCGACATCCTCATCCGCACCGACAGCGCCGGATCCGCGAAAGTCTTCCTCGCCCACGTCCGCGACGTGCGGAAACGAGGAATCCGTACCTTCTTCTCGGTCGGATACGCCATCACCGAGCCGGTCCGCCGCGCCATCCGGGCCATACCTGACCGCCTCTGGCATCCCGCCCTGGACCAGGACGGGACGCTGCGTGATGGTGCCGAGGTCGCCGAGCTGACCGGCATGGTCGACCTGACCGGCTACCCCGTCGGCACCCGCATCATCGTGCGCCGGGAGCGACCGCACCCCGGAGCCCAGCTGTCCCTGTTCGATCAGGACGAGGGCCTGCGCCACCAGGTGTTCCTCACCGACACCCCGTACTCCGGTGGCGGCTCCGCCCAGTTCCTGGAGGTCCGTCACCGCGGGCATGCCACGGTCGAGGACCACATCCGGTGCGGCAAGACCACAGGCTTCGGCCGCTTCCCCTCGCGCGACTTCGCCATCAACGCCGTCTGGCTCGAACTCAGCCTCACGGCAATCGATCTGCTGGCCTGGATGCGTGTCCTGCTGCTGGGCGGCGAACTCGCGGCTGCCGAGCCGAAGAAGCTCCGCTACCGGCTGCTGCACGTCGCCGCACGCCTCACCCGCGGCGGCCGCCGCCTGCGCTTGCGGATAGCGGCGACCTGGCCCTGGAGAAACGAACTGGCCACGGCCTTCCATCGGCTCGCCGCACTGCCCCGTCCCACCGGCTGACCGGCAAACTCTGCCCGCCACGACCCGAAGGACCCTGGAGAACCCGACCACCGCGCCGGGACTCCGCCATGCCCGAGCATCGAAATCACCTCGGCCACCCGGCAGTTACCCCTCAGCGACACCTCATCACCCCAACCGAAACGGCGAGGCTAGGCGCAGGCCGGGCACAGCCCGCGGTAGGTGACCTCGACCTCGGACACCGTGAAGCCGAACCGCTCATCCGTCGGGAGGTCGGCCAGGGGATTGCCGGTCGGGTGGACATCGCGGATGGTGCCGCAGTTGGAGCACACCAGGTGCTGGTGCGCGTGGTGCGCGTTGGGGTCGTAGCGCTTGGCGCGGCCGTCGGTGGAGACCTCGATGACCTCCCCGAGGGAGACCAGCTCGCCCAAGGCGTTGTAGACGGTCGCCCGGGAGATCTCCGGCAGCCGCTGTGCCGCGCGGGCGTGCACCTCGTCGGCCGTGAGATGTACATGGTCGCCGTCGAGGACCTCCGCAACGACACGCCGCTGGGAGGTCATCCGCCAGCCGCGCTGTCGCAGTCGCTCCAGCAGGTCACTCATATCTGTTCACCTATTCGGGCTCAGTTGAATACGCGAGGTCTATCGGTGGACGTCCGGGTTCCGATTGGATGTGGGCTTGGCCCGCTTCTTGACTTGGATTCTGTCCATCGTAGGATCGGTTCTGGCGATAGCCAAGGGACAGGAAGACGCCAGTACGGCAGGAGACAGAGACGTGAGGGACCACCTCGGCGTCGAGGCGACCGCCTCCGGGGTGCGCGATCGCGCGGGCCATTCCTCCGTTCAAGTCGTGACCGAGCCCCCTCCACGCACTCCGGGGCCTGCACCCGGACTGTTCCGCCGCCCGCAGTTCCTGAGCACCGAGATCCGCCCCGTCCGGAAGGATTCCCATGACTGAGAACCACGATGCGATCGTCACAGACCCGAAGCCGGAGGAGGCGGGCGGCTGCCCGGTCGCGCATGGGCGCGCCCCGCACCCCACCCAGGGCGGCGGAAACCGCCAGTGGTGGCCGGAGCGGCTGAACCTGAAGATCCTTGCCAAGAATCCCGCCGTGGCCAACCCGCTCGGTGAGGAGTTCGACTACGCCGAGGCGTTCAAGACCCTCGACCTTCCGGCCGTGAAGCGGGACATCGCCGAGGTGCTGACCACCTCCCAGGACTGGTGGCCCGCCGACTTCGGCCACTACGGCCCGTTCATGATCCGCATGGCGTGGCACAGCGCGGGCACCTACCGCATCAGCGACGGCCGCGGCGGCGCCGGGGCCGGCCAGCAGCGCTTCGCCCCCCTCAACAGCTGGCCGGACAACGGCAACCTCGACAAGGCCCGCCGTCTGCTGTGGCCGGTCAAGAAGAAGTACGGCCAGAACCTCTCGTGGGCCGACCTCATGATCCTCGCCGGCAACGTCGCCCTGGAGTCGATGGGCTTCGAGACCTTCGGCTTCGCCGGCGGCCGCGCGGATGTCTGGGAGCCCGACGAGGACGTGTACTGGGGCCCCGAGACCACCTGGCTCGGCGACGAGCGCTACACCGGCGACCGCGAGCTGGAGAACCCCCTCGGCGCGGTCCAGATGGGCCTCATCTACGTCAACCCGGAGGGCCCGAACGGCAACCCGGACCCGCTGGCCGCCGCCCGCGACATCCGTGAGACCTTCCGCCGCATGGCGATGAACGACGAGGAGACGGTCGCCCTGATCGCGGGCGGCCACACCTTCGGCAAGACCCACGGCGCGGGCCCGGCGGACCACGTCGGCGCCGACCCCGAGGCCGCCTCGATCGAGGAGCAGGGTCTTGGCTGGAAGAACTCCTTCGGCACCGGCAAGGGCGCCGACGCGATCACCAGTGGCCTCGAGGTCACCTGGACCAGCACGCCCACCCAGTGGAGCAACGGCTTCTTCCAGAACCTGTTCGGCTACGAGTGGGAGCTGACGACGAGCCCGGCCGGCGCCCACCAGTGGGTCGCGAAGGACGGTGCCGGCGCAGGCACCATTCCGCACGCCCACGACGCGTCGAAGAGCCTCGCCCCGACGATGCTGACGACCGACCTCTCGCTCCGGTTCGACCCGGCCTACGAGCAGATCTCGCGTCGCTTCTACGAGAACCCGGACGAGTTCGCGGATGCCTTCGCCCGCGCGTGGTTCAAGCTGACCCACCGCGACATGGGCCCGGTCGTGCGCTACCTCGGCCCGGAGGTTCCGAGCGAGACGCTGCTGTGGCAGGACCCGCTTCCCGCGGTGACGCACGAGCTCGTCGACGCCGAGGACGTCGCCTCCCTCAAGGCACAGATCCTCGCCTCGGACCTGTCGGTGTCCCAGCTGGTGTCCGCCGCGTGGGCGTCGGCCTCGTCCTTCCGCGGCAGCGACAAGCGCGGCGGCGCCAACGGCGCCCGCATCCGCCTGCAGCCGCAGATCGGGTGGGAGGTCAACGAGCCCGACCAGCTGGCGACGGTGCTGCGCACGCTCGAAGGCATCCAGGAGTCCTTCAACTCCGGCGGCAAGCAGATCTCGCTGGCCGACCTGATCGTCCTCGCCGGTGCCGCGGGCGTCGAGAAGGCCGCCAAGGACGCCGGGTTCGACGTCCAGGTGCCCTTCACGCCGGGCCGCGTGGACGCCTCGCAGGAGCAGACCGACGTGGAGTCGTTCGCCGCTCTCGAGCCGGCCGCCGACGGGTTCCGCAACTACCTCGGCAAGGGCAACCGCCTGCCGGCCGAGTACCTGCTGATCGACAAGGCGAACCTGCTGAACCTGAGCGCCCCCGAGCTGACGGTCCTCGTCGGTGGCCTCCGTGTCCTGGGCGCGAACTACCAGCAGTCCTCGCTCGGCGTTCTCACCACGACCCCCGGGTCGCTGACGAACGACTTCTTCGTCAACCTGCTCGACCTGGGTACGACGTGGAAGGCGACGTCGGAGGACCAGAACACCTTCGAGGGTCGCGACGCCGCCACGGGCGAGGTCAAGTGGACCGGCACCCGTGCCGACCTCGTCTTCGGCTCGAACTCCGAGCTGCGCGCGCTCGCCGAGGTCTACGCGAGCGATGACGTGAAGGAGAAGTTCGTGAACGACTTCGTCGCGGCATGGGACAAGGTCATGAACCTGGACCGGTTCGACCTGGTCTGATCATGACGTCCAGGTCGGCCCGCGCGGGCCGACCTGGACGCCCTGGGTCCGCGGGATCCCGAAGCCGTCCCTCTTCGGCGCGACGTCGACAGGATCGCGGTCGGCGGGGGAGCGGGTTCGATGGTTTGCGCGTCGTACCGACGGGCTGACGCCCCTTCAGCCGGCCCCCACGGCTTCAGTGTTCGAAAAGGTGGGCGATGGCGTGTCCCCATGCCGCACCATGAGATCGTGCGCGCCCGACTTTCGTACCGGCAGCAGGACGAGCGACCGGCTTCCTCGCTGGCGGCCGCGTTGCGGCGTGTCGGGGCCGACGTCGTACTCGACGCGTGGACGACCGGCCAGGACGGTTCTGCCGCGTTCTGCGGCGTGGCGAGCCTCTCGGCCGACAGGGACGACGCCGTCGTCCTCCTGTGGTCGGCTGTCGCCGCAGTCGCGTGGGGCGAGATCTCGGCCGAATCCGGCGCGCCGAGCGGGCTCACCCCCGCCGACGAGGCGCGCCTCGTCCCCGTCCGACTCGACGACACGCCGCTGCCGCCCTCTCTGGGCAGCCTCCGCCACATGCGCCTCGCGGAGGGCACGGACCGGATGACGGACGCGGCGGCGGCCATGATCATGCACCTCGGGTCAACCACCGTGTCCGTGCCCGCCGTTCGGGGCGACATCCGCGAAGACTCCCCGGCCATCGCCGACTTCGGCCGCCTGGGCCTGTTCGCGGCCTGTCCGCGATGCGGTGTGAGCAGTGACCGGCTGCGCCCGTACCTGACCGTCGACCACTTCAGCGACAGGGCCCTGCGCCTGGTCATCTGCGGCGCGTGCGGCTGGCAGGACGCCTGCGACCTCTGACTCCGGCGAACCGGAAGAGCTCTGACGACCCGAAAGCACGCCAGGCGGGGGCGTGCGAACCGAATCCGTACGCACCGACACCGTGCGATGGGTTCTCCAGGCCGGCAGGCGGGGCGTTCGGCGGGAGGGCGACCGAATGCCGATCGGGATCGGCTGCCCTCCCATCGCCCGCCCCTCTGCCCCGCCCCGCCGGACCGGACACGGGATGGGTCAGTCCGCCGGGATCAGACCGCCGGGCTCGGGTACGTCGGGTACTCCACCCCGGAGACGTGCTGGACGACGCGGATGACCTGGCAGGAGTAGCCGAACTCGTTGTCGTACCACAAGTACAGAATCGCGTTGTCGCCGTCGACCTTGGTGGCTCCGGCATCGACGATCGAGGCGTGGCGCGAACCGATGAAGTCGCTGGAGACCGCGTCGGGGGCGGTGGTGAAGTCGATCTGGCGCTTGAGTGGCGAGGTCAGCGACACGTCGCGGAGGTGGTCGAGGACCTCCTCGCGGGTGGTCTCGCGGCCGAGCCGCAGGCTGAGGATCGCGATCGAGACGTCCGGCACCGGGACGCGGATCGAGCTGCCGGTGATCGGTGCCTTGAGGTCGGGCAGCGCCTTGGCGACGGCGGAGGCGGCACCGGTCTCGGTGATGACCATGTTGAGCGGCGCCGAGCGGCCGCGGCGGTCCGCCTTGTGGTAATTGTCCAGCAGGTTCTGGTCGTTGGTGAACGAGTGGACGGTCTCCACGTGGCCGCGCAGGACGCCGTACTCGTCCGCCATCGCCTTGAGCGGCGGGACGATCGCGTTGGTGGTGCAGGAGGCGCAGGAGAGGATCTGCTCGTCCGGCTTGATCGTGTCGTGGTTGACGCCGTGCACGATGTTCGGGACATCACCCTTGCCCGGCGCGGTCAGGACGACCTTGTCGATGCCGGGGCGCAGGTGCTGGGACAGGCCCTCGCGGTCCCGCCACTTGCCGGTGTTGTCGATCAGGATGGCGTTCTTGATGTCGTACGCCGTGTAGTCGACCTCCGACGGATCGCCGGCGTAGATCACCTTGATCTCGTTGCCGTTGGCGATGATCGTGCTGTTCGCCTCGTCGACGGTGATCGTGCCCTGGAACTGGCCGTGGATCGAGTCGCGGCGCAGCAGTGAGGCGCGCTTGACGATGTCCTGCTCGCCGCCCTGGCGGACGACGATGGCGCGCAGCCGCAGGCCGTTGCCGGAGCCGGACTTCTCGATGAGCAGGCGGGCGACGAGACGACCGATGCGGCCGAACCCGTAGAGAACGACGTCGCGCGGCTCCCGGCACTCGATCTTGTTGGCGCCAGTGGCTCCGGCGACGGCCCCGGCGGTGAACTCCTCGACCGAGAGGCCGCGGTCGTCGGTCCGGTACGTCGCGGCGAGCATGCCGATGTCGATCTGGGAGGGGCCGAGATCGAGCGCGGTGAGAGCCTGCAGGAACGGCAGCGTCTCGGTGACCGAGAGCTCCTCGCCGGCGATCTGCCGGGCAAATCGGTGCGTCTTGAGGATGCTGACCACCGACTTGTTCACCAGGGAGCGGCTGTGAAGCAGGATCGTGACGTCCCGTTCCCGGTGCAGCTTCCCGATGAGGGGGATCATCGACTCCGCGATCTCCTCGCGGTTCTTCCAGTTGGTGAACGAGTCGTCGTTGACAGTCACAAGTTTATCTTTCGAGCTAGGCGGTGCTCATATGCTAAACGGTCGCCGTTTTGATCATGCACCGGGTGCCCTGACCGGGTCTCCTCGCCTCACCGGCAGGCACGCAGGGACGCACCGACTGTCCGCGCCGAAGCGAGCGTGCACCTAGTGAGGGACGTCCTGGACATCGCCCCGTGACACGGCCAGAAAGGCGACGAACCCGATGATGGCGACGGTCCAGGACAGGGTGACGGGCCCCAGTCCCAGGGCGAGGCCGCCACGGGAGTGGCCGAGCGCCATCCAGTCGGCGACCGAGGCGCCGAGCGGGCGGGTGATGACGTACGCGGACCAGAAGGCGGCGACCGCGTTGAGGGCGCCCCGGCGGTGCAGGACGGCCGGGACGGCGATGGCGACGGCGTACAGGACGGCCGAGCCCAGGTAGCCGAGGCCGATCGTGGCGGAGAGGTCCCCGGCGGCGGTGCCGAGCGCGAAGGTGGCCAGCACGGTGGCCCAGTAGAAGATCTCGCGGCGGCGGGTGCGAATGCTGTGGATGGACAGCGTCCGTTCGCTCGCGTACCAGACGGCGAACACGGCGGCGAGCGCGATGAGGAAGAAGGGCGTCGAGATCGTGTACGGGACACCGAGGCCCACGTGCAGGACATCGGCGGCCATCGTGCCGAACACACTGACCATGACGATCGCCGTCCAGTAGATCCAGGCGACGTAGCGGCGGACGGTGAGTTGGAGCGCCAGTGAGGCCGCGAGGGCCAGCCCGCCGAGGCCGACGGCGGGGACGGGTCCGAGCCGCTGGGCCAGAAAGTCGGAGGCCGTCTCGCCCATGCCGGTGGTCAGCACCTTGATCACCCAGAAATAGACGGTGACTTCCGGAACCTTGCTCGCCAGGGCGGTGACGGAGGGACCGGTGACGCGGCGGTGACGGGTGAGGTGCTCTGTGCTCATGCCCCGCACGATGACATGACGAACTGGCATTGCCACAGGGGTCTTTGCCATCGCTTGAGCGCTGCTGGTGCAGGAATTGCCAACGGCGGCGACAGGCCTGAACACAACCTGAACACCTGAACGGAACACCTGGTCAACGACATGATCCGGGTGATACGAAGAGCGGTCACCTTGCGGCCGACATCCCAATCATCTGAGGGTTCTTTTCGGAATCCGAAGATGAAAGGGAAGCGGGCGAAAAGGTGACCGGTCACACTCCAGGACCGGCCGATTGCCAAGCGTCACATAAATCACGAATCTGTTTGCGTTCGTCGCTGCGGGGAATTTGATTTCTAGTGCTTCGGACAGGAGGCACGTCCGTGGGAGTCGGTACGCCGACCGCGGGTGTCTCCGAACGGTCTCCGTGCGCGCACTCCCATGGTGACTGTCCACTCAACACCCCATGAGGGAGTTGTGAGCACCATGCCCGGCACGGTCAGAACGAAGCAACACCCCCACGACGACGCCCCGGACACCGCGGCCGCCTTCGCCCGGCTCCACGATCTGCCCGACGGACCCGAGCGCCAGGCACTCCGCGACGAGATCGTCCGCTCCTGGCTGCCCATGGCGGACCGCATCGCGGGCCGATACCGCGGCAGGGGCGAATCCATCGAGGACCTGAACCAAGTCGCGGCCCTCGGCCTGGTCAAGGCCGTCGACCGGTACGACCCGGCCCTGGGCAACGCGTTCGAGAGCTACGCGATCCCGACGATCACGGGCGAGATCAAGCGTCACTTCCGCGACCACATGTGGATCCTGCACGTGCCGCGCCGCGTCCAGGACCTGCGCACCCGGGTGCGCGCCGCACTGAAGGACCTGTCCCAGACGATCCAGGGCCGACAGCCCACCGTCGCCGAGATCGCCGAGTGCGCGAACCTCTGCGAGGAAGACGTACGCATCGCCCTGGAAGCCCTGGACAGTTTCGCCGCCCTCTCGCTGGACGCCGAGCTGCCGGGCAGCGAGGACGGATATGCCCTGGCAGACGTTCTGGGCGAATTCGACGTCGGCTTCGACCTGGTCGTCGACCGCGAGGCCGTGAAGCCCGCGCTGAGCGCGCTGCCCGAGCGCGAGCGGACCATCCTCTACCTGAGGTTTTTCGGCGGTATGACACAGAGCCTCATCGCCGAGCAGCTCGGCATCTCGCAGATGCACGTGTCCCGTCTGATCAGCAATTGCTGCGCCACGCTGCGCGAGCAGGTGCTCGCCGATGCGGCATGACTCCCGGAACGGATGTGTGCGCCTACCTGGCCGCCCGGGCGAGTTTCCTCGGGCCGGGCGGCCAGGCGGCGAGCTCACTGCCGAACCCTCCCGGGAATGGTTGGCCAGCTTCTCGCCTTTCTTCGGACTACCGGGGCGGACCCGATCCAAACACTTTTCGGGTCACGGAGTGGACGGAGGATCCGGGATCTGGGCAGGCCCGTATTTGTCGAGCGTGTCCTCAAGGACCGCGCGAATATCGGGCGACAGATCTCCTTTCTGGCCCCAGACAATGATCATCTCCGCGATCGTGCGCAGCTTGATGTTCGTGTGCTGGGACACCTCCCGCAGAACGGCCCACCCTTGATCGGGTGTCACCCGCCCGAGGGCGACCATCATGCCGATCGCCTGGTCCACGACGGCGTGTGAAGTGACGGCTTCCTTCAACTGGTCTATTTCTTCCCGCAGCTCGACGATCCGGTCCGGCTCCTTGGCGTCTTGGTTCATCGTCCCCTCCGGGGTCGGGCCGCGTCCTTCGATTACATCGTCGCCACTCGACGGGGTGCGTGCCAACGCAGGCGGAGGGGCACCCGCTCGGGCGGGTGCCCCTCCCCGGATCGGGCATCCGGTCAAGCGGCGAGCGTCACCGCCGCCACCGCGGGCGTCCGCAGGGCGCGCCGGGCCGTGATCAGGCTGGTGCCGAGCGTCACCGCCGCCGCCACCGCGACGATGGCGAGCCAGATGCCCAGGCCGTGGCCCGGCCACGTCGCGTCCGTACGGACCAGGGTGAACGGGACGATTCCCGCGAGCCCGGCCAGGGTGCCGAAGAAGACCCCGGTCACCGTCAGGATCACGCCTTCGGCGCCGACCATGGAGAGCACCTGGCCCGGCGTCGCACCGGCCAGCCGCTGCTGCCCGAACTCCCGGCCGCGGTAAGTCGTCGCCGCGTACAGAGAGTTGATCAGCATGATGCAGGAGAAGACCACGATGATGCCGACAACCACGAGGTTGAGGGTCTCCAGGTTCTTGGCGTCGATGGACTTCGGCACGCCCGAGGCGTCGATCGCGTCGTTCTCCACCGCCTGCATGTACAGCGTCGCCGTCGCCATGCAGGTGAACAGGATCAGCGGCATCAGGACACCGGACAGCTCGTCGGCGCGCCGGCGCATGTTCCGTACGGCCAGATAGCCGCTCGGGCCCGACAGCGGGAGCCGGTCGAGCAGGCCCTTCAGCAGCCTCGGGGACAGCAGCGCGAAGCCCACCGAGAGCAGGATCGCGCCGTACGCGGGAGGCGCCATCAGCGCGGCGTCCCGCGCGGAGAAGGCGAACGTGGAGCAGACGGCCGTGACACCGACGACCAGGGCCGCGTACGCGAGGAACTTCCGTGCGCCGCCCCGGGGTTGACGGCTCCGCGTCGCCCGCCGCACCGCCAGGAAGGCCGCGCCCGCCGCCGCGAGCACCGTGACGTCGATGCCCGACAGGAGAGCGAGGGGACCGAAGGAGTAGTCCACGGACCGCTGCACCTGGCCGCTGTCCTGGAAGACGCGCAGCAGAGCGCGCCCGCCGAGCATCGCCGGACCGATCGCCAGCACCGCGCCCACCAGCGCGACCGCCACCGACTCGCCGACGACCATCCGCTTGATCTGCGCCGGAGTCGCCCCCGAGCACCGCAACAGCTCGATCTCGGCGCTCCGTTGACGGACGTTCACCGTCAGCGTCGAGGCGACCGCGAAGAACACCAGCAGGGTGCCGTAGCCGCCGACGACGCTCGCCGCGGTGGACAGCGACTCGGCACTCACCGAGTCCACGCCCGGCTGCCCGGCCGTGTCGTGCATCGAGTTGAACGTCATGATGATCGCCGCGCCGAGGAAGGCGGACAGCAGGGTCGCCGCGAAGCGTCCGGGGCGCTTGCGAATCGAGCGCAGGACCAGAGCGAACATGACTCACGCCCCCATCAACGCGTCGTCGCCCAGGTGCGCCAGGCGCTCGGCCACGGCGTCCACCGTCGGCGCGTGCAACTCGCCCGCCAGCCGTCCGTCCGCGAGGAACACGACGGAGTCGGCGTACGAGGCGGCGACCGGGTCGTGCGTCACCATGACCACGGTCCTGCCGTGCACCCGTACCGCCTCCTGGAGCAGACGCAGCACATCCCGCGCACTCCGCGTGTCCAGCGCGCCGGTCGGCTCGTCCGCGAAGATCACCCGGGGCTCGGTGACCAGCGCACGGGCGATCGCCACGCGCTGCCGCTGTCCTCCGGAGAGCTGGTCGGGCAGATGGTCGAGCCGGTCCCCGAGACCGACGGCCGTCAGGATCTCCCGGGTCCGCGCACGGTCGACGCGCCGCCGGGCGAGCCTGAGCGGCAGAACCGTGTTCTGGGCGACGGTCAGCGTCGGCAGCAGGTTGTACTGCTGGAACACGAAGCCGATCCGACTGCGCCGGAACTTCGTCAGCTCGGCCTCGCCACCGCCCGTCATCTCCGCGCCGTCCACCATCACGATGCCGCTGTCGGGCCGGTCGAGCCCCGCCGCGCACTGCAGCAGCGTGGACTTGCCGGACCCCGAGGGCCCCATCACCGCGGTGAACGTGCCCCGCGCCAGGCTGAGCGTCACCCCGTCCAGAGCGGTCACGGCACTCTCCTCGACCCCGAACGTCTTGCTCACCTTGACCAGCCGCAGAGCCTCCGGGGCGGGTCCCGATTCGTGCGTACGTCGCGCTCGGCGAAACATCGTCATCACTCTCCGTCCGGCACACCCTGTGCCATGCCGACGAAGCTACGGAGACGGAGGCCGGACCACATGGGGCGCAGAACCCGTATTCCGGGGTGTACACAGCACCACCCCGTACGGGTCACCAGAACGCGCCGACCCCTGCCCGCCCCCGATGGAATGGACGCGTGACCGCGCCCCCGGACGACTGCCTCGCGCGCAACCAATGGATCTGCGGTGAGTATCTGAGCACCCGCCGTCAGATCCTCCTCGACGCGGTGGTCCAGCACCTTCAACTGACGGCGGTCTCCGTGCTCATCGGGCTCGTCCTCGCGGTGCCGCTCGCGGTACTCGCCCGCCGCTGGGGCTGGGCCGCGGGACCCGTCCTCGGCGTGACCACGATCCTGTACACCATCCCGTCGCTGGCGATGTTCTCGCTGCTCCTGCCCGTCTACGGACTGTCGGCCGCACTGGTCGTCGCGGGCCTCGTCCTCTACTCGCTGACCCTCCTGGTGCGGAACATCCTCGCGGGTCTGCGCGCCGTCCCCGAGGAGACCCGGCAGGCCGCGCGCGGCATGGGATACGGGCCCATCCGCCTGCTGCTCACCGTGGAACTGCCGCTGGCCGTGCCGGCCGCCATGGCCGGACTGCGGATCGCCACGGTCTCGGCCGTGTCGCTGGTCACGGTCGGCGCGATCGTCGGCTTCGGAGGGCTCGGCAACCTCATCTACGCGGGCATGAACACCTACTTCAAGGCCCAGGTCCTCACCGCGTCCGTGCTGTGCGTCGTCATCGCCGTCGCCGCCGACCTCCTCCTGCTGGGCGTACAGCGGCTCATCACCCCTTGGGCCAGGGCGGCCCGCGGATGAACACTCTGACCGGGGCCTGGCACTGGCTCACCGACTCCGCGCACTGGTCGGGTGACGACGGCATCTGGCACCGCCTCGCCCAGCATCTCGTGCTGACCGTGGTCTGCCTGGTCATCAGCTGCCTGATCGCGCTGCCCGTCGCTCTCGTTCTCGGCCACCTCGGCAAGGGCGGCGCGCTGGCGGTCAACATCTCCAACGTCGGCCGGGCGGTCCCCACCTTCGCCGTGCTGGTGCTTCTGCTGCTCACCCCGATCGGGAAGTGGGGCGAGGGACCGACCGTCGTCGCGCTCGTCCTGTTCGCCGTGCCGCCCCTGCTCACCAACGCCTACGTCGGGATGCGCGAGGTCGACCGCGACGTGGTGCGGGCAGCGCGCGGGATGGGGATGACCGGGCGACAGATGTTGTTACACGTGGAACTGCCCCTTTCGCTCCCGATGGTCCTGAACGGGGTGCGGATCGCCGCCGTACAGCTCGTGGCGACCGCCACCATCGCCGCGCTCGCCGGCGGCGGAGGGCTCGGCCGGATCATCACCGCGGGCTTCAATCTGGCGAGTACGCCGCAGGTCGTCGCCGGTGCGGTCCTGGTCGCCGTATTCGCGCTGATCGTCGAGGGGGTCTTCGAGGTCGCCGAGCGGCTGGCGCCGCACTGGGCGAGGGGCTCGCGGTGAGGCGGCGCGTCGCACTGGTGTCCCTGGTGTTCGTGAGCGGCTGCACCACCGGCCCCTCCCTGGAGACCCAGGGTGCGGTCACCGCGTCGCCCGGCGACAGCAAGCACCTGACCATCGGCTCGGCCGGCTTCACCGAGAGCGACCTGCTTGCCCAGATGTACACGCTGCTGCTGAACCGGGCCGGCTACAAGACGTCCATGCTCACCGTCGCCAACCGCGAACTGTACGAACCGGCCCTGGAATCCGGCCAGATCGACGTCGTCCCCGAATACGCGGCCACCTTCGCGGACTGGCTGAACGCCAAGACCAACGGCCCCGACGCATCCCCCGCCGGCTCACCCGACCTCGACGCGACGATGGCCGCGCTGCGCAAGCTGGCCACGCCTCGCGGCCTCACCGTCCTCGCCCCCGGCAGGGCCGTCGACCAGAACGCCTTCGCCGTGACCGAGGCGTACGCGCGCCGGCATCACCTCAAGACGCTCAGCGACCTCGGAAGGTCCGGCCTGAAGGTGCGCCTCGCCGCGGGCGACGAGTGCGTGCAACGGCCGTACTGCGAACCGGGGTTGAAGAAGACGTACGGCATCGACATCACCGCCGTCGACCCGAAGGGTGTCGGCACCACCCAGGCGAAGCGGGCCGTGCAGAGCGGCCAGGACCAGATGGTGTTGACCACCACCACGGATGCCACCCTGGACGACTTCGGGCTCGTCCTGCTCGCCGACGACAAGCATCTGCAGAACGCCGACTACATCGTGCCCGTCGTCAACCGCTCGCGGGCCGGCAGCGAGGGCGTCACCAAGGCGCTCGGCAAGCTCAACGACGTACTCACGACTGCCGACTTGGCGTCCATGAACCAGCAGGTGGACAGCTGGCGACGGCTGCCGGAGGACGTGGCCCGGACCTATCTGAAGGACAAGGGCCTGCTGAAGTGAGGCTCCGGGGTGTGTCAGTGGTGCGCTGTACGTTGCGGTCATGGGGATCTATCTGGTCAGTGTCGGTGCGCAGGAGTGGTTCGACGCGAGCGAGGACGGGCGGGGGGACGTCGCCTCCGCGCTGAATGAGGAGTTGAGAGGCCGCGCTCTGCCGCCGTACGAGTCCGTTCCCGAGGAGACGGAGTTCGTGAGCGGCTCCGGTCAGGCGTTCGAGGAGAAGCTGGTCCCTCCCATGGACGGATTCGGCACGCTGTGCCGGACTCACCTCTCACGGGAGGAAGAGGAGACTCTCCTCGGCTGGTCGGTGCTGGTGCCGTTGTCGCTCGATGAGGACATCTGGCTGACCGTCGGCTCCGCCTACACGGACACGACCATGGTCGCCGGCGCTCCTCAGGTGCTCGCCCTCGCCGAGCGGCTGGCGGCGGTCGTCGAGCTGCCGGCCGAGATACCGAGGACGTCCGACAACCTCGATCTGACCAGCTGGTTCCTGGACGGGGCGGCGAAGGAAGCGGCCGCCGCCCGGCCGGGCCCGTGGAGCGACGACCTGGACACGGCCTTCTACGTGGCGCTGTACCTGCGCGCCGCCCAGCACTCGCTCCGGCGCGGCTGCCCGATCGTCTACTGCTGAGGGCTCGGCGCCGCGGTCATGGAGGCCGGAGCCCGAGGTGACGGCTCCGTGACGTCGGTGACCGTACTGGTGCGGTCGGGCGGCTTCCCGGGCGGGACGGGTGCCGGTACACGTTCTCTATGGGGGACTACGGGGGATTCCGCCGGACATGGCGGCAGGCATTACGTGAAGCGGTCCTGGGGGCGCGCACCGACACCAAGGCCGACGGGCTGGCGAATCTCGTCGAGCCCGGCTGCGAGAAGGCGTACAAGCGGTTCGAACTCGTCTATTCCAAGCAGCAGGTGCAGCTTCAGCTGCTCTACGGCGAGTCGCAGCGGGCCTTCGAGTCGCAGACCAGACAGTCGCTCAGGATCACCGTGGGATGCGTGCTGAGCAACGTCCTGCGGGACGCGCGGCTGACCGGCACGGAGCCCAACCGCCACCTGGCCGACTATCTCGGCAAGGAGATCTCCGGCCTGCGGGCGCGCATCGACCAGGACTGCGCGCTGGCGGTGAGCAGGGGCATCAACGTGGGGCTCAGTCTGGGCGCGCTCATCAGCGTCGTGCTGCTGATCGTCCCGCTGCTGGTGGGAGCCGCGGGGCTGCTCGACCTGCTGCGGGTCGAGGTGGGCTGCAGCGATCGCTGGAGTCTGATGGGGGCCTTCGTGTGCGGGGGAGTGGGAGCCTTCGGCGCAGTGCTCAGCGTCCTCGTACGGCTGCGCAACAGCGGGGAGGAGCTGACGCGCCGGAAGACCAACGGTGACCGGGGTGCCGTCGCGCCCGGCCAGATGGCGCGCGGGATGCGCCACGAGGGCGTCTACCGGGTCTTCGTGGGCTGGATCCTGGCGCTGGCCGTCTACTTCCTGCTCAACGCCGGGTTCATCAAGCTGTTCGAGATGCCCGCCACGCCCGCCGAGATCTGCGCGGGCAACGGTGACGGACAGAGCACCACCTTCTGGGGATTCTGGTGCGCCGTCGGCTTCCTGGCGGGCTTCAACGAACGCTGGGCCTTCGGACTCCTCGACCGCTCGAACCGGTCGGAGCGCACCACCCGGTCCACGGTTCAGGCGTCCGCCACCGAGTCGAAGTCCACCTGACCCCGCGACACACCAAGGGCGTCCGCGTCCACCGACCGCCGCAGCGCCTCGTGCAGCTTCGCCGGGGTCAGCACACCGAGGAAACGCGCCCCCTCCAGCACGGCGACCCAGCCCGCGTCGTCCTGGAGCATCACACCAAACGCCTGCTTCAGCGGGGCGCCCACCGGAACCCAGGAGTTCATACGGTGGGCGAGGTCGCCGACCGTACCGCCCGCCGCGAGTTCGTCGACGCCGACCCACCCGTGCAGATCGCCGCCGGCGTCGAGCACGACGGCCCAGCGGGCGCCCTCGGCGTCCAGCCGGGCGGCGGCCTGCGCGGCGGACTCGTCCAGGCGCGCGATCGGCGGCTGATCCAGGTCGTCGACCTCGATCGCGGTGACCGACAGCCGCTTCAGACCACGGTCGGCGCCCACGAACTCGGCGACATACGGCGTGGCGGGCGTGCCGAGCACCGCCCCGGGCGTGTCGAACTGCTCGATGCGCCCCTGCCCGTACACGGCGATCCGGTCGCCGAGCCGTACCGCCTCCTCGATGTCGTGCGTGACCAGCAGCACCGTCTTGCGCACGGCCTCCTGCATCCGCAGGAACTCGTCCTGCAACTGCTCCCGCACCACAGGGTCGACGGCCCCGAACGGCTCGTCCATGAGCAGTACGGGTGGGTCGGCGGCCAGGGCCCGTGCCACGCCGACCCGCTGGCGCTGACCGCCCGACAGCTGCTCCGGATAGCGCGGTCCGTATGTCTTCGGGTCCAGGCCCACGAGATCGAGCAGCTCGGCGGCGCGCGCCCGCGCCTTGGCCTTCTTCCAGCCGACCAGCGTCGGTACGGTCGCCGTGTTGTCGAGCACCGTCCGGTGCGGGAACAGCCCGACCTGCTGGATGACGTATCCGATGCGCCGTCGCAGCTGCACGGGGTCGACCGTGGCGATGTCCTCGCCGTTCACGAAGATCCGGCCCGATGTCGGCTCGATCAGCCGGTTCACCATCATCATGGTCGTCGTCTTGCCGCAGCCCGACGGGCCGACGAGCGTGACGAGTTCGCCCTGGGCGACCTCGAAGGAGAGGCCGTCCACGGCGGTGGTGCCGTCCGGGTAGCGCTTGGTGACCTGCTCGAACCGGATCATCCCCTCACGCTAACCGGGACGCCCGATACCCGCTCACCAGCTGCGGCCCCCTGTGCATGAGCTGTACGTTCTGCTTTTGAAAAGTTTCAATTCGACCTGAGTGGTGCATGGGTCTCGGTTACTCCACGACACCCGTCCGGCGGTTCAGTTCTGTTGAATTCTGTCTGATAGTCGCGTTGTTGGGGTGGTGGACATGCGCCTCAGCCGCCACTACCTTCGCAGCCAGTTGAAGTGAAACGTTACAACTCACTTCCTCCGAAGCCGAAGGGATGACGGCGTGAACGAGGCGACACCCAACGAAGGAACAGGCAACGTCCGGCGCAGAACGGTGCTCACCACCGCGCTGGGCGCCGGAGTCGTGGCGATGGCCGGAGGGGTCGGCACGGGAGGCACGGCATGGGCCGCGCCGGCCTCCGACCGGACCTCGCTGGCAGGGCTGACCGTGGAACACCGCACGAACCCACTCGGCGTGGACACGGACGCGCCACGCTTCGGCTGGCGCATGGCGTCCCCGGCCCGCGGTCGGCGCCAGACGGCATATCAGATCCTGGTGGCCACATCACCCGAGCGCCTGACCCGAGCCCGCGCCGACGTGTGGAACAGCGGCCGTGTCGAGTCATCGGACTCGGTGGCGGTGCGCTACGACGGCACACGGCTGCGCGCCTCGACGCGTTACTTCTGGACCGTGACCGCGTGGGACGAGGACGGGCGCGCCGTCACCGGCGTGCCGCCCGCCCACTTCGAGACCGGGCTGCGCAGCACCGACGGCGTGTCGGGCTGGGACGGCGCGACGTGGATCAGCATGGCGGGCAAGGCGCCGAACAGCGCGGGGGCACCGTTGCTCCGACGGCAGACCGCGCTCAGGGGGCGGGTCCGTGAGGCTCGCCTGTACGTCTCGGCCCTGGGCGTGTACGACGCCTATGTCAACGGCCGACGCGTCTCGGTGCCCCAGGGAGGGGGCACGACCCAGGAGTTGCTGACCCCGGGCTGGACGAACTACCACAGCCGGATCAGCTACATCAGCTACGACGTGACGGACCTGGTCGCCGGCGAGCGGCGGGTCACCCTCGCGGCCGTGCTGGGCAACGGCTGGTACAACAGCCGGATCTCGGACGGCAGCACCTATTACTCCAAGGACGGCAACCGGCTTGCCCTGAAGGCCAAACTCCTGCTCCGGTACGCCGATGGATCGACCCAGTCCGTGGTGAGCGCGCCCGGCGAGGGCTGGAAGGCGACGGACACGGGCCCCTACCGCGCCGACGACATCTACGACGGGCAGGCCTACGACGCCCGCAAGGAGGTACCGGGCTGGACGGCGA
This sequence comes from Streptomyces sp. NPDC027189, assembly GCF_055566975.1. Lineage (NCBI taxonomy): Bacteria > Bacillati > Actinomycetota > Actinomycetes > Kitasatosporales > Streptomycetaceae > Streptomyces > Streptomyces sp. NPDC027189. The sequence continues at coordinate 28,986 of NZ_JBVHRI010000007.1, forward strand.
CCGGCTTCGACGATGCCGCCTGGGCGGGCGTCGAGGAGAACGACTTCGCCACCAAGTTCCCCGACTCGAAGCTGGTCGCCTACCCCGGCGAGACCGCCCGACTGATGCCCCAGTGGGACCGCACACCGCAGTCCATCACTGTCTGCACCGGCGTGGCCGGTGAGACGGGCAGCGCCAACGGCAGGGGCCACATCGTCGTCGACGCCGCCCGGTCGGTGACCGACCCCGCCCAGGCCGCCACCGCCGCGGTCACGATCGGCAGCGGCGACACCGCCGTCTTCGACCTCGGCCAGAACATGGTCGGCGTGCCCCGCTACTCGGTGCGCGGCCCCGAAGGCGCCCAAGTCACCTTCGCCTTCGGCGAGATGCTCAACGACACCAGCAAGGGCGCCGACGGCCCCGAGGGTTCGGTGTACCGGGCCAATCTGCGCAGCGCCAAGGCAACCAGCACGTACACGCTCAAGGGCGACCCCGACGGCGAGAGCCACCAGGACTCGCTGACCTTCTACGGATTCCGCTACGTCTCCGTCACGACATCCGGTCCCGAGGTCACGATCACCGCCCTGGCCGGGAAGGTCGCCACCTCCGCGATCCGTGGGACCGGCGCCGTCACAACCAACGACCCCCAGGTCAACCAGCTCATCAGCAACGTGCATTGGGGCCAGCGCGGCAACTACCTGTGGGTCCCCGCCGACTGCCCGCAGCGCGACGAGCGCCTCGGCTGGACCGGCGACACCCAACTGTTCTCCAACACCGGGCTCTACAACGTCGACGCGGTCAACTTCCTCAGCCACTTCGAGGACAACCTGATCGATTCGCAGAAGATCTACGGCCTGGACGGCGCCCAGTTCACCGCCGTCTCTCCGGGAAACCGGTACAACGCCGCAGCCCCGGTGAGCGGCTGGGCCGACTGCGGCGTGATCATCCCGTGGACCGTGTGGCAGATGAGCGGGGACCGGACGGTCGTCGACCGGAGCTGGGAGGCGATGAGCCGGTACCTGGACTGGATCCGCGGGAAAACGGGGGAGACCTACGCCGGTCAGGGCGCGCTCTTCGCCGACTGGCTGGCGCCGCAGAGCACCGGCACCCAACTGATGAGTGACCTCTACTACGGCTACAGCACCCAATTGATGGCCCAGATGGCCCGAGCGACCGAGCGTACGACGGAGGCCGAGAAGTACGACAGGCTCTTCGCCGACATCAAGCGGGCCTTCATAGCCAAGTACCTCAGCACCGACGGCGGGAAAGTCACCGTGCGCTCCAGCCTCGGCGGGTCCCCCATCATGGGCACGGCGCCCGAGGACAACAGCCAGACCGCGCTGGTGTGGGTCCTCAAGCTCGGTCTGTACGACACCGATGCCCAACGCCGCCAGATCGTCGACCTGCTCGCCGAGAACATCGGGAACGACGCGAGCTACAAGGCGGCCCATCCCGACAGCACCCGCGTGCAGTACGCCGAGAACACCCTGTCCGTCGGCTTCCTTGGCGTGAACGTGCTCGCCCCGGTGCTCACCGACCAGGGCCGCGCCGACCTCGCGTACAAGCTGCTGCTCCAGGACGCCATGCCCTCATGGCTGTACTCGGTGAAGAACGGCGCCACCACCATCTGGGAGCGCTGGAACTCGTACTCGAAGCAGGATGGCTTCGGACCGGTCGAGATGAACTCGTTCAACCACTACTCCTACGGCGCGATCATGGAGTGGATGTACGAGGACATGGCCGGCATCGCGAAGGACCCGGCCCATCCCGGGTTCAAGCACTTCCTGCTCAAGCCGCACACGGACCCGACCGGGAAGATCACTCATGTGGCCGGTTCACATGTCTCCCCATACGGCGAGATCGTCAGCGCATGGACGGTGCGGGACCGGACGCTGACCTACCGGGCGGTGGTCCCCGCGAACAGCGAGGCAACGCTGCGCCTGCCGACCACCGATCCCTCCACGGTCCGTGCGGGCAGAACGCCGCTGGCCCAGGTTCCCGGCGTCGAGTTCCTGGGCTTCGACAACTCGGCGGCGTCCTACCGGCTGCCGTCCGGCGGCTACGACGTGACGTCCGCCTTGGGCTGATCGCTCACCAGCACCACCTCCAGAGTGCGCGGACCGTGCACACCCTCGACCCGGTCCAGCTCGATGTCACTGGTCGCCGAAGGCCCGGAGATCCAGGTCAGCGGGCGGGCCGGGTCGAGGCGATCCAGGGCCTGGGGCACGGAGGAGACCACCTGGTCGGGGACGCGCACGACACAGATGTGGTGGTCGGGGACGAGGGTGATGCGGCGGCGGCCCTGGTCGGGGCCGCCGTCGAGGACGATGGTGCCGGTCTCGGCGATCGCGACAGCGCAGCCGGTGACGACGCTCTCCACCTGGTCCAGCTCCTGAGGAGTGCTCTCAGCGCGGTCGTGCACCCGTGTGGCATCGGCGGCCGACATCCACTCGGGCGGCAGACCCGGAGGAACGAGGACGTACCGCGAGCCACGCGCGGACAACAACCGCATGATCAGGTACGGCAGTTCCTCGGTGTCCGTGCGATGCACGACGGCCCGATAGTCCGCCAGGTTCTCGGCGAGCAGATCCACCGTCTCCGCGACACTCCGCGCACCGTGCTCGCGCAGATAACTCCGGTCAACGGCCTGCTCGTACGGCGTGTCGTCCTGTCGTACGTCCGCGATCGCGCGTCGCACCCGGCCCAGGATCAGATCCCTGCTGCTCACTTCGAGTCCGCCTTCTTTCCGCCCTGCGTACGCTGCCACCAGTCGCGGAACGGCTCCGCGGGCACCGCCGGCAGATCACGGCTCGCACTCCACGCCCTGCCGGGGCCGGGCAGCGTCCGCGGATGGAAGCGGCGCGTCCGCGACGCGAGCCGCTGGCCGGTGCGCAGCGCGCCGGGATGGCTGAACGCCCAGCGGGCCGCGCGCATCGCCGCCCGTTCGGCGGCATGCCCCTTGGCGGGCTTGAGCACGACCTTGTTGCCGTCCCGCGTTGTCGGACCGCCCTCGGCGACCCGTTCCCGCAGGTGGACGAGGACTTCCGGGATGTCGATGGCGACCGGGCAGACCTCGTAGCAGGCGCCGCAGAGCGAGGAGGCGTACGGGAGGGAGGCGTCGATCTCGCTCTGCGTGCCCCGGAGTTGGGGGCTCAGGATGGCGCCGATCGGGCCCGGGTAGACCGAGCCGTACGCGTGGCCGCCCGCCCGCTCGTAGACCGGGCAGACATTCAGACACGCCGAGCAGCGGATGCAGCGCAGCGCCTGGCGGCCGACCTCGTCGGCGAGCGTGTCGGTGCGGCCGTTGTCGAGGAGGACCAGGTGAAAGGTCCGGGGTCCGTCCTCGTCCGTGGTGCCGGACCATGTCGAGGTGTACGGGTTCATGCGCTCGGCCGTCGAGGAGCGCGGGAGGGTCTGGAGGAAGACCTCCAGGTCCTGCCAGGTCGGCACGATCTTCTCGATGCCGACGACCGAGATCAGGGTCTCGGGGAGCGTCAGGCACATCCGGCCGTTGCCCTCCGACTCGACGACGACCAGCGTGCCGGTCTCGGCGACCATGAAGTTGGCGCCGGAGATGCCGACCTTGGCGCGCAGGAACTTCTCCCGCAGGTGCAGCCGGGCGGCCTCGGCCAGCTCGGCGGGCGTGTCGGTCAGGCCCTCGGGGGCCGGGCGGCCCCACTCGCTCATCTCCCGGACGAAGATGTCCCGGATCTCGCCGCGGTTGCGGTGGATCGCCGGGACGAGGATGTGGGAGGGCCGGTCCTTGCCCAACTGGACGATGAGTTCGGCGAGATCGGTCTCGTAGGCGTGGATGCCCTCTTCGAGAAGGGCCTCGTTGAGGCCGATCTCCTGCGTCGCCATCGACTTGACCTTGACGACCTCCGTCTCGCCCGTCGCCTTCACGAGGTCGGCGACGATCCGGTTGGCCTCGTCGGCGTCGGCGGCCCAGTGCACGGTGCCGCCGGCCGCGGTGACCGTCTCCTCCAACTGCGCGAGATAGCGGTCGAGATGACGGAGTGTGTGGTCCTTGATCTGCTTGCCCGCCTCGCGCAGCGCGGCCCAGTCGGAGACCTCAGCGACCGCCTTGGCGCGCTTGCTGCGGATCGTGTGGGTGGCGTGGCGCAGATTGCCGCGCAAGGTGGCGTTGTGCACTGCTTCGTGCGCGGCCTCCGGGAAGGCCGGCATGCCGACGAAGGTCCCGCTCATACCAAGGGCTCCTCTTCCGTGCTCGCCAGGATCTCCGCGATGTGGACGGGCCGCATGCCCGTGTTGAGGCGGCTCATCGTGCCGCCGATGTGCATCAGGCAGGAGTTGTCGGCCGCGCACAGCACATCGGCGCCCGTCGACTCGGCGTTGCGCACCTTGTCGGCACCCATCGCCGCGGAGACATCGGGGTTCTTGACAGCGAAGGTCCCGCCGAAGCCGCAGCACTCGTCGGCGCCGGGCAGCTCGCGCAGCTCAAGTCCCTTGACCGCCTGGAGCAGACGGCGCGGCCGGTCGCCCAGGCCCAGGCTGCGCAGACCGTGACAGGTGGGGTGGTAGGTCACCGTGTGCGGGTAGTACGCGCCGACATCGGTCACGCCGAGCACGTCCACCAGGAACTCCGTGAGCTCGTACGTCTTGGGCACGACCGGAGCCAGCGTCCTGGCCAGCGAGTCGCCACGCCCCTCGGCGCGCGCCCGCTCACCCATCCGCGGATACAGCTCCCGCACCATGGCCCCGCACGACCCGGACGGCGTCACGATCGCCTCGTACTCCCCGAATACATCGGAGAAATGCCGGGCCAGCGGCTCGGCCTCATGGCGATACCCGGTGTTGTAGTGCGCCTGCCCGCAACACGTCTGGCCCATCGGGAAATCGACGTCCACGCCCAGCCTGGTCAGCAGTTTCACCACGGCCCGGCCGGTGTCCGGATACAGCGTGTCGTTGACACAGGTCAGGAACAGGGCGACACGCATCGCAGCTCCTTGTTCTCGATCATCGGATGAGTGCTGGGGGCACCCCCACACGCGCTTAGCGTAGTGGGGGAGTACGCGGCGGTCGCGCGTCAGGGGAGCCCCGCTCACAGGCGGGTGAGTCGGTCGCGCATCCGGGCAGTTCCCTCTCACGGACGGGTGAGCCGGTCGCGCGCCACGCGAGCCCCCGCTCACGGAGGGGTGATCCGGTCCCCGGCGGCGCGCCACGCCGCCGTGTCACCTCGGGGCTCGTATCGCTTCAACGGCTGCGTACGAGCGAGGAGTCGCCGCATCGACGTACGGTCGCCGACCAACCCGTGGGCCCGGGCCTGGACGAGGACGTTGCCGAGCGCGGCCGCCTCCGCGGGGCCCGCCACGACCGGCAGGCCGCAGGCGTCGGCGGTGAGCTGGCACAGCAGGGCGTTGCGGGCGCCGCCGCCGACGATGTGCACGATGTTGACCGGGTGGTCGGCGAGGGACTGGGCCGCGTCGATCGCGCGGCGATGGGCGAGCGCGAGGGAATCGAGAATGCAGCGCGTCACCTTGGCGGGCGACTCGGGCACCGCCTGCCCGGACTCCCGGCAGGCGTTGGCGATCCGGGCGGGCATCCGTCCCGGCGCCAGGAACCCCGCGTCGCCGGCGTCCACGACGGACCGCAGCGGCGCCACCTCGGCGGCGGCCGAGAGAAGATCCCCCAGGTCGGGGTGCCCCCATTCGCGTACGCACTCCTGGAGAAGCCACAGCCCCATGATGTTGCGCAGATAGCGGACCGTGCCGTCCAGGCCCAGCTCATTGGTGAAGTTGGCCGCCCGGCTCGCCTCGGTGAGCACCGGCGCGTCCAGCTCCAGGCCCGCCAGGGACCAGGTGCCGGTGCAGATGTACGCGAACCGCTCTCCGGTGGCGGGTACGGCGGTCACTGCCGAGGCGGTGTCGTGCGAACCGACCGTGGTCACCGGGACCGGGCCGGTCAGCCCGGTCTCCTCCAGCACGTGCGGCCGGAGCAGCCCGGCCGGGTCGCCGGGGCGGCGCAGCGGCGCGAACAGTTTCAGGTCGATGCCGAGCCGCTCGGCGATGTCGTATGCCCAGTCGCGGGTGCGCGGGTCGATCAGCTGGGTGGTCGAGGCGTTGGTGAGCTCGGTGCCCGCCTCGCCCGTGAGCCAGTACGTCAGCAGATCGGGGATGAGCAACAGCCGTTCGGCCGAGGCGAGTTGGCGCGTCGAGCGGGCCGCCGCCAACTGGTACAGCGTGTTGAACGGCGCGTACTGCAGCCCGGTCGCCGCGTACAGCTCGGCGGCCGGCACAGTCGCCCACACCTTCTCCGCGGCACCCTCCGTACGGGCGTCGCGGTAGTGCACCGGGTTGCCGAGCAGCGCCCCGTCCGCGTCCAGCAGGCCGTAGTCCACGGCCCAGCTGTCGATGCCCACCGAGTCGACCTGCCCGGCTGCTCGCAGACCGTCGAGGACACCGGCGTACAGGGAAAGAATGTCCCAGCGCAGACCCTCGGGGACGCGGACCGGCCGGTTCGGGAAGCGGTGCGCCTCGGCGAGTTCCAGGGTGTCGGGGCCGACGCGGCCGACCATGACGCGTCCACTGGACGCGCCGAGGTCGACCGCGGCGTACGACTTCACCTCGGTCACCCGCGTCACCGAAGGAACGCGGCGGCGACGCCGGCGTCGACCGGGACGTGCAACCCCGTGGTGTGCGTCAAGTCCCCACCCGTCAGGGCGAACACCGCGTTCGCGACGTGCTCCGGCAGCACTTCACGCTTCAGGATCGTCCGCTGGGCGTAGAACTCACCCAGCTTCTCCTCCTCGATGCCGTACGTCGCCGCCCGCTGCGCGCCCCAGCCGCCCGCGAAGATCCCCGAGCCGCGGACCACCCCGTCGGGGTTGACGCCGTTGACCCGGATCCCGTGCTCACCCAATTCGGCGGCCAGCAGGCGCACTTGGTGGGCCTGGTCGGCCTTGGTGGCGGAGTAGGCGATGTTGTTCGGACCGGCGAAGACCGCGTTCTTGGACGCGATGTAGACGACGTCGCCGCCTAGCCCCTGCGCGATCATCACCCGCGCCGCCTCGCGCGAGACGAGGAAGGAGCCGCGAGCCATGATGTCGTGCTGGAGGTCCCAGTCGCGGACCGAGGTCTCCAGCAGGGGCTTGGAGATGGAGATACCGGCGTTGTTGACCACCAGGTCGACCCCGCCGAAGGCGAGTACCGCCGCCTTGAACGCCTCGGCGATCTGCTCCTCGGACGTCACGTCGACGGTGACGGCCACGGCCTTGTCGGGACCGCCCAGTGCCGAGGCGACGTCGTCCGCACTCTCTGCGTTGAGGTCCGCGACCACCACGCACGCGCCCTCGGCCACCAGCCGCTCGGCGATCGCCTTGCCGATGCCGCTGCCCGCGCCCGTCACCAGCGCCACCCGCGTCGCGAGCGGCTTGGGCTGCGGCATCCGCTGGAGCTTGGCCTCCTCCAGAGCCCAGTACTCGATGCGGAACTTCTCCGACTCCTCGATCGGCGCGTACGTCGAGACGGCCTCGGCACCGCGCATCACGTTGATGGCGTTGACGTAGAACTCGCCCGCCACCCGCGCGGTCTGCTTGTCCTTGCCGAAGGAGAACATGCCGACTCCGGGCACGAGCACGATCGCCGGGTCCGCGCCGCGCATCGCGGGGGAGTCGGGCAGGGCATGCCGCTGGTAGTAGGCGGCGTACTCCTCGCGGTACTCGGCGTGCAGCTCCTTCAGCCGGGCGACCGCCTCGTCCAGGCCCGTGGCCGGCGCCAGATCCAGCACGAGCGGCCTGACCTTCGTCCGCAGGAAATGGTCCGGGCAGGAGGTGCCGAGCGCCGCGAGACGCGGGTGCTCGGCGCGGGCGAGGAAGTCCAGGACGACATCGGAGTCGGTGAAGTGTCCGACCTGCGGGCGGTCCTGGGAGGCGATGGCCCGGATGTACGGCGCCAGAGCCGCGGCCCGCTCCCGGCGGTCCGTCTCGGACAGTGCTTCGTATCCCTCGACGACCGGCCCGAACGGCTCCGCCTTCCCGCGCTCGGCCAGGAAGGTCTCGGCGGTGCGGATGATGTGCAGCGAGTTGTGCTCGCACTCCTCGGCCGTCGCACCCCACGCGGTGATGCCGTGCCCGCCGAGGACGCAGCCGATCGCCTGCGGGTTGGCCTCCTTGACCGCCGCGATGTCCAGACCGAGCTGGAAACCGGGCCGGCGCCAGGGCACCCACACCACGCTGTCCCCGAAGCACTCGGCGGTCAGCTTCTCCCCGTCGGCCGCGCAGGCGAGCGCGATCCCGGAGTCTGGGTGGAGGTGGTCGACGTGCGGCGCGTCCACCAGCCCGTGCATCGCCGTGTCGATGGACGGCGCCGCGCCCCCCTTGCCGTGCAGGCAGTAGTCGAACGCGGCGACCATCTCGTCCTCGCGCTCGACGCCCGGGTAGACGTCCTTGAGCGCCAGCAACCGGTCCAGCCGCAGCACGGCCAGCCCCGACTCGGTGAGCGTGCCGAGGTCACCGCCCGACCCCTTGACCCACATCAACTCGGCATCACCGCCGGTCACGGGATCGGTGTCGGTGCCCTTCGCGGAGGCGTTGCCGCCCGCGTAGTTGGTGTTGCGGGGATCGGCGCCGAGCCGGTGCGACCGGGCGAGGAGGGCGGCGGCTTCGGGATGGGGTGCCATGGTCCTGGTCCTTTGGAAGAGTGTGTACGTGCACTCGGGACGAACCCGAGGGGGAGCGCCCCTTCAGGGGCGCGGGGAACTGCGCGATCAGCCCACTGCTACCCGCAGACTGCAAAGGGCTCGTTGGGCAAACGAATCGCAGTGATCAAGCCCCCCAACCGGCTTGCTGCCCACCCACCCGCTCGGAGGCGATCCGGTCCGCGTACCCGGACCGGTGGTACGCGGCGACCGGATCGGGGTCCAGCCCGAGCTCCGAGCGCACCTCGGCCAGCAAGGGCCGCACGTCCGTGTTGTACGCGTCCATCAGCACCGCGTTCGCGGCAAGCACGTCGCCGCCCCGCTGAGCCTCGGCGAGCGCGGCGCGATCGACGAGGAGAGCCTTGGCCGTGGCCTCCTGGACGTTCATGACGGAACGGATGATCGCCGGGATCTTCGCCTCGATGTTGTGGCACTGGTCGAGCATGAACGCCACGCCCGGCGTGAAGCCGCCGCCGCGGATCACCTCGTACATGATCCGGAACAGCTGGAAGGGGTCGGCGGCGCCCACCATCAGGTCGTCGTCGGCGTAGAAGCGGGAGTTGAAGTCGAAGCCCCCGAGCTTCCGCTCGCGCAGCAGCGTGGCGACGATGAACTCGATGTTGGTGCCGGGGGCGTGATGCCCGGTGTCGACGACGACCTGCGCCTTGGGGCCGAGCTTGAGGCAGTGCGCGTACGCCGTGCCCCAGTCGGGGACGTCCGTCGTGTAGAAGGCGGGCTCGAAGAACTTGTACTCCAGGAGCATCCGCTGGTCGTCGCCGAGCCGCTCGTACACGAGCGCCAGACCCTCGGCGAGCCGGTCCTGACGCTCACGGATGTCGTCCTGGCCGGGATAGTTCGTGCCGTCCGCGAACCACAGCTTCAGGTCCTTGGACCCCGTCGCGTCCATGATGTCGACGCACTCGAGCAGGTGATCAAGAGCCTTGCGGCGCACCGTCGCGTCCGGATGGCAGATGGAGCCCAGCTTGTAGTCGTCGTCCTGGAAGGTGTTGGAATTGATCGTGCCCAGCTTCAGGCCGCGCTCCTGCGCGTACTTCGCCAGCGCCGCGTAGTCGTCGGCCTTGTCCCAGGGGATGTGCAGCGCGACGGTCGGCGCGGCACCCGTGTACGCGTTCACCTGCGCGGCGTCGTCGAGCTTCTCCTGAGGTGTGCGCGGCACTCCAGGCTGCGCGAACACCTTGAATCGGGTCCCCGAATTCCCGTACGCCCATGACGGCGTCTCGACGGCCTGGGTCTTGAGGGCGGCCTTCACCGCGGCGAGCTCGGTCACTTCGGGGCTCCTACGACTTCGGGTCTGAAAAGGACTTCTTGAAGAGTTCAGTCTGAAACGATTCAGCAGGCCGAAGCTATGAGCCGCCCGTAGGGCTGTCAAGCCCTCACGCAAAGACCGCTCTCCGTGACTCGGTTGTGACCTTTGTCTATCAAGAATTTCGACCCGTACCCATTGACGTGACCTGGGCTACATGCCTAACGTCCCGGCAACCTAGTTGAAACCTTTCACGACGTCGTGAGGCCGCGACGCCCGCGTCGTTGAGGAGCTCCCATGACCCACCCGTCCGATACGGGTCCGGCCCCCGTGCTGGCGCTCAAGGACATCTCGAAGTCCTTCGGCGCCGTACGTGCCCTGCGGGACGTGTCCCTGGAACTGTTTCCCGGCGAAGTGCACGCGCTCGCCGGAGAGAACGGCGCGGGCAAGTCGACCCTCATCAAGACGCTCGCCGGCGTGCACCGACCGGACGCCGGTCAGGTGCTGCTGGACGGCGAACCCACCGTCTTCCACGGTCCCGCCGATGCCCGCGACGCGGGCATCGCGGTGATCTACCAGGAGCCCACGCTCTTCCCTGATCTGTCGATCGCCGAGAACATCTTCATGGGCCGCCAGCCCCGGCGGGCCCTCGGCCGCATCGACCACAAGGCCACCCACGCGGCGACCGCCGCCCTCATGAAGCGCCTCGGAGTCGAACTCGACCCCGACCGTCCGGCGCGCGGCCTGTCCATCGCCGACCAGCAGATCGTCGAGATCGCCAAGGCGCTCTCCTTCGACGCCCGCGTCCTGATCATGGACGAGCCGACCGCCGCCCTCACCGGCAGTGAGGTGGCCCGCCTCTTCGGTGTCGTCCGCACCCTGCGCGAGCAGGGCTCGGCGGTGCTGTTCATCTCGCACCGCCTGGAGGAGATCTTCCGGATCTGCCAGCGGGTCACGACGCTGCGCGACGGCGCCTGGATCGCCAGCGAACCGCTGGACGGCATGACCGAGGACGACCTCGTCCGCCGGATGGTCGGCCGCGACCTCGAGGAGCTCTACCCGAAGCAGGAGGTCGAGGCGGGCTCGGTCGCCCTGAGCGTGCGCCGCCTGACCCGCGAAGGCGTCTTCACGGACGTCTCCTTCGACGTCCGGCGCGGCGAGATCGTCGGTCTCGCCGGGCTGGTGGGCGCCGGGCGCACGGAGGTCGCCCGGGCCGTCTTCGGCGTCGACCGCTGGGACGCCGGTGAGGTCGAGGTCGACGGCAGGACGCTGACGAACGGCGCGCCCTCGACGGCCATGGCCGCCGGGCTCGCCCTCGTCCCTGAGGACCGGCGCGCGCAGGGCCTCGTGATGGACATGTCCATCGAGCGCAACATCGGCCTGACCGGGCTGCGTACGACGGTCAAGGCGGGCCTGATGGACCGCGGCGCCGAGCGCAGCCGCTCCCTCGACTGGGCGGTCAAGCTCCAGGTGAAGTACGCCCGGATCGCCGACGCCGTCTCCACGCTCTCCGGCGGCAACCAGCAGAAGGTCGTCCTCGCCAAGTGGCTCGCCACCGGCCCCAAGGTACTCATCGTCGACGAGCCGACCCGTGGCATCGACGTCGGTACGAAGGCCGAAGTGCACCGGCTGCTCAGCGAGTTGGCCGCCGACGGGGTGGCCGTCCTGATGATCTCCTCCGATCTGCCCGAGATCCTCGGCATGGCGGACCGTGTGCTCGTCATGCACGAGGGCCGGCTCACCGCGGAGATCCCACGCTCCGAAGCGACCGAGGAAACCGTGATGGCCGCAGCCACCGGGAGGGCCGCCGCATGACGACCACGATCATTGAGAGGGCCGCCGCATGACGGTGACCGCACCCAACCCCGCCCCCGCCGCCGAGGTGCCCAAGTCGAGCGGCACCCGGCTGGTGGACCGCGTGTTCAAGATGCGCGAACTCGCCATCCTGGTCGTCTTCCTGGTGATGATCGCCATCACCCAGATGGGCAACAGCCAGTTCCTGTCCGAGCAGGGCATCAAGGACCTGCTGCTGAACGCGACCATCCTGGTGCTGGTCGCCACCGGTCAGTCGCTGGTCGTGATCACACGGAACGTCGATCTGTCGGTCGGCTCGACGCTCGGCATCAGCGCCTTCGCGGCCGGCACCTATCTGCAGGGCGGCGGAAACCCTGTCGTCGCCGTCTTCCTCGCGGTGCTGCTCGGCATCGGCTGTGGACTGGTGAACGGGCTGCTCGTCAGCCGCGGTCAGGTGCCCGCGCTCGTCGTCACCCTCGGCACGCTCTACATCATCCGCGGCATCGACTCCATCTGGGTCGGCTCCCGGCAGATCACCGCGGCCGATCTCCCCGGCAGTTTCGTGGACTTCGGCTCCGGCGGTATCTCGGCGGTCCCGTATCTCGCGCTGATCGCGCTGGCGGTGCTGCTGGTCACCGCGTACTACCTCAAGCACTTCGGCAGCGGCCGCGAACTGTACGCGCTGGGCTCCAACCCGGAGGCCGCGCGGCTCGCCGGCATCCCGGTCCGCAAGCGGATCCTGACCGCGTACGTCGTCTGCGGGGGCCTCGCCGGACTCGCGGGCGCCATGTATCTCGCCCGGTTCGGCAACGTCGACTCCGGCACCAGCAACGGCTACGAACTGACCGTCGTCAGCGCGGTCGTGGTCGGCGGTGTCGTCTTCACCGGCGGCTCCGGCAGCGTCTACGGCGCCGCGCTCGGCGCGCTGCTGCTCACCTCCATCAACAGCGTGCTGCCCGCCCTCGGCGTCAGCTCCGTCTGGGTGCTCGCCATCAACGGCATCCTGCTCATCCTCGCCATCGCGGTCGACCGGATCGTCGCGCTGCGCGTGGCCTCCGCACTGAAGAAGAGGAACGCCCGCCATGGCTGACTCGCCCGCCCTGAAGCAGACGCCCGCCATGGCTGACTCGCTCCTCGCGCGCGCCGTCCGCTGGGACACGGTCGTCGGCGCCCTCCTCATCGTCCTGCTGCTGTTCTCCTTCGGCTTCGTGGACGGCTTCGGCAACGCGCTCAACCTGTCGTTCCTGATCGGCAACACGCTGCCGATCGCCCTGATCGCCCTGCCGATGACGCTGCTCGTGGTGGCCGGGGAGATCGACCTCTCGGTCGCGTCCACCGCCGGACTATCCGGTTCGGTCATGGGCGCCCTGTGGAACCAGGGCATGTCGATCGAGACGATCATTCCGATGTGCCTGCTCCTGGGCGTGGTGTGCGGGCTGGTCAATGGGCTCCTGGTCACCCGGCTCGGGCTGCCGTCCCTCGCCGTCACCATCGGCACGCTCGCCGCCTACCGTGGCATCGCACAGATCGTGCTCGGCTCGGACGCGGTGACCGACTTCCCCACCCAGTACCTGGACTTCGCGGCCGGACGCATCGGGAACACCTTCCTCCCGCAGGCTTTCCTGCCCTACGTGGTGCTGCTCGCCATCGCGGTGGTCGTCCTGCACGCCACCCCGTTCGGGCGCTCGGCCTTCGCGATCGGCGCGAACGAGGAGGCCGCGCGATTCGCCGGCATCCGCGTCAAGCGGCAGAAGCTGATCCTGTTCGTCGCCACCGGCTTCATGGCCTCCCTGACCGGCGTGTTCTGGGCGCTGCACTACGCCAGCGCCCGCTACGACAACGCCACCGGCCTCGAACTCTCCGTCGTCGCGGCCGTGCTGCTCGGCGGCATCGACTTCGACGGCGGCAAGGGCACGCTCGGCGGCGCGATCGCGGGAGTGTTCCTGCTCGGCGCGCTGCAGAACGTGATGAGCCTGCTGAACGTCTCCGCACAGTCCCAGATCGTCGTCACCGGCGTGCTGCTCGTCGTCTCCGTGCTCGGCCCCCGGGTCACGCGGCAGATCTCCGTTGCGAGGGCGGGCCGCAGAGCCGCCTCGACTCCGGCCTCGTAGCTCCCACCCGGCCCGCCCTCCAACCCCTCCGCTCACCCTCGTAAAGGACCTTTCGCCATGCGCAAGTCATCGATCCGCCGTACCTGCGCGGCGCTCGCCGCCGTCACCTCGCTCGCCCTGGCCGCCACCGCCTGCGGCGGCACCACCAAGAACGACGTCAAGGACTCGGGCGGTTCGGCTGCCGCCGCGGGCAAGGCCGACCCCAACGCCGCCACCAAGAAGGGCCTGACCGTCGGCTTCCTGCCCAAGCAGGTCAACAACCCGTACTTCACCTCCGCCGACAAGGGCGGCGAGAAGGCCGTGACGGAGCTGGGGTCCACGTACAAGGAGGTCGGCCCGAGCAGTGCCACCGACACCTCGGGCCAGGTGAGTTACGTCAACACGCTCACTCAGCAGCAGGTCGACGCGATGGCGGTCTCCGCACAGGACCCGGGTGCCCTGTGCACCGCGCTCAAGCAGGCGATGACGAACAAGATCAAGGTCGTCACCTACGACTCCGACACCAAGACCGACTGCCGCAACGCCTTCGTCTCGCAGGCCAGCGCCGAGGACCTGGGCCGCACCGAGGTGCAGCTGCTCGCCGAACAGATCGGCTACAAGGGCGAGATCGCGATCCTGTCCGCCGCGCAGACCGCGACGAACCAGAACACCTGGATCGACTTCATGAAGGACGAGCTGAAGGACCCCAAGTACAAGAACGTCAAGCTGGTCAAGGTCGCGTACGGCAACGACGACGCCCAGCAGTCCTTCCAGCAGACCCAGGGCCTGCTCCAGGAGCACCCGAACCTCAAGGGAATCATCTCCCCGACCACCGTCGGCATCAAGGCGGCCGCCCAGTACCTGTCCGGCTCGAAGTACAAGGGCAAGGTGAAGCTGACCGGCCTCGGCACCCCCAACGACATGCGCAAGTACGTCAAGAACGGCACCGTCGAGGCCTTCGAGCTCTGGGACCCGGCGAAGCTCGGCGAGCTGGCCGCGCGTACCGCCGTGGCGCTGGCCTCCGGGCAGATCACCGGCAAGGAGGGCGAGACCTTCAAGGCCGGTGACATGGGCTCCTTCACCATCGGCAAGGACGGCGTGATCAACCTGGGCAAGCCGACCGTCTTCAACGCGAAGAACATCGACCAGTTCAACTTCTAGTTCGGAGCGGTACTTCATGCAGCGCGTCTGTTTCCTGCTCAAGGTCCGCGAGGACCGCCTCGACGAGTACCGCGAGCGGCACGCCGCCGTGTGGCCCGAGATGCTCGAAGCGCTCTCGGCCACCGGCTGGCACAACTACTCGCTCTTCCTGCGCGAGGACGGCCTGCTGGTCGGCTACCTGGAGACCGAGGACTTCGCGGCCGCACAGGCCGGCATGGAGGCCGCCGACATCAATGCCCGTTGGCAGACGGAGATGGCGCCGTTCTTCGAGTCACTGGACGGCGCCAGACCCGACGAGGTCATGAAGCCCCTCACCGAAGTCTTCCACCTCGCCTGACCAGGAGCTCCGCATGAGACGACGCACACTGCTCACGACGGCACTGCTGGGCGCGGTGGCCGGCCCCGGTCTGGAAGCCGGTACGGCGCGGGCGGCCGACCCCGGCCCCTCCGTCACGTTGACCGGCACCACTCAACTCGACGCCCAGGCCCTGTTCTTCGTGTCCTACGACGGCCTGGTCAACAACAACTCGTTCCAGAAGAACGGGCTGTTGACCTACCAGGGCTACCAGTACGCGGCCTGGTACACCACGGACCGCAGCGCCGTCGTCGCCCGCCGGGCGCTCGGCGCGTCCAGCTGGTCCACGGTCACCCTCGCCCACCAGCTGAAGAGCTCCGACTCGCACAACGTGATCTCCATGGGCGTGTCCAGGACCGACGGCCGGCTGCACCTCAACATGGACTCGCACAGCGACGGCTTCTTCTACGTGAAGTCGGTGGCCGGCCTGCTCGACAACGCCCCGGCATGGACTTCAGCGGTCTTCGGCGCCGTACAGACGACCCTCGACGGGCTCGCGCTCACGACGCAGTTCACCTACCCGCAGTTCGTCTCGACTCCGGAAGGCAGGCTCCAGCTCAGCTATCGCGTCGGCATCTCCGGAAGCGGACGCAACGCCCTGGCGGAGTACGACGGTTCGTCCTGGACCGCGCTCGGCGAGTGGTCCAGCTCCACCGGGACGTACACCAGCTCGCACGGCTCCAGTACCGCCCGCAACATGTATCTGCACGGCATCGACTACGACATCAATGGCCGACTGCACTCCTTCTTCACCTGGCGCGAGCAGAACGGCGCCGTGATGTGCAACAGCGGCGGCATCACCAACCACGACACGGGCTACGTCTACTCCACCGACCGCGGCCGCACCTGGCGCAACGACGCGGGCACCCTCGTCGGCACCACCGGAAGCTCGGACATGGTCGCTGTCACCGACCCGGGACTCGTCGTCGACTACCTCAACCCCGACCACTCCCTCATGAACCAGGAGAGCCAGGCCACCGACTCCACCGGCCTGCCGCACGCGATCATCAGCTACGTACCCGGCCGCTTCGGCCAGTGCACGACCAACTACGTCACCGACCGGACGGCCAACGGCCGAGCCTTCCACGTCCGCAAGAACTCCTCGGGCGCCTGGACCAAGACCGAGATCCCGATCGCCCTGAACTCCAGCCAGCGCACCAAGCTGGTCCTCGACACGTACGACAACGCCTACGCGATCATGCCGTTCGGCCGGATCGCAGGCGCCTCGAAGTCCTCCGGGTACACCGACTGGACGCTCCTGTACGACGGCAGCGGTCTGAACGCCTTCGGCGAGGTCGTGATCGATGAGACGCGGGTCTCGCAGGATGGAATCCTGTCGTTCATGTACCAGGAGAAGTCCAGCGGTACCACGCCCTCGCCGCTCCATGTCGTCGACTTCCGGCTGCCCGCATGAGCACCGGCTTCGGACCGCGCGCGGGTAATGTGATGGCCTGCCCGCCGCTTCTCGTTCCCCTGGAGGTTTCCGCCTGATGGCCCAGTCGGTGGGTATCAAGGACGTCGCCCGTGCCGCCGGTGTCTCCGTCGGCACGGTGTCGAACGTGATCAACCGCCCCGACACGGTCGCCTCCGAGACCCGGGCCCGCGTGCTGTCCGCGATCGACCGGCTCGGCTACGTGCGCAGCGAATCGGCGCGTCAGCTGCGGGCGGGGCGCAGCCGGATCATGGGCCTGCTCGTCCTCGACATGGGCAACCCGTTCTTCGTGGACGTGGCGCGCGGCGCCGAGCGCGCCGCGCGGGACGCCGGGCTCGGCGTGATGGTCTGCAACAGTGCGCAGAGTTCGAGCGAGGAGGCCGACTATCTGTCGCTCTTCGCCGAGCAGCGAGTGCGCGGGGTGCTGCTGACGCCCACCGACGCGAGCGGGCGCAACATCGAGGCGTTCCGCCGCAACGGCATCCCCTTCGTGCTGGTGGACCGGGTCGCCGAGGGCACCACCGAGTGTTCGGTCTCCGTCGACGACGTGGCGGGCGGCGCGCTGGCCGTACGGCACCTCGTGGACGCCGGTCACCGTTCCATCGCGTACGTCAGCGGGCCGCCCGGACTGAACCAGGTCAGGGACCGCCGCACGGGCGCCCTGAACGCCCTGGCCGAGGCGGGGCTCGGCCCGGACAGCCTGCGCGAGCTGCCCACCGAGCGTCTCGACGTGGCCGCGGGGCGCGACGCGGGGGCCCGGCTCCTCGGCCTCGCCGAGCGCCCCACCGCCGTCTTCTGTGCCAACGACCTGCTCGCGCTCGGAGTCCTGCAGGCCATGTACGCGGCGGGGGTCGGCGTGCCCGACGACCTCGCGATCGTCGGCTACGACGACATCGAGTTCGCGGCCGCCGCGGCAGTCCCGCTCACCTCCGTACGGCAGCCCGCGGTGACGATGGGATCCCTCGCCGCCGAACTCCTCCTGGAGGAGATCGAGACGGAGACCGCGCCCGCGCCGCACGAACACCGGCGGGTCGTGCTCCAGCCGGAACTGGTGGTGCGCCGCTCCAGTCTGTCGGCGCGCTGAGCGGCTGTTCAGTTCCAGTCGACCGGATGGCTGAGCCGCTGTTCAGTTCCTTTCGACCCGAGGGCTGAGCCGCTGTTCAGTAGATTTTCTTGATCCCGGGCGTCGCAGCCTGCGGAACATGTGCTCAACTGGGACGCAGCCTGGAATCCGTTCGTCTCGGGAGCCCTGTTGACCGTCAGCTACCGCCAGCCCGGTGTCGTCCTCACCGACCACCGCTTCACCGTGCCCCTCGACCACGACGACCCGGCGGGGGAGAGCATCGAGCTCTTCGCCCGCGAGGTCGTCGCGAGCGACAAGGCACAGCAGGACCTCCCCTGGCTGGTCTACCTCCAAGGCGGCCCCGGCTTCGGCGCCAACCGCTTCGTCGGCAGGCAGGCCTGGCTCGGCCGCGCGCTGCAGGAGTTCCGGGTGCTGCTCCTCGACCAGCGCGGCACCGGCCACTCCACGCCCGCCAACCGGCAGACCCTTCCGCTGCGCGGCGGCCCGCGCGAACAGGCCGACTACCTCGCGCACTTCCGTGCCGACTCCATCGTCCGCGACTGCGAGGTCATCCGGCCCCGGCTCACCGGCGGCGCCCCCTGGACCGTACTGGGCCAGAGCTTCGGCGGCTTCTGTGCGGTGCACTACCTGTCGACCGCGCCCGAGGGGCTGCGCGCCGCCGTCATCACCGGTGGCCTGCCCTCGCTCGACGGGCATGCGGACGACGTCTACCGGGCGGCGTATCCCCGCGTCGAGCGCAAGGTCGCCGCGCACTACGCGCGCTATCCGCAGGACGTCGAGCGGGCCCGCCAGATCGCGGATTACCTCCTGCAGCACGAGCCGGTCCTCAGTGGCGGATACCGCCTGACCGTCGAGGCCTTCCAGTCGCTCGGCATCGTTCTCGGCGGCAGCGAGGGCAGCCACCGGCTGCACTATCTCCTGGAGGAGGCCTTCGTCCGCACTCCGCAGGGTCCGGCCCTCTCCGACGCCTTCCAGGAGGACGTCCAGAGCCTCCTCTCGTACGCGGGCCACCCCCTGTATGCGCTCGTCCACGAGGCCTGCTACGCCCAGGGCAACCGTCCCACCGCCTGGTCCGCCGAGCGGGTGCGCGCCGAGTTCCCGCAGTTCGACGCGGCCAAGGCCCTCGCGGACGACGGACCGCTGCTGTTCACCGGCGAGTCGGTGCACCCCTGGACGTTCGAGACCGACCCGGCGCTGCGCCCCCTGCGCGAGACCGCCGAGGAACTGGCAGCCCGCACCGACTGGCGGCCGCTGTACGACCCCGCCCGCCTCGCCGCCAACGAAGTGCCGGTTGCCGCGGCGGTCTACCACGACGACATGTACGTCGACGCCGAACACTCCCTGCGCACCGCGCGCGCCATCCGGGGTCTGCGCCCCTGGGTGACGGACGAGTTCGAGCACGACGGTGTACGGGCCGGCGGCACACGCGTACTGGACCGGTTGCTGGCGTTGACGCGCGACGAGGTCTGAGATCCCCGGGCCCACTAGAATTCTGACGGACCGTCAGCGTTCTGGAGGGGCGTGCGGATGATCGACACCACGCGTACGGACATCCCGGAGGGTGAGGAGCGGCTGCGCCTCCACGTCGAGGACGGCATCGGTGTCCTCACCCTCTGCCGCCCGGCGAAACTCAACGCGTGGAGCTGGGAGTCCACGCGTCAACTCGGCCTGTTCGCCGACCGGATCCGCTTCGACGAGTCGATCCGGGCGGTCCTGCTGCGGGCCGAGGGGCGGGCCTTCTGCGCGGGGATCGACGTCACGGCGCCGGGCGGCGCGATCACCGGCCGGTCCGGGGCGGAGCGCGCCCGCAACTACTACGAGGGCATCCGGTGGGCACACGAACGGTTCGCGGCCTTCGCGCGCATGCCGCAGCCGGTCGTCGCGGCAGTGCGGGGCTACTGCCTCGGCTTCGGATTCGAGCTCGCGCTGATGGCGGACATCCGGATCGCGGCCGACGACGCGGTGTTTGCTCTGCCGGAGGCCCAGTTGGGGGTCGCGGTCGACGCGGGCGGTGATCTGCGGATCGCGCGCGAGGCCGGTGCGGGATGGGCGAAGCTGCTCGCGCTGACCGGGCGCCGGCTGGACGCCGTCACGGCCGAGCGCCTCCGCCTCGTCCAACTCCGGGTCGCACCCGACGAGTTGGACCGGACGGCCCGCGCGGTCGCCGCCGAGATCGCGGCCAACGCGCCCCTCGCGGTGCAGGGCATCAAACACGACATCGACGCCTACGTGGACGCCGGACTCGCCGCGGCCCTCGACCGTACGGCCATGTCGGCGGCGCTCACCCTGACCTCGGACGACTCGCGCGAGGGATACGGGGCGAAGGGCGCCCGCCGCATGCCTCGCTTCGAGGGGAAGTGACCGGCATGTTTTGATCGGTCACTGTTCTGCACCACGGAGGATGGGGGACCGATGCACGACAGTGAACTCCTCGCGGACCGGTTCGAAGAGCGCCGCGGCCACTTGAGAGCGGTGGCCTACCGAATGCTCGGCTCGCTGAGCGAGGCGGACGACGCCGTCCAGGAGGCCTGGCTGAAGCTCAGCCGCACCGACGCCGACGAGGTCAGGAACCTCGGGGGCTGGCTGACCACCGTGGTCGGCCGGGTGTGCCTGGACATGCTGCGCTCGCGCGCGTCACGCCGCGAGGAGCCCATGGACGCCTTCGTCCCCGACCCGGTCGTCAGTCCCCTGGCCCGGATCGACCCCGAGCAGGAGGTGCTGCTGGCCGACTCGGTCGGGATCGCGCTCCTCGTGGTCCTGGAGACGCTGGAGCCCGCCGAGCGGCTCGCGTTCGTCCTGCACGACATGTTCGCGGTGCCCTTCGACGACATCGCGCCCGTTGTCGGCCGTTCCTCCGCCGCGACCCGCCAGCTCGCCAGTCGGGCCCGCCGCCGGGTGCAGGGAGCCGCTCCGGAGCCCGAGCGCGACGTCACCCGGCAGAAGCAGGTCCTCGACGCCTTCCTCGCGGCCTCCCGCGGCGGGGACTTCGAGGCCCTCGTCTCCGTCCTTGACCCCGACGTCGTGCTGCGCGCCGACTCCGGCCCGCTCGTCGGCGGAGCGGCCGCCTCCAAGGTGGTCCGTGGCGCTGGGGCCGTCGCTCGACAGGCGCTCACCTTCGCGCGGTTCGCGGCGTCCTCGCGGCTCGTGCTGGTCAACGGCGAGGTGGGCGTCGTCGCGACCATCGACGGACAGCCGATGTCGGTCATGGGCGTCACCGTCGCGGAGGGGAAGATCGTCGCCCTGCACATCCTGGCCGACCCCGAGCGGCTCGCGCGGCTCGACCTCGGGGAGCTGGGCGACTGACCTTCAGCCGGTGAAGGGCCCCCGCCCCAGCTGGTCCCGCACCGGCACCACCGGCGGGCTGACGACACCCCTGCGCTGCCAGTTCGCACCGTCCACCACCAGAGTGTGGCCGGTGATGAATCGGGCGTAGGGGGACGCCAGAAAGGTGGCGGCCCAGCCGAGTTCGCGCGGCGCGCCGACCCGGAGGGCGGGCTGGCGGGCGTTGTGCGCGTCGGTCCGGTCCAGATGGCCGCGGATGTCGTCGGTCATCTCCTCGTGCGGCATCAGCCCGGGCACCAGCGCATTGACCTGGATGCCGTGCGGCCCCCACTCCACGGCCAGCGTCCGGACCAGGTTCTGCACCCCCGCCTTGGCCGCCGCGCTGTGCGCGAAACCGGGGCCGCCCGTCCAGGCGTACGACGCGCCGACGTCGATGATCGAAGCGGGCGTGCCCGCGGCGAGATGACGTCGGCCGAACTCGCGGGTCATCAGGAACGTCCCGGTGAGCGTGATGTCGACGACCGCCCGCCAGGCGTTCGGGGACATGTCCTCGGCGGGGACGGGGAAGTTCGCGGCCGCATTGTTGACCAGCACATCGGGCAGTGCGAAGCCGTCGAAGACCTCGGCGATCCGCTCCGGGTCCCGTACGTCGCACACGGCGGTGGTCACCCGCGTGCCCAGCTTCGCCAACTCCTGCTGCGCAGGGGCGAGATGCTCCTCGCGGCGACTGACGATCACCAGATCGGCCCCCAGCCGGGCGAACTCCGCCGCGATCGCCTTGCCGAGTCCGGTGCCGCCGCCGGTGATCAGCACGAGCGAGCCGTCGTACGTCCCGGGCGGCAGCGCACTCGCACCCAGCGGGGGAGGGCTGGGGAGGCCGGGGAGAGGTGTGTCATCCATGGCGGCCTCGATACCCGGTGTGCCTCCAAATCTCCAGAGGTGGCGCGGGAGTCAACGACACCGGGCATCGTCCAGTGCCGCCGGCCAATCCAGCGGCCGCCGGCCGGGCCACACGGCGCGCTCGGGCGGGCGGGGTGAGCCGGCCGGTAAGACGGACGAAGCCGCCCACCTGGATCCCCCGTGGTGAGCGGCTCGTGACCGGGTGTTCAGAGATCAGAATCGGCGGCGGCAACGTAAGCGTCCTGGGCCACTGGACGACACCGGCCTGGGCCGGCGGCGGGATTCGAACCCGCGTTGCTCTCTTGACAGGAGAAGTAGCCGCAACCTGCGCACCTGAACAGCGTTCACCCTAGCGGCGGCAGCCGTGGCGAGCACCCCATTTATGCCGCGGTGATGACGCCCCGCTCCGTCCGCAGCTCTCCCGCCACGCCACCTCTGGATCGCTCTTCAAGCAGACGCCGGAGACGGCAAGGATCACCTCGATAATGGTGCAGACCAATGCGTCGGCCCAGTTCAGACCGCCCCTCCCGGCTCAGTACGCTGGGGTCATGCAAGAAGACAGCGGAACAGTCCAGGGCCGGCTCCTCGATCTGCGGGCCGACTGCGGATCGTGCTTCGGGCTGTGCTGTGTCGCTCTGCCCTTCGCACGCTCGGCGGACTTCGCCATCGACAAGGACGCCGGGAAGCCCTGCCCGAACCTGCGGATCGACTTCCGGTGCGGCATCCACACGCGGCTGCGGCAGGAGGGCTTCACGGGCTGCACGGTGTACGACTGCTTCGGCGCCGGGCAGAAGGTCTCCCAGGTCACCTTCGGCGGTGCGGACTGGCGCTCGGGCTCGCGAGAGCACGCCCGGCAGATGTTCGACGTGTTCCCAGTCGTCCGTCAGCTGCACGAGCTGCTCTGGTACCTCAACGAGGCGCTGACGCTTCCCGCCGCCCGCCCGGTGCACGCCGATGTCCGCCGCGCCCTCGATACTACGGATCGGCTCACCCGCCAAACCCCCGAAGAGCTCGCGGAGTTGGACGTGGCCGCGCACCGGCAGGAGGTCAACGTTCTGCTGCTGCGGACCAGCGAACTCGTGCGCGCGGGAGCCGGGCGCGGAAAGAAGGGCCGCCCCAAGGACCGCCGCGGCGCCGACCTCATGGGCGCCCGTCTCAAGGGAGCCGACCTGCGCGGCGCCAACCTGCGCGGCGCCTACCTCATCGCCGCCGATCTCACCGGCGCCGATCTGCGGGGCGCGGACCTGATCGGCGCAGACCTGCGCGACACCGACCTCACGGACGCCGATCTGACCGGCGCCTTCTTCCTGACCCAGCCCCAGCTGAACGCGGCCCGGGGGAGCGCCGGCACCAGGCTGCCGGAGTCAGTCACCCGTCCGGGCCACTGGGCGGGCCGGCACTGAGTCCGGTGTGGGCACGCGCCGTTCGAGGTGCAGGCGCAGTCCCTCCGGCATCAGCGTCAGCCGCTCGGTCACCCGCAGCCGGTAGTCCGGGTCGGCCCGCAGCTCATAGCGGCGCAGCAACAGCCCGAGGACCAGCGTCGCCTCGTGCAGCGCGAACTGGCGCCCGATGCAGGCCCGCGCCCCGGTGCCGAACGGCTTGAACGTGTGCGCGGGCCGGGCCCGTACCGCCTTCGCGTCGAAGCGGTCGGGGTCGAATTTCTCGGCATCGGCGCCCCACACCTCCGGATCACGGTGCAGCATCGCCGTCAGGACCAGCGCCCAGGCGCCCTGGCGCATGGGGTGGATGCCGCCCAGCACCGTGTCCTGCCGGGCCTCGCGCGCGAAGGCCGGCGCCGTCGGCCACAGGCGCAGCGACTCGTCGAGGACCCGGCGGACATAGCGCAGCTTGGCGACCTGGTCGTAGCCGGGCCGGTCCGTGTCGCCCCAGACGCGCTCGACCTCGGCCCGGGCGCGCTCGGCGACGTCCGGGTGCCGGGAGAGGTAGTGCAGGGCGAAGGAGAGCGCCCCGGACGTGGTTTCGTGGCCGGCGATCAGGAAGGTGATGACCTGGCGGCGGATGTTCTCCGGCGCCAGTCGTTCCCCGGTCTCCGGGTGGGCGGTCTCCAGCATCCGGTCGAGCAAGTCCCCGTCCCCGCTTGAGGATTGGCGGGACCGCACCACCGCGTCGACCGTGCGATTGAGATACGCCATGTCCGACTCGTTGCGGCGGGAGGCGCCGCGCATGAGCAGGGGGGCCAGCGGCGCGGGCACGGCATTGAGGCGCTGCGCGTACGTCAGGGTGCCCACCATCGCGTTCACGAAGGGATGAGGCCGGGAGCGCTCGAAGGAACCGAAGTCGTGCCCGAAGCCGGTCCGGGCGATCGTCTCCAGCGTCAGCTTCGTCATGTCGCCGGCCACGTCCACGCTGCGTCCCGCCGCCTGCTCCCGGTCCCAGCGGTCGGTCAGCCGCTCGGTCACGGCCAGCATCATCGGGTGGTAGCCCTCCATCGCCTCTCGGCTGAAGCCGGGGGCCAGGACGTCGTGCGCCAGCTGCCAGTTGGGCTCGTGGTTGTACGCCGTGAACAGGCCGTCGCCGGCCACCGGCCGGAGATTGGCGACCCCCAGTCCCACATGCTTCGCGAACCGCGCCTCGTCCGCCAGCTCGGCCGCGAGATCCGCGCCCCATACGAAGACGATCTCCTTGTCGAAGGCCTTGCGGCGGAAGATCGGCCCGAGCAGGCGGCCGAAGCGCATCGAGTCCTGGAGCGGCGAACGGACGCCGGCGCCGAGCACATCGCCGATCAGCGGGACACGACGCGGTGGATGCGGAATGCGGTGCAGCTCCGGCCACCCCAGCTCCGCGCTGCGGAACCCCTTGGGCTGTACGGCCCCCGTCGTCTCCGCCATGACGCCGTCTCCTTCGTGCCTGGGCAGGTCGAATCTGTTGTACGCGGGTTCAATAACGGATTTCAGTCTCGTCCCGTTGTTGAACCGACGTCAAGTAAAGTGCGGGCATGGCCGGGAAACAGGGGGAGCGCCCGCGTCGGCGGCTCAGCACCGAGGAGCGCAGGGAACAGCTCCTGTCGGTCGGGGCCTGCCTGTTCTCGGAGAGCCCGTACGACGACGTATGGATAGAGCAGGTCGCCGAGATCGCCGGAGTCTCGCGCGGGCTGCTGTACCACTACTTCCCGACGAAACGGGACTTCTTCGCCGCCGTCGTCGAGCGCGAGAGCAAGCGGATGCTGCGGATGACCGCGGCCGTGCCCGGAATTCCGGTCCGCGAGCAGCTCGGCGCGGGCCTCGACACCTTCCTCGGATACGTCGAGGAGCACGCGCACGGCTTCCGCGCCTTCCATCGCGCCGACGCGGCGGGAGACCAGGCTGTACGCAAGGTCTACCAGCAGGCGCTGGCCGCACAGGAGCGGCAGATCCTCGAGGCGCTCGCCGCGGACCCCGAGCTCGGCTGGGCGCCGGAGGACCGCCCCGACCTCCGGATCGCCGTCCGGGGGTGGCTGGCCTTCACCACGGCCGTGTGCCTGGAGTGGCTCAGGGGGGCGGAGCTGACCCGGGAGCAGGTGCGCGATCTGTGCGCGCGGGCGCTGCTGGGCGCGATCACACCCTGAATCGGCTCCCGCTCGGCGGGCTCGCAGGTTGGACAGGGTGCTCACAGGGTGGCGAGGCGTGGTTGGCGTACCCCCGGATCTTCGATAGGTTAGGCAAGCCTTACCTAAGGAGGAATCTGATGGGTGACCGTCACACCTGGACGGCCGCGCCCGCCGCGGCGGAACGCGCCCGCTCGGTACTCGCCGCGGCATGGTCCTGCGCGGTGACCGCCGAGGGCGGCCGGGAGGAGCTCGTCGGCGCGCACACCGTCGCCGCGGACGGCCGGGTGCTCCTGCATGTGCCGGAGGACAGTGTGCTGCTCACGGCGGCGATCTGCGCGCCGCGTGGCGAGCCGTCCGCCGTCCTCGAGTTCGCCGATGTCGCGCCCGTTCCGCTGCGCAACCGGATCCGCGCCCGGCTGTGGCTCGCCGGCTGGTTCGCCCCCGAGGACGGACACCTGGCATTCCGGCCGACGCGGGCGGTGCTGCGCCAAGCGTCCGGGACGGTCGTGCTCGACCTCGACGAGTTCGCCGACGCCCGGCCCGACCCGCTCGCGACGGCCGAGGCCAAGCTGCTGACCCACCTCGCCGACGCCCACCCGGACGCCGTCGAGCGGCTCACCCGCCTCGTCGAACCCGACAGCCTGCACGGTGTGGTGCGCGTCCAGCCGCTCGCCGTCGACCGCCACGGCCTCACCCTGCGCATCGAACGGGCGCGCGGCAACGGTGACGTACGCCTGCCCTTCCACGCACCCGCCGACGATGTCGCCGAGCTCACGGAACGCATGCACGTCCTGCTCGCGCAGGCCGCGGCGGCCACCTGCCCCCGCGCCCTACAGCGGCAGCGCACAGACGGCGACGGGTGAGGCGAACGGCTCGCCCGCGAGCCGGAGTTCGCCGCGCTTGCCGTCCACATGGAAGACGCTGACCGTGCCCGACTTCTGGTTGGCGGCGAACAGCAGCCGCCCGTCCGGCGAGAACGCGATGTGGCGCGGGAAGTCGCCGCCCACCGGCACGGTGTCCAGGAGCCTCAGACGGGCCCCGTCCGCCTCGATCGCGTAGCGCGTGAGGCTGTTGTGGCCGCGGTTGGCGAGGTAGGCGTACGACCCGTTCGACGTCACCACGATCTGTGCGGGGTAACTCGTGCCCGCGCCCGTACCCGTGGACTGCGCCTCACCCGGCGTGAGGCGCCCGGTCGCCGGGTCGTAGGCGCAGACCGCCACGGTGTTGTCGACCTCGTTGGCGAGGTAGGCGTAGCGGCCGCCGGGGTGGAACGTGAGATGGCGCGGGCCCGCGCCCGGCCGGGTATGCGCCTGGGAGACCTCGGTGAGCGTGCCCTTGGACCGGTCGAGGCGGTAGCTGTAGACCGTGTCGGTGCCGAGGTCGACGGCGAGCACATGGCCGCCGTCGGGGCTGGTGATGGCCTGGTGGGCGTGCGGGCCCTGTTGGCCCGGGCCGGGCGCCGGACTGGAGTGCGTGACCAGATCGGTGCGCTCGCCGAGCGCGCCCGAAGCGTCGATGGGGTGCACGGCGACGCTGCCCGAGCCGTAGTTCGCGCTCAGCAGCCAACGCCCGCTCGGATGCACGGACAGATGGCAGGGCGCCGCGCCACCGGTGCCGCGCGTGCCGAGCACCTTGTTCTTCGGAAGCCGTACGGCCGTCACACCGCCCTCCTCCCGCTCATTGACGGCGTACAGCGTGCGGCCGTCCGGGTGCAGCGCGAGATACGACGGGTCGCCGACGCCCGTGATGGTGCCGGCGGCGGTGATACGGCCCGTCGTGGCGTCGTAGGTGGCGAGGCCGATGCCGGTGCCGCCGCCGTCGACCGAGGTGTACGTGCCGAGGAAGAGCGGGCGTGGTCCGGAGCGGTGGGCGGGGGACGGGGAGGAACTGGCTGCCGGTGCTGGCGGTGCTGTCGGTGTCGTGGAGGCGACCGCGGGGTCCGTCCGGGGGGCGGCCGGTGCCGGGACCGTCGTCACCGCGACGGCTCCCGCCAGCGCCCCGACGAAGCGGCGCCTGGTCCAGCCGCCGCCCGGGCCTCGCGCCGGGTCTGCACCACTGCTCATGCCTGCACCTCGGGTGTCGGTTGCCTCAGCTGTGACAGCCACCATGACGTGCGACACCCGTGGAGTGCAAGAACGGCAACAGCCGTTGCGTACGGTGCAACGCCGGGTCGTCGACTACCAGTCACCGTCCTCGACCGGCTTGCCTGGCGCGTCCCCGAGCGGCTTCACCTGGTGGGGCGAGGGCTGCTGCCAGGGCTCGTGGTCGTCGCCGAGCCAGTCGCCGACCGGCTGCACCGAGCCCAGCGTGTCCGTCGGGGCCAGGTCGGTGGCGTCCTGGTCGTAGTAGTCGAACCAGGGGAGCCCGGCCCGGGTGTAGGCCGCGCGGTCCACCGGGGACGGCGGGGGCGTCTCGCCGGTGATACGGCGCCACTCCGGGGGCGTCACGAGATGGACGAACACACGCCCGGCCGGCTCCTTGGCCCAGGCCCGCAGCGGCCGGTCGTCCCGGTAGACCTCCTGGCGCATCGAACCGCCGACGCCGAGGCCCATCGCCGGAGCGCTCCGCGGGCGCCCCGCCGGAGCGCCCGCGGGGGACGGAGCGGCACCCGGCGCGGGCGGAGCGGCTGCCATGGGGAACGCGGTGCCGTAGCCCCCCACGGGCATGCGCGTCAGCTCCTCCGCCCTGCGGCGCTCCGCCTCGCGCCACGCGGCCAGCTCCCCGTCGTTGAGCGGGAAGGACTGCAGCTGTATGCCGCCCCACACCTCCTCGCCGGTGACCTGGCCCTCGACGGTGGCTCCCAGCCCCAGCGGCACCGCCACGAACTGGCGGACGGTTCCCTTCCCGGAGTTGATGCCGTCGAGCCATGGCTGGCGCGGCAGCACCACATAGTTCTGCGGGTGCCGGGTGAGCCGGGAACTCCACTTCTTGCCCGAGACCGCGCACACCTTGCCCACGCCGACCTGCAGGGCGGCCGGCTCCGACGTCCCGGCGAAACTCAGCCACATCGCCTCGCGCAGATACACGGGCAGCATCACACCACCGCGTGCCCGCCATTCGGAGGGCACCGTGTCCGCGTAGTCCTCGACGCGCCGGATCGGGAAGTCGCCGAGCCCCGGAGGCAGCGCGTGCGTGCCGGTCTCGGGCAGCCGCAGGGTCCGCTTGAACCGCACCTGCACCCCGCCCGGCAGCCGCAGTGTGTCTCCGTCGATCCGTACGGTGCCCTCGGTCATCCGCCCGCCCCCTCGTCGTATCGCTGTCTCGACGCCGTAGCCATGCCTCTACGTCGGACCACTTTCTCGGACCACTTCCTTGTACCGCTTCCTCACGTAGAACGACGAGGAGCAGCGCGGTGGTTCCGGTCGCGGCGCAGCCGATCCGGGAGGCGCAGGTGTTGGCGCAGGCGGGTGAGGCGCGGTCGGCGCTCGCGCTGTTCGCGGGTGGCGCGGTCCAGCTCCTCCAGGAGCCGGCGGGTGCGGTGCTCGGTGTCGAGCTCGTCGATGATGCGGTTGACCTCCGTCAGGACGGCGCCGTGCAGCTGCCACTGACGGGCGTCCCGCTGGATCTCTTCGAGGAAGAGCTGGGCGAGCTTGTCCCGGGTGGCGGCCGCCGTGGTGAGTTCCGCGCTGAGCCGTGCCTCGGCCGACGCGGCGCTCTGGCTCACATCGGTGGTCACCAGGACGGCGAAGCTGACGATGGCGTCCGCGACCTCGGACAGCAGCTGCTCCAGGGTGGCCCCGGCCTGCGTTTCGAACAGCGGCTGGGGTTCACGTTCCTTGGCGAGATCGGTGAGGCTGCGCGCGAGGACCCGCAGGACCACCGTGCAGATCTCCAGCGTGTCGAGTCCGGTGCGCAGCACGACCCGGGACAGCAAACCCTCGCGCACGCGTGGGTTGAGCTTGAGGCTGTCCTCGGCCTGCCGCAGCGCCGCGTCCACCGCGACGATGTCGTGGTCGAGCCGGCGCGCCTCGTGCAGCCGCTCGGCCGCCAGCTGGAAGGGGGTGCGGCCCGCGGCCTCCTCGCCGATCCGCAGCATCAACTGCCGCGTCCGGCGCGCCAGATCCTCGATGGACCGGCCGGCTTCGCTCACCCACACCGGAGGCGGGAACACGAGGTTGGCGCCGAGCCCCACGACGGCTCCGATCAGCGTTTCCACGACCCGTGCCCAAGCCGTGTCGCCCACCCTGGTGACACCGAGGACCAGCATGGCGCTGATCGCCACTTCGGGCACGAACTCGTCGACCCGTACGAGATGCCCGACCGCCAGCGAGGCGAGGATGATCAGCGCCAGACTCCACCAGGTCAGCCCCACGAGGATGCTGAAACCGATGGCGATGACGACGCCGGCCACCACGGAGTTCACGCGCCGGACACCGGTGGTGATCGTGGAGTAGAGCGTCACCTGCACGACCAGCAGCGCGGTGAGGGGCGCGGTGAGCGGCGCGGGCTCGGGACTGAGGTGCAGAGCGATGACGTACGCGATCGTCGCGGCGGCCGTCGACCTGACGGTCTGGACGACCACCGGCTCACGGTGTCGCTTCACGAGCTGGGCGACCGATGTCGCCCATTCCTCACGTACCTCTCGCATCCTTGGGCTTTTCCCGTTCCACAGGTGTACCGAACGTATTTATTGAGGACCGTATCTGTCCGCAAGCCGCCCTAGATTGTCCTCATCAGCCGATGGGCGCCGGGAGGGGACCAGGATGAACAACGTCGAGGGCATCGAATTGCTGACGCGGGCGCACGCCTACCTGCGCGAGGTGGTCGCGGCCGTGCCGGAGGAGGCGTGGGGTTCGCCGACACCGTGCAGTGAGTGGACGGTACGCCAGGTGCTCAACCACGCGCGACTCGATCAGCAGGCGTACGGCGCCGCGATCACCGGCGCCGGCTGGCCCGACTCCGACGCCTTCCGGCCGGCCGACCTGCTGGACGCCGACGCGCAGGCCGCGCTCGACAAGGTGCTGCGTGACGTCGCGGACACCTACGCGGCCCTGCCCGCCGACGCCGAGGAGGTGGCGACCCCCCTGGGGCCGCTGCCGCTGCCGCTGCGTCTCGCCGCCGCGGCAGGCGCCATGGACGCGGCCGTGCACGCCTGGGACATCGCCGTCGCCACGGGCCAGGACGCGCCGCTGGACAACGAGTTGGCCGAGGGCATCTGGGCCGCCGCCGAGCGGCTCGCCGATCATCTGCGCGACTCGTTCGGGGTGTTCGCCCCCGCGCGCGAGGTGTCCGAGGGCTACAGCCGAGCCGAGGCGCTGCTCGCCTTCCTCGGCCGGGACCCGCACTGGACGCCCACCGCGTCCTGAAGCCATCACTGGGAGCCTGGGGAAAACCGCAGTGCCCGTCGCGAGGTTTTCCCCAACCCCGATGGGAGGCCTGCCGGATGGTCCGCGGGAGCACCGCACGGGAGCCTTGGATCATGAAACGGCATCGGTCCGGATACGCCTTGTCCCTGCTCATCTGCCTCGGCACGTCCCTGGGCGGCGCGCCCCCGGCGTCGGCCACCGCGACGACCGACTACGCGACCGTGACGACCGACGACCAGGTCGTCGCGGCCCTCGAACGCGGCGCACACCCGCTGCGGACCGTGGAGCCGTACGGCGACACGAGCGATCTGCGCGCCCTCGACCGCATGATCGGCGACGCGCGCGTGGTGGGCCTCGGCGAGGCCACGCACAGTTCGCACGACTTCTTCGCCCTCAAGGACCGCGTCTTCCGCCATCTCGTCGAGGAGAAGGGCTTCCGCACTTTCGCCCTGGAGGGCTCCTGGAGCACCGGTCTGCGCCTCAACGACTACGTGCTGCACGGCAAGGGCGACCCGCGGCGCATCATGAGCGACGAGTTCCAGCGCGACTACTCGTGGTGGAACAACTCGGACTATCTGGCGCTCGTCTCGTGGATGCGCGCCTACAACGTCCAACACCCGCACGACCCCGTCCAGTTCATGGGCGACGACTTCGGTTGGGCCGGACCCGAGCTCTACGACAAGGTCACCGACTATGTGGCCCGCACCCACCCTGAGCTCTGCGCGGCCTTCACCGAGCTCTACCGCGGCCTGCGCCCCACCGTGGCGACGGGGCCATACATGGAGCAGTACTTCAACAAGCCTCTCGCCGAACGCAAGGAGATGGCGGTCAGGACGGGCGAGGCCCTGAAGCTGCTGAAGCAACAGCCTTCAGGCACCGACCAGGAGGCGTACGACTGGGCGGTCCAGCATGCGACGGCCATCGACCAGACCGCCCGCGGATACGCCTTCGACTTCGAGGACCGGACGCAGATCGCCGCCGCCATGCGGTACCGCGACTCGCTGATGGCGGACAACGTCGCCTGGTGGCAGCGGCACACGGGCACCAAGGTCCTGCTCTCCGCGCACGACGCCCACGTCGGCTACGAGACGTACGACCCGGCCAATTACCCCAGGATGCAGGGCGCCTTCCTGCGGGACAGCCTCGGCTCGGCGTATGTGAGTGTGGGCCTCACCTTCGACCGCGGCTCGTTCAACGCCACAGGCCCGGACGGCAAGGTGCAGCGCTTCACCCTGGGGACCGCCGGCGCCGGCACGAACGAGCGCACCTTGGACCGTGTGCGATACCGCGACTACGTGCTCGACCTGCGCACGGTCGGATCACCGGCCCACGACTGGCTGAACGAGGCCCGGCCGACCCGCAGTATCGGCACCGACTACCCGGACGGGCCGTACGACATCGCGCTTGCCCCGAGCCACGACATCCTGATCCACCTTCATCGGGTGGAGGCGGCGCGGCTGCGGGACCGGTAACCGGCCACTTTCGCGAGATTGCCGCAGCGGTCCATGGAACACCAGCGGCGGCGCCGGGCCTGGGAGTCGTCCAGGAAGAGCAGCGAGCAGTCGGGGTTCTCGCACTCCTTGACCCTGGCCAGCAGAGGGCTTCCGAGCAGAAGGACCGCATCCCGGGCCACCGTCGCCAAGGCGGCAGGCCCGGGATCGGCGGCCGTCCAGCGCGGGGGCGGCTGAGGGCTCCCTTCCGGCTCGCCGAGCTGCGGAGCGAGGTCGGGACGGGCGGCGGCCTCGTTGACCTGCGCGACATCGGCCGGCTCCGGGGTGTCTCCGTCCATCGCGTCGCGTACGAGGCGGTAGACGGCCTCGCGCAGCGTGCGGGCGTGGGCCAGATCGCCCTCGGTGACCCGGACCGGCGCGTCGTCCGCCCCGGCGCGCAGACCCGCCTCGCCGATCCAGCGGGC
Organism: Streptomyces sp. NPDC027189; assembly: GCF_055566975.1. NCBI lineage: Bacteria > Bacillati > Actinomycetota > Actinomycetes > Kitasatosporales > Streptomycetaceae > Streptomyces > Streptomyces sp. NPDC027189. The sequence continues at coordinate 61,750 of NZ_JBVHRI010000007.1, forward strand.
GAGGGCGTCCGGGTCGGGGAGTCGTTCGAGGGGCGTACCGGTGTGGCGCTTGCCGAGCGTGGCGACGAAGTTCAGGCAAGGACGGCCGCCGATGAAAGGGAACGCCGGCATCGGGTCCGGGGCGGGGCTGGTCATGGTCCGAGCTTAGCGCTTGACACCGGTTCATGGGGTGTCGCATCGTGACACCAATTGAACCGGTGTCACCGTTCCAGTGGGTGGAGCGGTGCTCCGGCGTCGCCATGAGAGAGCGGGTACGGGTATGCGTGCGGTGCGGATCGACGAGTTCGGCGGGCCCGAGGTGCTGGTGCCGGTGGAGGTGCCCGATCCGGTGGTGGGACCCGGCCAGGTGCTGGTGAAGGTCGTGGCGGCGGGCGTGAACCGGGCGGACGCGCTGATCCGTGCCGGGGTGTACCACCGGGCCGGACGGCCGCCGCTGATACCGGGCGTCGAGGCGGCCGGAATCGTCGCCGCGGTGGGGGAGGGGGTGACCGGCATCAGAGTCGGGCAGCGGGTCATGGCCCTGGACAGCGTGAACGCCCCTGGCTTCTACGCCGAGTTGGCCGTCGTACCGGCCGGGCGGGTGACGGTCCTGCCGGACGGCGTGGATCTGACGGAGGCCGCCACCCTGCCGGTCGCCTGGCTCTCCGCCTGGTACTGCCTGCGCCATCTGGCCAAGGTGACCAAGGACGACACCGTGGTGGTGAAGGCCGCCGCGAGCGGGGTCGGCAGCGCGGCCGTGCAGATCGCCGCCGAGGCCGGCGCGCGGGTGGTCGCGGTCGCCGGTTCACCGGAGAAGACCGCCTGGGCCGCCGAATTGGGTGCCCACGTCACCCTCGACACCTCGGCGCACCCCGACGACGCGGAGGTCGAAGAGGTGCTGCGGCTGACCGAGGGGCGCGGCGCTGACGTCGTGCTCGACACCGTCGGCGGCCGCGCCTTCGGACGGAGCCTGCGTGAGATCGGGCACGGGGGGCGGGTGGTCGCCCTCGCCAATGTGGCGCTGGAGCCGAGCACCGTCGACACCCGCGACTTCTACCCTAAGAACGCGGCCGTCCTCGGCTTCCAGCTCACCAACCTGCAGATCCACGGCTACGACCCCCGAGCGGACCTGCGGGAGTTGGCCGAGCGGGTCGCGTCCGGCACATACCGCGTACCGGTCGAGACCGTGCTCCCGCTGGACCAGGCGCGCGCGGCCCACGAGCGTCTGGAGCGACGCGACAACCGGGGCAAGATCGTGCTTGCCATCGCGGAGAGTTGACAGGGCCGGGCGTCGAGAGTCGACACCGCAGGGCGCCCAGAGCCGACATCGCGAGGAGAGCTGTCGCCGCGCTCAGCCCTGAGCATCCGAGGGCGGCGCCGAGTGTGTGCTGTGGTCGGCGACCGCCGCGGCGAACTGCTGTTGCTGCGGCTCGGGCAGCGGGTCGCCGTTGACGCTGTTCACCAAGTCCTGGGCCACGTGGCGCAGTTTGGTGTTGGTGCGCTGGGAGACCGTGACCAGGACCTTCCAGGCGGCCTCGGCACTCAGGGCGAAGGTGGCCATCAGGACGCCGCGGGCCAGGTCGATGACGGGACGGGTCTGCATGGCCTGCCGCAGCTGGAGGAGTTCGATGCGCAGGTCCTGATCGGCATCGTCGTACTGCGCGTCCTCGTTCGTCCACGCGAACAGGGGATGCGTGTGAGTGAGGTCGAGCAGCCTCTCGACCGTGGCGCCGGTGGTGCGGATGGCGACGGTCTTGGCGTCCGCCAGCGCACGTCTGCGCATACGCAGCAGGACGTTGAGCCCGGAGCAGTCGCAGAACTCGACTCCGCTCAGGTCGAGATCCACGCCGCTGACGGAGCCGGCGAGGGCGTCGCGCAGGGCGCCCTGGAGCGTCTCTTCGGTGTCGATGTCGAGGTCGCCGGACACCACGACCAGCACGCGGTCGTCTGCCGGGTACGTTTCGATCTGCAGCCATGGCTGCGGACGCTCACTCGGCGAGGCGTCCGCCGCGCAGGAGGCAGCCTCCCCGGTCGTGGGGGAAAGCGCACGTTGTGACATCGCAGCCGCTCCCGAGGCATCAGCCCGTCTCCACCTCTTCCAGGCTCGGCCAAGCTGCGTCACCCGTCAAGCGATACATGAAATTTCTTTCACCCTTTTGTTTTCGTGAATGTCGCGCCATATTCTGGCTTCATGGGTGCAGTACCGGAGACACACACAGGCTGGACGTTCCTCACCAACCACGCGCGTGTGCTGGCGGCGATCGCCGAGGACCCCAACACCCGGATCCGCGACATGGCGGCGCGCTGCAGGCTGACCGAGCGTGCCGTCCAGAAGATCATTTCCGATCTGGAGCAGGAGGGCTATCTCTCCCACACCCGGCAGGGACGCTCCAACACCTACCGCATCGATCCAGGGGCCTTCCTCCGGCACCCCGCCGAAGCCGGTCTCACCGTGACGGACCTCCTCGCCGTCCTCGCCCGGTACGACGCGGAACGCGGCAAGCAGCCCCAGCAGTTGCAGACGGCGCCTCCCCAGGCGCGCAGGGCCCCATCCGATCGGTGAAGCCCGGCGGCGCTTACGAGAGCCTGCCGAGAGTCCTTCGAGCACTGAAACCGTGAGGGTGGCCGGCGGGGTGGCGATGGCGGGTTCGTCCGGTAGCGCGGGCTGGCCCTGCAGCCGACGTCCCTCCCTCTAGCCCTCCGGCGTCTGCTGGATCTTGGCGAGGGTCAGTACGTCCCCGCCGATGCCCCAGCCGCCGTCGGGGACCTCCTCGACCAGTACCAGGGTGGTGGCGCGAGCGCGTTCGCCGTAGATCTCGGCGTACAGGTCGGTGGTGCGGGTGATGATCAGCTCCTTCTGCTTCTCGGTGAGGGTGCCGGCGGGGACCTTGAAGTTCGCGAACGGCATGTCGATCTCCTTCTGCGGTGGGTTACGGGAATGGCGAGGGCGGGAATCGAGGGCGTGGGATCGACGTCGTCGCCGTGCTCCGCCGTCCCGTCCACCATCAACCGGTACGTCGTCCCCAGCCAGGGCTGCGCCCACCCAGGGGTTGTCATCCCCTGGTTCGGACCTCGCTCGTCGGGTGACGATGGGGGAGTGAACCTTCCCGAACTCGCCGCGTTCCTGAAGTCCCGGCGTGACCGGATCCGGCCGGACGACGTCGGCCTGCCCACCGGACCCCGGCGCCGGGTGCCCGGCCTGCGGCGCGAGGAGGTCGCACAGCTGGCCGGCCTGTCGGCGGACTACTACACCGAGCTGGAACGGGGACGCGGCGCCCAGCCCTCGGAGCAGACCCTGGCCGCGCTCGCCCGGGCCCTGCGCCTGGGCGGCGACGAGCGCGACCACCTCTTCCACCTCGCCGACCGGCCCCTGCCCCCGGTGGCGCACGGCCCGACCGCGCATGTCCAGCCGGCCCTGCTCGGTCTGTTGGACCGGCTCACGACGACCCCCGCCCAGGTCATCACCGATCTGCACGAGACCCTCGTCCAGAACGAGCCGGCCGCCGCCCTCGTCGGCCGACACCCTGCGGTACGCGGCCCGGCGGCGAGCTTCGTCTACCGGTGGTTCACCGACCCCGCCGCTCGCGCGATCTATCCGCCCGACGAACACCCGCACCACTCCCGGGTCTTCGTGGCCGACCTCCAGGCTGTCGCCGCCCGGCGCGGTCGCGACAGCGAGGTGACCAGGATGGTGGCCGTACTGCGGCGACGCAGCGAGGAGTTCGCCGCCCTGTGGGACACCCATGACGTGGCCCTGCGCCGGGCCGACCACAAGCGCATCGTCCACCCCGCGCTGGGCGTCATCGAGCTGGACTGCCACAGCCTGTTCAGCGAGGACGGACGCCAGCGCCTGCTGTGGTTCACCGCCCCACCGGGCACCGAGGGCGCCGCGCAGCTGGAGCTGCTGTCCGTCATCGGCACGCAGGACATGGGCGCGAACGAGACGTCCAGGAAGTAGACGTACGGCTGTGCCGGGGCGGCAAGGAGTCAGACGTACAGCTTCTCCAGGAAGGCCGACAGGCGCCCCACCGTCCGGTCGATCTGCTCCTCCACCGTGAGGGTCTCCTCGAAGCGGCTCCCGGGGTCGGGGATCTTCTTGCCCCGCACATACAGGGAGCAGGCGAGGTCGGCGCACATGTAGACGCCGACCGAGTTGCCCTCGCGGCCGGCCGTGCCCGCCTTGCGGGCCGTCATCAGCGAGACCCCGTTGCCCGGGTGGGTCGTCAGACACAGCGAGCACATACTGCGGTGCAGGAAGCCGCGTTGGGAGGACGGGAAGCGCAGGGTGATGCCCACGATGTCGTCGGCCCGTTCGGTGACGAGATAGCTGCGGTCCGGCGCCCCGGGATCTCGCCAGCCCAGGAAGTCCAGGTCGTCCCAGGGGCGGTCGTCGAGGTCACGGGGTATCGCGAGGCGCTTGGCTTCTCCCTTGGAGCAGTTGATAAATGAGTTGCGGATGTCCTGCTCGGTGAGTGATCTCATAGGGGAGCTCTCCTGGGGGATCGAGGGTATCGATGGGTGGAACCTGCAGGCCTTGAGGGTGACACCCGCGAGCCTGCAAACCTAGGAGCACTAGGTTTGCGTCAAGTTACCCAGCCTCGCGGGAGACATCCAATGCATTTCGGGAACGGCCGCACACCGCGGGAGCAGGCCCTCCGCCATGTCGCGGCCCGCTCCAGGGGCCCCGCGCTGGATCCGACGCTGCGGGTGACCCTGAACTTCCACCCGGACCGGCTCGTGCGCGGGCTCCCGATCCTGGAAGCGCTGGCCCAGGACGGCACGTACCGCTCGCAGTTCGTGACGGGCACGAGCAATGGTGGGCTGACCGCGCGTCCCGGCGGTGACCGCTGGCGCTGGGAGAGCCGGATCTTCGGCGCGGCGTACGACACCGCGCCCGCGCAGGAGCGCCCTGTGTACGGCGGGCTGAACTTCCGTCGCCAACTGGTCGGCGCGTCACCCCGGTTCGGCTCCTCGCACTTCCGGATGACGGGCAAGGCATTGCGGCGCGCCACCTTCTGCTACCCCGACAGCGCGGCCGAGCCGTCCGCGTTCGGCGTGGCGGCCGGCATGTCCCTGATCGAACTGGCCGAGGCGGACGACCGGGACGCCCTCGACGACTACATCGAGGCACAGGTGCACGGCCGGGTCGTAGTGGCGCGGGACATGGAGGCACTGGTCCTGGACGCGAGCTACCGGGACACGCCCGTGGAGGCGGCTGCCCGGCGGCTGCCGTGCCCGGTCGAATGGCATCCGGGATACCGGCTCTCCGTCGCGGAGCTGCGCCGCCACGCGGACTTCCGCGGTGCGGAGTTCGTCGCACTCGGCGCCCGTATCGCCGAGGACGGATACCTCGACCCACGGATCATCGGGGACGCGGCACGTACAGGACGTCACGAACTGCAGGACCTGAAGATGGTGTGGCACTGCCTCGCCCGCTTCGGTGCCCCTCAGGGCGCCGGCACGGCCGTGGGCGGCCATACGCCGGGCGTCAGCATCCCCAGCGCGTAGGCGCGGGCGACCAGTTCGGTACGGGTGGCCGCGCCCCAGCGCTCGGACAGCCGCCGCAGGTGGTAGTTGACGCCGTCCACGGTCAGGCCCGTATCCCGGGCGGCCCGCGCCGTGGTCGCGCCCCCGGCGAGCAGCGCGAGGATGCGGGCCTCGCCGTCCGTGACGGGCGGGGCGGGCGGTTCGGCGGCTCCGGGACATTCGCCGAGCACACGGAGCGTGACCAGCAGGGCGGGCCGTGGACGCCTCGACGCTGTCGCTGACGGGATCCGCGGTCAGCTCCCCGTGGCGCCGCACACCGTCGGCCGCGTCCCAGCGCACCGAGATCGGATACCGGGAGTGATGCCGCAGCCGCAGCGCCTGGGCGATCCGCTCCACCTGCGTCGCCTCCTGCGGCCGGAACAGATCCAGCACGTTACGGCCCCGCAGCCGCCCCGGCGTCTCACCCCAGTCGGTCGCCATCGCCGGATTGGCCGGCACGATCGCCCCGTACACATCGCACACCGCGACCGGCATCGGAATCCGGTCGAACAACAACAGCGCCCGATTCCGCCACACCACGGCATCCGCCCGCGTCAGGTCCACCCGCGCCTTCCTCCCACGCCGCCCATCAAGTAGCGCAATCAAGATAGACCCAGATCAGAGGCTGTTTTCGACCTCAACCAGGTGGCGTGAGTGTCGTCCGAGAGAGGCCGCGGGCCTGTGCTCGCTGATGATCCGTGCGCGGTGGCGAGGGTGATTGTCACATGCGCGAGCCCGGCGGTGTCTTCATGCCCAACGGCCAAACAGGCACACGTACAAGGAGAACACCATGACGCTTCGCGTCCCGAAGGCCGAGCTCAGCGCCGAGCTCCGCGAAAACATGATCAAGCAGCTCGGTGCCGTGCCCGAGCCCGTCGAGGTGCAGTGGAACAACCCCAAGCTCGCCGAGGCCAACCAGGAGTTCTCGGCCAAGGTGGGCCAGTGGGACGCGGCCGACGCGAGCCTCAAGACGTTCGCGCACATGGCCGTCGCGGCACAGGTCGGCTGCAGCTGGTGCCTCGATATCAACTACTTCCACGCGCTGAACCAGAACCTGGACTTGGCCAAGGCGAGCCAGGTGCCGCGCTGGCGGCAGTCGGAGGTGTTCACGCCGCTGGAGCGCGACGTTCTCGAGTACGCCGAGGCCATGACGAACACGCCGCCGACCGTCACCGACGAGCTGTCGAAGCGTCTGCTCGACCGGCTCGGCCCCGCGGCGCTGGTCGAACTCACCGTGTTCATCGGCTTCGCCAACATGGCGACCAGGTGCAATACGGCACACGGGATCACGTCGCAGGGCTACTCCGATGCCTGCGAGATTCCGCTGGCCGCGCGTCCTGAGAAGTCCGGCGTAGCGTCGACGGCATGACCGAGGACCCGTTCGTCGCCCATCGCAGCCTGCTGTTCACGGTCGCCTACGAGATGCTCGGCTCGGCGGCCGACGCGGAGGACGTGGTGCAGGAGTCCTGGCTGCGGTGGGCCGGCGTCGACCGTGCGCAGGTGCGTGACCCACGGGTGTACCTCATCCGGGTCGTCACACGGCAGGCGCTCAACCGCCTGCGGACGTTGTCGCGCCGCCGCGAGGAGTACGTCGGCGAGTGGCTGCCGGAACCGCTGCTGACCAGCCCTGATGTCGCCGAGGACGTCGAACTCGCGGAGAGCGTCTCGATCGCGATGCTGACCGTGCTGGAAACGCTCGGGCCGGCGGAGCGGGCGGTGTTCGTGCTCCGCGAGGTCTTCGAGATGCCCTACGGCGAGATCGCCGGGGCCGTTGGCAAGTCCGCGGCCACGGTGCGGCAGATCGCGCGGCGGGCACGCGAGCATGTGGCGGCTCGGCGGCCGCGGGTGCAGGTGTGCCGGTCGGAGCAGCAGGCCGTGGTGGAGCGGTTCCTGGCCGCGCTGCGCACCGGCCAGTTGCAGGAACTGCTGGACGTCATGGCGCCGGACGTGGTCCTGATCGCCGACGGTGGCGGGCTTTCGGCCGCCGCTCCGGCTCCGGTCCACGGGGCCGAACTCGTGGCGAAGATGCTCGCTCGCCCAGGCCGGGTGGTGTCGGCCGTGTGGCTCAACGGCGCGCCTGCGGGCCGGATCGAGATCGACGGCCGACTGGCCGCGGTGAGCCTCGTGGTGGAGAACGGGAAAGTCGCCCGGATCCACGCGATGGCAAACCCGCGGAAGCTGACGCGGCTGGACGAACCGGCCGAACTCGCCAGGTAAGCCCGCTGCTGTTCTGGCGTCGTGAGTGTTCCGGGCGGTTGCAACCGCCCGGAACACCCTCGACCACACAGTGGTCAGACGTCGAAGCAGGGGCGAACTCGTACGGGTGCGGGCGCAGCCGCATCGGTCGATCTCGTGCTCGTGCTTGAAGGCGATCCAGCTCTCGATCACGTCTGGAGCGAAGACGCCGCCGCCGAGCAGGAACGGATGGTCGGCCTCCAGCCGATCCGCAGAGAACCTCCGTCAGACCGCAGAGAAGCCCAGTCAAGCCGCAGAGAAGCCCCGTCACACCGTGGGAAGTCTCCACGACCTCCCTGATCGACATCTCCGCCACCGGCCCCGGCCGCTCCCGCATGGCACCCGGTGTCCGCGAGGCCTTCCGGGCGCTGCACGCGGACCGTACCCCGGGCGGCGACTCCGAGCGCCGGCTGAACGACCTGATCGCGTCGGGACGTTACGTCGAGGACGTCTACGCCGCCGGATGAGGACGCCTGCGCCCGGATAAGGAGTACGTGCTTGTGGGTCCACCTGGCAGAGTGGGCCCACAAGCGACAGGGGGGCTGCGGTGGACAGCTGGGAGCGGGCTCGGCGGGTTCTCGACACGGCGCGACTGCCGCCCGACAGTCTCGTCGACTGCCGGTCCCTGTCGGGCGGGACGTACAACACGGTCGAGGAACTACGACTCGCCGACGGCACCCGGTACGTGCTGAAGATCCCTCCCCCGGCCACCGCTCCCGGTCTGAGCCACGAGCGAGGACTCCTCCGGTCGGAGGCGGAGTTCTACCGGGCGGCCGCGACGGTCGGCGTACCCGCGCCCGAAGTGGTCACGGCCGGGGAGCGCCAGCTCCTGATGACCCACTGCCCGGGCACACCGTGGGGTGACCTGGAACCCGGTGAACAGGCGGTCCTGCGCATCGAGTTGGGTCACCTGGTGGCCCGTCTCCACAGTGTGACCGGCCCGGGCTTCGGCTACCCCTCCGGAGCCCTCGGCCCCCTCGCTCCCGACTGGCGGACCGCCTTCACCACCATGTACGACGCCGTCCTGGGCGACGCTCGACGCCATGACGCCTGGCTGCCCCGCCCCGTGGACGAGGTGGCCCGCACGGCGAAGACCGCGTACGACGCCCTGGACGAGGTCACCGTCCCCCGCCTCGTCCACTTCGACCTGTGGCAGGGCAACATCCTGGTGGAGCGGCCGGACGGCACGGCGCCCCGGATCGGGGGTCTGATCGACGGCGAGCGCATGTTCTGGGGCGACCCGCTGGCCGACTTCGTCTCGCTGGCACTGCTCGCCGACATCAAGCAGGACAGGGACTTCCTGACTGGCTATCAGGAGGCGGGCGGTCGAGCCGAGTTCGATCCCTCGGCCCGGCAACGCCTCGCCCTCTACCGCAGCTACCTCTACCTGATCATGCTCGTCGAGACCGTGCCCCGCGCGTCCAGCGCCGAACGACTCGCCTGGGTGCGCGAGGCGGTGGCCCCGGAACTGCTCGCCGCCCTCGACGAACTCCGCTAGGTCCTGTCGTCACATTCCCGTCTGCCTCGCGGCAGGACCTATGCCGCGCTGCGCCCCCGCCCGCCATGGGCCCGGATGATGTCCGCGTACCGGTGCCCGCTGCCCTTGATCGTGCGCTTCTGCGTCGTGTAGTCGACGTGCACGAGTCCGAAGCGCTTGTCGTAGCCGTACGCCCATTCGAAGTTGTCGAGCAGCGACCAGGCGAAGTAGCCGGCGAGCGGAACGCCCTTGCGGACCGCCGATGCGCAGGCCGCGAGGTGCTGTTCCAGATACTTGGTGCGCTCGGGGTCGTCGACGGTCCCGTCGGGACGTACGACGTCGGGGTAGGCGGAGCCGTTCTCCGTGACGTACAGCTTGCGGGCTCCGTAGTCGTCGGTCAGGCGCATCAGGAGGCGCTCGATACCGTCGGCGCCGACCTCCCAGTCCATGCCGGTGCGGGGCACGCCGAGACGGCGGACCGTGCGCACGCGCGGGGCCGGCCCGGTGGGGTCGTCGGCGACCGTGGACGGGAAGTAGTAGTTGAGACCCAGCCAGTCCAAGGGCTGAGCCATGGTCTCCAAGTCGCCCGGGAGTTCGGGGAGTTCGATCCCGTACACCTCGCGCATGTCGGCAGGGAAGCCGCGGCCGTGGACCGGGTCGAGCCACCAGCGGTTGGTGTGTCCGTCCAGGCGGTGGGCGGCCGCGACGTCCTCGAGGCGGTCGGTGGCGGCCTCCACGCTGGACAGGTTGTTGACGATGCCGACCTGGGCGCCGGGCACCGCGGCGCGGACCGCCTGGGTGGCCAGGCCGTGCCCCAGAAGCAGATGGTAGGAGGCGCGGACCGCGGCCGTGAGGTCGGTCAGGCCCGGGGCCATCCGGCCCTCCAGATGGCCGATCCAGGCCGAGCACAGCGGCTCGTTGAGCGTGGTCCAGTGCTGGACGCGGTCACCCAGCCGCTCCGCGACGACCGCCGCGTAGGAGGCGAAGTGGTGCGCCGTCTCGCGGACCGTCCAGCCGCCCCGGTCCTGGAGCACCTGCGGCAGATCCCAGTGGTAGAGGGTGACGGACGGCGTGATGCCCGCCTCCAGCAGCGCGTCGATCAGCCCGTCGTAGAAGTCGAGCCCCTTGGCGTTGACCGGGCCGTCGCCGCCCGGCACCACGCGCGGCCAGGCGACCGACAACCGGTAGGCGTTGGTGCCGAGTTGGCGCATCAGCGCGATGTCCTCGCGCCAGCGGTGGTAGTGGTCGCAGGCGAGGTCCCCGTCGTCGCCGTTGTCGATCTTGCCGGGGGTGTGCGAGAACGTGTCCCAGATGGAGGGGGAGCGGCCGTCCTCGGCGACGGCGCCCTCGATCTGATAGGCCGACGTGGCCGTGCCCCACAGGAAGTCCTCGGGGAGTGCGGCAAGGTCGATGGTCACGGAAGTCCCTTCGGGAAGAGGAGAGTCGGTCACTTGACGGCTCCCGCCGTCAGCCCGGCGACGAGATAGCGCTGCAGGAGCAGGAAGCCCGCGACCACCGGAACGCTGACGACGAGCGAGGCGGCCATGATCTGGTTCCAGTACACGTTGTTGAGCGTGGAATAGCCCTGGAGCCCGACGGCGAGCGTGCGTGTGGTGTCGTTGGTCATCACCGACGCGAACAGCACCTCGCCCCAGGCGGTCATGAAGGCGTAGACGGCGACCGCGACGATGCCGGGGATCGCGGCCGGAACGACGACCCGGAACAGCGCGCCGAGCGGCCCGCAGCCGTCCACCAGCGCCGCTTCGTCCAGGTCGCGCGGCACCGAGTCGAAGTACCCGATCAGCATCCAGATCGAGAACGGCAGCGAGAAGGTGAGATACGTCAGGATCAGTCCGCCGCGCGACCCGAACAGGGCGATGCCGGTGGCGTTGCCGATGTTGACGTAGATGAGGAACAGCGGCAGCAGGAAGAGGATGCCGGGGAACATCTGCGTGGACAGCACGGTGACCGTGAAGACACGCTTGCCGCGGAAGGTGTAGCGGCTGACGGCGTACGCGGAGAAGACCGCGATCACCACCGAGCAGACCGTCGCCGCGCCCGCCACGATCAGCGAGTTCACGAAGTACCGGGCGAGCGGGATCGTCGACCAGATGTCGATGTACGGGCGGAGGGTCAGGCTGCTCGGCAGCCAGCGGAACTTCCCCGTGACGTCCGCGAGCGGCTTCAGAGAGCTGGAGACCATGACGTAGACGGGCACCAGGACGAAGCCGGTGAGCAGCGTGAGGAAGATCCGCCGGGACCAGAGGAAGGAGCGCGGCGGGGCCATCGGGGACCTAGACATCGGCGGTCCTCCGTCCGCGTGAGGTGAGCACGAGGTACACGCCCGTCACGAGCAGCAGGAAGAGCAGCAGGAGTACGGACATGGCCGACCCGGTGCCGAAGTTCCAGGTGACGAACGACGCCTGATAGATGTGGACCGAGATGAGGTCCGCGGCCTCGGGAGCCGTCTTGCCGAACAGGACGTACGGCGTGTTGAAGTCGTTGAACGTCCACAGGAACAGCACCAGGATCAGCACCTGGTTGACCGGGCGTAGCGACGGCAGGGTGATACGGCGGATCTGCTGCCACATGCCGGCCCCGTCGAGGGCGGCCGCCTCGTACAGCTCGCCCGGGATGTTCTGCAGTCCGGCCATGACGATGAGGAAGGCGAACGGCCAGCCCTTCCACACCGAGACCGTGAGCAGCGCGTAGAAGCTGTTGTCGCCGATCAGCCAGAAGGACGGCTTGTCGCTGAGGTGCAGCTGGTCGTGCAGGACGTGGTTCACCAGGCCGTTGTCGTGCTGGAACATGAACACCCAGGTGATGACGGCCGCGTACACGGGCAGCGCGTACGGGACGAGAAACAGGGCGCGCAGCAGGCCCCGGCCGCGGAAGGTGTCCTGCATGTAGATCGCGGCCGCCGTGCCGATCAGCCAGCACAGGCCGACCGACAGCAGCGTGAAGCCGACGGTGACGAGGAACGAGTGGAGCAACGCCTCGCCGACGGGCGCGTCGAAGTCCACCGACACCCTGTAGTTGTCGAGGCCGGACCAGGGCGCGGTGCCCCAGTCGCGGATGTAGAACTGTGTGAGTTCCTTGAAGCTCATCACGATGCCGATCACCATCGGCACCAGGTGGACCAGGAGTTCGAGGACCAGGGCGGGCAGAAGCAGCAGGTAAGGCAGTCCGATGCGCTTGATCCGCCCGGTGCGGCGCGGGCCGCGCGCCGCACCGGGAGAGTCCTTGCGCACCGTCCGCTCGCCGGATTCGGCGGAGGCGGTCGTGGTGGTCATGTCGGTGCTCGCGCTCACTTCTTCGGCATCTGCTGCTGGGCTTTCTCGAGCTTGGCCTTCACCGACGCCGTGGTCACCGCGCGTCCGGCGGCGGCGTCGGCGAACAGGTCCTTGACGGCGGTACCGACCGCCATCTCGAACTGGGACTCGTCGGCGACCTGCGGAAGTGCGGCGGCGCTGTTGGCGAGGGTGTCCTTGAGGACCGCGTTCGCCGCGGTGTTGAACGTGGTGTCCGCCTGAGCGGCCTTGACCGGCGGAATCGAGCTGTACGCCGTGTTGAGGATCTTCTGCTCGCCGTCGCTGGTCATGAATTTCACGAACTTCGTGGCACCGTCGAGGTTGTCGGTGTTCTTGAAGACCGCCAGGTTGATGCCCGCGACCATCGAGTTGACGTTCGTGCCGGTGCCGGGGGTGCCGGACTGCACGGGCACCGGAGCGATGCCGTACGCGTCCGCGCTCATGCCCTGCGACGTGAGGTTGGCGGACGCGGACTGCCACAGCAGCATCGCGTTCTTGCCCTTGGCGAAGTCGCTCACCGACTGGTTCTGCGCGTACTCGGCGTTGCCCGGGGCGATGATCTTGTCCTTGGCCATCAGGTCGACGTACTGCTTGACCGCGGTGACGACACCGTCATTGGTGAAGTCGGGCTTGCCGTCGGCGGTGAAGAAGTCGGCGCCGTGCTGCTTGGCGAAGACGAAGGCGTGGTGGATGTTCTCGGACGGGTTCGAGCCCTCGGCGCCCAGGCCCCACTTGCCGCCCTTGGAGAGCTTCTTGCCGTCGGCGATCAGCTCGTCCCAGGTGGCGGGCGGATTCGCGATGCCCGCGTCGGCGAACATCTTCTTGTTGTAGTAGAGCGCGTACGCCATCGAGTACAGCGGCACCGCGGCCGGGTCCTTGCCCTGCGCGCCCGTCGAGCCGAGGGCCGAGTCGACGAAGCGGTCCTTGCCCCCGATCTTGTCGAAGTTCTTCGCGTCCCACGGCAGCAGCGCCCCGGTGGCCTGCAGGGAGGCGCTCCAGGTGTTGCCGATGTTCAGGACGTCGGGGCCCTGACCCGAGGTGGTGGCGGTGAGGATCCGGTTGAGCAGATCCGACCAGGGCACGACCTCCAGCTTCACCTTGACCCCGGTCTGCTTCTCGAACTTGTCGAGTTCGGGCTGGAGGACCTTCTTGTCGACCTCGATGGTGGCGCCCTGGTTCGAGGCCCAGTACGTGAGCGTCTTCGGCGAGTCGTTGGACCCGCCCCCCGTCGACGAGCCGCCACCACAGGCGGTCACGGCGGTCAGCATGGATACGGTGACCGCACCGGCGGCCGCGGCTCGGATTCTGCGCATGGCTCAGGCGTCCCTTTCCAGAGGAGAGCCGCACGGGAGTGTGTTCACTTCCCGAACGACCCTCATGGCTTAATTTAGGACGTGAGTTAAGACCCGGAAGAAAGTCGCGTCAAGGGATCGCGCAGGGGTATCTTGCAGGTCGGGCAGGCCGGAAGGGAATCTCATGGCGGGGCGGAACGGGCGGACAGTGCGTGACCTGCGGCGGGGCAATCGCACCGCCGTACTGCAACGGTTGTATTTCGACGGGCCGATGAGCCGCTACGAACTGGGCCCGGCCACCGGACTGAGTTCCGGTTCCATCAGCAACGTGGTCGCCGAACTCGTCGCCGACGGACTGGTCGAGGAGGCGGGCAGCGTCGACTCCGACGGCGGCCGCCCGCGCACCCTGCTGCGCGTCGCACCCGGCAGCGGCCACATGATCGGCGTGGACGTCGGCGAAACCCGCGTCCGCGTCGAGCTCTTCGACCTCACCCTCACCGAACTCGCCCGCACCGAACGGCCGTTGGAGCGTCAGGGATTCGAGGCCGACCGGCCCCTGAAGCGCCAGGAGTATGACGTCGAGCTCATCGTCGGCCACATCCGCGACGGCATCGCGGAGGTCCTCGCCGAGGCGGAGATCGCCCCGGAGCAACTCCTCGGCGTCGGCATCGGCGTCCCCGGCATCGTGGCCCGCACCCCGGAGCGCGGTGCGGTGGTGCACGGCCAGACGATCGGCTGGGACGCGGTCCCGCTCGAATCCCTGCTCCGCTCCACCTGCGAACTCCCCGACACCGTCCCGTACTTCGCGGACAACGGCGCCCGGACCCTGGGCCAGGCCGAGATGTGGTTCGGCGCGGGACGCGGCGCCCGCAACGCGGTCGTCGTCCTCTTCGGCTCGGGCGTCGGCGCCTGCCTCGTCACGGAAGAGGTGGAGAACGGCCGGTCCGTGGAATGGGGGCACCTGACCGTACGGGTCAGGGGGCGCCGCTGCCGCTGCGGCGCCCTGGGCTGCCTGGAGGCGTACGCGGGCGCGGAGGCGCTCCTGGACCGCTGGCGCGAGGAGGGCGGACGCCCCCCGGAGGGCACCGACGAGGAGACCGCGCTCACCGCGATGCTCGCCGCGGCCTACCCCGCCGGCGACGAGGAGCCCGACCCGGTGGCGCTCGCCGTCCTGGAGGAGACCGCCGAGTACCTGGGCGCCGGCCTGTCCGACCTGATCAATCTCTTCCAGCCCGAGCGGATCCTCATCGGCGGCTGGGCGGGCCTCCAGCTGGGAACCCGCTTCCTGCCCGCCGTACGCCGGTACGCGACCTCGTACGCCCTGCGCTACCCCGCCGAGCGCGTCTCCATCGACCTCGGCAAGCTCGGCCCGGACGCGGTCACGGTCGGTGCCGCGATCCTTCCCCTCGCCGACTTCTTCGCGCGGGGCGGCCGACGCGCCGAGCCCGTACAAGAGGGCCGGTCCCCCGCCTGGCGTACGGCCTTGGAGGAGCGCGCTCCGCACTGAGCCTCCGCCAACTTGAAGTCGCAGGTCAAAGGGCTGGTGTGGCCGGTGCTCGGGATGCTCGCGCTGGTCGTGCGCGGCAGTCTGCGAAGTAGATCATTTGACAGAGCCGGACGGTTCGCTGGTTCCTGCTCGCTGGGGCCAGGCGGCCATCTACGATCCGGTGCATGGATCCCGAGCTGCTGGAGCGGATCACCGCGCGGCGCGCGGAACTGGACGAACTCGAAGAACAGCTGGCCAAGCAGCTGGCGGAGGTGCGGGCCGAACGGGACGAGCTCGCCGTCGCCGAGCGGGTCCTTGAGAGGGTGAGCGAACAGCTCGCCGACGAACGCACCTCGGTCGCGCCGGCGCCAGGGCAGGTGGGCGGCCGGGCGGTGATGCTGATCCCGCACCGCACGCCGGACCTGGAGAGGACCACGCTCCCGCCGGATTACCAGCGCATTCTTGGCGCTGTGCGGCAGGCCGCCGGGCCGGTCATGACCCGGCAGGTCGGCGAGATGCTGGGAGTCGACGTTGCCGTACGGGCCAAGCTTGAACCGCTGCGCGGGAGGCTGGTCAGACTTGTTGATCGCGGCTGGCTGTGCAAACTTCCCGACGGCAAGTTCACCACCTGCCTGTGACCGGAGACGCTGTCGCCCAGAGTGGTGTGCCGCGGGCGTAACCACGGTGCCCCCGGCGGCCGTTGGATTTGTGTGACGAAAACCAAAGAACGCGCCGAGGACACCTGCCCGCTTGTCTACCGGTGCCGTCTGCCGCTGTCCACGCGGACCGTCAACCACCTCGCCGGCCTGCTGCGTCGCCGCCTGAAGGCGATCCGTTCCAGGTGGCGGATCCTGCCGCCCGGACGGATCGCGGTAATCGTCCTGGCCGTGCTGCGTCACGACCAGCGCCTGGCCGACATGGCCAGCGGCAACAACGTGTCCGAGTCCACCGTCCGCCGCTGGCGCGACGAACTGATCACCCTGCTCGCCGCTCAGGCACCGCGCCTGGACCGCGCTCTGAGGAAGGTCGCCAAGCAGGGCAGGGAGGTGGTCCTGATCGACGGCACCTTCATCCCCACCCAGCGCCGCACCGGAAGGGCAAACCGGCGGAACTACTCCGGGAAGCACCGCAGTCATGGCCTGCACTTCCTCGCCCTGACCGATGAGAAGGGCCGCCTGATCTGGATCTCCGCAGCCCGGCCCGGCCGCACCCACGACAACACCGCCGCCCGCCACGATCACATCCTGGCCCACCTACGCGCCGCCGGCCTTGGTGCCCTCGCGGACCTCGGCTTCCGCGGCCTGGACAACGACGTACGCGCCCCTGTGATCGTCACAGGCTTCCACGCCAGCCGCACCCACAAGCTCACACCCGGCCAGAAGGAAGCCAACCGCGTCCTCGCCGTCGGACGGGCACCGGTCGAGCACGGCTTCGCCCACCTCAAGAACTGGCGGACCCTCACCAAACTCCGCACCGACCCCGTCCAAGCGACCCGCCTCCTGCGCGCCTTACTTGTCTTGACGAACCTCGAAGTCAACCGCTGACAGACGATCTACCCCGCAGACCGCCGCCCTCGACTTGATAGGCAAGTAGACACTTGCCTATCCTGTGGTCGTGGCCGACGACCTTTTCAAAGCTCTGGCCGACCCCACCCGCCGCATCATCCTCGACGAGCTCACGGAGAAGTCCGGACAGACGCTGTTCGAGATCTGCTCGCGACTGAGCATGAAGCACCGGCTCGGCATCTCGCGTCAGGCGGTCTCCCAGCACCTCGCCCTGCTGGAGGCCGCCGGGCTCGTCGGGACCAGACGGGAGGGCCGTTACAAGTTCCACGACCTGAACACAGCCCCGCTGCGGCAGATAGCCGAGCGATGGCCCATGCCCGCCCCATCCGGACCGGAGAAGAGCACTCCATGAAGATCCATCTGACCAGCGTCTTCGTCGACGACCAGGCGAAGGCCGAGCACTTCTACACCGAGATCCTCGGCTTCGTGAAGAAGCACGACGTCCCACTGGGCGAGGAGACCCGGTGGCTGACCGTTGTCGCGCCCGACGAGCCCGACGGCACCGAACTCCTCCTGGAGCCCGCCGGCCACCCGGCCGTCAAGCCCTACCGCGACGCGCTCGTCAAGGACGGCATCCCGCTCGCCCAGTTCGCCGTCACCGACGTAGAGGCGGAGTATGAGCGCCTGCACGCCCTCGGCGTTCGCTTCACCCAGGAGCCCCTGGCGATGGGTCCTGTCACCACCGCAGTCTTCGACGACACCTGCGGCAACCTGATCCAGATCGCAACACAGCCGCAGTAAGCGGTCAGCGTCGAGCGGGGGTCCGTCAGCCACGGCGACCGGACCCCCGCCCTGGAGCCCGTCAGCAGCTTGAGCACACAACGGAGGACGACCGTCAACCCGGTGATCACGCACAGTCACCCCCTTATGCGGCCGCACGTAGGGAATCTGTGAACTGGCCACCCACAGCCCGCCCCCGCCGTCAAATGATCTACTCCGCAGACTGCCGCGCACGACCAGCGCGAGCACCCCGAGCACCGGCCACACCAGCCCTTTGACCTGCAACTTCAGGTTGGCGGAGGCCCACTGATCCCGGGTGGGTGGTTTCGCGGAACACCGCTGACGTACTCGCGCTGCCCCCGGACCCCGTCGTCACCACCCGTGACCTGCCCACCATGTGGAAGCACGCGGGCGCGGCCGCCCTGTCCCTGCTGGGCGGTGTGGCTCTGTCGTTCGCCCTGGCCGGGAAGGGGCGCCGATGACCAGCTCCAGGAGCGCGAGCCCGCAGGAACCCCCGCGACGTGGGCGGGGGAGTGGCCGCGGACGCCGCGGTCGCGGGGAGCAACTCATGGTTCCGCGGGCGGAGTTCGAGTCGTATTACGGCCGGCCCGTCATCAAGGCGCCCGCCTGGGCCGCCCGGGACATCGCCGGATACTTCTTCCTCGGCGGGCTCGCCGGCGCCGGGTCGGTGCTCGCGGCGGGTGCCCACCTGACCGGGCGTACGACCACCGCGACCGCGATGAAGGTGTGCTCGCTCGTGGCCGTCTCGCTCTCCGCCGCCGCGCTCATCAACGACCTGGGACGACCCGACCGCTTCGCGAACATGCTCCGGGTCTTCAAGCCCACCTCTCCGATGAGCGTCGGATCCTGGCTGCTGTCCCTGTACGGGCCCGCGGCGGGAGCGGCCGCGGCCGGCGCGGTGACGGGTCGGCTGCCGCGCGTCGGCGCGGCCGCGACCGGCGCCGCCGCGCTCCTCGGACCAGCCGTTGCGGCGTACACCGGAGTGCTGGCGGCGGACACGGCAGTGCCCGCGTGGCACGGCGTCCACCGCGAACTGCCCCACCTGTTCGCCGCATCGGCGACGGCCGCCGCCGCGGGCATGGCCCTGGTGGTCGGCCTGACCTCCGAGAACGCCCCCGCCCGCTGGGCCGGCGGGCTGGCCGCGCTCGCCGAGACCGCGGTCACCGAGGCCGCGGAACGGCGCCTCGGGCTCGTCGCGGAGACCTACCGGGAGGGCAGGGCAGGTGTGCTGCTGCGCACGGCCCGAGCCCTCACCGTGGCCGGCGCCCTCGGCGGCCGCTGCCGCTCCGCCGCGGCGCTGTCCGGCCTCGCCCTGCTCACGGGCTCCGCCTGCACCCGCTTCGGCGTCTTCGCCGCCGGGATCGCCTCGGCCGAGGACCCGAAGTACACGGTGGTTCCGCAGCGTGAGCGGGTGGAGCGCAGGCAACAGGGCGCCGGAGCGGGCGGAGCATGACCTGTGAGGTAATCGACGCGCCGGCGGCCTCCCGGAACCATGAAGGGCGTACCCGATCGACACGCCCGTCACCGGATTCAGGGAGGATTTCCATGCCCTTTTTCGAGAGCCCCGTCGATGGCGCCCGGCTGCACTTCGTCGACTACGGTCCCGCCGACGGACAGGTGGTCGTGTTCGTCAACAGCAGCTACTTCGGTACGGAGATGTGGGAGTACCAGATGCTGCCCCTCGCCGACGCCGGGTACCGGTGTGTCGGGCTCGACCGGCGCGGGCACGGCCGGTCCGACGACGTGTGGGGCGGCTTCGATCTGGACAGCCTCGCCGACGATCTGGACGGGCTGCTGCGCCATCTCGACCTGCAGGAGGTGACGCTGGTTGGGCACTCCCTGGGCACCGCCGAAATCGTGCGCTGCCTGACTCGGCACGGTGTCGAGCGGGTGGCCCGGGTGGCGCTGGTCGCGGGCATGGCGCCGGGGCCCGCGCGGTCCGCGGATCACCCCGCAGGCGTGGACCCGGCGCTCATCGAGGCCGGCAATGAGACGTTCCGACGCGACCGGGCCGCGTTCTTCGCGGACGGCGCCCGCGCGTTCTTCGCGCTCGACCTCCCAGGGAACGACCTCTCCGAGGCGTATGTGCAGTCGATGGTCAACCGCTGCCACGGAGCGACCGCACGGGCCGGGGCGGCCCTGGGCGACCTCGTGGTCACCCTGAACGTGGCCCCCGAGCTGACCAAGCTCGACCTGCCGGTCCTCGTCGTCCACGGTACGCACGACGCGTCGGCGCCCCTGGACCTGACCGGTCGCCGAGCGGCGGAGCTGCTGCCCGACAGCACGCTCAAGGTCTACGCGAAAGCCGGCCACGGCCTGTTCGCCACGCACGCCGAGCAACTCACCGCGGACCTGCGCGAGTTCATGGCCCGCGCACGAGGTCCCGTGAACGCCGGGCCTGAAGTCCCGCGGAGGTCAGGCCCGGCGTGCCGCGGAGGTCAGGCCTGGCGTCTCGCCAAGGTCACGCGAACGCGTTGACCCCGGTCAGCTCCGCCGACAGCTCCCACAGCCGCGCGGCCTGCTCCGGGTCGACCGCGTAGTCCCGTACGCCGAATCGCATCTCCGCGTCCTCAGGAGCGGGCTCGGCGATGTCGCAGTCCTCGCAGTACACGCCGCCCATGCCGGCCAGCTGCGGCGAGGTCGCGGCCCACACCTGGGTGGCCGCGCCCTGCTCGGGTGCCTTGAAGATCTCGGGGTGCAGCAGGGTGCCGTTCTCGTCGATCCAGCCGCGCTCGACCATCTCCTCCTTGGGGAGGTGCCGCTGCAGCGGAGTGAGGATGCCACCGGGGTGGAGCGAGAAGGCCCGTACGCCGGACTCGCGGCCGAGCTTGTCGAGTTGCACGGCGAACAGCACGTTCGCCGTCTTCGCCTGCCCGTACGCCTCCCACTTGTCGTAGCCGTGCCGCCAGTGCACGTCGTCCCAGCGGATGCCGGAGGCGTGGTGACCGGTGGACGACACGGACACGACCCGCGCTCCGCCCGGCTGGATCGCGGGCCAGAGCCGGTTGACGAGGGCGTAGTGACCGAGGTGGTTGGTCGCGAACTGGGCCTCCCAGCCGGGCCCGACCCGCGTCTCCGGGCACGCCATGATCCCGGCGTTGTTGATCACCATGTCGACGACACGGTCCGAGGCGAGGAACCGTTCGGCGAAGGCGCGCACGCTCTCCAGGTCGCCGAGGTCGAGCTCGTCGGTCTCGACCCCCTCGATGCCGTCCAGCGCCTCGCGGGCAACGGCCGGGCGCCGGGCGGGGACGACGACTCGGGCGCCCGCCTTGGTGAGCGAGCGGGTGGTCTCCAGGCCGAGGCCCGAGTAGCCGCCCGTGACGATCGCGAGCTTTCCGGAGAGATCGATTCCCTCGAGGACGTCGTCGGCGGTGCTCCGGGCACCGAAGCCCGAGCCGATCTTGTGCTGTGCAGTGGTCATGCGTCGCACGCTACGAATTGGAGCGGACTCGAAGTCAAGCGGACGCCGTGGTGCCGCCCCCGGGCAAAGAAAAAGACCCCGACCGGACGGGGGAATCTCGGTCGGGGCCGCCTGTGGTGGGCACGCATGGCGGTCGCCTCTCGGCGAAAGGCTCCACAGGGCTTCAGCCGAACGATCGTCCCTGTGGGCAAAGGTGAGGCCCGGGGACACTGTCCCATCCGCACCCACGGATCGTTCAACGGGTAACTACCGGGGAGTGTTCCCTGGAAGGGGCGGCTTGCGCGGTGACGTGCGTCACGGCCTCGCGGAGACGGGGCGCCGCCGGGAACTCCGCGCCCCGACGGGCCACGCCGGTCAGGGCTTTCTGGCCACCGCGCCGAACTGCGGGACGGCCACGGGGGAGCCGGACCCGGCGCGCCACCGCGAGCACGAGACGATTCCGGGCGCGACCGGCTCCAGGCCGTCGAAGAACGCCGTGATCTCCGCGCGGCTGCGGGCGGTGATCGGCGGGGTGGCGTTCTCGTTCCAGAACTTCATGGCGTCGATGTTGCCCTCGCCGCCCAGGTCGGGGTCGGTGGTGGGGTGGGTGAGGGCGAGATAGCTGCCGGAGGGGACCGCGGCCATGATCCGGCCGACGATGTCCTGTGCCTGCTCGGTGTCGAGGACGAAGTTCAGGATGCCCAGCATCATGACCGCGACGGGCTCGCTGAGGTCGAGGGTCGCGGTGGCACCCTCGACGATGCCGTCAGGGTGGTGGACATCGGCGTCGATGTAGTCGGTCGTTCCCTCGGGTGCGCTGGTCAGCAGGCTACGGGCGTGGACGAGCACGATGGGGTCGTTGTCGACGTAGACGATCCTCGACTCGGGCGCGATCCGCTGGGCGATCTCATGGGTGTTGTCCAAGGTCGGCAGCCCGGTGCCGATGTCCAGGAACTGCCGCACCCCGCAGTCGGCGGCCAGATACCCGACCGCGCGGCTGAGGAAAGCGCGGTCGGCCCGGGCCACGTCCCGGATCACCGGAAACATCGCCGCGACCTGGTCACCGACGGCCTGGTCGACCCGGTAGTTGTCCTTGCCGCCGATCCAGTAGTTCCAGACCCGGGCATTGTGCGCCACGCCGGTATTCACCCTCGACGAACCGCCCACCGGCCCCTGGCTCTCACTCACGTCTTCGCCTCTCCACGTACCCACGAGATGTCCTGGGCCGAATAAATCAGATCAGGCGGGACCACGTCAGCGGGTTGTCACACGTGCCGGAGCCTCCCGGTCCACGGCCCAGGTCAGGAGCTCCTCCGCGGTCCATGTGGTGATCACTCGCTCGGCGGGCACCCGGCACTCCTCGGCCCGGGCGCAGCCGTGGATCTGCCAGTCGAGCCGGCCGGGAGCGTGGGCGCCTAGTCCCGCTCCAGCGGGGACGCGATCCGGTCCAGGGCCTCGACGGGGTCCATCGGCGCCTGCTCGCTCCGGCTCCCTTCACCGTTCACCGTTGCCCAGGCCTCGTGGGCCCGCAGGGCGAACGGACCGCGGGCTCTGAGGCAGGGGCGTCCCCCGGCCGCTCACCCGGCTGGGCGAACAGGCCGATTCCGGCCCTCCGGCCGGACGTGGGGCCGCCGGGGCGGGGGTGCTGCAACCGCTCCACGGCTGACCCGGGGTAACCGCTCTACGCTCTATTCATGACCGAAATTGCGAGCCCCCACATCTCCCACCCACGGATCATGGTGCTCGGGGTGCAGCCGGGTACGCCGCCGTTCCGGATCATGGAGATCGACGGCGAAGTGGTCGGCGAGGCCAAGGCGATCACCGATGTCCTGGAGACCGCCGCGGCCTACGGCATCACCGTCCACGACCTCGACGACCCGGAGGTCGTCCGCTGGGTGGGCGGCGACAAGCTCACCTGGAAACCGCGCTGATACCGGGCAGGGTTCGGGTGGGCCGGGGAGCGCCGGGCAGGGGCCCAGGGCATCCGGCTGTGACACGCCGACGTACGGCCGTGCCGCGCGAGCGTCCGGTGCCGGCACGGCGTCCAGTGGCGGCTCGGGGGCGCGCGGACCTGCGGATTTCGCACCGGTGTGAGCTGCGGGGGCGCGAACGCACCCGCACCCCAGCAAAGATCATCATTCGGTGGGAACCGCGCATGTGCCCGCTCCCGCCAGGGCACGTTGATCTCGCCGGGTGATCACGACCGCCCCGGCGTCCCCTTTCCCGCCGGGAGTCGTCATGTTCCGTGGCTTCGCCGTGCCCGCAGCCGCTCTTGCCGCAACAGCCCGCCCGCCGCCACCGCCCTCATGGGCACCGCCCCAGCCACCGCGGCCGGCGCGCCGCCGGCCGGAGACGTGTGCTTCTGGAGCGCCGCTGGACAGCACGGCTCGTCCCGGTGCTACACACCACCCGGCTATACGGACGTGCCGGAGTTCCGCCACGACAAGGCCGCCTCTTTCCGGTCCAACGCCGACACCGCGGTGTACGCCATCGACTGGGGACGCGACACCTGCTGCTACCGGCTGATCCGCGCCCACGACCTGGCCGGCAACTGGCCCTGGGGCGCCCGTCTTGACGGCGTCGCCGATACGACGATGGGCTGCGAGGCCGGCTGAGGCGTGCGACTGCTTCGCGCGCTGCGCACCATCACGCCGACGGGCCCGGCGGTGCCGGCCCTACTGGGAGCGCCAGCGCTGACGGGATGCGCCACGACGGCAGAGGGGAGGGAGGCCACGGCTGGGCGGAGCGCCCTGGCGTCGACTCGCACACCTGGGCGATGAGCTGCTGACGGGCCGACACCGGCCGACCGGTTCCGTCCGCCCGCGGTGGGGGCCGCGGGCGGACGGTCAGGAACCGTAGGACTGCTCAGCACGGAGGGTCCGGCCGGGGTCAACCCCGCCGGACCCTCCGCTCGCCCGCCCGAGCGGTCTTCTCAGCCCACCGTCCACTTCTGGTTGGCCGCGCCGGTACACGTCCAGATCTGCAGCCGCGTGCCGTTCGCCGAGTTGTTGCCCGTGACGTCCAGACACTTGTTTGCCTGGGGGTTCACGATGTCGTGGGCCGAGCTGACGGCCCATTTCTGGTTGGGTCCGCCCGTGCAGTCCCACAGCTGGACGGTGGAGCCGTCCGCCGTGCCGTTGTCGGTGACGTCCAGGCACTTGCCCAGTGCGCGAATCGTGCCGTCCGAGGACACCGTCCAGTTCTGGGCGGCGGTGCCGTTGCAGTCGTAGAGCTGTACGGGGGTGCCGTTCGCTGAGTTCGCCCCCGCCACGTCCACGCACTTGCCCGCGAGGCCTTTGATCGGAGCGCCGGTGCCGCCGGAGCTGTCGCTCGTCGTCACCGTCACCGAGTCCACGACGAGCTGCTGCGGGAAGGAGGTGGAGCTGTCGGGGTCTCCCGGCCAGTAACCGCCGACCGCGAGGTTGAGGATCAGGAAGAACGGCTTGTTGAACACCCACGTCTTGCCGCCCAGATCGGCGGGCGTACGCCGCTGGTAGACCGTGCCGTCCACCGACCAGGTGATCGAGTCGGGCGCCCAGTCCACCGCGAAGGTGTGGAAGGCGTCCGCGAAGGCCTGGCCGTTCGGCAGGGAGTACGCGGCGCCTATGCCGCCCGAGCCGGAGTACCCGGGACCGTGGATCGTGCCGTGCACGGTCGACGGCTCGTAGCCGACGTTCTCCATGACGTCGATCTCGCCCGAGTCCGGCCAGTTGACCGGTGTGCCGAGCATCCAGAACGCGGGCCACATGCCCTGCCCGCGCGGAATCTTCATCCGGGCCTCGACATGGCCGTACGTCGTGGTGAACTTCCCGGAGGTGTTCAGCCGGGCCGAGGTGTACTGGCAAGTGCCGTACCAGCACTGGTAGTTGGCCGGATTCTCCTTGCGGGCGTTGATCACCAGATGGCCCTGGCCGTCCAGGGCCGCGTTCTTGTTGCCGGACGTGTAGTACTGCCGCTCGTGGTTGTTGACGTTGTCGCCGGTCTCGATCTGCCACTTGGACGAGTCGACGGCCGAACCGGCGGGGCCGTCGAAATTGTCCTGGAAGGTGACGGCGGCGGCAGCCGCGGTCGTCGCGGGGCCCGCGTGGACGGGAGCGACGGCGGCGGACGCGACGAGCGCGGCGGACAGCGCGGCGAAGAGACATCGGCGGAGCAGGCGTGGGGAGTCCATGACTCTCTCTTCCGTACGGCGACCCCGGAAACGGGTGGGCCGACTGAGGTGGGGGGTGCATGCTTCGCCTCTTGATTTAAGAAGTGAGGTAAGGGGGTGTCAAGAGTCTGGTCCGGACCAACTCTTCTGTGTGCTGGGACGAGTTCGCCGAGAACGCGTGCGAGGGGCAGCGACAACGCATGCGAGGGACGGCGAGGACGTGCGTCAGGCCTTCGCATCGCCGCGACGGGTGCGACGGGTGCGACGGGTGCGATGACGGTCACGCGGATGTACCGCCCGGCCGAGCCGGCGCCCGAGCAGTAGATAACCCACCAGCGCCCCGGCCGTGTTGAGGATGACATCGTCGATGTCGAAGGCGCGCCCGGTGATGAGCGCGCCCTGGACCAGCTCGACGAGCAGCATGACCGCGGCGGTGAGCGCGAGAACGCGCAGGATCCCCCGGGCCGTTGGGGCCAGCACGGGCAGCAGCAACCCGAAGGGCACCCCGAGCAACAGGTTCCCGCCGATCTGCTTGACGGCGTCGCGCAGTTCCGGCTGGGAGAGGTAGGCGTGCAGCGACCGGCCCGGGTGGAGATTGCTGTGGGCCAGCGCCTCCGACGCCGGGGATGGCTCCAGCGTCAGCCGGGCCAGCGCGGCGGCGAAGCCCACCATGGCCACGAAGGCGAACAGCATGGCCAACAGCCGTACGGGAAGCGGCAGTTCCTTCGCCTTCCGCGGCGACGCCGACGTCCGACGCCCGGATTTCGCGGCACGCGTGCGTAACGCCGTACGGACCATGCGATCCTCCCGGTTTCAACTGCCCTCTGGGTAAGGGCGGTTACCCCCGATGGAGGCTTCGATGCCGAGCGGCACGGCCTGTGGGGGCGTTGATTCGGGATCGCGGTTGTGAGACGTGGCCGACCGGGGCGGCGCCGGCCCGGTCAGTCGTTGGTGAGCACCATGCGGAAGCGGGCGGCGCCGGACATCATCTTCCGGTACGCCTGATCGGCCTGGTCCAGCGGCACGGTCTCGATCATCGGCCGGATCCCGTGCAGGGCACTGAAGGCCATGGTGTCCTGCACGTCCTGTGCGGTGCCGGACGAGTGCCCGCGGACGATCCTGCCGCTCATGAGCAGCTGGACCGGACTGATCCCCAGCGGCTCCATGTCCACACCGATGACCACCAGCTCGCCCCGGTGGGACAGCCCGTCCACGGTCGCCGTGATGGCGTCGGAATTGGCGGCCGTGGCCAGGACGACCTTGGCGCCGCCCAGGGACTGCAACGCGTCCGCGACAGTGGTGTCCGCCGTGCTGTCGATGTAGTGGTGCGCGCCGAGCTGCTTGGCGAAGTCGGCCTTGTCGGCTCCACGGGCGATGGCCACGGTCTCGAAGCCCATCGCGGCCGCGTACTTCACCCCGAGGTGGCCCAGACCGCCGATGCCGAGAATGGCGACCAGATCGCCCGGCCGGGCGGAGCTGCGCCGCAGTCCGTTGAAGGTGGTCACCCCCGCGCAGGCCAGAGGTGCCGCATCGGGCGCCGCCAGCGCGTCGGGGATCCGGGCGAGGGCGTCGGCGGGTGCGATCACCGACTCGGCGAAACCGCCGTCGTACGCCCAACCGGGGACCTTCAGGTTCTGGCACACGACGAAGTCGCCCTGCCGGCAGGGCGTGCAGTGGCCGCAGCTGCCGCCGAACCAGCCGACCGCCACCCGGTCGCCCACCCGCCAGCCTCTGTCCTGCATGTCCTCGCCGAGTTCCTCGATGTGCCCGGCGATCTCATGCCCGGGAACCAGCGGGAACCGTACGCCCGGTACCTGGGCGTCGACGAAGACGGAGTCGCTGTGGCAGATTCCGCAGGCGTCCACGGCGACTCGTACGTGACGGGGGCCCGGTTGCGGCACCTCACGCTGGACTATCTCGAACGGACTGCCGGCGGCGGCCACCTGTGCGGCTCGATAAGTGCTCATCGGGATCCCTCCGGGAACGGGAACGGGAACGAGAACGACGGCCCCCCGTACCAGCACACCAGTTCCCGCCCGATCACGCGCGCCGAAGCAGATCGCGTGAACAGTGGGCACGGCCCGGACGTCCCGCCGCTGCGTGACCGGTTTCCCTTCGCGCCGGCAGGGCACTCCGGGCACCAGCCCATTCGCGCGCCGCCGCCTCGCCAGGGCACGGCGATGTTTGGATGGCGCAGCCGATATTTCT
Organism: Streptomyces sp. NPDC027189; assembly: GCF_055566975.1. Classification (NCBI taxonomy): domain Bacteria; kingdom Bacillati; phylum Actinomycetota; class Actinomycetes; order Kitasatosporales; family Streptomycetaceae; genus Streptomyces; species Streptomyces sp. NPDC027189. The sequence continues at coordinate 89,123 of NZ_JBVHRI010000007.1, forward strand.
GGGCAAAGCGGAGAAAGAGGAGCCCCGGAGGTGGCGTATGAACCTGCGTGCCGCCCTCAGGGGCGCGCTCGAATTCCTCGCGTGGTGGGCCGCTCTCGTGGTGCTGTGGCTGGTCCTCATCAGCACGGTGGACACGCTGGAACTCGTCGTGGGGGTGGCCGCCGCGCTGGTCGGCGCCGTCGCGGCGGGCGGTGCGCGGCGGGCGGTGCGGAGGCGGTGAACGGCTGGACCGTCGCGGCGACGGCCGCGCTCGCCGGGGGATTCGGCGCCACGGTGTGGGGCGTCGCCACCGGGCCGCTGCGGCGCCGGATCGTCGCGCAGAACCTGTCCACGTCGTTGGCCTGCCCCAGCCTGCTGCTCCTCGCGCAGGGCTACGACCGGCCGTCGTACGTCGATCTCGCCCTGGTCCTCGCCCTCCTCGGCCCGGTCGGCACCCTGGTCTTCGCCCGGCTGCTCGCCGAGGATCTGGAGAAGGACCCGCCGAAGGCTCCATGGCTCACGTACGCGGTCGCCGGGTTCGGTGCCGTCGTCGTGCTCGCCCTGTGCGTGGCCGGCGGACCGGGCCGCGCGATGGTGAAGCTCCTGGTCACTGGCGCCTTGCTGATCGGCGGGAACCTCATCGCGGCACGGGCCCTGGCCGGCGGATTCGGGGGGAGCCGCCATGGATGACCCGCTCATCGTCGTGACGCTGCTGTTGGTGGCGGCCAGCGCCACCGCGGCCGTCGCGGTGCGCGATCCCGAGCGCCAGGCCCTCGTCCTCGCGGTCCTCGGCACGGCCCTGGCCGTCCTGTTCACCGTGCTGCAGGCCCCCGACGTGGCCCTCTCCCAGCTGGCCGTGGGCTCCGCCCTGACCCCGCTCCTGTTGCTGCTGTCGGTCCGCAAGGTCCGGCGACGCGGGCGGAAGAAGGACAAGGCCCGGTGACGCGGCGCGTACGGCTGTGGATCCTGGCTGTGGGCGGTACGGGCCTCGCGGCGCTGCTCATCGCCGCCTGTCTGCAGTTGCCCGGCTTCGGCGGCGCGGCACACCCGTACGGGGACCGGGCGGTCCGCGCGTCGCTGGCCCGGCGCACCGCCAACACCATCGCGTCCGTCAACTTCGACCAGCGCGCCTTCGACACCCTCGGCGAGATGAGCATTCTCTTCGCCTCGGTCCTCGGCACGGTCGTGCTGCTGCGCCAGACCCGCGACGAGCGGCGCGCGAAGCCGGAACCCGCCTACGTGGCATTGCCCGTGCGCCGCTACGCGCTGATCGTCCTGCCCGTCGCCCTGCTCACCGGCCTGTACGTCATCGCCCACGGACAGCTCAGTCCGGGCGGCGGCTTCCAGGGCGGCGTGGTCGCCGCGACCGCCCTCCACCTGCTCTATCTCGGCGCCGACTACCGGGCCCTGGAACGGATCCGACCGGTCGGCCTGTACGAGGCCGGTGACGCGCTCGCCGCGTCCGCCTATCTCGTCACGGGTCTCGCGGGGCTCATCGGCGGCGCGGCGTTCCTCGCCAACACCCTGCTCCCGTACGGCACGTTCAACACCCTGGCGTCCGGCGGGACCGTTCCCCTCCTGAACGCGGCCATCGGCATGGAGGTCGCCTGCGCGGTCGTCGTACTGCTCGCCCGCTTTCTGGATCAGGCCGTGGAGATCGAACAGGAGGGCGGGAAGTGATGTCCGTACTGCCGTATCCGGTCGCCGTGTGGATCTTCCTCGTCGGGTGCTACGGCATCGCCACCAGCCGCAACCTCATCCATGCCGTGGGCTGCCTCGCGGTCTGCCAGGCCGCCACCTACGTCCTGCTGCTGGCCGTCGGCTACCGCGACGGCGGCACCGCCCCCGTCTTCTCCGACGTCAAGCCCGGCTCACGGCCCGTGGTGGACCCGGTCGTGCAGGCCCTCGCCCTCACCGACGTCGTCGTCGGCGCCACCGTCACCGCGCTGCTGCTCGCCCTGGTCATGCAGATCTCCAAACGGCACGGCACCGTCGACCCCGACGAACTCTCGGAGCTGCGCGGCTGATGAACCGCCTGCTGCCGCTCCTCGTCGCCCTTCCGCTGCTCGGGGCCGGGCTGCTCGTCGCCGGCGGCCGCCGGCTGCCGCGGGCCGTCGCCGAGACGCTGGGCTGCGTCGTCTCCGCGGGCACGGCGGGACTCGCCGTCGTCCTGCTGCTCAATTCCTCGCCGCCGCTGGTCGAGTGGGTGGGCGGCTGGCAGCCCAAGGAGGGGGAGAGCGTCGGGATCGTCCTCGTCGGCGACGGCCCGGGGCTCGGTATGGCGGCGCTCGCGTCGCTGCTGACCTTGGCGGCGCTGGCGTATTCCTGGCGCTACTTCGAGGAACCGCCGCGCCGCCACGCTGGCTCCTTCCCCGCCCTGATGCTGCTCTTCCAAGGCGGCATGTGCGGCTTCGCGATCGCGGGCGACCTCTTCGACGCCTTCGTGTTCTTCGAGTTGATGAGCGTCGTGGCGTACGCGCTGACCGGCCATCGCGTCGAGGAGGCGAAGGCCGTGCAGGGCGCGTTGACCTTCGGGGTCGTCAACTCCCTGGGCGCGTACGCCATGCTGCTGGGCATTGGGCTGCTGTACGCGCGCACCGGCGAGCTCGCCATGGTGAAGATCGGCCGCGGTCTCGACGAGCACGGCGGGCCCGACGCCCTCACCCTCGCGGCCTTCGTGCTCGTCCTGACCGCCCTGCTGGTCAAGGCGGCGGCCGTGCCCTTCCACTTCTGGCTGCCGGACGCGCACGCGGTCGCGCCGACACCGGTGTGCATGCTGCTGTCCGGGGTGATGGTCGAACTCGGCGCGTACGGCATCTGGCGGGTGTACGGGACGGTCTTCTCCGGGCCCGGCGGGATCCCCGCGGCCGATGTGGAGCGCGCCCTGGTCGTCCTCGGCGTGCTGACAAGCGTGGTCGGCGCGCTCATGTGCTGGTACCAGCGGCATGTGAAACGTCTGCTCGCGTACTCGACGGTCGCCCACATGGGGCTCTTCGTGATCGGCATCGGATGGCTCACGCCCGAGGCGGACGAAGGCGTCGCGCTGTACATCCTGGGGCACGCCGGGGTGAAGGCCGCCCTGTTCGCCTGCACGGGCATCCTGCTCGACCGGTACGGCGGTGTCGACGAACACGCGCTGCACGGCCGCGCCCGGTCGCTGCGCGGAGTCGGCGTGATGTTCGGCGTCGGGGCGCTGGGCCTCGCCGGGCTGCCGCCCTTCGGGACCGGGCTCGGGAAAGCGATCACCGAGGAGGCGGTCGGAGAACCACTCACCGTGGTGTTCGTCGCCGTGTCGGCGGTGACCGCGGCCGCGGTGCTGCGCGTCGCCGCGCGGGTGTTCTTCGGCCTCGGCCCCAGGCCGAAGGACGAGTCGCCGTACGAGACGACCGGCACCGGCGAGGAACCGGAGACCCGGCACCGGCTGAAGCGCGTGCCGGACACGATGACCTCGGTCCCCGCGCTGCTGCTGGCCGCGTCCCTCGCCGTGGGCGTGGCGCCCGGCTTCGCCGAACTGGTGGGGCACGGAGTGAGCGAGGCGGGGTCCGGCGGGGCGATCACCTCGCCGCACTGGACCCTCTCCGGAGTACTCCTCGGCCTCGCCTCCACCGCCCTGGCCCTGGGCCTGGCCGCACTCGCCGTGACCCGCCCGACGCTGCTGGGGGAGCAGCCCTGGACAGGCCCGCTGCGGCGCCTCCAGTCCGGCCACATCGGCGATTACGTCGCCTGGATGCTGGCGGGCGCGTCGCTGCTGGGGGCGCTGGCGCTGCCGGGGATTCTGGGCGGCTGAGCGGGTTGCCCCGCGCGTCGTGCCCCTAGGAACGGACCGACCCTGAACCCGTGTCCGGGCGCGGTCGAACACGCCGGAGAATGTGGGCCGCGTCTCAGAGGCTCGCTGTGGTGTCACACTCCGGCCGTCCCCGCCCTCTTGTTCGCGAAAACCGTCGGAGTCAGAGGGAGACACCCCATGAACATCGTCGTCTTCGGAGCGAACGGACCGACCGGGCGCCTGGTCGTCGAGCAGGCGAGCGCGGCAGGCCACGCGGTCGCCGCGGTCACGCGGCAGCCCGAGAACTTTCCGGTGAGGGGGTCGCGGGTGCGGGTGGTCGAGGCGGACGTGTACGACCCTGAGGCGGTGGAACGCGCCGTGGCCGGTCAGGACGCCGTGATCTCGGCGCTCGGTGTCCCCTACAGCCGTGATCCGGTCAGCGTGTACTCCACCGGAATCACTCACGTCACGCAGGCCATGATCAAGCACGGCGTACGACGCCTCGTCGCCGTGACCTCCACGGTTCTCTTCGGGACACCGGCGCCGGGCGAGCGGCTGCTCTTCCGGAAGGTGCTCGAGCCGGCAGTCGTGCGGTTCATGGGCCGCACGGTGTACGAGGACATGCGGCGCATGGAGGAGATCGTCTGCGCGACCGACCTCGACTGGACGGTCGTCCGCCCGGGCGGCCTGTTCGACGCGGGGGCGGTGAGCGACTACGAGATCGGCATGTCGCGCCTGCCGGGCCGGTATACCGCGCGGGCCGACCTCGCCCACGCGTTGCTGCGGCAGACGGTGGAGGGTCCGCATGTGCGCGCCTATGTCGACGTGCGCACGACGGAGGGGACGCCGAGCTTCTTCGACCTCATCCGGAAGGAGGCCTTCGGCGGCAAGGCCAGGGGCTGATGGTGACGTGCGGGGCGTACTGCGCCTCCGCGAGGTCCGCGACTTCGTCGATGAGCGGGGAGTGGCGGGTGCTGCTCCAGGCGAGGCAGACCTGATGGGGGCCGATGTCCTCGATGGGTACGTAGGCGATGTCGGTACGTGTGTAGTAGGTGGTGGTCGACAGCGGCAGAACGATACTGCGCTATTTCGGGGCGCTGGCGGCGGTCAGCGCCGCGGCACCACACATGCGGCGAGGTGGGTCGATCGTGCTCACCACGGGCATTGCCGCCGACCGGCCGGGAGCCGGCTGGACCGTGGCCGCCAGTATCTGCGGCGCTGTTCAGTCCATGGTGCGAGCCATGGCCGTCGAACTCGCGCCGCTTCGCGTCAACGCGGTCTCACCAGGCGTCGTGCGCTCCCCGCTGTGGTCGCGGATGACCGATCGAGAGCGCGAGGACCTGTACGCGCAGACGGCCGCGTCCTTGCCCGTGGGGCGCGTCGGCGAGACGGAAGACATCGCCCAGGCGTATCTCTTCCTCATGCGGCAGCAGTTCGCCACCGGCACGATCGTGACCGCGGACGGCGGCGCCGTGCTGGTGTGACGACACACCTCTTCCGCCTGCCGATCGCACCTCACCAAGAGAAACTGGGCCGCCCGCCACGCGAAGTCTCACGCGGTGGACGGCCACCCGGCTTCGACGAGACCGGGACAGAAGACTGAAACAGAGGACCGGTAGAGAGGACCGGTACCAGAAACGCACCACACGTCCTAGTCGTTCGCCGCCTTCGCGTAATCCGTTGCCATGCCTCCCGCGAAGTCGTACACGATCACCTGCTCGTCGCCCACGACCCATGCGTCGTGCCCGGGCGGGCACACGAATACATCGCCGGGGCCGACTTCTCCTTCGCCGCCGTCGTCCATGCGGAGGTGCATCCGCCCCTGGACGACATATCCGTTGTGGTGGATCTCGCAGCTCTTGGTCCCCACGATGGGGCCCACCGACTCGGACCAGCGCCAGCCCGGTTCGAAGGTTCCCACGGCGAAGTCGAGCCCGGTCATGTGGACGGCTTCGAGGTGGCCGCGGGGGAAATCACGCCGTTCATCCGGCTTGTCGACCGTCTTGATCTCGAGCATGACGGCTCCCTTCCCTTGCCCCTTCCATCGTCTGCCTGCCCGCAGCGGACTGCCACCCGGCAGGCCACGTCGGCTTCGGCCGCTCAGGCACCGTACGTGACCGTCACGTCCGTGAAGCCCAGAGAACGCAGCAGGCCTTCCAGCATGCCGGTGGTGTTCGCCTCGGCGCGTGAGGTGAGGCGGCTGTCCTTCGCGGCGTCGCCGATGTGCTTGGCCGCGAGCTTCTGGACGGCCCGCTCGTCGTTCGGGTTGTCGGAGAAGATGTCGCCGATCCGGTCGAGGAGACCGCGCTGTTTGGAGACGGCGTAGGAGTGATCGGGGTCGAGCGCGGGTTTGCCCAGCGCCGCGTGCGGCAGGTGGAGCGTGGCGGACGTACGGTCGGCGTTGACCGTCACGTCCTTCTCGCCCAGCGTGCCGAGGTCGACATACGCGTCGACAGTCCCGGCCCCCACGTACAGCGTGCGGGTGCCGCGGATCGCGTCGGGCAGGTACTTGGCGTCCTTCTCCAGGTCCACGACCACCTGGAAGTTGCCAGATGCCGCGTCGTAACGGCTGATGTCCTGGATCGACTTGAGGAGGGCGGGGCCCGACCGGTCGTGCGTCTCGGTGCCGAACACATCGCGCAGCCCCGGCAAGAGGGCCAGCCGCAGCCCGGCGAAGAGCAGCACGAGTACCAGCACGAAAGCGCTGACCACCTTTGCCCAGCCGGGCATGCGCTTGATGGACGTCGTCATGTCGACGGTCCTCCTTTCAACCGTCCGTGTACCCTCCAAGTCCCTTGACAGGCAGCTTTGTTGGCCGATGGAGCAACGACGGGGCAAGTCGGGTACCGATGGACCCCGTTCCGAGCGCAGTTCGCCGTACGCCCAGGGCGCACGGCGTCTGCTCGACGTACCGAATCTGCTGGACGATCCACCGGCATCGGGGCAGGGGCTGGTAGCGCTTCGCGAGGTGTGCCGATCTTGCCTCGTCGTGGGTATGAGGCTTGAGGAGGCGGAACGGCTCATGCAAGCCCTGCAGCAGTTCGTCCGCAACGCCGCGTCGCCAAGGCGCAGCTCGCTGCTCAAGTGGCGAGGATATGTCGCGGGGAATGTCGAATGCATCCGTTCCCGATCGACGTGAAGGTAAAGGCAGCACATCACAGGACTTCAGGAGCAACTCCATCGTGACCGTAACCGCGGATATGGCCATCTCCCTCGACGGCTACGTCGCCGGCACCAACGTCGCCGTTGACAACCCGGGAGGCGACGGCGCCGAGCCGCTCTTCGAGTGGATCCACAACCTGGCGAGCTGGCGGCAGCGCCAGGGCATGACCGGCGGGGAGGAGAACCGCGACTCCGAGCTGATGCGCGAGTGGTTCGATGCCACCGGAGCAGTGGTCATGGGCCGGATGATGTACGACACGGGCGAGGAGTTCTGGGGTGACAACCCGCCGTTCCGGGCCCCGGTCTTCGTGCTCACCCACCGCCCCCGGCCGGCCCTGGTCAAGGAGGGCGGCGGCTTTTCGAGGGACTGGGCGCCGGGCGGCGGAACCTCGAGCCGGTCCGGGTGGTCGACACGCCCCTCGCCACCCACCTGAAGTACCGCTTCGTGAAGTGACCCGCACGGATTGAGCCTGGCCCCGGCAGCCCGGTACTGCTGCCGGGGCCGAGGGCTCGCGCGGCGGCCTGACCATCGAGCTCCACCTCGCGGTCGCCGCCTCCGGGCATGTCCTGGCCGCCGTGGTCAACGCTGGGCAGCGCGCAGACGCCCCGGTCTTCACCGAGGTCGTGGATCGCATCCCGGCTCCGCTCAACGACTTCTGGAACAGACTCAGCGCAGCGCCCGAAGGAGGCGGTCGCCCGATGCGCGCGACCACCACACCCCCTCTCCATGCGTCAGCCCCGGCAGCCGCAGCTCCATGTCCCGCACCTGCCGGGCCGGCAGCTCACCGGTGACCAGCCAGGCGGTGCGCCCTCCGGTCGTCTCCTTGAACTCCGCTCCGCTGGCGGCCAGTTGGGCTGTCACCGGGGCCAGCGCGTCGAGCGGGAGCTCCACCTCGAACGCGTGATACGGCTCGTACACCCGTGTTCCCGCCCGCTCCAGGGCGCGGCGCAGCACGAGCGGGGTGAGTCCGCGGAAGTCGGCGGCCGTGCTGATCGGAGCGGCGAATCCGGAGCGGACGAGCGTGACCCGGTAGTCCGTCACCGGCCATCCCCGCGGACCGGTGAGCAGGGTCGCGTGGACCGTTTCCTCGATGGCCTGGTGGAACGCCCGCGGCAAGGCGCCGAGTTCGGTCTCGTAGGTGAAGACACCGCCACAGCCGCGCGGTCCCGGCTCGATACGCAGCCCGACCGTGGCCCAGAACCCGGTGTGCCCGTGGCGCTGGATCTCCTCGTACGCCTCACCCGTGCCGTCCGGCCGCTCCAGGAACCGCACCCGGCTCGGCTCGAAGTCGGCCTCGATGCCGAAGTCCTGGGCGAGCGTGGCCGCGAGGACCTCCTTCTGGACCTCGCCGTAGAGCAGCAGCGCGGTGCTGCCGGACACGGCCGGCCTGGCGTGCATCAGCGGGTCCTGGTCGGCCAGCGCGAGGAGGGCGGAGCGCAGCGGGGCGGCCTGGGCGGGGTGCTTGGCCCGTACCAGCGTCTCCAGAGTCGGGGTCGCGAACTGCGGTGCGCGGTCGGTGACTTCGCCGAGCCGGTCGCCGACGCGGATGCCCGCGACGCCGCGCAGCGAGGCGATGTTTCCCGGGGTGAGGGAGGTGGTTCCGGGCTGCCCGATCACTTCCAGTCCGAGCGCCCGGCCGGGCACCCGCGTGGTCCGGCCGTCGGCCTCGCGGCGCAGGAACGTGAGCCGTTCGCGGCGCGTCACCTCACCTTCGTACAGACGCACGTACGCCGTCCGCTCGCCGCCGGGTCCGGGCCGTACGGCGAAGACCGTGCCGCGTGGTTCACCGGAGCGGGGGACCGTCGGGCGGGGCATCAGCCGGACCACCGCCTCGACCAGCTCGGCTACGCCCTGTCCGCCGAGCGCCGAGCCGAAGAGGACCGGATGGACGGAGCCGTCGGCGGTGTGCGCGGCCAGCGCGGCCCACAGGTCGTCCGGCGTGGGCGGCGGGCCGTCCACGAGCGCGGCCAGGATGCCGGAGTCCACCTCGGCGAGCGTGCCGGCCGCGAGGTCGTCGAGCGGGCGCGGCAGCACGCGGGCGATCCCGGTGCCGATGTCCGTCACGCGGGCGAGCGGCACGACGTACGGCGTGAGGCGGCGCCGGATGTCGTCGAGGAGCCCCTCCTCCCGTGCGCCCGCCCGGTCGATCTTGTTGACGAAGACGAGGGTGGGCAGGCCGAGCCGCCGCAGGGTCTTCATCAGGACACGCGTCTGTGCCTGGACGCCCTCGACGGCGGAGAGCACCAGCACCACACCGTCCAGGACCTCCAGAGCCCGCTCGACCTCGGCGATGAAGTCGGAGTGCCCGGGGGTGTCGATCAGGTTGATCTGTACGTCTCCGACGCCGAGTACGTCACGGACCGTGAAGGCGGCGACGGCCGAGCGGATGGTGATGCCGCGCCGCCGCTCGATCTCCCCGTCGTCCGTACGGGTGTCCCCGGCGTCGACGCTGCCGAGCCGGTCGATGGCGCCGCCGTCGAACAGCAGCCGCTCGGTGAGGCTGGTCTTACCCGCGTCGACGTGAGCCAGAATTCCGATGTTCAGTGCGTGCATGCGTGGTCGAGTCCTCGAGAACAGTCGTCCGGTGGGGGCGCTGGGAAGTTCCGAGGAATCGGCGCATTCCGTTCTCCTGAATTCGAGGGGGCACTGGCACCGTCATGATGGCGTGGTCCGGGTGACTGTCCGCAACCGGATTTCCCCCCGGTCGAGTGGCCGAATGGTGCCCAGTAGCATGAAGCACGCACCCCGGGTCGATCATGCCAACCGGCGACGCAACCCGGTTCGATCATGCAAGGAGCGGTCGTGCGTGACATCGCCGTGTTCAGCGGAAGTGCCCATCCCGAGCTGGCGGCCGAGGTCTGCGCGCATCTCGGTGTGCCCCTCAGCCCGACCCGGGTCAGCCGGTTCGCCAACGACTGCCTGGAAGTGCAGCTCCAGGCCAATTGCCGCGAGCGCGATGTCTTCCTGATCCAGCCGCTGGTCACGCCGGTGCAGGAGCACCTCGTCGAGCTGCTGATGATGTGCGACGCGGCGCGCGGCGCGTCCGCCGGGCGGATCACCGTGGTCATGCCGCACTACTCGTACGCCCGCTCGGACAAGAAGGACATGCCGCGGATCTCGATGGGCGGGCGGCTCGTGGCGGACCTGCTGGTGGCGGCCGGGGCGAGCCGCGTCCTCGCCATGACGCTGCACTCGCCGCAGGTGCATGGCTTCTTCTCGGTGCCGGTCGACCACCTGCACGCCCTGCGGGAGCTGGCCGCGCACTTCCGCAGTTACGACCTGTCGCGTACCACGGTGGTGTCGCCGGACCTGGGCAACGCCAAGGAGGCGGCGGCGTTCGCGCGGCTGATCGGCGCCCAGGTGGCCGCCGGTGCCAAGCAGCGGTTCGCCGACGACCGGGTGAGCATCAGCGCTGTCATCGGCGACGTCACCGGGCGCGATGTCATCGTGCTGGACGACGAGATCGCCAAGGGCAGTACGGTCCTCGAACTCCTTGAGCGGTTGCGGGAGTTGGGGCCGCGGTCGATCCGGGTCGCCTGCACTCACGGCCTGTTCGCCGCCGGCGCGCTCAAGCGGCTCACCGAACAGCCCGACATCCTGGAAATCGTGTGCACGAACACCGTGCCGGTCCCGGTCGCGGACCACACGGAGAAGCTGCGCATCCTGTCCATCGCCCCGGCGCTCGCCGAGGCCGTGCGGCGCATTCACAACGGCGAGTCCGTCAGCGCCCTGTTCGACGCTCCGCAGAGCGAATAGACAGGAAGGAGCGGAACTTCCTGCCCGTTGGCTCGGGCAGGAAGGCGGCGCAGCGCGCACCGGGTAGGAGGTGCGGCGCTCGGCCGGCAAGCCGCGAAGCAACGCTCGGCGTCACCCAGGTGATCAGGAGGGCTTGCAGTGGCGAAGGCGAAATTCCAGCGGACCAAGCCGCATGTCAACATCGGCACCATCGGTCACATCGACCACGGTAAGACGACGCTGACCGCGGCCATGACCAAGGTGTTGCACGACCAGTTCCCCGACCTGAACCCCTACACGCCGTTCGACCAGATCGACAAGGCTCCCGAGGAACGCCAGCGCGGTATCACGATCTCGATCGCCCATGTCGAGTACCAGACGGAGAACCGGCACTACGCCCACGTCGACTGCCCGGGGCACGCGGACTACATCAAGAACATGATCACGGGCGCCGCGCAGATGGACGGCGCGATCCTGGTCGTCGCGGCGACCGACGGGCCGATGCCGCAGACCAAGGAACATGTCCTGCTGGCACGCCAGGTCGGCGTCCCGTACATCGTCGTCGCGCTCAACAAGACCGACATGGTGGACGACGAGGAGATCCTGGAACTCGTCGAGCTCGAAGTGCGCGAGCTGCTCACCGAGTACGAGTTCCCGGGCGACGACGTCCCAGTCGTACAGGTCTCCGCGCTCAAGGCCCTCGAGGGCGACCCGAAGTGGAGTGCGTCCATCCTCGAACTCCTCGCCGCGATCGATGAGTTCGTGCCCGAGCCGGTACGCGACGTCGACCGGCCCTTCCTGATGCCCATCGAGGACGTCTTCACCATCACGGGCCGCGGCACGGTCGTCACCGGCCGCATCGAGCGCGGTGTGCTGAAGGTCCACAGCGAGGTCGAGATCATCGGCATCCACGAGCAGAAGACGAAGACCACCGTCACCGGTATCGAGATGTTCCGCAAACTCCTCGACGAGGGCCGGGCGGGGGAGAACGTCGGACTGCTGCTGCGGGGCGTGAAGCGCGAGGACGTGGAGCGCGGGCAGGTCGTCATCAAGCCGGGCTCGGTGACCCCGCACACGGAGTTCGAGGCACGCGCGTACATCCTGTCCAAGGACGAGGGCGGCCGGCACACGCCGTTCTTCGACAACTACCGGCCGCAGTTCTACTTCCGTACGACGGACGTGACCGGAGTGGTGACCCTCCCCAAGGGCACGGAAATGGTCATGCCGGGCGACAACACCACGATGCAGGTGCAGTTGATCCAGCCCATCGCCATGGAGGAGGGGCTGAAGTTCGCCATCCGCGAGGGTGGCAGGACGGTCGGGGCGGGGCAGGTCACAAAGATCCGGAAGTAGTCACCGGGGGCCGGAAGCGGTCACACGGAACCCGACGTGGCCTCGGGCCGGGCCAGGGCCTCGTCCAGCGAAGAGGAAGGCGGCAGCAGGCGCGCGAGGCCGGTCACCCGGAGGATGCGCAAGGTCAGCGGCTGGGTGCAGACGAGGTGCAGCCGTCCGTCCCGGGCGAGGACACGGCGCCTGGCCCGGTAGAGCAGGCGCAGGCCCGAGCAGTCGAAGAAGTCGACGGGCCGCAGGTCGATCACGACCTGCGGTGCCGGGCCCCCGGTCGCGGAGTCCAGGATCGGGGTGATCTCCATGGCCGCGAGGATGTCGATCTCCCCGTGGAACTCCAGCACCAGGTGACCGCGGTCCTGGTGGATGCGCAGATGCCGGGTGAGCGGTGCGGGGTCGTGCGCCACGAAGTCATCACCTCCAACCGGCAGCTGACCTGCCTCGCGAGGGCAGGGGCCAGGGCGACGGCGTCAGGCGAGCGTAGACACGCCAACGGGGCACCCGTGGTTGCAAAACCGTTCCTTGCTCTGCAAGTTACCCTCGATGGAGTGAATTCCAGCATGTTCGGTTGACATATGTCTTCGATTTGCGCGGCGAGTTGTCCCCGCTGTCGGTGCACCACGGTCCTGTGAGGCCGAGTGCCCGCCTCACGACAGTGCGTGCCACGCCTTGGACAACGCCTGACGGAACTGATCGGTCTGGTGCGAGGTGAGGTCCCGGACCATGCGCTCCTCCAGCTCCCGTACGGCTCCCGCGAACCGCGCGAGCAGTTCGCGTCCCTCGTCGGTCAGCAGGATCAGCAGCTCGCGCCGGTTGCGCGGATTGCGCTCGCGGCGCACCAGTCCGCGACTCTCCAGTGAGCGCACCAGGTCGGCCATGGACTGCGCCGTCACGAACGAGTCGCGCGCCAGCTGCGCCGCCGAAAGGCCGTCGTGCCGCTCCAGCACGGTGAGCGAGGTGTACTGCAATGCGGTGATTCCAGCCGGTTTCACCAGCTCGTCAAGGTGTGAGCGCACGACGAGTTCCACCTGCTTGACCATGTAGAGCAATGACGGGGGTGCCTTGGTTGCCTGGGTGCCGACCATGTGTTCAGCCTAAGGCATTGACAGGAAACCTGTCCGTAACGAGACTGCCAACCAACAGGATTCCTGTTTGTTGAAATCTTGGCGATCAAGGCTGAGGAGTGGGCAATGACGACCACCTTCGAGAGTGGGCCCGGGCAGCTGTTCATCGGTGGACAGTGGCGCGAGGCGGCCGACGGAGCGCGTACGGATGTGATCGATCCCTCCACGGGCCAGGTGGTCACGACCGTCGCGGAGGCGGGCGCGGCCGATGTCGACGCGGCCGTACGCGCCGCACGGGAGGCCTTCGACCATGGCCCGTGGGCCGCGATGAGCGGCCGTGAGCGCGGCCGGGTGCTGCACCGTGTCTCCGAGCTGATCCGCGCGAACGCCGACGAGCTCGCGGCCCTGGAGAGCCTCGACGTCGGCAAGCCCCTCTCCCTCTGCCGCCCCGTCGACGTGCTCACCGCCGCCGACGAGTACGAGTACTGCGCCGCGCTCGCCCAGACTCTCGACGGTGCCACCCGCGACACCCCGCTCAACGCCTTCGCGTACACGCGCCGCGGACCGCTCGGCGTGGTCGCCGCGATCACCCCCTTCAACTTCCCGCTGATCCTGTCCAGTTCGAAGCTCGCCCCGGCGCTCGCGGCCGGCAACGCCGTGGTGCACAAACCCGCCGACGAGACCCCGCTCAGCGCCCTGTACATGGCCCGGCTGCTCCAGGAAGCGGGTGTCCCGGACGGCGTCGTGAACGTCGTCACCGGCAGCGGCCCGGTCGCGGGCGAGGCGCTGCTGCGCAACCCCGGCATCGACAAAGTCGCCTTCACCGGGTCCACCGCCGTCGGCCGGCATGCGGCGAGCGTCGCCGGTGAGGCGCTCAAGCCCGTCACCATGGAACTGGGCGGCAACGCCGCCCACCTCGTCTTCGCGGACGCCGACCTGGAGACGGCGGTCGGCGCGGTCATCAAGGGCTTCGTCTTCAACACCGGGCAGTTCTGCATGGGCGGGCCGCGCCTGCTGGTGGAGCGCTCCGTGTACGGGACCCTGCTGGGCATCCTCGCCGACGCCGTCCCCGGTGTGCCGGTCGGCGACCCCCGGGACGCGGCCACGGTGGTCGGCCCGATGGCGGGGGACAAGCACCTGAAGAAGGTCGAGGAGTACGTCGCCCTGGCCCGTAAGGAGGGCGGCCGCATCGTCTGCGGCGGTGAGCGCCTCGACCTGAACGGCGGCTTCTACTACCAGCCCACCGTGATCGCCGACCTCGCGGCCGACTCCCGCGTCATCCAGGAAGAGATCTTCGGTCCGGTCCTGACCGTGCAGGCCTTCGACTCCGAGGACGAGGCCGTCGAGCTGGCCAACTCCACCCCGTACGGCCTGGCTTCGGGCATCCAGACCACCGACCTGACCCGCGCGCACCGCGTCGCCGACCGGCTCCAGGCGGGCATCGTCTGGATCAACGACTGGGCGATGCTCGACCCCGCGGTTCCCTTCGGCGGGGTCAAGGACTCCGGCTTCGGCCGGGAGTACGGGCCCGAGGCGCTGGCCGCCTACACCAAGGTCAAGTCCGTCGTCGTCTCGCTCGACTGAGCGCCCCCGCAAAGGAGTTCATGCGATGTCCACCACTACTCGTGCCGCCGTGGTCGAGTCCGGAGGAGCGCCGTTCACCCTCACCGACGTCGATCTGGACGAGCCCGGCCCCGGCGAGGCCCTCGTCCGTATGGTGGCGACCGGCCTGTGTCACACCGACCTCGGTGTGGCGAGTGGCGGTCTGCTCTTCCCGCTGCCCGGAGTCCTGGGGCACGAGGGGGCGGGAGTCGTCGAGGCCGTCGGCGCGAATGTCACCGGTGTTGCCCCCGGTGACCATGTCGTCCTGTCCTTCACCTCCTGCGGCGGCTGTCACAACTGCCGTGACGGACACCCCGCGTACTGCGCCAGTTGGCTGCCGCTGAACCTCATCGGCGGTCGGCGCGCCGACGGGACCAGCACGATCAGCCGCGACGGTGCGCCGCTCGGCGGCCACTTCTTCGGGCAGTCGTCCTTCGCGGAACGGGCGTTGGTGGACGAGCGCAGCCTGGTGAAAGTCGATCCGAACGTCCAGTTGGAGTCCATCGCCCCGCTGGGCTGCGGGGTGCAGACCGGAGTGGGCGCCGTCTGGAACGTGCTGAAGCCCGAAGCCGGCAGCAGCCTCGTCGTCCTCGGCGCCGGAGCCGTCGGCCTGTCCGCGGTGATGGCGGCGGCCCTGACCCCCGCGACCACGGTCATCGCCGTGGACAAGGTCACCGAACGGCTCGAACTGGCCCGGGAGTTGGGCGCCACGCACACCGTGAACGCGGCCGAGGCCGATGTCACCGAGGCGGTGCTCGCCCTCACCGACGGCCGGGGCGCGGACGGTGTCGTGGAGACCACGGGCAGTGTCACCGTACTGCGCATGGGTGCCGACGCGCTCGCCCCGCGCGGCACCCTGGTCGTCGTCGGCGCGCCGCCCTTCGGCACCGAAGTCGCCCTGGACGTCAACGCGTTGCTGCCCGGCAAGAAGGTCGTGGGCCTCACCCTCGGCGACAGTGAGACCCAGACTTCCATCCCCGCGTTGGTCGCGCTCGTCCAGGACGGACGGCTCCCGCTGCACCGCCTGATCAGCCACTATCCGTTCGCGGACATCGAGCGGGCGGTGCGGGACATGAGCGCGGGCAAGACGATCAAGCCCGTACTCACCTTCTAGATGATTGATTCCAAGGGGTCCTGGGCTGCGCGTTGAGGCGCTGAACAGCAAGAACGCGGTCTCCTGTTGCGGTTGTCGGCAGCAGCAGGGGATGAGCATCACCGGCAGACGTGTATAGCCGCTTCCGGACCTGGGAGTTGGACGGGACCTGGGAGCGGCTGTCCACCGCGATCTTGGCCGAGGCCGAGGCGGCCGGAGCGATCGAGTGGACCGTGGGTCTGTCGCCTGGGACGCGGGGCTCGGCTGTGGCGTAGCGGAAGCCCGAGCGTGGGCTCGCCTGGGCCGGAGTTCCCCGCCGTACCGGCTGGGAAAACCGCTGTCGGGCAAATGGATCAAGATGATAGAACTACCGCTGTGCACAAGACTCTGGAGTTTCCCGATCTGCTGCGGCTGATCGACGAACGTGCAACCGCCTTCCGCGCCGCGATCGCCGCCGCGCCCAGCCTCGACCTGCCCGTGCCGACCTGCCCCGGGTGGACGCTGTCCGACCTGGTGCAGCACATCGGCGAGGGCCGCCGCCGCTGGGCGGCCACCGTCGCCGCCGGGCCGGACGCCACGTCCAGGACCCCGGCCCAGGGTGACGCGGTCGCGCCGCAGGAGCGCGAGGCCGTGCTGGCCTGGCTGGCCGCCTCAACCGAGCTGTTGCTGGCGGCCCTGCGGGAGGCCGGACCGGACCAGGGCTGCTTCACCGGCTGGGGTAACACGCAGACGCCGCACACCGCCGGTGGCGTCGCACGGCACCAGGTCCAGGAGATCGCGGTGCACACCTACGACGCCCAGCTCACCGTGGGCGAGCCGGCCTCACTGCCTGTCGAGTTGGCGCTCGACGGTGTCGAGGAGACCCTGTTCATCACCTGCTTCACGACGAGCGCCTGGCCGCACAAGCCCACCGCCTTCGACTTCCACGCCACCGAGGGCCGCTCCTGGCGCCTCACGGTCGACGGCGACGGTGCACGGACCACCCGGCTGTCCGCTACCGGCGAGGACCCGGACGCGGCAGGCATCTCCATTCGCGGCACAGCCAGTGATCTGGTCCTCTACCTGTACGACCGCATTTCGGCGGACTCCCTGCAACTCGACGGGGACCCGGAGCTGCTCGACCTGCTCCGCGCCTGGGAACCGGAGGACTAGGCGTGACGACACGCCACCGCGCACAAACCGGCCGCTTGAATCGCGAACGGTCTCGTACCGAACGGTAGCGGTCTCACTGGATGATCGATTCCAAGGGTTGGCTGCGCGCATGAGACGAGGGAGTCCGCAGTCAGGTTGTGACGCCAGACATAGACTCCCTCGCGACCGCACTCTACGTCAGGACCGACGACCTGCTGATGGATTCGCCGCAGCTCGCCCCGTGGCGGCCGGTGGTCGGCATGACGCCGCAGCTCAGCGATGCCGAACTGGTGACGCTGTCGATGATGCAGGCCATGCTCGGCTATACCTCCGAGGCCCGTTGGCTCCGGCATGCCCGGGCCCACCTGAGGCACCTGTTCCCGTACCTGCCGGAGCAGCCCGGCTACAACGAGAGGCTGCGCAAGGCCGCCGGTCTGATGCGAAGCGTCAACCGGATCCTGGCCACCACCACCTCGGTGTGGAGCGACGACGTATGGGTCGTGGACTCCACCTCGGTGGAATGCGGCCGCTCCCGCGAGACCGTCAAACGCTCCGACCTGGCAGGTTGGGCCGAATACGGCTACTGCGCCAGCCACAGCCGCTTCTTCTGGGGCCTGCGCCTGCACCTGATCTGCACCCTTCAGGGCCTGCCCATCGCCTTCGCCCTGACCGGGGCCAAGGCCGACGAACGCGAGACCCTCCTTGACCTCCTGGCAGCCGAATGCGAGCTTCTGCGAGAGCGCCCCGACGGACTCTCATCGGCGACAAGAACTACTTCGGCCGTGGTTTCGAACGCGAACTGTCCGAGTATGGAGTCCAGTTGCTGCGGCCTGCCCGTAAAGGTGAACGGGAACGGCCTGGCGCAGCCCTGTTCAAGCCGTTGCGGCAGGTCATCGAGTCGATCAACGAGACCTTCAAGGGACAGCTTGACCTCGAACGGCACCGAGGGCTCACACCCGGAGGTGTCATAGCCCGCGTCATGCAACGCATCCTCGCGCTGACCGCCGCGATCTGGCACAACGACGCCACCGGGCAAACCGTCCTACGCTCACTGATCGCCTACGATCACCGACCCCTTGGAATAGATCATCTAGACAGCGACTTCTGGCCGACTGCCTTCAGTCGACGACCAGGACGAGCTTCCCCGTGGTCCGGCCGGTGTCGCCGAGCGCATGCGCCTCGGCGGCATCGGACAGCGGGAAGGTGCCGGCGATCGTCGCGCTCAGCTTCCCCGCCTGGACGAGCTCCGCGATCGCCTTCATGCCGGTGTGGGAGGCGTCGACGAGCATCCTGACCGCTCGTACGCCGAGCCGCTCGGCCTCCTCGTAGAAGTCCTTTGACCCGACCGGCAGGATCGAGACCACGATCCCGCCCGGGCGCAGCACGCGCAGCGAGCGGACGGAGTACTCGTCGCCGATCGTGTCCAGGACGACGTCGACGTCCTTCACGGCCTCGGTGAAGTCGGTCTCCCGGTAGTCGATCGCCTCGTCCACGCCGATCTCCCGCAGGAACTCGTGCTTGCCCGCGCTCGCGGTACCGATGACGTACGCGCCCCTCGCCTTGGCGATCTGCACGGCCACATGCCCTACCCCGCCGGCGGCCGCGTGGATCAGCACCCGCCGGCCCGGCTGGATGTCGGCGGTCTCGACCAGGGCCTGCCAGGCGGTCAGCGAGACCAGTGGAAGCGCGCCCGCCTGGATGTGGTCGATCCCGGACGGCTTGTGCGCGAAGGCGCGGGCGGGGGCGGTGACGTACTCGGCGTGCGAGCCGTGGCCGAACGGGTAGGGCAGCATGCCGAAGACCTCGTCCCCGGGCTTGAAGCGGGCGACGCCGATTCCGGCCGCCTCGACGACGCCGGAGACGTCCCAGCCGAGGACGAAGGGCGGCTCGCCGAGGAAGCCGCCGGTCGCGCGGTGCTTCCAGTCGGTGGGGTTGACGCCGGCCGCGCGCACCCGGACCAGTACCTCGTTGGGGCGCGGCGCGGGGCGCTGCACCTGCACTTCCTTGAGTACCTCGGGACCGCCGAGGACGTCCTGACTGATGGCTCGCATGGTGTTCACAGTGCTCATGGTGTCCCAGCGTGCCGGGGTCGGCCCGGCAAGAAAATGGCATGATTGCCAACCTTCGATAGGATCGTGCCATGCATTCCGTGGAGCGAGTGGTCGTCCTGGCGCTGGACGGCGTCTATCCCTTCGAGCTGGGCATCCCCAGCCGGATCTTCGGCGCGGCGGACGGCCGCTACGAGGTGGTGACCTGCACCGTCGACGGCCGCCCGGTCCGCACCAACGCCGACTTCTCGGTCACCGCCGACCACGGTCCCGAGGCGCTGTCCACGGCGGACACGGTGGTGATCGCGGCGATCGCCCCGGCGAGGCTCGTCGCGGAGCCCTCCGACGAGCTCACCGCAGCGCTCGCCCTGATCCGGCCCGACGCCCGCCTCGTCTCCATCTGCACGGGTGCGTTCGTCCTGGCGGCGGCGGGTCTGCTGGACGGGCACCGGGCGACCACGCACTGGCAGGTGGTCGACGAGTTCCGGCGTCTGTTCCCGCGTGTGTCGCTGGACCCGGATGTGCTGTTCGTCGACGACGGCTCGGTTCTCACCTCGGCCGGCGCCGCGTCCGGCATCGACGTCTGTCTGCACATTCTCCGCAAGGACCACGGCAGCGAGCTGGCCAACAAGGTGGCCCGGCGCTGTGTGGTCCCGCCCCTGCGGGAGGGCGGCCAGGCCCAGTACATCGAGCAGCCCGTGCCGGAACCCTCGGCGACGAGCACGGCCGCCACCCGTGCATGGGCCCTGGCCCGCCTCGGCGACCCGCTGACACTGACCGATCTCGCGGGCCACGCCCGGATGAGCCTGCGCACCTTCGCCCGACGCTTCAACGACGAGGTCGGCATGAGCCCCGGCCGCTGGCTCATCCAGCAGCGGGTATCCCGCGCCCGCCATCTGCTGGAGTCCAGCGACCTCTCGGTGGACCAGATCGCCGGCGAGGTCGGCTTCGCGACCGGCACCTCGCTGCGCCAGCATCTGCACGCGGCGATCGGTGTCTCGCCGCAGGCATACCGGCGTACGTTCCAGACGACCCGCTAGGCCGTCTCCGTTCGGATCATCCGGACGTGGGTCAGGGTGTGCCGTTGACCGACGCGCAGTGGGGCCTTCCCGGTCGTCGGCCGCGCCGCACGCCCGAGGCCACCCGCCGGCCGCCGAACGATCCACGTCCCTCGTGCGTCGGAGGAGCGACACGGTGGTTCGGAGAACAGGGGTGGGGATGCGCAAGTGGATCGCGGTGGCGGCTCTCGTCGGCCTGACGGTGGTGGGGTGCGACGACGGGACGCGCGACGACCTCGTGGTCGAGGGAACGCCCCCGGCCACACCGTACTCCGGAGCGCTGGACGTGCCGATCAAGGAGATCGGCGACGGCAGTGTGCGCGCGGCCAAGGAGAGTTCGGGCGCGGCGGGCCGGGCGCTGGAGTGCGACGGAGAGATCTACATGGGCGGCGGGGGCGACGAGTGGGGCCGCAAGGACGGCGGCTCGACGCCGGAGGAGGGCCTGAACGCCTACTTCGACATGGACCAGCCCGGGCTGCCGGACCACGGCTACCGGGTGGAGCGCAAGGACAAGGACCGTGTCCTGTTCTCGTACGACGTCAAGGGCAGGACCAAGGTCGCCGTCGTCGTCGCCAAGGACCAGCCGCACCGCCCCGGATGGGGCCCGGAGGCCACCGCCTCCTGTGATCCGTCCGAACTCCCGGCGAGCTTCACCGACTCGAGGTTCGAGATATGGACGGATCGGGACGGCCGCCGCGTGCCCACCACCGAGGTGAGCAGCTCGGTCGGGGCGGAGCACTGCGACTGGGAAAGCGCGCACTTCCTGTGGTTGGGCCAGGGCCGGGAGCTCAGGCAGTACGCGCGCGATCCGCGGGGGGTGCTCGGGAGCCAGGTGCTGACCGCCGCGTACGACCAGGACGCCCGTATGCCGGTCGGCGCGCGGGACACTGGCTACCGCTTCCACGACTGGGAACTCTGGCTGACGGCGGGCAAGTCGACGGCGTACATACGCACACCCGACGGCGTGGAGGCGTGGCCCGCGACGAAGCAGCAGGTGGGCTGCAAATGACCCGTCAGCGGCTCAGGTGCAGGGCGACCAGCAACTGCCAGACCTGATCGGCGACTTCCTCCGGGGTGCCCTCCAGCAGGCCGTGCAGCCAGTCTGCGAGCACCCCCGCGAAGGTGGCGGCGACGGCGGAGGCGACGAGCGGGGCATCGGGAGCGCCCGCCAGGGTGCGCTCGGCCAGGCTGCGGGCGCGCAGATCCCGGTGCAGCACGAGACCGAGCGGGCCACCGCCGCCCGGGCCGAGGAGTGCGCGGTAGAGGGCGGCGTGCGGGGCCAGTTCGGCGAAGAATGTGCGGAGGGCGGGCGGCGCGGACACCGGGTCGGGCCGCCCGCGCCACGCGTGCAGTGCCTCCACGGCGTCCCGTACGACATCGGCGCAGGCGTCGACGGCCAGCGCCTCCAGGTCGGTGTAGTGCACGTAGAACGTGGCCCGGCCGACTCCGGCCCGCCGCACCAGCGCGGCGACGCCGACTTCCTCGAGTGGCCGCTCGGCGCACTCCTCCAGCAGTGCCTGGCGCAGCTTCGCCCGGGTCCGGGCGGCCCGCGGGTCCTCGGGCGTCACCGCGCGACGAGGACGGCGGCCAGGGCGACCGCGCCGGGCAGGGCCTGTGCGAAGAGGATGCGGCGGTTCGCGGTGACGGATCCGTACACACCCGCGACCACGACGCACACCAGGAAGAAGACCTGCACGCGGAACCCGGTCGGATTCCCGGCGATCAGACCCCACACCAGGCCCGCCGCCAGAAACCCGTTGTAGAGCCCCTGGTTGGCGGCCAGCGGCGCGGTCGCCCTGGCCATCTCCGGGTCGAAACCGTGCAGCCCCCGCCCCGGCTTCTTCTCCCACAGGAACATCTCCAGCACCAGGATGTAGGCGTGCAGCGCGGCCACGAGGCCTACCAGCACGTTTGCGACCGTATCCATCGTCAGTAAGCCCCACTGCTCGGTCGTGCACTTCTTGGACAGGTGTCCACTATAACGGGACACCTGTCCAAGAAGTTACCTGGTCCTGTGAGGCTGCCCCGCGTCAGGCCTCGGGCGCCTCTCGGGGACTCGCCGTCATCAGCAGCGTGCTCGGGCGTACGGTCGCCCGGGCCACGGGACGGACCGTCTGCCCAGGGGCGAGTTCGAGGCGCCAGACCCGTGCGAGCGTGGCGATCGCGGTCGTCAGTTCGGCCAGGGCGAAACGGTCGCCGATGCACTTGTGCTTGCCCGCGCCGAATGGGAGGAACGCCCCGTCGGGCAGCGATGCCCGGCTGTCGTCCAGCCAGCGATCGGGGTCGAACGTCAGCGGATCGGGGAAGAGCTCGGGATCCCGGTGCAGGGCGTGCTGGCAGTAGGCCAGCTCCGTTCCGGCCGGGATCTCCCACTGCCCGATGCGGGTGTGGTGCAGCGTCCGGCGGGTGACGAGCCAGCCGGTGTGGTGCAGTCGAAGGGCCTCCGTGATGACTCGGCCCAGGTAGGGCAGCCGGGTGAGGTCGTCGAAAGCCACCGGGCGGTCCGCGAGGACCTCGTCCAGCTCGGCGTGGACCCGCTCCTCGACCTCGGGATTGCGGGCGAGTTCGTACAGGACCCAGGAGAGCACGGACGCCGTGGTCTCGGTGCCCGCCACCGCCAACGTCAGGATCTCCGAACAGATCTGGTGCCCCGTCAGCGGCTCGCCGGTCTCCTCGTCCTGTGCCTGGAGCAGTAGGGACAGCATGTCCCCGGTGTCATGGCCGGAAGACCGCAGCTTTTCGACCGCTTGACCGATGGTGGCTCGCACGGCGTCGCGGGCCGCATTGAAGCGCCGGTTGGCGGGCAACGGGAGTCGCTCCACCCAGTCGGGGAGCATGATGCGCGCGCCGACGCCGTTCATCACCACCGACAGGTCGCGGCGCAGTTGCTGGAAGGCCTGATCGTCGAGGCTGGAGGCGAAGACGGTCGCGGCGAGCATGTCGAGCGAGAGCTTGACCATCGCCTCGCGCACGTCGATGGTCTGTCCTGGCGTCCACGTCGCGACGGTACCGGTCACCTGCTCGCGCATCAGGTCGACGTACCGGGTGATCTCCGTGTGACGGAAGGCGGGCTGCAACTGGCGTCGCCTGCGGACGTGTTCCGCCCCCGCGGCGGTCACCACGCTGTCGCCGAGCAACTGGCCCATCTTCTCGAAGAAGCGGCCCTTGTCCAGGGTCGGCCCGAGGTCCACCAGCATGGTGCGGATCAGATCAGGGTCATTGATGACGATCATCGGCTTCGGGATGCGGATCTCGACCAGTCGCCCATAGCCACGCAGTGAGGCGATGAAGCCGAGGTTGTCGCGCATGAGGGGGTGCGCGTGACCCAGCAGCGGAAACGATCCTGCCGCCTTGGGTATGGGGGGAGGCGCGGTGACTGTCACGACGGCTCAGTGCTCCCTTCTTGGTGATCATGGCGCAGGTATGAATTCCCTTCCCGCCCCCAGCGGCACACGTGTTGTTGGCCACTTGGCGACCCGGCGTCGCACGGCTCGGGTTGTCGTGCGGAAGCGGCGGGTAGCGATGCAGCGTTTTGCCGTCGTTGGAAGGGGAGTTGACGTGTCGGGCAGCCTCGCGCCGGGTGGATGGAGCGGGAGTGAACGGGGGATGTGGGCCGCGTTCCGCCGAGGGGAGTGGTTCGCGGACCGGGGCGAGGTACGGGCGTCCGTCGTGCGGAGGCTGTTGCTGGCGCCGCCGGCGGCCGAGGCGGGGCATCTGCCGCGGCTGAGGCTCAGGGATGTGCGGATCACCGGGCGGCTGGACCTGGCCGAGGCCGTTGTCGCGGGGACTTTACGGTTACGCAACTGCCACTTCGAGCAGATACCTTGCCTCGACGGCGCGCACCTGGGCGCGCTGGAGATGCGGGACTGCGTGCTGCCGGGCCTGTCGGCCGTGGGCGTCACGACCGGCTGGAAGTGCGAGATCTCCGGGTGCCGGGTCGAGGGCCCCATCGATCTCTACGGCGCCTCGATCGGCGGCTCGCTGCACCTGGAGAACAGCCGCCTGACCGGGCATGGTGAGCGGCGCGGCGAGCGGGCGCTGCAGCTTTTGTGCGCCACCATCGGCGGGGACATCCAGGCCGGCACGGGGCTGCGCGTCGACGGCTGCACCGACCTGCGGGACACCTCCGTACGCGGCAGCGTCGTGCTCAAGCGGGCCGAGCTGCTCAACCCGTCGGGGCTTGCGCTCAAGGCCAACAGGCTGCACATAGGAGGGGACTTGGACTGCCGCGGGGGGCTCGTCGCGCAGGGCACTGTCGATCTGTGCGACGCCCGGGTGGGTGGCGGCGCCCTCTTCGAAGGGGCCTCGCTCACCGCTGAACAAGGGCCCGCGCTGCGTGCCCACGGCATAGACGTGGGTGCCGTGTTCAACTGCTGCGACGGGTTCACGGCGCGCGGCAGGGTCACGCTCAGCAGCATCACCGTGCGCAGCCGGGTCTGCTTCCAGGACGCCGTCATCGACGTACCGTCCGGAACTCCCGCCCTCACCTGTCGCCGCTCCACCGCGTCCGAACTCCATCTGCGCCCTCGCGAGCCGCTGCACGGAACCGTCGACCTCAGTCACACCCGCCTGACCATCCTGCGCGGCACGCCGGACAGCTGGCCGAGCGCGGTGCGCCTGGAGGGGGTCGTCTACGAGAGCCTGCTGCCCCAACTCCCCGCCGTACAGCGGCTTCCTCTGCTCGCCGGCGATCCCGAGGGCTTCACCCCCCAGCCGTACGAACAACTGGCCTCCGCATTTCGCCGGCACGGCCACGACGGAGACGCGCGCACGGTCCTGCTCGCCAAGCAGCGGCGCCTGCGCGCCACCCTGCCGTGGCCGGGGCGGGTGTGGAGCAGTCTCCAGAACATCACCGTGGGGTACGGCTACCGGCCGATGCGCGCCGCGTGGTGGCTGTGCGCGATCATGCTCAGCGGAATCCTGCTGTTCACGCGGTGGCCTCCGCAGGCCATCGACCCGGGCAAGCCGCCCCATTTCCAGGCGGCGATCTACACCTTCGACCTGGTGCTGCCGCTCGTTGACTTCGGGCAGGAGCAGGCGTTCAGCCCCCGCGGCGGACTGCAGTGGGCGGCCGTGGTCCTCGTATGCCTGGGCTGGCTGCTCGCGACGACGGCCGCCGCCGGCGCCAACCGCATGCTCCGCAGGGCGTGAGATCAGCGGGACGCCTCCGTCGGCCGCCGGGTGAGTGACC
The DNA here is from genome assembly GCF_055566975.1 of Streptomyces sp. NPDC027189. Classification (NCBI taxonomy): domain Bacteria; kingdom Bacillati; phylum Actinomycetota; class Actinomycetes; order Kitasatosporales; family Streptomycetaceae; genus Streptomyces; species Streptomyces sp. NPDC027189. The sequence continues at coordinate 114,300 of NZ_JBVHRI010000007.1, forward strand.
GTAACGCCGACTGCATTTCGAACTGGGCTGTCGGATCGTGGAGTTGCTCCCTGAAGAGCTCGTCCGCATCCGACTGCGCACCCTCTGCGGACGCACGGTGAGCCGCGCCGCCACCGCGCCGGCGTCCTGCCCGCACTGCAACCAGTTCTGCAGCGTCTACGCAAGCCGTTGCGCGGACGGAATACGCCCGCGCCCTCGGCTGCCCCACCGTGTGTCTCTCGGCCTCGGGCACATCGGCCCCGCGCTGACGAGCACGCACCCGATGGGCGACGCCGGGGAGGCTGCTGAACATTTCTGCCGGAGCGTGACCGAACACTCACGGGTAAAGGGAGGGGAGTTGATCGTTATGATCTCGAACCCGATAAGCTCCCCTGCGGCGCTGCGAGTTGACGCGAACACACTCGGTCGCCTCACGTTGCGTTCCCCGACGCGTACGGCGCCTGCACACCCCCCCGCTCGATCGTGTTGCTTTCGAAGGATGCAGATGGAACTTGCCACTCCGCCCCCGGCGGCGCGTGCGCCCGTCGCCTGGTACAGCTGGTGGCTGATGCCGCTGGCCTTAGGCGCTGGAACCGTTGCCACCGCCGTCGCGGGACCCGACCAGGTCCAGATCCCCGCGACGTTCGCCGGCGCCGCGGCCACCGCGGCCAGCGCCGTCTGTGTCAGACTCCTCGTCCGCACCCAGCGCCAACTGCGTCGCGCCACCGGCGACTTCCGCGCCTCGCAGGCCGAGCATTCGCAGCAGTGGCAGCAGCATGTGGCAGGCCTGGAACGCAAGTTCACGGCCGAGCGCTCCGCCTTGGAGGGCCAACTCGCCGAGCAGGCCCAGGCCTTCGAGGCGCGACTCACCGAGGAGGTCCAGGCCTACGAAGCCCGGCTCTCCGGCGAGGCCATGGCCTTCGAGTCGCGGATCGCCGAGGAGGGCCAGGTCTGGCAGGAGCAACTCGCCCTGCAGCAGGCCGTCGTCGCGCGACTTGCCGACACATATCTGCCCGACGCGCTCAAACGGCTGCGGGCCGGCGACGCCATCGATGACATTCTGCCGTCGGTCGCCGATGAGCGGGACGCGAGCCCCGAACTGCGGGCAGAGCTGCGCAAGGTTCTCAGGACCGCGCTGATCGCCATGGAGGAGGAGTTCGACCGCTCGACCTCCGCCGAGCAGGCAGTGATCAGTATCGGCAGCCGCATCCACGTCCTGACCAGCAAGCTGCGCGGGCGACTGCACGAGATGCAGGGCGAACACGGGCGGCTGCCCGCGGTCGCCCAGGGCCTCATGGAACTGGACCAGGAGATCGGCCCCGCCGACTGTCTCGCCGCCAGCATCGGCGTGCTCGGCGGCTCGGACCGGCCCGGACGCCAGTGGCAGGAACCGCAGCGGCTGCTCAGCGTGGTTCGCGGCGGCATCGGCCGCATCAAGGACTTCGACCGCGTCCAGGTCCGCCACCTGCCCGAACTCGGCGTCGACGGCGGGCTGGTGGACCACCTCACGCTGATCTTCGCCCACCTCCTCGACAACGCGGCGCGCTACTCGCCGCCCACCGAGCCCGTGGTCGTCTCCGGCAAGGAGGTGCCCAACGGCGTCGGCATCGAGATCCAGGACGCGGGCAAGGGCCTGAGTGAGGAGAAGAAGCGCGAGGCCGAACAGGCGCTCGAAGGTGTTGCGGCAGGGCCGGGCCTCGGTGGTGTTTCGGAGGACGCCAACCTCGGCCTGCGCGTCGTGGGGGCGCTTGCGCGCCGGTACGGCATCCGTGTCACCTTCGCGGATTCGCCCTGGCTCGGCACCTCGGTGGTCGTCGTGGTCCCGCACAAGTACTTCAGCCCGCTCCCGGCCACGGTGACCGCCCCGGCCCAGGCCGACCGGACGGCTGCCGTGACGTCGAGCGCAGAGCCCGTCGCCGCCCCGACCGAGGCGCCGGTCGAGGTCGTGGACACCACGCCCGGCGGACTGCCCCGACGCAGGAGCAAGCGGGGCGAGCCGACCAGGTCGAGACCTGCCGAACGGACCGAGGAGACCGTGGCCGCCGTACCGCCGGACGCGTCCTTCGCGGGCCTGGCCGCGTTCGCCACGGCTGGGCGCGAGACGGTCGAGCCGACGACCACGGAACGCGACCAGGGCGCCGCACGCGAGACGACTGTCGGACGCGAGTCCACCGAGTACCGCACTGAAGAGAGCGACTAGTCCACATGACGCAACAGGGAACCGACGTGAGCTGGGCGCTCCGCGACCTGACGGAGAGCATCCAGGAGATCCGCTTCGCCCTCGTGGCATCGAGCGACGGCAAGGCCATCACCTCCTACGGCGCCGAGGACCCCGACGACGTGGACCGTTTCGCCGCCGTCGTCGCGGGCCTGCAGGCGCTCGCCCAGCCGGTGGCCGAGCAGTTCCCCCGGTACGCCGGGCAGCTACGGCTCGCGATGATCGAGGTCGACGGCGGCCACCTGTTCGTGGTGCGGGCCGGTGTGGAGACGTACCTCGGAGTGCTCGCCAAGGAAGGCCTCGACCAGGGTCTTCTCGGCCACCAGATGAGGGACCTGGCCCGCAGGATGGGTGAGCTCCTCGGCACCACTCCGCGCCTGGAGGAGCACTCTGGATGAGTGCTCCCCGCCCGCCCACGGACCCGTCCGGTCTCGAGCGCTACTACGTCCTCACCGGTGGCCGCAGCGGACCGGGCGGTTCGGCGTCGAGCCTTGATGTGGCGACCCTGATCGTCTCCCACGCCGCGGCCGCACCCGTCATGCAGCACGAGCACGAGGAGATCATCCGGCGCTGCCGCGATCCGCTGTCGGTGGCCGAACTGGGCGCCCACCTCGGATTGCCCTTCAACATTCTCGCGGTGCTCCTGGCCGATCTGCTGGACGCAGGCCGCGTCGAAGCCCGTAATCCCATCCCGGCGTCAGGCGCCGGCAGCGGGCCCGACCTCGCGCTCCTTGAGGAGGTACTCAGTGGACTTCAAAGGCTTTGACCATCCCGACCGGCAGACGGCCGGGGGCACCCGCTCGGTGAAGGTGATGATCGCCGGTGGCTTCGGCACCGGCAAGACCACCATGGTGCGCTCGGTCAGCGACATCAAGCCGCTGACCACCGAAGAGACGCTGACCCAGGCCAGTGCCGACGTCGACAACCTGATCGGCGTGGCGGACAAGGCGGAGACCACCGTCAGCCTGGACTTCGGCAAGATCGGCATCAACGACGAGCTCGTCCTGTATCTGTTCGGGACGCCGGGCCAGGAGCGGTTCTGGTTCCTGTGGAACGGTCTGTTCAAGGGCGCCCTCGGGGCGGTGGTCCTGGTGGACACCCGGCGGCTGGCCTCCAGCTTCCGGGCCATCGAGGAGATGGAGCGGCAGGACGTTCCCTTCGTCATCGCCCTGAACGTCTTTCCCGACTCCAAGGACCACCCGATCGAAGAGATCCGTGACGCCCTGGACATCTCCCCGCACATCCCGGTCGTGGCCTGCGACGCCCGCGACCGGGCATCCAGCCGTGACGTGCTCATCGCGCTGATACGTCACCTCAAGGAACGCTCTGCCGTCGCTCTGGAGCCCCGATGAACGACCAGCCCTTAAACGGTCCCGACGCTCCCCGCGGTTGCCCCGTCGCACACGGCGGTGCCGACGACGTGACCCGGCTGTACGGGCCGGACGCGGCGATCGATCCGCACGGCATCTATGCCCGGCTGCGCAAGGAGCACGGCGCCATCGCTCCGATACTGCTGGAAGGCGATGTTCCCGCGTGGCTGGTGCTCGGCTATCGCGAGAACCGGCGCGTGCTCGACAACCCTCTTCAGTTCAGCCGGGATTCACGGATCTGGCGGGACTGGAAGGAAGGACGCGTCGACAACGCCTCCCCTCTCATGCAGATGGTGGGCTGGCGTCCCGACTGCGTGTCGCAGGACGGCGAGCCGCACCGAAGACTGCGCGGTGCGGTCACGGACAATCTGCAGGCCGTGGCGGGGCGCGGTATCCGCCGTCACATCACGCACTTCGCGAACAAGCAGATCGACGCGTTCGCGGAGGAGGGGAAAGCCGATCTGGTCGGGGACTTCGCCGAGTACCTGCCCATGCTCGTCCTGACCAGGGTCTTCGGGCTCGCCGAAGGCGAGGGACGCAACCTTGCCGTGTCATGTGCTCATGTCATCAAGGGCGGCGAGGACGCCCTCGTCCACAACGACCGGATCATGCGGATCCTGGCCGAACTCGCCGAGCGCAAGCGCGTCGAGCCCGGCTCCGACTTCACCTCGGGGCTGCTCGAACACCACGCGGAGCTCGACGAGGACGAGATCCTCAACCATCTGCGCCTGGTACTGATCACCGCCCACACCACGACGAGCAACCTGCTCGCCCGCGTGCTGCAGCTCGTCCTCACGGACACCTCCCGCCTCGCGGGGCTGGTGAGCGGTCAGTTGAACGTCTCCTCGGTCGTAGAGGAGGTCATGTGGAACACCCCGCCGCTCGCGGTGCTTCCGGGGCGTTTCGCCACCGCCGACCTCGAACTGGGCGGCCTGCACATCAAGGAGGGCGACCTCCTGGTCCTCGGGCTCACTGCCGGCAACCTCGACCCGGAAATCCGGCCCGACGCGGGCGTCTCGGTGTACGGCAACCAGTCGCACCTCGCGTTCAGCGGCGGCCCGCACGAGTGCCCTGGCCAAAACATAGGCCAGGCCATCATCGAGACGGCCGTCGACGTCCTGCTGCACCGCCTGCCCGGCCTGCGCCTCGCCGTACCGGCGGACGAACTCACCTCGACCGCTTCCACCTGGGAGGCGCGACTCGACACCCTGCCGGTGGAGTTCGCATCGCAGACCGCCGGGCTGTGAGCGCAGGGGGAGCCACGGCGCGCGAGGCTCCCCCGAGCGCGCTGAGGGCGTCAGCGGACGCTGCCTGGCTGTCCGGGTGCTCCGCAGCCCGGGTGCCAAGGGGCGAAGGCGCTGTGATGTGCGCCTTGATTCGGCGCCGACTCGGCATCCGGTGTTCCCCGTGGGTCCCCGCACGACCTGGCACGCGTCTGGTACGACCTCTTCGTCCCGAACCACTGGATGGGTGGGCATTGAGGTCTGGTGCTCCTGGTCGGACAGCCGTCCGGAGTTGTTGACGGTCGTCTGCGGTTGCAGTGGGTGCGGCACTCCGGTGCCGTTCGGCTCGTCTGCAGGGCAGCCGACGCAGCTCGGCGGGGCGGTGTCACTGGCTTGTGCTTCACTCCCGGTCATGGACGAACAGGAGTTGCTTGCGGCCATTCACGCCCTGGTGGCGCTGGATCAGGGGGACCTGGCGTGCAACCAGGTCGGTCATGGGACGGAGCACATGTGCCTGGCGGCAGAGGACGGCATTGACCTGCCTGACTTCGGCAAGGTACTCAGCGGCCGGTATGGGCGGTCACGCAACCTGGCCGCAGGCGGGTACGTCGATCCGACGGTGACAGAACGAACCGGAGCGCCGCTCCTCGTCCCCTTTGGGGATCAACTCGTCGAGATGCGCGCGTGGACGTACGCCGACCGATGGATCGGTTGCGGGGCGGTCCTGGCCGACGGAGATGTGCGGCCGGTTGTGCTGGTCGCCGAGCGGGCCATGGAGAAGCCGGATGGGCTGCCGGAGGATGCCTCCTGGGTGGACTGTGTCGTTGCCGTCACAGGGTGGTCACCGGACCGGGGCGACGTGGTCGACTGGACGGCGGTCGAGACGCGACTTGGAACGGTGCTGCCCGGTGACTACAAAGGGCTGGTCGAGCGGTTCGGGTACGGCGCCTTCGACGGCTATCTCCGTCTCCTGCTTCCCAACGGGCCGCCCGGCAGTCTGGATATCGTCGAGTTCAATGAGTTCTGGGCGCGGTGCGCCAGAGTCGACGGCGGCGGCCCGTGGGAGCCATATCGCCTGTATCCGGCGCCCGGTGGGTTGCTGCAGTGGGCGAGCACGGAGCAGAGGACGTCGTTCTACTGGCTCACAGAGGGTTCTGACCCTGACCGGTGGCCCATCCTCGTCACAGACGACGCTTACACCGAGTGGGACCGCTTCGACGGCTCGACCGCGGAGTTCATCTACCGCCTGCTCACCGACCCACTGCGCCCTCACTCGACCGCTCGCTACTTCGACAGCCACTGGTTCATGACCTACGAGAGTCCGGCCCCGGAAAGCGATCAATGACGTTGCCTGACGACAGTCACGAGCTGCGGCACGGGCCGCCGCCCCAGGACCCCGGTCCCGCCTGCCACGAACACCCGCATGACCATCACCTTCCTGATTCCAGAATTGGCTCGAAGATGCCGGCCGCGCTGCTGGGCTGGTGGGGCTCAGTCGCCGATGAGGCCGACGACAAGACAGGAGCGATCAGCCGCCACCATGGCTTCGCACCCGCGGACTACCGGCCGGGCATGGGTCTGACCTGCGTCACCTTCGCTGCGGCAAACGGGCAGTAAGCACACAGGTCCGTCCTGATTGCCATACCGGGCAGAGGTGGCGGGATAGGTTCGGACGTGGCGTGCGTACCAACGGAAGGGGACTCCTCATGGGCCTGATCGGATCGATCGGCCTGATCCTGCATCCCAGACGCAACCCGGGACCGGTCATCGAATCGGTCGTTCAATGGGCCCGCAAGAGCCAGACCGAGGTGCTGGGGCTGCCGGACGAGGTGGGCCGTATCGACTGCAGCGCGGTGTCCGTGCCGGCGGCAGCCCTCGTCGCCCGGGCCGGACTGGTCGTGAGCCTCGGCGGTGACGGAACCATGCTCCGCGCCATGCGACTCCTCTTCGGCACAGCCACCCCGGTGCTCGGCGTCAACCTGGGCCGGTTGGGCTTCCTCGCCGAGATCGACGTCGACGACCTGCCCATGGCGCTGGAGCGAGTCGACCAGGGCCACTACACCACAGAGCCCCGCATGGCCGTACGGACCCGCCTCCCGGACGGGCGCGAGTTCCGTGCGTTCAACGACATCGCCCTCGTTCGGGTACCCGGCAGCGGACTCGCCGCCATCGCGATCCGCCTCCAGGGCAATGAGTTCATCCGATACGCAGCCGACGCGGTCGTCGTCTCCACGTCGACCGGATCAACGGCGTACAGCTTCGCCGCGGGCGGCCCCATCATGTCGCCCAGAGTCGAGGCCATCCTCGTCGTCCCCGCCAGCGCCCACTCGTCGTTCGACAGGGCGCTCGTCCTGCCGGCGGACGAGGACGTCACCCTCGAACTGCTGCCTACGACAGGGCGTCTTGCTGTCGAGGTCGACGGTGAAGTGGTCGGCTACCTCGACGCGGACGACCGGATCACCGTGACGGCTTGTCCCTCGGCGGCTCAAGTCGTACGCCTGGGCGGCACGACGTTCTACCAGCGGGCGCGCAGAAAACTCGGCATCAAAGGCAGCGTGGAAGCGGGCCGCCAGGCTCCCGAAGGCACGCCTGCGCAGTGATCGCCGCGGGTGCCGAGCGAAGCCGACCTCTCCGACGTGCTGCTCAGGGTTTCCAAGGCACGCGATCCCGCTGGCGAGCGCCTCGGAGCCGCCCTCTTCGACGTCACCGAAGCGCCTGAGGGCGGCTGGTGCTCCGGGGTCAGCCGTTCATGCGGGCCGTGGCGCGGCGCTGCCGTTTGCCGAGCGGCGCGCGGGAGAGGTCCTCGGCCTGGGACCTGAGGTTCTTGTAGCCGAAGCCCCGATCGGCCGGCCCCGCTTCCGCGGCGCTTTCAGCACGTTCGGCCCCCTCCAGGATGTCCTCCTCGCTCTCTCCCGAGTCCAGCAACCGGAAGGTGAAGGCGGATCGGGCGGCAAGGTCGTAGTTGAGGTGCCCTTCGGGGGGTGAAGGCGGCGCGCAATACGTCGTGCTCCGACGCGCGGGCCTGGATGCGGGCCGTGTGGAGCGCTTCGAGTGTCGCAACGGTCGCGTGGCCGCGGCCCGGTGCTGAGCGCGGGGACGACGGTCGGCCCGGTCCTCGCACCCCGCGAGGACCGGGCGGACCGTTGCTGCCCGGTAGGAGGATCCGGCCGGGCAGCAACGGTGAGTCACACAGCGAGCAGATCGTCCAGCGAACCCCTGCCCGCCAACTCCGCGGTGACGGTCGGCCCTTCCTTCGACGCGGCGTAGCGGCCCGAGGTCAGGGCCCACTCGTAGTTGCCGTTGATCCAGTGCTGGATGGCCTCCACGCCCATCCGGACCTGCGCGCGCTGCTCGGCGCTCAGGGCCAGCTCCTCGCACATCTCCGGGACGCGCGTCTCGAGTTCGAGGTACTCGCCGAGGCACTCCGTGGTCATCCGGTACGCCTCGGCGGCGGCCTCCTGCCAGCTGCAGCCGCGTTCGCGGTGCAGCACGGCTATCAGGTTGTGGCCGTCTCCTCGACGCTTCTCGCGTTCGAAGGAGTGGATGTCGTTCATGAACCCGATGGTGTCCGCGGCGAGATCGCGCATCCGGACCATCAGCGGATGCGCCTGCACCTGCGCCGGCACCTCGAAGCCGCGGCTGCGCTCACCGGCGTCGATGCTGTGGTGGATGCCCACCGTGCGGCGCCGGAACTCCGCGTACTCATCGAGGCCGAGCGTGCCCGCAAGACCCCGCGCCGCCAGGTCGACCTCCTCGGTGTGCGCGACGAGGAAGCGTCCCCAGGAGGCGGCGAAGCGGGTACGCCAGGTCAGGGACATGCCATCCGAGAGGTGGGCCCAGACCTCCGTCCAGGCGACGGTGATCGGGCACACCACACGGGGAGTGGTTCCGGCGGGGCGCAGCGGCGTGGCTATCAGTTCCCGCGCCACCTCCGCTATGCGGTCCGCGCGGTCGGGCCTTCCGGTGTCGAACTGGTCGTCGAACAGGAAGGCCAGCGAGAACCAGTTCATCAGGACGACCATGTCGTCGGCCGAGGCGTGGGGGTAGGTTCGTGCCGCCGCCTGGGGGAGGTCCCAGGACTGGTACTCCTCGAACCCGGCCTGGCTGCGCACCAGTCCCATGTCCCACACCCAGCGCAGATGGCGCTCTCGGGCGTACTCCAGGTGCTCGCTGACGGGCGTCTTGAAGGGGAGGTCGAACCTGACGTCCTGCGGCATTCGCGTCCTCTCTTGAGACGAATCACAGGCCCCCGCCCCTGCGAACGGGCGATCGCTATTGTCGCCCGCTGACTCGAACTGCTCTATCTGAGTCGATAGTTGATGACTCAAGCGCGCTTCGAGACTGCCCAGAGCCTAAACGATCTATGGTGTGAGATCTGTAACGCGTGATGCGGGTGTGATGCGTCTCAACTCGCCTCGCCACAGGTGGAGTCGGCCGTCAGGCGTTCGGTGCCGCGTGGACGCGCTCGCCTCCCACATAGGTCAGTGCCACCTTCGTCTCGGCGATCGCCTCCGGCGGCCCGTCAAACGGGTCGCGGTCCAGAATGACCAGATCCGCCAGGGCCCCCTCCCGTACGCTCCCGGTGTCGTCTAGGTGGTTCGCGTACGCCGATCCCGCCGTGTACGCCGTCAGCGCGGCCGTGAGGCCGATGCGCTCGCCGGGCAGGAACACCGGGCCTGCCTCCTCGGGGCTCACGCGGTTGACCGCGACATGGATGCCCTGCAGCGGGTCGGGGCTGCTGACGGGCCAGTCGCTGCCCGCCGCGAGCAGCGCCCCGGAGCGCAGCAGCGCCCCGAACGGGTACTGCCAGGCGGCGCGTTCGGCACCGAGGAACGGGATGGTCAGTTGATCCATCTGCGGCTCGTGCGCGGCCCACAGCGGCTGGATGTTGGCCGTGGCGCCGAGGCGCGCGAAACGGGGTACGTCGTCGGGGTGCACGACCTGGAGGTGCGCCAGGTGCGGACGCGTATCGCTCGGCCCGTTCACCTGCCGCGCCGCCTCGACGGCGTCCAGGGCATCGCGTACGGCCCGGTCGCCCAGCGCGTGGAAATGGCACTGGAACCCGAGTGAGTCCAATTCGGTGACGTATGAGGGAAGCTGGGCCGGGTCGATGAAGCTGGTGCCCCGGTTGGCCGTCGCGCAGCCGCATGTGTCGAGATAGGGGTCGAGCAACGAGGCGGTGCCGTTCTCGGCGACCCCGTCCAGCATGAGCTTGACGCTGGTGGCCCGGAACCGTCCGTGGCTCAACGCGGCCCGTCGCTCGACGAGTTCGGGGATCTGTTCCGCCCGGCGTGCGCGGTCCCACCACAGGGCGCCGACGACGCGGGCGGTCAGTGAACCGTCGCGGGCGGCCGTCAGATAGGCCCCGGACGGATCGTCCATGCCCAGGAACGTGCCGACGAGCGCGTCCTGCCAGGCGGTGATGCCGAGCGCGTGCAGATGCCGTTGCGCGTGCAGCAGTGCCGCGAGCCGGTCCGCCGGGGTGGCCGGAGGCGTGATCCGGCCGACGTACTGCATGGCTCCTTCCTGCAGCATGCCGCTGGGTTCGCCCGAGGCGTCCCGCTCGAAGCGGCCGTCGGCAGGGTCCGGCGTGTCGCGGGTGACGCCCGCGAGTTCCAGGGCGCGGCTGTTGACCCAGGCGCCGTGGTGGTCGCGATTGGGCAGGTACACCGGCCGGTCGGGTACGACGGCGTCCAGCAGTTCCTTGGTCGGCGTACCGCCCTCGAACGCCTCCATCGACCAGCCGCCGCCCGTGATCCACTCCCGGTCGGGGTGGGCGTCGGCGTACGCGCGGACGGCGGCGAGCGTGTCCTCGGCCGTCTTGGCCTCGGTCAGGTCGCACTGAGTGAGCTCCAGGCCCGCCGGGACCGGGTGCACGTGCGCGTCCTGGAAGCCGGGCAGGAGCAGCCGTCCGGCGAGGTCGACCACCTCGGTCTTCGGGCCGACGAGGTCGTGGACTTCGGAATGTCCGACGGCGGCGATCCGGTCGCCGGTCACGGCGACGGCTGTCGCGGTGCGGCCTTCGGGGGTGAGGACCGGGCCGCCGGTGAAGAGGAGGTCAGCGTGCATGTTCCGTTTCCTTGCCGGGGTGGGACGTGCGGGTGTCGTGCGGTCTTCTCAGTGAGGTGTCGCGAGCAGCTGTGGTGCGTCTGCGTCGGTGCCATGCCCGGTACGGAAGTACGGGGACTTGCGGACCCATTTCGCCCACGCGGCGGCCACGAAACCGGAGACGGTCATCACAGCGGGCGTGAGCAGGAGGAACCACCCGTTGTCAGCGCTGACTTCGAGATGGTCGGTGGAGGTGTAGAAGGACCAGCCCAGGTAGCCGCCGAGCCCGAGCAGCGCCGCGGCACTCAAGGAGGGCAGCACCACTGCCCGTATCCCCTGGCGCCAGTCCTCGCGCAGCAGCCCCCGGAAGCGAACGGCGGCCGCGAGCGCGGTGAGCGCGTAGGAGAGGGCGACCACGATTCCGACCGCGTTGACCGTCGCCATGATCATGTCGGCCAGCCGGGGGATCACCAGGGCGAGCGCGGCCACGGTCGTCGCCATCGCGCCGATCAGCAGCGTCCCGGTCGCCGGAGTCCCGTACCGTGTGCTGACCTTGGCCCAGACGGGCCCGAGCGTACGATCCCGGCTCATCGCGAACATGCCGCGCGCCGTCGGGATCACCCCCGCCTGGAGCGAGGCGACGGCCGAGAACATCAGGGCCACCAGCGGCAGCGCGGCCAGCGGCTGCGAGGCCAGCCGGTCGCCGAAGAAGGCCAGTCCCTGGGCGCCGTGCCCGGCCAACTCCTCCTCGGACAGCACACGTTGGAAGGCGATGGAGCCGAGCAGGAACAGCCCCAGCATCGTCACCAGCGTGATCGTCCCGGCACGCGACGCGTCCCGTGGATCGCGCACCTCCTCGTTCACGGTGAACGCCGCCTCGAAGCCCCAGTAGCAGAAGACCGACAGCAGCAGCCCCTGTGCGAGCGCCGACGCCGAAGGAATCGCGAACGGGTCGAACCAGCTCAGGCTGAAGGGATGTGGCCCGGTGACGATGCCGTATCCGCAGAAGCCCAGCAGGACGACGTACTCGAAGACCAGCAGCCAGCTCTGCAGCCGCGCCGCGGTCCTGACCCCGGTGATCGCGGTGAACGTGACGGCGACGAGGACCAGGATGCCCACCGCCGTCGTCTGCGCGGTGGAGCCCGGATCGAGCGTGAGGCCCGCCACCCGGTGCAGCCCCGCCTCACCGGCGAGCTGGAGCATCGTCGAACCGGTCACGGCTGTGGTGTACGCCAGGAACGCCACCGTGGCCACGATGCTCACCCAGCCGACCAGGAAACCCAGCCAGGGATTCAGCGAACGGCCCACCCACACATAGCCGTTGCCCGCGTTCGGCTCGACCCGGTTCAGCCGGGAGTAGGCGCCCGCGATCCCGAGGATCGGCAGGAAGGCCAGCAGCATGATGGCGGGCAGATGCAGCCCCACCACCCCGGCCGTCACCCCGAGCCCGATGCCGATGCTGGTGGTCGCCGCCGTACTCGAGGCGGCGATCGCGACGCCGTCCACGACGCCGAGGGTCTTGCGCAAGGAAGGGGGATCCACACCGTACGGCTTCTGCGTCATGGCCTGCTCCGATCGCACCCGGGGGCCTGATTCCGGCCCGATGACCGGAAATGAAACTGCCCGGGGCCTTAACAGGTCAACGATGTTGACATAAGGTGCCCGCATCGGAGGGAGAGCCCATGACGTCCACGAACGACCGAGTCGTCCCGCCCGCCGCCCGTCGGCGCAGACGCCCCACCAAGACGGGCGTCGTGCTCTCCGAGGAACTGATCGTCGAGACGGCGCTACGGCTGCTCAAGGAGCACGGCGCCGACGCCCTCACCGTCCGCCGCCTGGGCCTCGCCCTCGGCGCCGACCCCAGCGCCCTGTACCGGTACTTCCGCGACACCGACGATCTGCTGCTCGCCATCGCCGACGAGCTCATCGGCCGCACGCTGCGCGACTGGCACCCCACCGGGGAGTGGCGCGCCGACCTGTGGGACCTGGGCCTGCGCGTGCACTCCGGGTCCCTCGCCCATCCGCAGGCCGCGGTCCTCAGCTCCTACCGTGTGACGGGCCGGGTCCACGAGATCGAGGCCGTCGAGGCGATCCTCGGTGTGCTGCGCGGCGCGGGCTTCCCCGATCCCGACGCCGTACGGATCTACCACGCGTTCGTAGACCAGGCGCTGTCGTTCGCGGCCCTCGACGCGGCGGGCCTCGCCCTCCCACGGGCCGCGCGCGAGGCGGAGGCGGGCGTCTGGAGGGCGACGTACGCCCGGTTGCCCGCCGACACACACCCGCACATCGCGGCGACGGCCCGCCATCTGGTGGCGGACATGCGACGCAGCGCGTATCCGGCGGCGCTGGACATGCTGCTGACCGCGGCGGCGGCGCGACTGGAGGAGATCACGGAGCGCGGGAAGGTGTAGACGCGCCTGGGGAGAACGCCGGCGCGTCACACTGAGGAGTGCTCAGACGTCATCCCCGTAGACCCGTCCGTACGACGTCCCCCGTCAACCCCGTAGACCTGTCGTTACGACGTCCCCCGTCAACCCTGAAGACCTGTCCGTGCGACGGCCACCAGGAGGCTGCCCGACGATGAACCCGCCCGCCCGCACCCCGAAACAGCGCAAGCTGGACACGCTCAACCGGCTGGAGAACGACGAGGACGCATGGGTGTCCACGGCCGACGGCGACGGGGGACCTCCGTATCTGATTCCCCTGTCGTTCCTCTGGGACGGCACGACTCTGCTGCTGGCCACCCCGGCCGCCAGTCCGACCGGCCGGAACCTGCGGACGACCGGCAGGGCGCGCCTCGGCATCGGCCCGACCCGTGACGTGGTCATCGTCGAGGGCACTGTGGAGACGCTGGAGTCGGCCGAGCTGCCGGACGGAGTCGGCGACGCCTTCGCCGAGAAGACCGCCTTCGACCCGCGTCAACTCACCACCGCCTACCTCTACTTCCGCGTCACTCCGCGGCTCGTACAGGCCTGGCGCGAGGCCAACGAGATCTCGGGACGCGACCTCATGCGCGACGGCGCGTGGGTGGTGGCCGACTGAAATCGCCGGACGGGGTACCCGGGAGCGTGGGGCAGTCGGTGGCAGGAGGCCGCCCGCGCCCGGGAACCCCTGCGGAGGACACATGGCATTGGTCACGGCAGGCGTCGTGGTGCTGGACTGCGCCGAACCCGAGAAGCTCGCCACCTTCTACAAAGAGCTGCTCGAAGCCGAGGAGACGGACGCGACCGCCAACCGCGTGGAGATCAAGGGTGCCGACGGCATGCGGATGGCGTTCCGCCGCGACGTGACGGCGACGCCGCCGAGCTGGCCGCGCCCCGAGAATGCCCTCCAGGTCCACCTGGACTTCCATGTGGCGGACCTGGACGAGGCGGAACGCCGGGTCGTCGGCCTCGGCGGGCGCCCGCTCGATACCAAGGACGCGGCCGGCCCGTAGGAGGAACGGGTCTACGCCGACCCGGCCGGGCACTCCTTCACGCTGCGCCGGGCGGTGCGCTCGACAGCGCCCAAGCAGGGCTGACTTCCCGCGGGGCTTCACCCTCGGTCACTGACGGGTCCTCAGTCCCGGCCGCGCTCGGGTCTTCAGTCCCAGCCGGCCTTGGGGTCCTGCGTCCCAGCCGGCCTTGGGGTCTTCAGCCCCGGCCGTCCTTGTCCGAGGACGGCCACGCACCCGTGGAGCGCTCGATGGCCGTCGCGCCCGTGCGGTCCACCGCGCTGCGGACGACCGCGAAGATCGCTCCCTGGAGGGCGGCGGCGAGCAGCACCTCGCCCCAGCCGCGGTCCTGGTCCAGCGCGTCCGGCGCGTCCTCCTCGTGACGTATCGCCTTCCAGGTCTGCTGGAAGGCGAGTCCTGCGAGGGCGCCGCTCGCCCAGCTCAGCACGAAGCCCAGAGGCTTGTAGGCGAGGGGGAGCTTGAGCTTCTTCCGCTTCTGGGACACCTGGTCTCCTTTGCCTCTCCGGTCAGGGACGCGCACGCGCCGGAACCTCTGCACCCTCCGGCCCCGTCCCACGCGGTCCCGTCGACGGTGTCACCGAATCCGGGCGTCTGGTAGAGGTCGTGGGCGCACGCCCACAGCACCTGGTGCCCGGGTGGGCGTTGCCCGATTCCCGCCGTGCCCGCGGTGTGAGGCGGACGGGCCTGGGAAACCGGCCGGTGTGGGCAACGACTCGACGGACCGGCCGAACCGTTCGGACCGCAAGACCCGCGTCACCGTGCTGGTAGCGCTGGGCGCCAACATGCTGATCGCCGTGGCCAAGGCGGTCGGCGGCCTGGTCGCCGGCTCACCCGCGCTGCTCTCGGAGGCGGCGCACTCCGTGGCCGACAGCATGAACGAGCTGTTCCTGCTGGCCGCCCTGCGGCGCAGCCGCCGCCCCGCCGACCGACGGCATCCGTTCGGCTACGGTAAGGAGCGGTTCTTCTGGTCGCTGCTCGCGGCCGTCGGCATCTTCGTGATGGGCGGCTGCTTCTCCTTCTTCCAGGGCTTCGAGGCCTTCACGAACGGCGCCGAGGAGTCGTTCCACGGCTATGTGGCGGGGCTCGCGGTCCTCGCGGTGGCTCTCCTCGCCGAAGGCGCCTCGCTGCTGCGCGCGCTCCACCAGGTCCACCAGCAGGGCGGTAGGAGCGGTATGCGGGATCCCGCGCTGCGTACGGTCGTCGCCGAGGACGGCACCGCGGTGCTCGGCGTGACCCTCGCCGCCGCCGGCATGGCGCTGCACATGGTCACGGGCCAGGTCGGGTGGGAGGCCTCCGCCTCCCTCGCCATCGGGGTGCTGCTCGTGTACGTCGCCTACCGGCTGGGCCGTGACGCCCGCGACCAGCTGATCGGGCAGGCCGCCGACGAGGAGCAGAGCCGCAGGATCCGTGCCCTGCTGGAGGCGCAGCCCGAGATCGACAGCGTGGAGGCGCTGCTGACCATGCAGCTGGGCCTCGACTCGACCCTGGTGGCCGCCCGTATCGATCTCGTCCCGGGGCTCGACAGCGAGGAGGTCGAAGACGTCGCCGTCCGCATCAAGCGCTCCGTCGCCCACACCGTCCAGGAGGCCGACCAGATCTTCCTCGACGTCACCGACGCACGAACGGCGCGGGCGGCCGCGCCGGGCGACGCGGCAGGAGGAAGCCCCGCCGCGACGGGGGAGCGCGGCGGGGCCTGACGCTCGGGTGCCCGGCCGGCGACGGATCATGCGCGCCGAATCCGAGGAAATTTCAGCGGCCCGGCATCCTCGTGAACGGTGGCTCGGGAACCTCGTGCCCTGGGAGGCGCCGACCGCTCGGAAATCCGCACGCGGTGCGTGCGCACCTGTGGCTCGGACTCCGCACGTGAGGGAGGCACCGTCCGCTCGGACCCCTCACCCCAAGAGACTCGTTCCCCCACCCCCAAGCGAGACGCGTTCCCCCCACCCGCGAAAGAGACGCGTTCCCCCCACCCGCGACAGAGACTCGAACCCCGCACCTCGTGAGAGAGACACGGGCCGCTCGGCTCTCACCCCGTGAGATACGCCAGCACGGCCAGCACCCGCCGATTGTGCTCCTCGCCCGTCGCGAGCCCGAGCTTTGCCATGATCGAGCCGACATGGGTCTCCACGGTCCGCTCGGTGAGCCACAGCCGCCGTGCGATGCCCAGGTTGGTGCGGCCCTCGGCCATCAGCCCGAGCACCTCCGCCTCGCGGGGGGTGAGGGAGGCGAGGGGATCCCGGTGTGCGCCGAGCATGCGGGAGACCACCTCGGGGTCCAGGGCGGATCCGCCGGCCGCGACGCGCCGCAGCGCCTCCAGGAAGTCCTCGACGTCGAAGACGCGGTCCTTGAGGAGATAGCCGAACCGTCCCTGCGCGACCAGCTCCACCGCGTTGCGGGTCTCGATGTGCTGTGACAGGAGCACAATGCCCAACTCGGGAAACTCGTCGCGCACACGCCGCGCGGCCCGCGCCCCGTCGTCCGTCAGATCGGGCGGCATCCGGATGTCGATGACGGCCAGATCGGGCCGCGCCTCGGCCACGGCGGCCACCAGCGAGTGGGCGTCCCCCGCCCGCCCGACGATCTCGTGCCCCGCGTCCGCGAGCAGCCGCGCGAGTCCTTCCCGGAAGAGCGCCGAGTCCTCGCCGATCACGATACGCATGGCAGCACCGCCTCCACGGTCGTCCCGGCACCGGCCCCGCTGGTGATGTGCAGCCGTCCGCCGAGCGCGGCCACTCGGTCGGTCAGCCCCGAGAGCCCGGACCCCGTACGGGGGTTGGCACCGCCCCGCCCGTCGTCGCGCACGGTCACCCGCACCGTGCCGTCCCCGTCCTCGCGCACGACGACTCCGATGCTCGCGGCCTCCGCGTGCTTCACCGCGTTGGTGACGGCCTCGCTCGCCACGAAGTACGCGGTCGTCGCGACGTCGTCGGGCAGCGTCCGTCCGTCGAGCCGCCAGTCCAGCCGCACCGGCGCCCGCGCGGCGAGCGCCTCCAGCGCGGGGCCCAGTCCGTCGTCCAGCGAGCTGGGCCGAAGACCGTGCGCCAGCTCACGCAACTCCGCGACGGCGGTGCCGAGTTCGGCCACGGCCTGGTCGAGCAGGCCGTCCACGTCGACCGTGCCGTCGTCGAGGTGACGCTGGGCGAGCCGTAGCGCCATGCCGAGTGTGACGAGCCGTGACTGGGCGCCGTCGTGCAAGTCCCGCTCCAGGCGCCGCCGTTCGCGGTAGCCGGCGCGCAGCAACCGGCTCCGGCTGGCCTCCACCTCGCCGAGCGCGCCCGCGAGTTCGGCCCGCAGCCGTACCGTCTCGACGAGCGAGACGCAGGCGGTGGCGACCTCGCGCGGACACGGCCCGTCGATCACGCCGATCACCCTCCCCCAGGCTCCGGCCGAGGGGACCCCCATCTCGCCTCGCTCGGCGGCCCGGACTTCGAGGCCCGCCGTGACCCGCACGCCGTCGCAGTCCCTGAACTCCGTTCCGCCCGGCAGCAGATAGCCCACGCGCAGCTCGGGAGCCCGCAGCGCGCTCCGCAGCGCATCCTCCAACTCCTCGGGACGCGCCCGGCCTTCGTGCACCGAACGCTCCAGCGCCCGTACGGCGGCCAGTGCTGTCTGACGTGCGGGATAGAAGCGCCGGTCCACCCGCCGCCGTACCCGGTTCTTGACAGGGACGAGCGCCGCGGCCACCAGAGCGGTCACGGCGGATGCCAGGATCGCGCTGCCCCGGCCCAAGGCCAGACCCCCGGAGGCGGCGGCCGCGCTGTACACGCCGAGCAGCCCCGTCGTGACCACGGCCCAGGTGACGACCGCGCTGGTGGCGCGGTCGACGTCGTACAGGTCGTGTCGCAGGATGGCCAGCGCGGTCAGCGACGGCACGCCGAGATAGAGGGCGACGAGCCCCAGCCAGATGAAGACCCCGACCTCGCCGAACAGCAGGTAGTCCGTCCAGCAGAACAGCAGCGTGCCCGGCAGTGCGACAGCGCCGAGGGCGAACCACTTCACCTGGGACCGCTGCACCGGTTCGGCCGTGCGGTAGCGGCGCCGCATCACCAGCATCGAGGCGACGAGCAGCAGCATGAGCAGCCCGAGCGAGGCGTACGCCACCCACATCAGCGACGCGGGCACCGTCGGCAGTGGGTGTCCGAAGTCCGCGAAGGGCGGGTCGTACGGGGTGGGATCGAGCGCGGCGAGCACGTCGAAGACGACCGGGTCGATCAGGACTCCGTACAGCACCAGGCGCGGGAAGCGGCCGGCCGGCAGGCGTCCGTCCGGGAAGACCAGCACGAGGAGCATGACCGGCACATACCACAACGTCCAGAGTCCGGCGCCGAGTTGGTGGACAACCTCGGCGCCGGGCAGTAGTCGCGAGCGGTCGACGCTCACCTGGCCGTAGGTGTCGCCGAGCATGATCAGCGGGGGTACGAGGCCGATGAGCGTGAGCAGGAAGCCGACCGGGTTGGCCGGACGGCGGCCGGAGACGAACAGGCCGAGGCCGGTGGAGAAGGCCCCAACCACGGCCGCTCCGACGACGGTGAGCACATCCCCGGCGGCGGGGGCGGGATCCAGGAACAGCAGCGCGCAGCCCCCTGCGGTCACGAGCGCTGTCAATGACGCGGTGACCAGGGAGAGTCGGCGGGGCCAGGGCATGCGCTCACGGTAGGACCGGAGGGCGGGCGTCGGTATCCGTACTGACACGCAGGATCTGCCCGTGGCAGCTCCGATGTGGCGCCAACCCCCGTCGCGCGACAGTGCAGTGACGCACCATCACGTCGGACGCCCGGGAGACCGCCATGACCGCCCACGCCACCACCGCCGAACGCCCCGCGTACACCCTGCCCTCGCCCCGACTGCGGCCCTTCGCCACGCTCGCCCTGGTCGCGGTCGTCGTCGGACAGGTGATGAACTTCCTGCTCACCTGGCTGGCGCCGGGAGGGGACCCCAGCGACGGCAACTCGTACGACAAGGTCGCCGACAACCGGGGCGCCTTCTGGACGCTCTACGCCTATGGAGGCGTGGGCATCGCCGTGTTCACCGTCGGCCTCGCGGTCGCCGTCTGCATCCTGGTGCGCGAACGCGGAGCCGTACTCGCCCGGATCGGCTCCGTGGTCGCGGTGCTCTCCGGGGTGTTCCTGGCCGCGGGGCTCGCCTCGATCGCCGCCGTCTACTCGTACGCGACCGACAGCGCCGCCCTGAACGAGCCGGCCGGACGCGCCTTCGTCCACTACGTCAATGCCCACGACGGCCAACTCATGGGCCTGGTGGCCCCTGGCGCACTGGCCACGCTTCTGGCGACGCTGCTCATCACCGTGGCCCTGCTGCGCTCGCGCGTGCTCCCGTGGTGGATCTCGGTGCTGTTCCTCGTCGGCGGCCCGCTGGGCTTCGTTTTCTCGTCGGGGACGTCGGGAGCGGTGGCGGCGCTGCCGGGTGCGGTGTCGGCGATCCTGATCGCCGCACAGGCGTGGCGGCGCACTGCCGCCTGACCAGGGGGGGAGTGGCCCGCACCGGCGCGGGGGGCCGGTGCGGGCCACCGCTGTGCGTGTGCGCTCGTCAGCCGGCCGGCGTCAGTCGGTCGGCTCCAGTACGAAGACGGGGATCTCGCGGTCGGTCTTCTTCTGGTAGTCGGCGTAGGGGGGATACGCGGCGACCGCGCGCTCCCACCACAGGGCCTTCTCCTCGCCGGTGACCTCACGAGCCGTCAGACCATGGCGCGTGGGGCCGTCCTGGAGCTCCACGTGCGGGTCGGACTTGACGTTGAAGTACCAGACCGGGTGCTTGGGGGCTCCGCCCAGGGAGGCGACCACCGCGTACTGGCCCTCGTGCTCGACGCGCATCAGCGGGGTCTTGCGGATCTTGCCGCTCTTGGCGCCACGGGTCGTGAGAATGATGACGGGCAGGCCCGTGTCCATCAGGGTGTTCCCCTTGGTGCCGCCGGAGCTCTCGTACAGCTCCACCTGTTCCCGCACCCACTGCGTCGGGCTGGGTTCGTACTCGCCCTCAAGAGGCATGACTTCCGTCCCATCGTCGCGTCGTACTGGTCGTGTCTCGGCACGATTCAACACCAGTGCGGACCCGAATCTTCCGCACCATTGCCTCGCGTGTAATCGCGTCCGGCGGACACGTGCGGCACCGTGGAGCCGTTCCCGCACACAGACGACACAGACGACACAGACGACACAGGGGCGCCCCCATCGCCGTACGCACCGATCACGCCTCGACGCACGCGCCGTGGTCGACGAGCACTGCACCGACGGAGCCCGGCGGGGAAATGTGACAGGCCCGGAGACGGGAGCCGACAGATGCCCCGTCATTGCGGGGCAACCAGCATCCGTACGGCCAGCACCGTGATCACGGCGCTCGACGCGAGCGCCGTCACCAGCTGTCCCCGCTGTCCCGTCAGGGCACGTCCGAGCAGCGCGCCGCCCCCGGCGAGCAGGATTTGCCAGCTCGCGGACGCGACGAAGGCGGCGAGGACGAACACCCCCTGCTCCAAGGGGCGCACCGCCTCGGCGGTACGGCTGCCGAGCACCAGCGCGGCGAAGTAGATCACCGTGGTGGGGTTGAGCAGGGTGATCCCCAGCAGCGCCAGATACGCGCGCGACGGGCGCGACGGATCCGGTGCCGAGCGGGCGGCGAGCCGCTGACCGCGGTACTGGCGCAACGCGGAGACCGCGCCCCGTGTCGCCAGCGCGGCCAGCACCAGTCCTGATGCCCAGCGCAGCGGGAGCAGGACCGGCTGCAGAGCGGCCGCGAGCGCGGCACCGCCGAGCGTGGCGACCAGGGCATACAGCCCGTCGGCGGTCGCGACGCCCAGCGCGGCGCAGACGCCGATCCGCAGGGATGTACGAGCGGTGAGGAAGACGAGGTAGGTCGCGACCGCTCCTACGGGCATGGCGATGCCGAAGCCCGCGAGAAGCCCCGCGACGAGCGCGGCGGTCACGACCGGGGAAGCGCAGGCCTCCGCGGTCGGCCGGGCTGCTGCTGGACCCGCACCGGACGAGCGGTGGCGGAAGTCAGCGGCAGGAAGGCTTCGATCGTGGACATGGGCAGATCCTGGGGCCACCGGATTTGCCCACGCAAGCGAATTACCGGAGAGCTACTCTGGAGAAGATCAGGCCATGTGTGCGCCACCAGAGCGGTGGCACACATGGGAAACCCGAGAACTCGGCGGCGGCTCCCCCCGCACTTCGGTCAGATCGCGCATCCGGCGCATCTGGCCGAACTTCACGTGGCCGTGTAGATGCCCGGGGCATCTAATGATGATCGGCAAGAGGGAACCAGCGCTTGCGAGGTCACCATGACAGAGCCCCTCACGACGGAACCCCCCACGACGGAACCGATTGCCTTCCCCCAGGACCGTACGTGTCCCTACCACCCGCCCACCGCCTACGACCCCTTGCGTGAGGCGCGCCCGCTCTCGCGGATCTCCCTGTTCGACGGGCGCGCCGTGTGGGTGGTCACGGGCCACGCCACCGCCCGTGAACTCCTCAGCGACCCGCGACTCTCGTCGGACCGCACCCTGCCCGCCTTCCCGGCGCTCACGGAGCGGTTCGCGGCGGTGCGCAACCGCCGCGTCGCGCTGCTCGGACTCGACGACCCCGAGCATCACACGCAACGCCGCATGCTGGTCCCGAGCTTCACCCTCAAGCGGGTCGCCACGCTGCGCCCGCGCATCCAGGAGACCGTCGACCGGTTCCTCGACCGGATGGCGGGGCAGGGCCCGCCGGTCGATCTGGTGGACGCCTTCGCACTGCCCGTGCCCTCCATGGTGATCTGCGCCCTGCTCGGCGTCCCGTACGCCGACCACGACTTCTTCGAGGAGAAGTCCCGCAGACTGCTGCGCGGCCCCGCCGCGGCCGACATCCAGAACGCGCGCAACGAGCTGGACGCGTACTTCGGCTCATTGATCGACAGCAAGCAGCGGGAGCCGGGCGACGGACTCCTCGACGAGCTCATCCATGATCAGCTGCGCGAGGGCACGGTCGATCGCGAGGAGCTGATCTCACTGGCCACGATCCTGCTCGTCGCCGGGCACGAGACAACGGCGAACATGATCTCGCTCGGCACGTTCACGCTGCTGAGGCACCCGGAACAGCTTGCGGAGCTACGCACCGAGCCGACGCTGATGCCCGCCGCCGTCGAGGAGCTGCTGCGCTTCCTCTCCATCGCGGACGGGCTGCTGCGGGTCGCCACCGAGGACATCGAGGTGGCCGGGAAAACGATCCAGGCCGACGAGGGAGTGATCTTCTCGACCTCCGTCATCAACCGCGACGGGCACACCTTCCCCGAACCCGACGCCTTGGACTGGCACCGCTCGGCCCGCCAGCACATCGCGTTCGGCTTCGGCATCCACCAGTGCCTCGGCCAGAACCTCGCCCGGGCCGAGATGGAGATCGCGCTGCTGTCGCTCTTCGACCGGTTCCCCGGGCTGCGGCTCGCCGCACCGGTCGACGACATCCCCTTCAAACCCGGAGACACGATCCAGGGAATGCTGGAACTCCCTGTGACCTGGTAAGAGGCTGCGGACATGAGCATCGAGATCTCCATCGACAAGGACGTCTGCATCGGCGCGGGCCAGTGCGCCCTCACCGCCCCGGGCGTCTTCACCCAGGACGACGACGGATTCAGCGAGCTGCTGCCGGGCCGCGAGGACGGCGGCGGCGACCCGATGGTGCGGGAGGCGGCCCGGGCCTGCCCGGTCAGTGCCATCACCGTGTCCGAGACCTGACGGCCGTACGAGGCTCGAAGGTCATCTGATTCCTTCGAGATGCCCCGGCCTTCAGGCCGGGGAGGAATCGGATTCCTGCGGTGCAGGGCAGGGACAGCCGGGAGCGGTTGCCCTATCGCTGGGCTGCCACCAGCACTCGTGCCGCTTCCGCCGCTTGCTCGGCGGGCTCCGTGGTCCGCGTGATGCCCGCGGTCACCATGGCGCCTTCGGCGAGCAGATACAGCTGGTCCGCGAGGGGGGAGGGGAGCCCGGCGTCGGCCACCAGCCTCCGCAGATATTCCTTGAACGCCCTTTTGTGTGCGCGGACTTGGGCGGTCACGCGGGGCGAGGTGGCGCCGAGTTCCCCGTACGAGTTGATCCAGGCGCACCCTCGGAAGTCGGGCTCCGCGAACCACAGCCGCAGCCAGTCGAAGACGGCCTGGATCCGCTCTTCGGGCTGCTCGCACTGGTCGACGTGCTCGGCCAGTCGCTGTCGCCAGCGGATGTCGCGCCGCTCCAAGTACGCCTCGACAAGCTGCTCCTTGGCGGGGAACAGCTGGTACAGCCGCTTGAGCGATACGCCGGACGCGCCGCGGATGTCGTCCATGCCGACGGTCTGGATGCCCCGCCCGTAGAACAGCTCCTCCGCGGCGTCGAGCGCCTGTTCCCGGGCGAGGGCCAGGGCCTGGTCCCGGGCGGCCGTGCTGTTCATTCGGGTGGCTCCTTGACGTGAGAACGGTCGTTCTCTAGATTAGCAGTCATGATGGAGAACGCTCGTTCTCCATCCATCCGGATTGTCGAGACCGCCGAGATCAAGGAATCCCCATGACCGACCGCCCGCCCCTGCCGCCCTTCAACCGTGAGACCGCTGCCCAGAAGGTCCAGGCCGCCGAGGATGCCTGGAACACCCGCGATCCCCACAAGGTCTCGCTCGCTTACTCCGAGGACTCGGTCTGGCGCAACCGCGACACCTTCGTGACGGGCCGCGCGGAGATCGTGGAACTCCTGACGGCGAAGTGGGCGCGCGAGCGCGAGTACGCCCTGCGCAAGGACCTCTGGGCCTTCGACGGCAACCGCATCGCCGTCCGCTTCCAGTACGAGTGCCGCGACGCCGACGGCCAGTGGTGGCGGTCGTACGGCAATGAGCTGTGGGAGTTCGACGAGCACGGTCTGATGACGCGGCGCGAGGCCAGCATCAACGATGTACCGATCGAGGAGAAGGAGCGCCGGATCTTCGGCCCGCGTCCGGAGTCGGAGCGGGGAGACACCTTCCCGGTTCGGTAGAGGCCCTGGACTCAGTACGAGTCTCGGACTTGGTACTGGTCCCGGACTCGGACAAGTCCCGTGTGTTCATTAGGGTTCCCGGGTGAGTCAACACGCCGAAAAGCCCTTCCTCTACGTCGTCGTCTGCGCGGCGGGCATCGCCGAGGACATCAGCAAACTGATCACCGCCGCCCAGGAACGGAACTGGGAGGTCGGCGTCTTCGCCACCCCCCAGGGCCTCGGCTTCATCGACGCGACGGCCGTCGAGGCGCAGACCGGCCGCCCGATCCGGTCCGCCTGGCGGTCCCCCGGCGACCCGCGCCCCTTCCCGGCCCCGGACGCGGTGGCCGTCGCACCGGCCACCTTCAACACCGTCAACAAGTGGGCGGCCGGCATATCCGACACCCTCGCCCTGGGAACCCTGTGCGAGGCGTACGGCCTGGGCGTCCCGATCGCCGTACTGCCGTGTGTGAGCGAGGCGTTGGCGGCCCACCCCGCCTACCGCGCGAGTGTCGAGCGGCTGCGCGGGATGGGCATCCGGTTCGGTGACCCGTACTCCGGGGAGCCGCAACAGGACGGCGGCCGCGCGGAGTTCCACTGGGAGCGGGTGCTGGACCTGCTCAAGGCCGACGGTAGATCGTGATCGAGTGGCCGACCTCGTCGATGGGCGTGCTGGTGGCGAGCAGCGCCGCCAACCGGTCGTCGGCCTTGGCGATCGAGGTGTCGGACACGACGAGCAGCCCGTGCACCTCGCTCGTCGGCGCCTTGCGCGGATCGGCCGCGTCGATGCCGTAGTACGACGGCACACCGGCGCCCTTGTAGACGAGCCAGACCTTCTCGTGCGGGTAGCGCCGGTCCAGACGGTCGGCGAGGCGGCCCAAGTCCTGTCCCCAGTCGACGTTCGAGTCGTGCAGACGCAGATGGGTCTGCGCGGGGCCGCCGAATGCCTCGTTGGAGTACGGCAGGTAGTACGGGTAGGTGAGCAGCGAACTCACGGCGACGAACAGGACCAAGGCCGCCGTGGCGACGTGCGCCCACCGCCGCCGGAAGGCGACGACACCGGCCGCCGCGACCGCGAGGAACACCGGTACGAACAGGGCGTAGCGCACGCCGAGGTCGCGGGAACCGTGCATCGCCGCGCCAAGCAGCACGGCCGGGGGGATCAGAACGTACGGGGCTGCCGTTCGCAGCCGAGGGACGGCCACCATCGCGACGGCACCGGCGAGCCACAGTGCGATCATGCCCAGCGGCGTCTTCACCAACAGCGCGACCGGCAGGTAGTACCAGAGCGACCCGCGGTAGAGCCGACCGAGGAGAAAGCCTTCCCACGTCGCGCTCTCGAAGCCGAACTGGACGCGCATCCCGTCCCGGTACGGCTGCGGGAAGGGCAGCCAGTCGATCAGCAGCCCGCGCAGCCCGTGGACGGCCGGGAGATGCGCGGGCGTCGTCCAGCGCAGCCGTGGGTCGACGGCGAGATAGGTGGCCCACACGACGGCGAGGGCCACCAGTGCCATGCCGACCGCGGCCGCCGCGCCGAGCCGAACCTTCCTGACCAGGCTGAGGTCGCGACCGTGCCACACGGACACCACCGCGAGGAGCAGCAGCACCAGAACGGCCGGCAGCGTGCTCATCTTCGTGGCCACCGCAGCGCCCAGCGCCGCTCCGGCGAGCGGCAGATGCAGGAGCGGACGCCGCCGCGCCCGCCACAGCAGCCACACCGACGTCAGGAGGAAACCGGACGCCGGTACGTCGAGCGTCGCCAGCGAGCCGTGCGCGATGACGTCGGGCGAGAACGCGTACAGGGCGAGCGCCACCAGCCCGCCCGCGGAGCCGACGAGTTCGCGCGCGAAGGCGAGCACGACAAGGCCGAA
The DNA here is from genome assembly GCF_055566975.1 of Streptomyces sp. NPDC027189. Lineage (NCBI taxonomy): Bacteria > Bacillati > Actinomycetota > Actinomycetes > Kitasatosporales > Streptomycetaceae > Streptomyces > Streptomyces sp. NPDC027189. The sequence continues at coordinate 140,427 of NZ_JBVHRI010000007.1, forward strand.
CAGCAGCGTCAGCACGATCACCGGCAGCCGCGCCCACAGCATCACCCGCCCCGGATCGTTGCCGGACTCGTACAGCACCCGCCGCCCGAGCGCCGTCTGATCACCCGTGAAGCCCGCGTCCAGATGAGCGTGGGCGAACACCACCCCGCTCCCGATGATCAGCTTGCCGAGCGGTGGATGCTCGGGGTTGTAGCGCAGACTGTGCTCCTGCACGTAGACCACCGCCGTGCCCACGTAAACGGGTTCGTCGATCGTCGGCGTCTGCTCGACGGCCGTCGTGACCATCGCGACCGCCATCTCGGCCAGCAGCGCGACCACGGCCACCACGAACACCCACCGCCGGTGCCGCCGAAGCCACTCGAATCGCCTCGACGGCGTCGCGCTGCTCACCGGCACGCGGTCCCCGTGCCTGCTGGCCATGAATGTCGGCATGCCCTCTGTTACGTCCACTCCGTACGAGCCTGCTCATCTCAGGGGAAGGCAAGAGTATGCACCGCCACAGTCCGATCCGTGCGACCCACGACGTCCGTCGGGCAACAGCGAGGCCATCGTCCAGCAGGATCCGGCTTCACCACCGACGGTGCTCAGGGACTGTCAGCGCGACGCGCACGGGCGCTGTGCACGTCGAGCACGGTCTGGAACTGCTCGCCCGCCTCGCGGACGCGGCCTGTCGCCAAGTAGGCGTGGCTTAGGCGGCTGCGGATGTCCATCTCCAGCCAGTCGTAGCTGGGGTCGGTGAGCGGGTTCAGCAACTGGTGCTGAAGGAGGGCGCGGGTACGACGAGCGCGGTCTTGCCGACCCCGGCCGTACCGTCCACCGTCACGATCGACACGGATCCGGGCGGAGAAGGCGCGATCAGTTGTGTCAGCTCGGCCTCCCGCCCGATCAGGTGGCCGGCGTCGCCCGGCAGGTCATTGACCGTGCGACAGGGTGAGCGCCTCGGAGAACCGGTCCATCGCGGTGGTCACGTCGCCGGACACCTTCGCGTGCCGCGCCTCGGCGGCCCGTTCGTCCAGCTCGGTCGCATCGAGCCGGACCCTGTGGCCGACGAAGCGGTACCGGCCCTTGCCGCTGCGGATCACCGACTCCGTCGGCCCGGCGCTCGCCACGTCAAGTGCCTTGCGCAGCGGGTGGATGTGGCTCGGCAGAACCTTGTGCCCCGACGCCGGCACCTGCCCGTCCCACAGGTCGTCGGGCAACTGCTCGTGGCTCACCTGCGTGTCCGCACACAGCACCAGCGCGGCGAGTACGGCCTGTCGCCGAACCGGGCCCAGGTCCAGCGGCGTTTCGCCAGGCCCGGAGCGGCCCGAGTAACTCGATCCGAAGCCGCTGAGGAGTTCCCCCGTCCACCGCGAAGCCTCCGCTCCCGTACATCATCGGAATTTCATCAGCATTGCAGCACCCCCGGCCATGGTGACGGACACGACATCGCACAACCCGCACAACTGAAGGGGGATCCCAGTGACCGAGATGGAGTTGGTGGCCATCGCGCTGGCCACAGGGGCGGCCGCCGGACTCACGGACACGGGACGCGGAGCCGTCCATGACCTCTACACCGGGCTGAGAGAGGCGGTCCGCCGGAGGTTGGCCGGGGCCGGCGGCAACAGTGGGGGCGGCGGCTACGGCGTACGGGTGCTGGACGCGTACGAGACGGACCCCGACGTGTGGCGGACTCGGCTGCTCCAGGTGCTGACCGGTTCCGGGGTGGAGAAGGACGAGGAGATCCTCGCGGCGGCCCGCGCCGTGCTCCGCGCGGAGCGCCGCCCGGGGCACCTCACGGTGGGCGTCTGCGGCGCCCAGGGGGTGCTGGTCGGGGACGGCAACACACGGCACAGCGCGTTCGGCTGATGACGGGATGCGCCCGTGAACCACCGGTAGTGACCGTGGCGGACCTTCGCATCTGGCGGGCGGGGAACCTCTTGCGGTCGTCCTCCCTCGCGTTATGGCCGGCCGCGTGGCCCACGAGTTCGACCGCTTCGCTCGCCCTTTGGCCTACGTGCCGGGGGCGCGGAAGGTGACCTGTCGGCGGACGGCCTCGTCGATGTCGTCGAGGGTGAGAAGGGGAGTGGCCCGGGTGTGGAGGGCGCCGCTGGCCTTGACGGTGAGGCTGATGGCCGCCATGGAGACTGGGTCGGGGAGGTCGATGATGAGGACGATGTCGTCCTCCCCGAAGGCGAAGTACATGGCCTCGACATTGCCGCCGAGGTCGGTGACGACCTGGTCGACGGCGGCGCGGCGGGCACTCGCGCCTTCCCTGAGCAGACCCTTGGTGCCCTCGGGCGTGTAGGTGGCCTGGATGAGGAACTTCGGCATCGGGACGCTCCCTGCCCATCGCTTGTCCGGTATGCAGAATGGCCTTCCCGCTGTCACCTCGGCCGCCACTCACCGGACGGCTGGATTCACTCGTTGGAAGCTGATCCGCTTCCCGCTGATCACGGGCTATCAGGGCGGTGTGGCTCTGCCTGCCATTGGGTTGGGCATCGATCACTGGCAGCCGAACGGTCGCCTCGTGCAACGCCTCCCGCAGCTGCGCCAGCGCAACCGCGGCTCTCGGGGAGGGGCCGAACGGGGGCGCTGCGGCGTCAGTGGCCCAGCTCCGCCCTGAGTTCCGGCTGGAGGAGCTCCCCGTGGGCGCGTACGAGGTCGTCGCACAGGTCCCAGATGCGTTCCACTGGAAGGGCGGCGGCCGTGGCGGGGTCGGCCATCGCGGCGTGGCGGATGTGGCGTGGTTCGCGGTCGGTGGCGGCGCGGACCACGAGGTCGTTGACGGCGATGTACGCGCTGTTGAGGGCCGCGCATTGTGGTGGAAGCGCACCGACGCGGGTCGGCTGGACGCCGAGCGCGTCGGTGAGGCAGGGGACTTCGACGACCGAGTCCGCGGGGAGGTTGTCGATGAGGCCGCGGTTGGGGACATTGCCGTAGATCGTGCGCGGCGTGCCGGTGAGGGTGCTGTGGATGATCTGCGGGGCGTACTCCAGGGTGCCCTCGACGGGGAGGGGCGCGCCCGTGGCCAGGGCCTCGCGAGTGCGCTCGTAGCTCGCCGTGTTCTCCTCGATGATCTCCAAGTATGCGCCCACCGGCAGCCGGAGCCGTTCGATCTCGCTGTCGTGGTGGAGGTACCAGGGGACGTACTCGGAGGAGTGCTCGCTGGTCTCGGTCGGGTAGTGGCCGAGGCGGCGGTACATGTCCACGCGGACCCGGCGCAGTAGCCCGGGGTCCGTGGCGATCGCCTCGTCCAGCAGCGGATAGAGGTTCTGCCCCGCACGCTCGAAGCGCAGGACCCAGGCTTGGTGGTTGACCCCGGCGGCCAGGTAGTTCACCTCTTCGAAGGGGACGCCGACGAGGTGGGCCAGGTCGTGCATGGTCCAGTACACCGAGTGGCACAGGCCCGTCACGCGCAGGTCGGGGGCGATACGGCTCAGGTAGAGGACGTTCATCGCCATCGGGTTGGTGTAGTTCAACAGCAGGGCGTTCGGGCAGAGTTCGGCCATGTCCGAGGCAAGGTCGCGCAGCACGGGGAAGGTACGCAGCGCGCGGAAGATGCCGCCGATGCCGAGCGTGTCGCCGATGGTCTGGCGCAGGCCGTAGCGGGCCGGGATGTCGAAATCGGTGCGGGTGGCCTTGTTCATGCCGACCTGGATGATGTTGATGACGAAGTCGGCGCCCTCCAGGGCCGCACGCCGGTCGAGATGCGTGGTGATCGTGGGCTTGGCCCCGCGTGCGGTGGCGGTGTGGCGGGCGGCGCCCTCCGCCGTCGCAAGCCGCTCCGGATCGATGTCGTGGAGCGCGATCCGCGCGTGGGCGAGTTCGGGGAACGTGAACAGGTCGGCGAGGAGTCCCTGCGTGAACACCACACTCCCGGCTCCGATGAAGGCGATCTTCGCGGTCGTGGTGTTGTTCATGAGCGGCTCCCCATCCCAGTGGTGTCGGTGGTGTCAGAGGTGTCTGAAGCGCCCGACGTGTCAGAGGTGTACGACGTCGCGGCGCGGGCCTCGTCCCATGTGGGCTGGGCCGCCGTACCGCCGTGACGTCGTGTCGACAGCGAACCGCAGGCCGCGCCGACCGCGAGCGAGGACCGAAGGCGGAGGCCCCGTAGGGTCGCGGCGACGAATCCGGCGTCGAAGCTGTCTCCCGCGCCGACGGTGTCGACGGGCTCGACCGGTACGGCGTCCGTGGTCAGCGTGCGTACTCCGTCGCTGGCGAGGGCGCCGTTCGCGCCGTCCTTGACCACGACCAGGGGACCCCGGCGGGCCAATGACGCTGCGGCGAGGGCGAGTTGACCTTCTCCAGCCAGCGCGAGGGCCTCGGCGGCGTTCGGCAGCAGGATGTCGGTGACCTTCAGGACAGGGTCGAGGAGGTCACGCTCCCAACGGCCGGCGGGATCGTCGTTGGTGTCCAGTGACGTCGTCGCTCCGAGCTCTTGAGCCAGCGCGAACAACCGGCTCAGAGATCGTGCCAGACGGGGCATCAGGAAGAACGACGCCGCGTGCACATGACGGGTGGCGGCCAGCAATTGTCTGGGCACGTCATCGGCGCAGGTCGTCGCCAGACAGCCGGGCGCGGTGAGGATGGCCCGGTCTCCGTCCTCTGCCGTGAGAACGGCGGTGAGCGGGGTGGGGAGGTGGGGATCCGTGACCAGGAAATCGACGTTCACCCCGCGTGCGGCCAGTGCGTCGCGTATGAAGGCGCCGGCGGGGTCGGCACCGACCCGGCCCGCGAACGCGACCCGCAGCCCGAGCCGCGCGGCCCCGCACGCCATGATCGCCGCAGATCCGCCGAGCACCAACCCGGCGTGCTCGACGAGTTGTTCACGCTGCCCGAAGGCGAGCGCAGGCGGCACGGGGCCGACCACGACGTCCGGATTGGCGTCGCCGATCACCAGGAGATCGAAGGAGTCCTCGTACAAGCCCATGGCGGTCACGGCGGCCTATCCCTTCAACCCGCTCGACGTGAGCGACTGGACAAAGGTCTTCTGCGCCAGCAGGAACGCCACCAGTACCGGCAGCACGGTGATCACATTGCCCGCCATCACCGCCGACCACTTCGTGTGGTGCTGCCCCTGGAACGTCGTCAGCCCGAGCTGCAGCGTGTACTGCGTGTCATGGTTGATAGCGATGAGCGGCCACGACAGGTCGTTCCAGGTGGTCAGGAATGTCAGCACCGCGACCGTGGCCAGCGCGGGCCGGGCCAGCGGCAGCACGATCGAGAAGAGCACCCGCAGCCGTGAACACCCGTCGATCCAGGCTGCCTCCTCCATCTCCCTGGGCAGGGCGAGGAAGAACTGCCGGAACAGGAAGACGGCGAACGGAGTGACGAGTGACGGCACGATCAGCGCGCCGAGCGTGTCGATCAGGCCCAGTTGCCTCATCACCAGGAAGGTCGGAATCATCGTCAGCTGGAACGGGATCACCATCGTTGCCAGCATCAGCCCCAGCAGCACCCGAGACCCGGCGAACCGCAGCCGCGCGAACGCATAGCCGCCCAGCGCCCCGAACAGCAGGTTCGACACGACAGCGACAGCCGCGACGACGAACGAATTGGCGAACCAGCGCGGGAACATGGCGTTGCCGAGCACATAGCGATAACCGCCCAGGTCGACGCCCTTGGGCCACAACGCCGGCGGAAACCGGTTGATCTCCGCGTTGGTCATCACCGAGCTCAGCACCAGCCACACCAGGGGCAGCGCGAAGCAGAGGGCCAGGGGCGCCAGCAGCAGATGCCAGCCGCTGAACCGCCGTGAGGTGACCGGCTTGCTCGAAGTGACCGGCGTACTCATCGGACCGCTCCTTTCGTACGTTCCTGCCGACGCCGTACGACATGCAGCGCGCCGCCCGCCACCAGCAGCGCCACCGCGAGGACGTACGCCGCCGCGGCCCCGTAGCCGGCCGTGAACATCTGGAACGCCTGCTGCCAGACGAAGTAGACGACGACGGTGGTCGAGCCGAGGGGCCCGCCCTTGGTCGTCACATAGATCAGGTCGAACACCTGGAGCGCCGTGATCAGCTGCCACAACAGCAGGAAGACCGTGACCGGCGTGAGGGTCGGCAGGGTGATGTGGCGCAGTACCCGCCAGCGCCCCGCGCCGTCGATCCGCGCGGACTCGACGAGTTCGGGCGGCACGTCCTGGAGTGCGGCGAGATAGACCACGACGCAGAAGCCGACCCCGCTCCACAGCGAGATGAGCACCAGCAGGTAGATCGCCTGGTCCGGGTCGGTCAGAAACCCCTGCGGCGAGACGCCCAGCTTGTGCAGCAGCGAGTTCGCCGCCCCGAACTCCGGGTCGAGGATGAACGAGAACAGCACGCCCTGGGCCGTCGCCGACACCACGAACGGAACGAAGACAAGCGTCCGGTACAGGCCGATGAACCGGATACGGCGGTTGAGCGCCAGGGCGAGCGCCAGTCCGCCGAGCAGGCTGAGCGGTACGTACAGGGCCGTGTACAGCAGCGTATTTCCCACCGCCGTATGGAAGTTGGGGTCCTGGACCAGTGCCCGGTAGTTGTCGAGGCCGACCCAGCGGCCCGGTGTGACCAGGTCATCGGCCCGGAAGGAGAGCAACAGCGACCAGACGACCGGCACGATGCTCAGACCGAGGATGACGACCACCGCCGGGCTGATGAACCCCCAGGCGGTGGCCGTCTCGCGTCGGGCACGGCGGCGGGCGGCGCGTCGCGCGGCGGCCGGGGACACCGCGGCCCCCGGCGCGAGCGTGATGGCACGGGGCAGAGTGGACATGTCGGCCTCCCTCACCTGGAAGTCGCACGGGAAACTGAGGTCACCGGGGGATGAGCAGGGCCGCGTCCGCCGTGTCGGCGCACCGGCGCAGGGCGCGGGAGGGCGAGGCCTTGCCCAGCAGCACGGAGACGATCGCCTCCCCCAACGCCTGCGAGATCTGCGGGTACGCCGCGTGCACGGGCCGTACGCGGGCGGAGGCCAGGGCGTCGGTGAACACCTTGAGTCCCGTGGTGTCATGGGACTGCTGGCGCCACTCCGGTCGGCGCGCGGCCGCCGAGCTGAGCGGGAGGCTGCCCGCCGAAATACCCCAGCGCACGTCCTGGGCCGGCTGCATCATCCAGCGCACGAACTCCACGGCCGCGCGCGAGCGGGCGGAGCCGTTGTCGAAGACGGTCCAGGTGTCGGGGCCCGAGATGGTGATCGGCCGGCCGCTATACGTCGGCAGTGGCACCACGTCGTAGTCGATCTTGGCGGTGATGATGTCAGGGAGCTGCCAGGGCCCGGTCGCGACCATGGCCATACGGCCGCCCAGGAAGACCTGGTACATCTGCTCGCCGCCGGGTTTCGGGTCGACGTACACACTCTTGCCGCGGGCCAGTTGGGCGAGGGTCTCCAGCGCCCGAACGCCCTGGTCGGCGAAGCCGATGGCCTTGCCGTCGTCGGCGACGACGTCCCCGCCCAGGTCCCAGATCATCGGCCACAGCCGCCAGACGGTGTCCTCGTCGCCCGTCCCGGGCCAGCCCGTGCCGAAGACGCCCCGGCTGGAGTCGGTCAACTTCCTTGCCGTGTCCACGAATTCGTCCCAGCTCCAGCCCGCCTTCGGGAAGGGGACCCCGGCCTGCCGGAACAGCTTCTTGTTGTAGACGACGGCCAGGGAGTCGAGTACCGCCGGTGCGGCCCGGACCTTGCCGTTGACGGTGACCGCCTCCCGCACCGGACCCCAGAAGGCGTTCCACGGTGTGGGACCCGCACGCACGGCCGACGTGAGATCGACGACCCGCGGGCTGCGCGCGATGCTGGCCAGGTCCGAGCCGAACACGTAGGCGATATCGGGATACGAGCCCGCGGCGAGCGCGGCCGTCACCTTCTGCAGCATCGCGTCGGCCACGACCCCGCCGCCCGAACTGTCGACGCGTATCCGCGGATGCGTCCGGTTGAACCCGGCGACCAGCGCCTCCACGGCCTTCCTGCCCGTGTCGTTCTGGCCGTGCCACAGCTCGACGGTGACCTTGCCGTCGGCGCCCACGCCGTCGGAGGTGCCACCGCCACAGGCGGCTAGGAGTGGTGCGGCGGCGGCGCCGACGAGCAGGGTCCGGCGTGCGATCGCTGTAGTCATCACGCCTCCCGTCAGCGGGTCCTGCGGACGTAGTCCGCATGGCCGGGCGTCGACACCATCACATCCCGGCGCACGATGCTCAGTCGGTCGCCGAAGCCCGAACGGGCCTTGCGCAGACCGCTGTCGGTGTACTCGATGACGACCACCCGGTCGTGGAACGCCTTCGCGTAGGTCCCGCACTCGTCGTATTCGCCGCACTCCTCCGCCACCGCGAAGTCGAGCCCGGTCCGGGCCCTGAGCCCCGCCAGCTCCACGGTGTTCTTCTGGCCGATGGCCAGCTGCCGGGCGTGCGCGTGCGCCGAGAGCAGGGTGATGAAGGCGGTGGCGTCGTCGGCGGTCAGCAGGTGCCGGGAGCGCGTGTAGCTGTCGTAGTTGTCCGGCTCGACGGCGTCGAAGCCCTTGTCGGCGCAGTCGTCGATCCACCGGTTGATCCGCGCGGCCACCCGCTTGCGCTTGGCCGGTGTACCGATGTCGAGCAGCGCTTCGCCCCAGTCGCGGTCGACCACGACCTTGCCGTGCGCGTCCCGCAGCAGCAGGTCGGCGGGCCACTGCTTCCGCTCGTCGGGCTGTGCCTGGAAGGCGTTGACGTAGCAGATGTTGTACAGGCCGGGCGCGGGCGAGGCCGTACGGTCGCGGCTGACGATCCGGACACCGGGGGGCGGGGGATAGGCGCCGCCGATCTGGTAGTCGAAGCCGGCGTGCAGCGGCGGAAGTTCGACACCCCTCGAGGTCGAGCCGGGCTCGGGCCTCGACGAGGTGGCCGAGGCCGCGGAGGATGCCGAGGCGGAGGCAGGCGCCTGGGACGACGACGTGGCCGGAGCGCTGGAGGAACCGGACGGGCTGTGCGGCGAGGCTCCGGTGTCCTTCCCTGAACCGCAGCCGGTCAGCGTCAGGAGGGTTGTCAGGACAGCGGTTGCCCCCAGACCTCCGACGCGGGAAACACGCTTGACGGGCATGTCCGCTCCATCAATCGCGAGTACGACCCCGCCTCGGACGCTTCCCGCGATCCTGGCGACTTTGGCCGGACTTGAACCGAGTCCGCTACCGGCTGGGCGCACCTCTGCGTGCCGGGTCGCACCACGGCACGCAAGGATCAAAGCGTGCGAGCACGCCCGCGTCAAGGGCCCGCTGTCCGGAACGGCAGCCGGTCACCTCCTCCACGGGGCCGGGGCTCGGGCCGGCGCCGACGAGCGCGTCGCACGGCCGACCGGGCGGCCTGCGCGGCCGCCGACCTCGGCCCTCTGACATCGGACGGCTGCGGCAGTTCCCGGCGGATCCCTGCCCACGCTCAAGCTCCTCATGGAATCCTGATCCGAGCTCTATCGTCAGGACATGATCGGAGACCGCATCGCACTGGCCGTCCACGAGCACGGGGGCGACGGCCCGCCTCTGCTCCTGCTCCACGGCGCTGGACGCACCCTCGCCGACTGGGCGGCCGTCGCCCCGCTCCTCGTACCCCACCACCGGGTACTCGCCGTGGACCTCCGCGGACACGGTCTCTCGCCGTCGGGCACCTGGGACTTTCCCCACGTGCTCGGGGACATCGAGGCGGTACTGGAGGAGCACGGAATCCGCGGCGCGGTGCCCGTCGGACACTCCCTCGGCGGGATGATCGCGGTGCGCCACGCGCTGGAGCATCCGGAGGTCACGCCCGGCGCGGTGAACCTCGACGGATACGCATGGGGCCGCCTCGACCAGTACGTGGGCCTGGAGCCGGCGTACGTCGAGCAGCGGCTCGCCGAGGTGCGGAAGCTGGCGGCGACGGTGTCGGGCGAGCCGATTCCCGCCGAGGGGCTGAAGGCAGTGCTCGCCCAGCAGCGCGCGATGTCCGGTCAACTGGGCATCCCCTACGAGCTGTTGGAAGCCGGTGTCCTGCGCTCGATGCGCCAGAGACCGGACGGACGGCTGGAGTTGGGGCCGGAGCGCGTACACGCGCTGGAGATGCTGGACGCGATCGACTCGCTCGACCTCTTCGCGCTCTTCCACCAGGTGCCCGTACCGCTGCTGCTGGGGCGCGCGCTGCGGCCCGTACCGTCGATCCCGGGCATGGACTGGCTCGACGAACTGATGGCGGCGTACGCCAAGGGGCTCGCCCGAGACCTGGCTCAACTCGTCGACGAGCGCGCCGAGGTGACGGTCGCAGAGATCGACGGCACCCACGCGATGCTCCTGGAGAACCCCAGGGCGGTCGCCGACGCGATCCTCGGCTTCACCTCGGCGATTCCCGCGTTCGCCGGATGACTTCGGTCGGTGTCGGGTGGAGCGTCGGCCGCGGCGTGAACTGGCCCTGCCGGTCCGCCCGGTGGACGAGTTCGCGGCGGCGGAGACGTAGTCACTGGTGACGACGGGGCCCCGCTGCTGCCCGAGTCGCCGGAGTGACCGGGCCGGTCAGTGGGCAGTACGCGCCGCGAACTCCGTGCCGCAGGGCCCCGCGCCCTCGCTCTCCGGCAGGGCGACGGGATCCCCGCTCATCGTCAGCGTCCGGTAGAAGCCGCCGATGCGCTCGGTGGAGCGGCCGACGTAGTGGCCGATGAAGGAGCGGCGGAAGCGGTCGAGGCTGCGGTTGGGGCCGGAGCCGTGTACGAGACTGCCGTTGAAGAAGAGGACGTCACCCGGTGCCATGTCGACGGGGACGGCGGTGAGGCCGGGCGGCGGCGGAACGTACTCGCGCGCGAAGGACAGGGCCGCGTCCGCCTCCTCCGGGCAGAACAGATCCATCCGGTGCGTGCCCGGTACGACCTCCAGACCGCCGTTCTCGCGGTCGATCGCGTCGCAGGCGATCCAGGCGGCCACGCAGGTACCCGGCTCGACGCGCAGATAGAAGTTGTCCTGGTGCAGTGCCTGGCCACGGGCACCGGGTGGCTTGAAGTAGAACATGCTCTGCGCGGCGAGGGGTTCCTCGCCCAGCAGGGTCTCCAGGATGCTCCGCAGCCTCGGATCGAGGAGGCAGCGCAGGGACAGGGCGTTGATGCGGTGCGGGTGCATGACGCGGGGATGGGCGTGCAGCGGATCGGCTGGGCCCTCGGTCTGCGTGGCGCGGGGTTCGAAATGCCCGGGGATCGGCCCGGCGGCTTGCAGCGCGGTGAACTCCGCACACAGTGCGTCGATTTCGACGCGGTCGAACAGTCCGCGCACCACCGCGAAGCCGCTCTCCTCGAACTGCCGGAATCCGCGCCTGTCCGTGATTGTCATCCGACCGTCCCTTCTCCTCGGTGTCGCAGATGCTTCACGCTAGGTGGGTGCGCCCGTCGGGAGGATGTCTGTGCGTGCTGACGCTTTGTCCACGGCTGCTGATCCGTCCCCGCCGCCCGGCCTGGTGACCATCGGATGCTTCGACCAAGGGCCGGGATACGCCGTCGACCGGCCGCACGGGGCGGACAGCTGGCTGTTCACCTGGACGACGGGCGGACGCGGGCGGCTCGCACAGGGAGCGTCGCAGGTGGTGGCCGGGGCCGGCGATCTGGTGGTCCTCGGGCCCGGCGTCGCGCACCGGTATGCCGTCGAAACCGGCGCCGGGCACTGGGCGTTCTGGTGGGTGCACTGCCAGGCCAGGGCGGCCTGGTCGGGGTGGCTGCGGCCGTACGCCCTCGATGACGGGCTGTACGCCGTCGGACCCGCGCCGGGCCACGGACCTACCCGGCGCAACGAGGACCGGATCGAGGCCGCCTTCCACCGGATGCTCGCCGATGCCCGCTGGACGGGAGACGGCCCGCCGCCGGCCCCCGCGGAACCCGCCGACGGCGAGGTCGCCGTCGCGCACGGCACCGCCGCCCGAGAGTTGACCCTCTGCTCACTCGAGGAAATCGTCCTGCTCACCACCGCCCGGGCGGAGCGGCGCCGCCCCGACATCGACGCGCGCATCCGGCGGGCCGAATCGCTGATCGCGGCCGACCCGAGCGCACCGCACACCGTACGGTTGCTCGCCGAGGCCGTCGCCCTGTCACCTTCTCGATTCGCCCACCTCTTCACCGAGCAGCTCGGCCGCTCCCCGATGCGCGCCCTGCGCGACGCCCGGCTGCTGCACGCGGCCCGGCTTCTGGAGGTCACCGAGCTCTCGGTGGAGCGGGTGGCCGCGGCCTCCGGCTTCACCAGCGCCTTCCACTTCAACCGGGTCTTCCGGCAGCGCTACGGCACACCTCCGGGCGCCTACCGGAACGGAACCGCTAGCGGTGCGGGGGAGGCGGCGGGATGGTCGTGACGTCCGGTGCCGCTTCGGGCCAGACCAGCAGCACCGGGCACGGCGCGTGGTCGACGACGAAGCGTCCGGCCCGTCCCAGGCTGTGCGGTCCCAGGCGGGTGCGGTCGCCGTCGCGGGCCAGCACGAGCAGGTCGGCGCCCTCCGCGGCGGCGACCACTTCCCGCTCGACGCGCCCGTCGCGTTCGACGCGTGTGCCGGGGCGGCCCAGCCGCTCGGCCGCCGCGTCGAGGAGCTGCGTGGCCGAGGTGGTGCCGAGGGTTTCCAGCCGGTCGCCGGGGTCGGGCTCGGAGTGTCCGCGGCCGAGCAGGCCGGCGAAGGCCCCGTGCGCCAGTCCGGGCACGCCGGGTTCGGTGACGTGCAGCAGAACCACGTCCGTGGCGTGCGGTGCGTGCGCGCGTACGGCGTCCACGCACGCGGGCCATGTTCCCTCGACCAGCCAGACGATCACCCGCATGCCCATCAGCCTCCGATGACGTGGAGCGAGATCCACAGCGCCAGTACGGCAGGGACCAGCGCGGCAGGCACGGTGATCAGACCGAGCCGGGTGAACTCCTTGAGGTCGACGCCGTGTTCGTGTTGGTGCACGATACGCCGCCACAGCAGGGTCGCCAGGGAACCGGCGTAGGTCAGATTGGGCCCGATGTTGACCCCCAGCAGCACGGCCAGCACCGCGCCGGGGCCGGATACGGCGGCCGGCGGCAGCAGCACGAGGACCGCGGGCAGATTGTTGATCAGATTGGCCAGCACGGCGGCGAGCGCCGCGATGCCGAGCAGCGCGGGCAGGCTGCTGCCGTTGGGGAGCAGGGCGTCGAGGGCGTCGGCGAGTCCGTTGTCGACCACCGCCCGTACGACGATGCCCAGCGCGAGGACGAAGGCGAGGAACGACGGAGCGGCGGCCCGCACCACGGTCAGCGCAGTGGCGCGGCGCCGGACGAGCGCGCGGGTGGCGAGCACGAGCGCCCCCGCCGCGGCCGACCACGCCGGATCGATGCCGAGCGCCGAGGTGACGACGAACCCCGCCAGCGTGCAGCCCACGGTGACCAGCGCGAACAGCGGAACCTCCGGCGGCTCGTCGGCACTCGGTGCTGGCGCGGCCGCGCCCAGATCGCAGGCGAAGAAGCGGCGGAAGACCACGTACTCGGCGCCGATCGCGACCAACCAGGGGAGCACCATCAGCGCGGCGAACCGGGTGAAGCTCAGACCACTGGCCGTGAACGCGAGCAGATTGGTGAGGTTGGAGACCGGCAGGAGCAGCGAGGCCGTGTTCGAGAGATGGGTGCAGGCGTACACATGCGGTTTGGGGCGGGCGCCCATCCGTGCCGCGGTGGCGAACACGACGGGTGTGAGCAGCACGATCGTCGCATCCAGGCTGAGCGCCGCCGTGATCGTCGAGGCAAGGGCGAAGACGGCGGTCAGCAGACGGCCGGGCTGCCCCGCCGCCCAGCGGGCCATCCACACTCCGCACGCCTGGAAGAGCCCCTCGTCGTCGCAGAACCGGGCCAGTACGAGGACCGCCGCCAGGAATCCGATCACCGGCCCCAGGTGGCCGGCCTCCGCGCGCACGTGGTCCCAGGAGATGGCGCCGGTGACCACGACCAGACCGGCGGCCGGCACCGCCACGACCGCCTCGGGCCAGTTGAAGGGGCGGATCACCGCGCAGACGAGCACCGTGACGAGCAGAACGACGGAGAGGGCTTCGGCGAGCGGGGTGTTGAGGGAGGCCGAGACGGTTTCGGCGAGCGGGGCGCTGAGGGGGGTGGAGGCGGCTTCGGCGAGCGGGGTGTTCCGTGCGCCGGAGAGGCCTTGGGCGAGCAGGGTCTGCAGGGTTCGGCCCTCCGGGAGGTGATCGTGGCGCCCGCCCATCACAGCAGACGCCGGGCCGGACGCCGCGAGGAGGCCGTCAGTCCTCGCCGATCAGCGACATCTCCGCCCAGATGGTCTTGCCCTCGGCGGTGTGCCGACTGCCCCAGCGCTGGGTGAGCTGGGCGACCAGGAGCAGTCCGCGGCCGCCCTCGTCGTAGGTCTTCGCCCGGCGCAGATGCGGGGCGGTGTGGCTGCCGTCGGAAACCTCGCAGATGAGGATGGAGGCGTCCTGGATGAGGCGCAGCCGTATGGGCGGCTCGCCGTACCGGATCGCATTGGTGACCAGCTCGCTCACCACGAGTTCGGCCGTGAACGTCGCCTCGCTGAGCCCCCAGGTGTCCAACTGCTCGACCACCTGCTTGCGGATCGGCGCGACGAGGGCGGGGTCGGCCGGGATGTCCCAGGTCGCCACCTGGGAGGGAGCCAGGCCGTGAGTGCGGGCGAGCAGCAGGGCAATGTCGTCCGGGGCGCCGCCGGCCGGAAGCAGCGCCTGCAGGACCGCATGACACGCCCATTCCAGGGACTGGGACGATTGCTCCAGGGCTCGGGAGAGCAGCTGGTGCCCGACGTCGGGATCTCGCCCGTGGCTCTCGATCAGCCCATTGGTGTACAGCGCCAGCACCGTGCCCTCGCGCAGTTCGAGTTCCACGGACTCGAACGGCATTCCGCCCAGGCCCAGCGGCGGTCCGGCCGGGAGCTCGATCTGCCGGGGCGGACCGTCCGGAGGCACGATGAAGGGCGCCGGATGCCCTGCCCGGGCGAAGGTGGAGCGCCGGGAGACCGGGTCGTACACCGCGTACAGGCAGGTGGCGCCGACCTCCCCGGTGGTGGCTTCGGCCCCGGCATCGTCGGACAGCCGCACGACGAGGTCGTCCAGGTGTGTGAGCAGCTCGTCCGGGGCCAGGTCGATGTCGGCGAGCGTGCGGACGGCTGTGCGCAGTCGCCCCATGGTCGCCGAGGCCTGGATACCGTGGCCGACGACGTCGCCGACGACCATCGCGACCCGCATCCCGGACAGCGGGATCACGTCGAACCAGTCGCCGCCCACCCCGGCACGCGCCGCGGGGAGGTAGCGCGAGGCCGCCTCCTCCAGCGCCGCCGTCCTGGGCAGTGACTGAGGGAGCAGGCTGCGCTGCAGGGCCAGCGCGGTCTCACGCTCGCGGGAGAAACGCCGGGCGTTGTCGATGCAGACGGCGGCCCTGGCCGTGACCTCCTCGGCGAGCAGTACGTCGTCAGGGGTGAAGGGGCCTGGCTGCCGGAACCGGGTGAGCACCGCGACGCCCAGGGTCTGGCCCCGGGCCCGGATGGGCACCGACATGGTGGTGTGAATGCCGTGCTTCGCGACGCGCTCCCACCGGCGTTTGTCCCAGGCCAGCCACTCCTCCAGCGTGGTGGTCGTGTCCGGTGCCACGATCGTCCGGCCGGCGATCAGTGAGTCGGTCTGCGGTGAGGAGGCGGGGTAGACGTCGACCGCGCCGAGCATGACGACCGCCTCGGGGGAACCCGGGTTCACCGATCGATGGGCGGCGCGGCGGAGCGTGATCGGGGCGGTCGGCGGCTCGGGATGCGGCTCGCTCCCGTGCTCCGGCGGATCGAGCAGGTCGACGCTGACGAAGTCGGCGAGTGCGGGCACAAGGACGTCGGCGAGCTCCTGGGCCGTTCGGGTGACGTCGAGGGTGCTGCCGATGCGCACGCTGGCCTCGTTGACCAGCCGCAGCCGCTCCCGGGCCCTGTACTGCTCGGTGAAGTCGTGTACGGCCAGGCACACGCCGCGCACACGCCCCTCGGCGTCGGTGAGCGGGGCCATCCGCACCATCCAGGCATGCGCGCGGTCCTCACCGCCCGCGCGCATGAACGTCTCCACGTCGCGCGCCTCCCCCGAGCTGAGCACCCCGTAGAGGTCCTCTTCGAGCCGCTCACTCTCTCGTTTGCCGCCTATTTCGGAGAACGTGAGACCTCGGATGCGGTCCTCCGGGAGACCGATCAGCTCGGCCATCGCGTCGTTGATTCCGTACAGGCGCAGCCGCTCGTCGTAGATCGCCATGGCGCACGGCGACTGCGTGAGCACTGCTCTGATCAGCGGGTCGTCATAGGCGCGCAGGTCCGCGCCCTCCAGCGGGGTGACCAGGAGCCATTCGCCCTTCGTTTCCCTGCGATGCGCCAGCAGCCACACGGGAAGGGTGTGTCCGTCGCGGTGACGCAGGGGGAGCGTGCCGCTCCAGCGGTCACCGGTGGGTTCGGGAGGGGTGGTGCCGTCCGCGCAGTCGAGCAGGGCGGCGGCGGGGCGGCCCTCGACCTCCTGCGGTGCGTACCCCAGCAGTCGGCGGGCCCCCTCGTTCCAGAGGACCAGGGTGCCGTTCTCGTCGATGACTGCCCGTGCCGTGGCGGCCTCGTCGACGGGGTGGACCGGGCTCATCGTCGCCACTCCATTGCGCACACTCACAGTGAACAAGCGCGTCACTCGGGTTCCAGCCTAGTGGCTGGGAGGTCTCCGCACCCCGGAACCAGGACCGCCGACGCGGCACATCCGCAAGGTGGATTTCCGGCCGAAGTGAGGTGCGGGGCGGAAGTGAGTGCCGGACCCTTGACGGCCGCGTGTGTCACCCCGTCAGAATCTGTTTGTTCACGATCAGTTGTGATGACTTATGGGCCCTGATGAGGGAGAGCCGCCATGACGGTCACTCGAAGATCGGTATTGATCGCAGGAACGGCCGTACCCGCGGCAGGCGCACTCTCCGGCGCCGCCGACGCCTGGGCGGCGCCCGCCGGGCGCGCCGCGGGGCGACGCACGGTCGAGTTGCGCGACGGCTGGCGCTTTGCGCTGGTCAACCCGGGCGGCATCACCGACCCCACGGGCGCGTACGAGGGCGCCGCCCAGCCCGGCTACGACGACTCGGCGTGGCGCCAGGTGGCTGTACCCCACGACTGGAGCATCGAGCAGACACCCACCACGGAGCACGGCACGACCAGCGGCACCGGCTTCTTCCCCGGCGGCCTCGGCTGGTACCGCACCGCCTTCACACTGCCGCCCACCCTCGCCGGCAAGCGGATCTCCGTGGAGTTCGACGGCGTCTACATGGACGCCCACGTGTACTGCAACGGCAAGGAGGTGGGCCGCCACCCCTACGGATACACGGGGTTCGCCTTCGACCTCACCGAGCTGCTGCACACGGACGGCACCACTGCCAACGTCATCGCCGTCAAGGTGCAGAACCAGCTTCCCAGCAGCCGGTGGTACTCGGGCAGCGGCATCTACCGCGACGCCCGCCTGGTGGTCACCGAGCCGGTGCACGTCCAGCGGTGGGGCACGTACGTGACGACGCCGGACATCACGGCGGAGCGGGCGCTGGTACGGGTGCGCACGACCGTCGTCAACGAAGCCGGTGCCGCTGCCGCGGTCGAGGTGATCTCGCGGATCGTCGACCCCGACGGCCGTACGGCTGCCCGTACGGCCACCACGGTCACGGTCGGCGATCGGGCGGACGAGACTCACGAACTCACCGTCGGGAAGCCGAAGTTGTGGGACTTTGCGACCCCGGACCACCGCTACACCCTGGAGACGGAGCTGCGGGTCGGCGGCGAGACCGTCGACACCTACCGCACCTCCTTCGGCATCCGGCAGTTCCGTTTCGACCCTGACGAGGGCTTCCATCTCAACGGCGCCCACGCCAAGATCAAGGGCGTCGACCTGCACCACGACCAGGGCGCGCTCGGGGCGGCGATCAGCATCGACGCCGTACGCCGGCAGATGACCATCATGAAGTCGATGGGCGTCAACGCCTTCCGGACCTCCCACAATCCGCCTTCGCCGCAGATGATCCAGGTCTGCGAGGAGCTGGGCATCGTGATGATGGTGGAGGCGTTCGACTGCTGGCGGACGGGCAAGACGACCTACGACTACGGCCGGTTCTTCGACGAGTGGTGTGAGAAGGACACCACCGAGATGGTCCTCGCGGCCCGCAACTCGCCCGCCGTGGTGCTGTGGTCCATTGGCAACGAGGTTCCCGACTCCACGTCCACCGCCGGGCTCGCCATGGCCGACCGGATCATCGGCGCCATCAAGGCCGCGGACGACACCCGGCCACTGGTCATCGGCTCGGACAAGTACCGCCGTGTTCCCACGAAGGGCTCCGCGGCCGACCTCATGCTCGCCAAACTGGACGGGCTCGGCCTCAACTACAACACCGCCAAGTCGGTGGACGCCCTGCGCGCCGCCTATCCGCACCTGTTCCTCTTCGAGTCGGAGTCGTCGTCCGAGACCTCGACCCGCTCCACGTACCAGGAACCGGAGCACCTCAACACCGGCGAGAACCACACCCCCGGCAGGCGCGCGACCTCCTCGTACGACAACAACCTCGCCTCCTGGACGATGAGCGGCGAGTACGGGCACAAGAAGGACCGGGACCGGAAGTGGTTCGCCGGGCAGTTCCTGTGGTCGGGCATCGACTACATCGGGGAGCCCACGCCGTACGACGTCTTTCCGGTGAAGGCGTCCTTCTTCGGGGCGGTCGACACGGCCGGCTTCCCCAAGGACATGTACCACCTGTTCAAGAGCCAGTGGACGGGCGAGCCCATGGTCCATCTGCTGCCCATGAGCTGGAGCCACGAGGCGGGCGAGACGGTCGAGGTCTGGGCCTACGCGAACGTCGGCACCGTCGAGCTGTTCCTCAACGGAAAGTCCCTCGGTACCAGGCAGTTCGACACCAAGAAGACCGCGGACGGGCGCCCGTACCTGGAGACCACGGAGGCGGCCGGCGACGACAAGACCTTCACCGACGGTCCCTATCCCGGGAGTTACACCAGCCCGAACGGCAGCGCGGGCAAGCTGCACCTCGGCTGGAAAGTGGCGTACGAACCGGGCGAGTTGAAGGCGGTCGCCCGCCGTGACGGCAAGACGGTGGCGACGGACGTCCTGCGCACCGCCGGGACGCCCCGTGCGATACGCCTCACGCCGGACCGCAAGGCGCTGGCGGCGGACGGGCGTTCACTGTTGTTCGTGACCGCGGAGGTGGTCGACGCCCATGGTGTCGTGGTGCCCGATGCCGAGGACCTGCTCACGTTCGACGTGGCGGGCGGCTCGCTCGCCGGTCTCGACAACGGACGTGAGGAGAGCGCCGAGCGCTACCAGGCCAGTACCCGAACCGCCTTCCACGGCAAGGCGCTCGCGATCGTCCGGTCCGGGACGAAGGCGGGCACCCTGAAGGTGACCGCCCGCGCGGAAGGACTGCGTACGGCGACCACGACGGTACGCACCACCCCCGCCGGGTCGAAGGCCACCACTCCGGCAACGCCGTTCGAACCGGACTACCCCGCAGCCCCGGACTACCCGTACGCGGACGCCAGTTACTCCGGCCGAACCGACACCCTTCCCGCTGCCATGCTCGACGGCGACGCGGTCACCGGCTGGTCCAACGCCTTCTACAAGTCGGCGACGGCCCTGCTGCCCGCGTTCAACGGAGCCCGTCCCGAGGACTGGGTCTCGGTCACCTGGGCGCGCCCCCGCACCGTCGACCGCGTCGAGGTCTCCTTCACCGTCGACGGGACGCATGCCCTGCCCGCGTCGGTCGTGGTCTCGGTCTGGGACGGCGGAGAGTATGTGCCGGTGAAGGGCGCGGCCGTCGACTGGGCCACCGCGTCCGACACGCCGACGGTGATCACCTTCGACGCGGTACGCGGTTCACGGCTCCGTCTCCTCATGACCAGCGGGCACCCGGGGGCCGCCGACGGCGGGCTGCGGATCAGCCGTCTGGAGGTCCCGGCCGGCTGACGGCAGCCGTCGCGTGTGCTCGGTCAGGGTGTGCAGTTCGGCACGGCTGAGCGGGCGGTGCACCTCGACGTACTCGCCGTGCGGCAGGCGCTTGACGATGCCGGTCGCACGGCCGTGCGCCACCAGCTCACGATCCCGCTGCTGCAGTCCCAGGCAGATGCGGCGGGTTGCGACGAAGACAACGACGGGTACCACGATCAGGGCGATCCGCACCGTCCAGGTCACCGTGTTGATCGACAAATGGAGGCGTGTCGCCACGATGTCGTTGCCGCTGCCCGCGAGCAGGATCAGATAGAGGCTGATCCAGGCCGTCCCGAGCGACGTACGGATCGGCCGGTTGCGCGGGCGGTCCAGCAGATGGTGCTCGCGCCGGTCGCCCGTGATCCAGGACTCGACGAACGGATAGACGCCGATCAGGACCAGGAGCAGCGGAAAGACGACGACGGGGATGAGCACGCCGAGCACGAGCGTGTGCCCCGCCACGGTGATCTCCCAGCCCGGCATGACCCGGACCAGCCCCTCAGCGAAGCCGAGGTACCAGTCCGGCTGGGCGCCCGTCGACACCTGGTCGGCGCGGTAAGGGCCGTACGCCCAGACCGGGTTGATGGTGGCGACCGCCGAGATCAGTGCGATGACGCCGAACACCAGGAAGAAGAATCCGCCCGCCTTCGCCATGTAGACCGGCATGAACGGGGTGCCCACGACGTTGCGTTCGGTCTTCCCCGGTCCGCCGAACTGCGTGTGCTTGTGGTAGACGACCAGGATCAGATGGGCGACCACGAGGGCCGCCATGATGCCCGGAATCAGCAGGACGTGCAGCGAGTAGAAGCGGGCGACGATGTCATGGCCGGGGAACTCCCCGCCGAAGAGGAAGAACGACAGATAGGTGCCGACGATCGGCATCGACAGAAGGGCCCCGTCCACGAACCGCAGTCCGGTGCCCGACAGCAGGTCGTCCGGCAGCGAGTAGCCGAACAGGCCCTCGAACATGCCGAGCAGCAGCAGCGTCCAGCCGAACAGCCAGTTCACCTCGCGGGGCCTGCGGAACGAGCCCGTGAAGAAGTGCCGCATCATATGCGTCAGCATCCCGGCGAGGAAGATCAGCGCGGCCCAGTGGTGGATCTGCCGGATCAGCAGTCCGCCGCGCACGTCGAAGCTGATGTCCAGGGTCGAGGCGTACGCCTCCGACATGCGGATGCCGTTCAGCGGCACATAACTGCCGTGGTAGACCACCTCGTTCATCGACGGGTGGAAGAACAGAGTGAGGTAGACGCCGGTGAGGACGAGAACGACGAAGCTGTAGAGGCAGATCTCGCCCAGCAGGAAGGACCAGTGGTCCGGAAAGACCTTGCGCAGATACTGCTTGCCGAGCGCGTAGACGCCGAGCCGGCCGTCGAACCAGTCGGCCACGCGCTCGCCGGAGGACGCCGTCGCACCCCGGCGGTCGCCGGCGGACGCCGTCTCGGCTGTGCGCTCGTCTGCGGACGCTTTCTCCGGTGGGCGCGAGGCGGCCCCTTCGACGGTCGTCACGCGTGCTCTCCTTTCGGCTCCTGGGCGTCTTCGTCCCTTCGTAGGTGCGTGAGCTTCTCGGGATTGGTGACGATGTAGACGTCGGAGACCTGCTCGCCGTCCGGGGTGAGGTCCATGACCATGACGGCGTACGGGGACTCGCCCTCGAAGATCACCGCGGAGTCGTCCCCATTGACGCGGCGGTAGCGGATGTCGAGGTTCGTCGCGCGGCGCGTGGCGTACCCGGCGAACAGGCGTGCCGCCTTGTCCCGGCCGTGCACGGGGCGCAGTCCGGCCGCGCGTGCCTTGCCGCCGCCATCCGTCCACACCGTCACGTCCGGCGCGAGGATCTCCATCAGCGCGGCGATGTCACCGCCGAGCGCGGCCTCCACGAAGCGTTCGGTCGCCTGCCGGCGTACCCGGGGATGGGCCCGGTACAGCGGACGGCGGGCGTGCACGTGCTCCCGGGCGCGGTGCGCGAGCTGGCGCACCGCGGCGGGGCTGCGGTCGATGACCTCCGCGATCTCGGTGTGCGGGTAGCCGAACACCTCGTTGAGGACGAACACCGCCCGCTCCAGCGGGGTCAGCGACTCCAGGACCACGAGCATCGCCAGCGACACCGACTCGGCCCGCAGAGTCCGGTGGTCGGCGGAGTCGGTGGGGGCGGGCTGGTCGAGCAGGGGCTCCGGCAGCCAGGGCCCGACGTATGTCTCGCGGCGGCGGGTGATGGCCGCGCGGCGTGCCAGCGCGTGGTTCACGGCGATTCGGACGAGGTAGGCGCGCGGGTTGGTGATTCCGTCGAGCGGAGTGCGGTTGGCGCGGCCCTGCCAGGACAGCCAGGTCTCCTGGAGCACGTCGTCGGTGTCGGCGACGCTGCCGAGCATGTTGTAGACGATCGCGAACAGCAGCTCGCGGTGGTCGACGAAGACCCGCGTCGCGCCGTCGGTGCCCGCCTCGGGGCTTTCGGACATGCCTTGCCTCCCTTGTTGCGCTCACTACTGCGAGGGGAAAAGGGGGCTCGAATGTGACATCGGACGGCGAAATGTGACGTTCGTCTCAGGCGGCTTCTCCGGCGTCACACCGGCCGTCGCGGCCGCCCTCTTGAACGCGAGTCCGAGGTTTCGGCACAAGGAGACACGCATCGTGTTCAAGAAATGGCACCATCCGGATGACCGGGCTGCTCGCCTGGGCGGCCGCGCTGTTCTGGATCGTGGCCGCGGCCGACGTCGGTTCGAGCTGGACGACGGTCGCCTTCCCGCTCTTCCTGGCAGGGCTGGGCGCCGGCTGCACCTTCGTCCCGATGGCCACGGAGGTCATGCGCAACGTACCGGCACGCCTGTCGGGTGCCGCATCGGGCGTCAACAATGCGCTGCGGCAGGTCGGTTCGGTGCTCGCGGGTGCAGTCGTCGGCGCCGTGCTCCAGGCCCAGCTCGCGAACTCACTCACCGACCAGGCGCGGCAGCGCGCCGGGCAGCTCCCCGCCGCCTACCGCGACGGCTTCTACAAGGCGGAGTCCGACGTGAACGCCCGGCAGTCGGCCGGTGCCCCGTCCGGAGTGCCGCACGACGTCGCCGACCGCATGCGGGAGCTCGGCGGCCAGGTCTTCGGCCACGGCTTCGTGGACGTGATGGGGCCCGCGATCCTCGTCTCCGCCGTGGTCCTGCTGACCGCGCGCTCGCCTGCCTTGCCGTACGCCGGCACCGCGGCCCGTCCGCCAACCCGCACGCGCTGGCCGTGTACGAGCCCGAACTGGAGGAAGTCGCCTCATGAGTATCGACCTCACCGTCATGTACGCCGCCCACGACGCGTTCCGGCGCGATCTGGACCGCCTCGGCAAGGCCGTGGCGGACGGCACCGCCTTCACCCCTCAAGTCCGCGCCGGCTGGGACAACTTCACGCACCAGCTGCACATCCACCACACCGCCGAGGACAGCGACCTGTGGCCCCGGGTGCAGCGCAAGGTCGCGGGCCGCCCCCAGGACATCGCCCTCCTCGCGGAGATGGAGGCGGAGCACGCCCGCCTCGACCCGCAACTCGCCGCCGTCGACGCGGCCCTCAGGAACCGGTCGGCCGAACTCGCCGAACTGGTCCACGCGTTGGCCGCGATCCTCGACGACCACCTGGCGCACGAGGAGGCGAGCGCCCTGCCGCTCATCCAGGAGGTGCTGACGCCCGCGGACTGGGGCGCCTTCACCGGACGCATGCGCGAGACGCAGGGCATGCGCGGGGCCGCCGTCTTCGTACCGTGGATCGTCGACGGCATCCCGCCCGCCGACCGCGCCGCGTTCCTCGGCGCGCTGCCGCCGCCCGTCCGCGTCCTCAACCGCCTGTTCTGGGAGGCGGGTTACCGCAGGCGCGGGCTGTGGGGGACCTGACCGGGCCGTCGGCGGCCCCGGTTCCGGGGGTGCTCAGGCGGGCTTCGGCTCCATCCAGCTGTCCGGGCCGGGGTCGCCGCCGGGCGCCCGTACGGTGAGCCGGTCGAGGTAGTGGTTCCAGCCCTCCTGGTGCGGTTCGCGGGCCGGCTCGGGCAGTCCGGAGTGGGTGAGCGTGAGCAGGGTGCCGTCCGGTTCTGGGGCGAGGGTGACCTCGACCCGGCTGCTGCCGGGCGGCACCGGGTCGCCCTCGTTCTCCCAGCCCCAGGTGAAGACGATCCGGGTGTACGGCTCGACCTCCTCGAAGCGCCCGGAGGCGGTGGCGTCACCGACGACCCGCATCCGGTACGCGCCGCCGGGGGTCGGGTCGAACACGCCCTCGATGCCCTGCCAGGACAGCCAGCGTTCGGTGTCGGTGAAGAAGGAGAACACGGTCTCCGGGCGGGCCTTGATGTGCCGCTGTACGACGACGGAGCCGTCGGGGGTGATGGTCACGTCTGCTCCTCCTCCCGCTCGGCCTGTTCGGCGAGCGCGGCCAGGGCGTCCAGGGAGTCGCCCCACATGGACTCAAGGTAGGCGGCCAGCGGTCCCATCCCAGCACGGTCCGCGCGGTAGTACCGCTTGGTGCCGTCCTTTCGGACGACGACCAGGCCCGCCTCGCGGAGCACCTTCAGATGCTGGGAGACCGCGCCGAAGGTGACGTCGAAGCGCTCGGCGATCTCTCCGGCCGACAGCTCCTCGTGCCACACGAGCTGCAGAATCGCCCGCCGCCGCGGCTCACTGATCGCCTTCACCTGATCCACGCTGCTTATTTTAGTCACGGCTTTAACTTGCGCTGCCCCGGTACTTATTTTAGTGTCGGCTAAAGAACGAGGTTCGGGGCAATACCGGACACTCGCGACAGACCTGACGATCCCGGGAGGACATCCGATGCCCGACATCGCGATGCAGCTGACCATCGAGGCCGAGGCGGACACCGTCCGCGCAGCCATCACCACCGAGACCGGCGTACGTGGCTGGTTCACGGCGGACGCCGAGATAGGAGAGGGCGTCGGAGCCGAGCACGCGCTGAGCTTCCCCGGTGTGCCGGAGCCCTGGCGGCTGAGGATCACCGAGTCGGGCGACCGGCGCCTGGTGCTGGCGGGGGAGAACGGCCCGTGGGCCGGCACCACGCAGACCTACGAGATCCTCGACGTCCCGGAGGGCGGGGTCCTGCTGCGCTTCACGCACGCCGGATTCCCGGCGCAGGACGACGCCTATCGCAACTTCACCTACGGCTGGGCCACCAAGTTCACGGCGCTCAAGTCGTACGCGGAGACAGGCAAGGCCGATCCCTTTTTCGGCTGAGCCGAGTCCGTCTTTGTGAGCCGTCCTTTTCCGTCCTTTCCGAGACGGTCCAAGTCCTTTTGAACAGGAGCAACCCCGATGAACGCCACTCCCGTGGAACTCGCCGACCAGCTTGCCCGCGCCGCCCGCAACCTGCAGGCGTACGCCGAGCAGCCCGCCCTCACCGGCAAGCGTGAACTCCCCACGCCCTGCGCCGACTTCGACGTCCACCGGCTCAGCGAGCACCTGCTCGGCACGCTCGTCATGAGCGGATACGCCGCAGCGAAGGAGTCGGTCCCCGCCGACGCGCCGAAGGAGCTGACCGAGGCGCCCTGGGTGGCCTTCCCGCCGCTCGTCGACCGGCTCGCCGCCGCGTGGGCCGAGCCCGGCGCCTGGGAAGGTGAAACGCCCTTCGCGTCGAGCACCTACCCCGCGCCCTTCGCCGGGATGATCACCATCATGGAGCTGACCGTGCACGGCTGGGACCTGGCTACCGCCACGGGTCAGTCGTTCAGGGCCGACGACGACGTGGTCGCCACCGCGACGGCCGTCGCCGGACAGATCGCCGAGGGCGCCCGCGCCAACGGAGCCTTCGGCCCGGAGTTCGAACCCGCCGCCGACGCCACCCCGCTGGAGCGGCTGCTCGCCCTCACTGGACGGAAGGTCGCCTGATGGCGGACGCGGACCAGTTGTTCGCGCGTATCGGCGAGGACCTCGCACCGCGCGGGGCGAAGCTCTCCAAGATGTTCGGGATGCCCTGCCTCAAGGACCCGAACGGCAAGGCGTTCGTCGGCCTCCACGAGGGTGAACTGGTCGTCCGCCTGCACCGCGACACCCCCGAACACGCCGAGGCCCTTGCCCTCGCCGGCGCGCACCTCTTCGACCCCATGGGCGGTCGCCCGATGAAGGACTGGGTCTGCCTGCCGCTCGCCGCGTCGGCGCACTGGCTGCCCCTGACGGAAGCGGCACGCGCTCAGCCGCGCTGAGGCCCGGCGCGGCGCCGCCCGGCGGGGCACCCGCTAGGGTGCTCCGGTCGGCGCTGCGGCGCGTCCCGCGCGCAGAGCCACCGCCTCGCCCGCGCTCTGGCCCGCCACCAAGGCGCGCAGGAACGCAAGCACCGCGTCGACGTCGTGACCGGCCGCCGCGGCCTCGATGTGAGCGTGCAGTTCCGCCTCGACCGCGGCCACCGCGCGGGCCGTCTCATGGCCCGCGGGAGTGAGCGTCAGCTCCACATGGCGCCGGTCATGGCTGCCTTCCTCGCGGCGTACGAGTCCCGCGGTCACCAGGCGGTCCACCAGGCGGCTGGGATTGCCGCCGCTCTCGCACACCAGCAGGGCCCCGAGTCCGGACATGCTGAGCGGCTGCCGCTCCGTGAGGAGCCGCAACACCTCGGCCTGGGCGGGCGTCACTCCCAACGGGCGTAGCCCTTGGGCGAGTTGGCGGTTCCCCTCACGCTGCGCAGCCAGGATGAGGAAGCGGACTTCTTCGGCCGGCTCCATCGTGCGGCACTCCCGGGATCAATAGACGACGGAACTACGTTACACGACACCTATCCGCTCGATCGTCGTCCCGTGGGCTGGCCGGACAGATATGTGTCGTGTAACTTAATGACACGACACAGGAAGCGGTGAGGTTCATGAGCGAGATCGCGTATCGAAAGATCGTCGTGGAGCGGTTCGGCGGCGCCGAGACCATGCGGCCCGTCGAAGCCACCCTGGCGGACCCGGCGCCGGGGTATGCCCGAGTGAAGGTGCTGGCCTCCGGAGTGGGCTTCACCGACCTGATGGCACGTTCGGGCGACTATCTGCTGCAGCGCAAGGTGCCGTTCACGCCGGGCTACGAACTCGTCGGCGAGATCGTGGACTTCACGCCTGACGGCCCCCTGCCGGCCTGGCTCCAGGAGGGTGTGCGTGTCGCGGTCGCCCTGACGAAGATGGCCGCGTACACCGAGTACATCTCCCTGCCGCTGTGGCAGCTCGTCCCGTTGCCCGACGGCCTCGACCCGCTGTCGGCCGCCACGATCCCGCTCGACTATCTGACGGCACTGAGCGTGCTGGAGTCCCACGGCCGTGTCGCGGCCGGGGACACGGTGCTCATCCAAGGCGCGAGCGGGGGAGTGGGACAGGCGCTGAGCCGGCTCGGTGCACTGCGCGGACTTCGGATGTACGGCACCGCCTCTGCGCCCGGTGCCGAGCAACTGCTCGCACAGCACGGCGTGACCTTCATCGACTATCGCCGGCAGGACTTCGAGGCCGTCCTGCGCGAGCGCGAACCGGGCGGTGTCCAGGCGGTGTTCGACCACATCGGCGGGGTGGGGCTGCGCAAGGCGTATCGCGTTCTGTCGCCCGGGGGAGTACTGGTCAGCTACGCGTTCTCGGGCCGCCCGGGGCACATGGTCGGCGACACCGTGCGCGGAGCGGCACGCGTGAAGCTGATGAATCTGCGGCCCGGCCGGCGCGCCGCACTGAGCATGGTGCCGGCCGAGATCAAGGGCGATCACGCCTGGTACCGGGCGGCTCTGGAGCGCGTGCTCGAGATGGCGGCGCGCGGCGAGATCACGCCGCGGATCGGCTCCGTACACCCGCTGATGAAGGCCGCCGACGTGCATGCCGCGCTCGAACGCCGGGAGATCACCGGGAAGGCCGTCCTGGTGACGGACCAGGGGTGACGGGCGGCACCCGGCCCCTCCCGGTACCGCTCTGCATCGCCCTTGACCTGGTGGTATTTACGGGTAAGTACCCGCGCGGTACCGTGAGGGCATGCCAGCTCTCAACGTGGAGTTCAGCGACCGCGAGCTAGAGGACCTGCGGCAGATAGCCAAGGAGCGCGGTACGTCGATGAAGGCCCTGGTGCGGGAGGCGGCCGCGGCCGACATCGTGCGGCACCGGGCGCTGCAGGAAGGCGCGGAGGTGTTCCGCCAGTTCTTCGCCGCGCACGCCGACGAGTTCGCCGCCGCCTTCCCCGAGGACGAGCCACCCGCCAAGGGCGAGGGGCGGGTCGCCTGACCGATGGCCTCCGTCATCCATATCGACGTGCCCTGGCTGCTCCAGCGCCACGAAGAGGTACTGCCCGACCAGCCCACGGTCAACGACTTCTCGGCACTCGTCGCCGCCGTGGCCCGCCACCGCGTCGACCCGCCCCGGCTCGGCGTCGACTCCGACCCGGCCTGGCGGGCAGCCGCGCTCCTGCACACCCTGGCCCTGCTGAAGCCGTTACCGGCCGCCAACGCCCGCTTCGCCTGCTCGGCGGCGGTCGCGTACATGTTCGTCAGCGGCGTCGGCATCGACCCGCCGTACGGCGCCCTCGTCGATCTCGCCCGCGATCTGATCTCCGGCAAGACGGACGTCTACGGCGCGGCCGACCGACTGCGGTCCTGGCAGATCTGACAGAGCGTGAGCCTCCCCGGCCCGGTCTCGAAGCCGCCGTGGGACACGGCGGCGGCAGCCGACGGCATGCGGAGGAGGACGAGGCGGATCTCGTCGTCCGCCCAGCCGAATCGGCCTGAATTCACGGCCCTTCCGGTCGGCGTGAGAATTCCTGGCGCAGACAGCCGTGGCGCTCTACCGCAGCCGCCGTACCCCCGGCCCATGCCCGCGGTCCGTGGAACCCCGAGCGGTGTCCTGCGTTCTGGCGAGCTCCGTCCACGGCAGGCCGACGAAGGGGACCACCGGCGACGCCATCTTGGCGGGGCCCCATTGCGGTAACGCCGTCCAGTCCCCGGGGCGTTCGGCCGCGAGTCCGGCAGCGGGCCCCGCCCTCGGGGCCGCCGACCGAGGGCGGGAGGATCGGGGCCGGCGGCCGGTTTCGCGCGGGAGAGCCGCCTTCCTGCGCGGGGCCTCCGAGAAGGGCCGGTTCCAGTGGACTACGGAGCTCCGTGTGCCGGGAGCGTGCGCGGGCCGCCGGCGTGTGCGCGCGGTTCACACGGGGCGCATGGAATTTCGAAAGCCGGTGCGAGCGGCGCGAGTTGCCTCGGGATCTGACTTTCTTTCAATGATGCAGATGTTGCTCAAGTGCCTTGTTGGTCATGAGCGTGTTGTGCGAGGGTGAACGTCCTACGCAGGGTCAATGACCGGGCCTGAATCACCGTTCGCTATTCCGGGCTGTCGTCGAGCTCATAAGGCTCTTGACCGACGGTCGCCGTACGGACTTCGCTCCCGACCGTTTTCCCGGCGCTCCGTCAAAAAGGTACGCACCAATCAGAGCTCCTTTTCGGCGGACAAGAACTTCTGTGTGCCACCTTGCACCTTGGAAGGAACCCGCTCCGTGCACACCCCCCACCCCCCTCGTCCCCCTTATCCGCCCAGTGGCGTTCCCGGCGAATCCGACGAGAGTCTCGCCGCCCTGCTGAGAGGCCGGACGGAGAGCGATGTCGCTCATCCTGTCGCACTGTTGATCGCCCGGCACTGGCAGCCGACGTACGACTACGCGGTCATCTGCCTCGCTTCTTCGGCGAACGTCGCCTCCATGGTGACCGCGACCTCCTTCCATCGGGCGCTCGACGGTCTCGTGCAGGGCGACCCCGGTCTCGCGCTCCGGCCCCAACTCCTCGTCACAGTAAGAGACACCGTCAAGGAGTGGTCCGCGGACGATCGGATATCCGGTGTTCTGCCGGACTTGAGGAAACCCGCCGGAGGTCGCGGTATGCGCGCGGCGAAGTCCATGACGGCCGAAAATCGGAAGCTTGCCGAGCGCGCTTTCCACACCCTCCCGGCACTGGCCCGGTGCTTGCTGTGGCACACCGAGGTCGAGGCCGAGCCGATATCCGTACCAGCCGGTCTGTCGGGCATGGATACCGACATGGCGTCGGCGGCTCTGGAGCAGGCCCGGGAGCAATTCCGGGAGGGCTGCGTACGCGCCCACCGGGAACTCGCGCCGAGCAAGGAATGCGGCTTCTACAACCGGTTGCTGGACGTACCGATTCGTCGGGGCGGCGCCTTGCTCCCCGATGTACAAGAGCATCTGATGGAGTGCCCGTACTGTCGTTACGCGGCCGAGCAACTCAGCCATTTCGAGGGCGGGTTGGGCGTGCTGCTCGCCGAGGCGGTACTCGGCTGGGGCGCACGGCGGTATCTCGACTCCCGTCCGGGGCGCGCGGGGCAAGCGGTGCGCCCCCGGGGTGGATCCCCCTTCGGCGGCAGGCGGCAGGGAAGCGGCGGCGGTCCCGGCAGCGGCGGCCGTCCGGGAAGCGGTGGACGTCATCGCCTGCTGTCCCAGATCCCGGCTCCGCCCCGCCGCGTGGCCCAGCCGGGGCAGCGCCCGCCGAAGGCCCTGCTCACCGGTGCCGGCCTGTCGGCAGTCCTGCTCGTGACCGTCCTCGTCACCAGCCTGTGGTCGCACGACGACGGCGGCGCCGACCCCACCGCCTCCACCGGTGCGAGCAGCAGCCGCACCCTGTCACCCACCCCGGGCTCCCAGGCCCCGCCCGCCGTGTCCTCGCCGCCCACCTCGGCCGGACTCCCGACGAGCACCGAGCAGACCCGGCTGCGCAACCTCGCCGCCGACCTGTGCCTCGACATCCGGGGCGGCACGGCGAAGGCCGGCGCCGAGACCAGGCTGGCGGTGTGCTCGTCCGCCTGGACCCAGCAGTGGTCGTACGAGGGGGACGGTCTGCTGCGCAGCGTCGCCAACCCCGAGCTGTGCCTCGACTCGCACGCTGACAACGGTGTCGTGTTCCTGGACCGCTGTGTCGCCAAGAGCGCGGCCCGCGGCGACGACGAGCGCTACGACCTCACCGTGCGGGGCGAGTTGCTGCCCCGATGGAACGACCGACTCGCCGTCGCGCCCGCGTCCACCGACCCCGACGCCGACATCGTGGTGAAGGTGCGCGACGGCTCCGATCTGCAGCGGTGGCGGACCGATTCGGCCTCGGCCGGCCCCGAGTCGCTGTCGATCGCGGGCACGACCATCCCCTCGACCCAGCCCGCCGGCGATCCGCCGTCGGCCGGCAGCACGCCTGAGACACCTGGCGAGCCGCAGGGCGAGCGGTCGACGGGCGTGCCCGCCGACCCGGACGCCACCCCGTCGGAGACCTACCAGGAGCCGCGCGCCGTGGCCGTCAATGACGACGACGGCGAAGCGAGCCCGGCGCCCGCGTTGCCGCTGCCCCTGCGACTCCCCGACATCACCACGGGAGTTGGGCTGTGACGCTACGAGACGACATCGCGCGGCGGCTTGCCGGCCACGAAGTCGGCGGCGTTCTGGACGGCCGCCAGCGCGATCCGGACAAGCGTCTCGCGCGTCACACCCGCGACATGCGGTGAGAGCACCACGTTCGGGGCCTTGAGCAAGCGCAGGGCCTCGGTGGGCGGTTCGGGGTCGAAGACGTCGATTCCCGCTCCGGCCAGGGCGCCCGCCTCCAACGCGTCCGCGAGGGCGTCCTGGTCGATCAGGGCGCCCCGCGCGGTGTTGATCACGAACGCGGTCGGCTTGAGGAGCGCGAGCCGCTCGGCGTTCAGCAGATGCCGGGTGTCATCGGTGAGCGGTGCGTGCAGCGTGATGTAGTCCGATGTGCGCAGCAGTTCGTCGAGCTCGACATGGCGGGCGCCGCCGAGCCGGGCCTCCGTCTCCGCGCCGACGGGCTGTGGCCCGGCGTACACGATGCTCATGTCGAACGCGAGCGCGCGGCGGGCGACTTCCTCGCCGATGTGCCCGAGTCCGATGATGCCGAGGGTCTTGCCGGACAGTTCGGTGATGGACTGCTGCAGTCGTGGCAGCGCCCAGTCGGCGTCGACGAGCGCGGTGTGCGCCGGAACGAGCTGCTTGGCGAGGGCCAGCATCAGCGCGAAGGTCTGCTCGGCGACATTCTGCTTCTCGGCGCCACTGGAGCCGATGTTGCAGACGGGCACGCCCTTGGCGCGCGCCGCGTCCAGGTCGACGTAGTCGAAGCCGTGGCTGGCGCACTGGACGAGTTCCAAGTCCGGTGCGGCGGCGATGTGTTCGGCGGTCACCGGGCCGAGTCCGGTGATGATGACGTGCGCCGCGCGCAGCGCGGCGGGGTCCTCGTCGGTCGCCTCCACGACGGTGACGTGGGCCTCTCCGGGGAAGACGGTGGCGAGCGCCGCGCCCGCCGTGCGGCCCCCGACGTGCGGCGAGACGACGGCCAGGACGTTCTTGGTGTCGGTCATGCGGTTTCCTCGATCAGGTCGTCGGGGCCGATGGTTGCGGGGCGGGCGTGCCCCGACAGGGCGAGCGTGAGATCGAACTCGGCGAGCAGACAGCGGATGACGTGCTCGACGCCCGCCTGCCCGTCGAGGCCGAGCCCGTAGGCGTACGGGCGTCCGACGAGGACGGCCTCGGCGCCGAGCGCGAGCGCCTTGAAGACGTCGTCGCCCGTACGGATCCCGCTGTCGAAGAGGACGGTCAGCCGGTCGCCCGCCGCCTCGACCACGCGTGGCAGCGCGTCGGCAGCCGCGACCGAGCCCGCCACCTGTCGGCCACCGTGGTTGGAGACGACCACGCCGTCCATTCCGGCGCTCGCGGCACGGCGGGCGTCGTCCGGGTGCAGGATCCCCTTGAGGACGATCGGCCCGTCCCAGTTCTCCCGCAGGAACTCCAGGTCCGGCCAGGTCTTGCCGGGGTCCGCGAACATGCCGACGAAGTGCATCACGGCCGCGTTCGGGTCCTCGTGCACCGGCTTGGCGAGGCCCGCCCGGAACGCCGGGTCGGAGAAGTAGTTGGCGGTGCCGACGCCGTGCAGGAACGGCAGATAGGCCTGGTCGAGGTCGCGCGGGCGCCAGGCCAGCAGGGGAGTGTCGAGGGTGACGAGCAGCGCGGTGAACCCGGCCGCCTTCGCCCGGTTCAGGAAGCTCCGGGTGACCTCGCGGTCCTTCGCCCAGTACAGCTGGAACCAGCGCTCCGCGTCACCCATCGCCTCCGCGACCTGCTCCATGGGGGTGCTGGAGGCCGAGGACAGGATGTACGGGACGCCCTGCGCCGCGGCGGCCCGCGCGGCGGCGGACTCCGCGTCCGGGTGCATGATCGACAGCACGCCCACCGGCGCGAGCGCCAGCGGCGCGGACAGCGGACGCCCCAACACCTCTACGGACAGGTCGCGTTCGTGCACATCGCGCAGCATGCGGGGTACGATCCGGCGCCGGTCGAGGGCGGCCCGGTTGGCACGGGCGGTGCTGCCGTTGCCCGCGCTGCCCGCCACATAGCCGACCGGACCGGGCCCGAGCCGCTGCTCGGTGAGCTCCTCCAGCCGGGTCAGATCGGTGGGCAGCCGCGGTACGGCACCCGTCATTCCGTTCAGATAGATCTCGTACTGGAAGTCGGCCCAATGCTTCGCCATCCGTACGTCCCGCCTCTCGTCCCTGAGACTGCGCTGTACGACGTCGATCCTGGCGACTGTGACAAGGCCCGTCCACTGTGGTGCGCACATCGCGCGGCTGGGATTATCACCCTGTGACAAGCAAGCCCGCAGAAGTGCCCGCCGGAGCCAGGGAGCGCATCCGGCAGGAGATGGTCGCCGATCCGCGTGTCGTGGAGGCGATCGTCGCCGCGGTGCACGAGCAGGTCCCGGTGTACGCGGCGCTGGACGGCAGCCGGCTGCCGGAAGTACGGGCCATCGCGGCCTGGGGGCTGGAGCGGCTGCTGCACCTCTGGGCGACCGACGGCACGCTGGAATCCGCCGACCTCAGGCGTTTGCGGGGCATCGCCGCGGCCCGCGCGGCCGACGGGCGCCCCGTGCAGGCCGTGCTGCGCGCCTACCGGGTGGCCGGGACCGTCCTCACGGACGAGATCGCGGCCCGCGCGCCCCGGCTCACCGCCGCGGACGCCTTCGCGCTCGCCCGGATGCTGCTGACCGCGCTCGACACGCTCTCCGAGGAGATGGCCACGGCGTACGCCGCGACCAGCGAAGACCTCGCCGGGGACCGCGACCGTGCACTGCGACTGCTGCTCGACGATCTGATCGCCGGGCGGCACGCGTCCGTGGGCGCGCTGACGGACCGGTCGGCCCGGCTCGGCATCCAACTCCCGGACCCGTACTGCCTGTTGGTGGCCGAGCCGGTCGGCACGGACCGCCCCGACATGGCGCACGACGCGGCGACGGGCCTCCTCGACGCACTGGAAGTTCCGGGCGACGAGGTCACCTCATTGGCGACCGTGCGCGGCTCCCGTGCCGTTCTGCTGCTGCCGGCCGGAGCCGCCGCCGGGGCGGGAGCGGTCCTGGGCGCGCGGTCCTGGCGGGGTTGCGTGATCACCGGCGAGAGCCTCGACCGGGTCGCCGTCGCTCACCGCCTCGCCGCCGACGCCCTCGACACGGCACCCGCCCACGCCCACCGGCCGGGCCACCTCCTCACCGATGCCGACGCACATGTCCTCGCGCTGCTCGCCGGGCACCCGGCCGCAGCGCCGGACCACATCGCCCGCCTGGTCCTTGGCCCGCTCACCGACCCGGGCCGGCAGCACCTCCTGGAGGCGCTCACCGCGTACATCGACACGGGCTCGGCGAGCGCCGCCGCCCGCGAACTGCACCTCCACGCCCAGTCCCTGCGCTACCGCCTGCGCCGCATCCGCGAACTGACGGGCCGCGATCCCCGTGACCCATGGCAACGGCTGACGCTGGACATCGCTCGCACGGTCAGGTCCTGAGACACCGCCGGTGGCGGGGGCGCGCGGACAGGACCTAGTCACCGGACGGGGTCTCGTGGACCGTCCGCCGCGATGGGTACCACTCCTTGCCCGCCGGGCGCCCCTGCATGTTCCAGCTCCAGGAGACCGTCGGCGTGATGCGCATGTAGAGGCCCGGGCCGACCATGCCCACGCGCTCGACCGGCTCTTCGGCGCACCCGTAGACCCGTACACCTCGTGCGATGAACGGGTCGAGGGACACCAGGTCGTCGATGACGAGGGCCACCTCGTGGTTCCCTGCCCGGACGTTGCGGAACTTGCGGGTTCCGGCGACCGCAGAGCCGGTCCCGCCGACCCAGAAGTACGCGCCGTCGTACTCGAAGGCGAGCGGGACCACATCGGGCTGCCGGCCGTCGGGAGAAAGCGTCGCGACGCGGGCGATCGGTTGTGATCGCAGGTAGGCGATCTCTTCCTCGGTGAACGACATGACAACCTCCGGGCGTACGGGGGAGGGGGCTTCCCCCTTCCATACGAACGGCAACCGTCCGGATCGACACGATCCGACACGCCTGGAGGTGAATCCCGACGGCCGACGCCTGCCGAGGCCGTGGATCGAAGTAATCGCAAGTATCTTGTTATTGCAAGTAATATGCAACAAGCTTGGGTGGTCCTTACCGCCTGCCCAGGACGCGGAGCCATGACATGCCCCACCTGATGCCGAATGCTGGACCACAGCGCGTCCTCGCCGCCTCGAACTTCGTCTACACCGTCGGCAGCGGCCTCTTTCTGACCGCCGGGGTGCTGTACTTCACCCAGGCGGTGCACCTTCCGGCCGGCCAGGTGGGGCTCGGAATCGGCATCGCCGGTTTCGTCTCGCTCGCCGTGGGCATCGCCGTCGGCCATCTCGCCGACAGGCACGGAGCCCGCGGCGTCTACGCGACCACCCTTGTCGTCCAGGCGCTGGCGACGGCCGGCTTCGTGCTGGCGGACAGCTTCTGGCCGTTCGTCGTCGCGGTATGCACGGCCACCGGGGCCAAGGCGGCCGGACTGGCCGCACGCAGTCCGCTCATCCGGCACTACGGAGGAGACCGGCCGCAGGAGTTCCGTTCCTATCTCCGGGCTGTCAGCAACGTCGGCATCTCCTTCGGTGCCCTGCTGGCAGGCTGGGCCGTCCAGGTGGGCACGCTCACCGCCTACCAGCTGCTGGTCGTCGGCAACGCGATCGCCTTCGCGGCCTCCGCCGCCGTCCTGGTCCTCCTGCCGCCGGTCACGCCCGTGTCCACCGTCGGCGGCCCACGCTGGATCGCCCTACGGGACCGGCCCTACCTGCTGATCACCGCCCTCGACGGCATCATGGCCATCCAGTTCAAGGTACTCACCGTCGCCATTCCGCTGTGGCTGGTCACGGCCACCACCGCACCGCGCTGGCTGGTCTCGGGCACCATGCTCATCAACACGGTCCTTGTTATCGCGATTCAGGTACGAGCCGGCCGCTCCATCGATTCCCCCGCGGCAGGCGGAGGCGCCTACCGTCGCTCGGGCCTGGCTTTCCTTGTCTCCTGCTCGCTGATCTCGTTGTCCACAGGCATTGCGACGTGGGCCGCCGCGACGCTGCTCATGACCGCGGCGGTCATCCATACGGTCGGCGAACTGTGGCACTCCGCCGCGGGGTTCGAGGTGTCCTTCGCCCTCGCTCCGGAGCACGCCACCGGCCAGTACCTCGGAGTGTTCGGCCTGGGCGCCGGCCTGGCCGAGGCCTTCGGCCCCGCCCTGCTCATCTCGCTCTGCATCACCTGGGGCCGCCCCGGTTGGTACGTCGTAGGAGCCCTGTTCGCCCTGACGGGCCTGGCGGCACCGCTCGCCGTCCGCCGGGCACAACGGCGGCAGCACGCCCGGCAGCCGCATCCGCAAGCGGCGTGGGTCTAGGGCACGAGCTGGGTGACCCAGGCGCGGTTGATGTGCCAGGTGGTGCCGTCGGCGTTCGCGCCGCGCAGGCCGTGCAGGGTGTGGGCGCCCGCGACCGCCGGGACACGGGAGTCGCCGAGGGCGGCGCAGGCGTAGGTGCGCCGAGGGTCCCAGTCGGTGGAGTGGCGCAGGCGGCGGGCGAGTTGGGCGAAGCCGAGCGGGGCGGCCGCGATCACCCAGGCGTCGGGCGCCTGGGCGGTGAGGCGCCGGGCGGGCCGCAGCCACGAGGCGGCCTGCTCGGGCCAGTCCACCATCGCGAGGACGTCCTTGCCGGCCGCCTTCCACGCGGCGGTGAACGCCTCGGCGGCCGCGCGGGAGGCGGCGTCGCGGCTGTGGCCGATGGTGATGGACCGGATGCGCGAGCGCGGCTGGGTGAGCAGGGTGAGCAGCGCGGTGAGTTCCGCGTCGGTGTGGGCGGGCGGGACGGGCAGGCCGCCGGGTGCGGCCGGCTCGGTGGCGCCGATGAGTGGTGAGACGGACTCGTCTCTGTCGGGGAGGGAGCTCATGAAGCGCTCTTCCGGTTCTTCTGGGTGGCCTTCCAGCGCTGGTACTCGGTGGGCAGGCACACCGCGCACGGCCGGTATCCGGCGGCGATCGCGCTGCCTTCGTCGGCGAAGAAGACCCGGTACTGCGCGTACTGGCCGCGCCCCATCGCGCGCAGTGCCGAGGGGCAGTCCAGGCGCCCGTACAACCTTCCGCGCCGGTGGCCGCCGAGCGCGCCCGGCGTGCTGCTGCGGTACGGCTCGTCATCCCGGCCGCGCAGTGTGTACGTGCGCGGCCCGGTTGTCGGGTCGGTCATGTGGCGTCGTGGAAGACGAGGCCGAGGGTGTGCCGCCTGCCGGAGCGGACGGTGCTCACCCCGTGCCGCATGGGGCCGATGGACCAGCCGCGCTTGGAGGCGACGGGCCGGTCGCGCGTGGTGAAGATCAGCCCGTGCCCCTGCGGCAGGCTGGTGGACGATCCGCGGGACTGGGCGCGGGGGCGCTGCTCGGTCATGATGAACTCGCCGCCGCTGTAGTCGACTCCGGGCGCGTCGAGGCCGATGACGACCTGGAGCGGGAAGACGGCGTCGCCGAACACATCGCGGTGCAGGGCGTTCCAGTCCCCGGCCCCGTAACGCAGCAGGATCTGCGCGGACTTGGACTGCCCAGCCCCATGGCAGAGCGCCAACCACTCCTGCAGGCTGTCCGGCCAGGGGGACGGCTGAGCGAGTTTGGCGGCCCAGTCGCGGGCGATGGGCAGCAGGTGCGGGTAGAGCGCTTGCCTCAACTCCCGTACATCATTGGGTAGTTCATGAGTGAAATAGCGGTACTGTCCGGAGCCGAACCGGTGGCGCGCCATGTCGACGGTGGTGCGGAAGCGCTCCGGCTCGTCGTAGAGGTCTGTCATCGCCGTGCACTCGTCGGGAGTGAGCAGGCGGCCGGTGAGGGCGTGGCCGTACTCGTTGACCTCCGCGGTGAGCGCGCCCCAGTCCTCCGAGTCGACCCGCTCGGTGAGCGTGCCCGGAAGTCGGGTGGTGCCGATCATGGTGTCCTCCGGGGAGGTGGAAGCCGCAGGGCCTCTTCGTGACGTTCCGGGCCCTGTGACCGATGGAGGCCGGATCATGCGGCCCGGCGGACGTTCTCGAGGTCCAGGAGCCGCCGCTTGCGTTCCAGGCCGCCGGCGTATCCGGTCAACGCGCCGCTGCTGCCCAGCACGCGGTGACAGGGACGTACGACGAGCAGCGGGTTCGCGCCGATCGCGGTGCCCACCGCGCGCGCGGCCGAGCGAGGGATGCCGACGCGGTCGGCGACCTGCGCGTAGGTGAGGGTGGTGCCGTAGCCGATGCCCTCCAAGGCCTTCCACACCTGCCGCTGGAAGGGCGTGCCGCCGGCGGTGTACTCGATGTCGAAGCGGGTGAGCCTGCCGTCGAAGTACGAGCCGAGCTGGCGGATGATCTCGGCGAAGGCCTCGGTGTCCTCGCGCCAACCGTCCTGGATGGTGACGCCGCCCTTCTGGCCGGGCATCGAGAGCGAACTGAGCGCGGTGCCGCCCGTCGCGGTCTCCGACTCCTCACCCACCAGCAGAAGTTCGCCCAGCGGGCTGTCGAGCATCGCGTAGATAGTCATCGTTCTTCCTTTTTCTGGAGATTCACCTTCCTGTACGAGTCTGCCGCTCTCGTGGCTTCGCGTCTGGCGGTATTCGGACGCCGCACTGGGCGGGCGGCTGCGGAGACCGGAGCGCGGATTCCCAGCCCCGCGATCGCCGCGGCTATCTGTGCTCGGGCGGCAAATGGCGGTGTACGTCGGCCACCGTTCGGTCGATCGCGTACCGCAGACCCGCCAGGAACCCACGAGTCAAAGGATGGCCGCCCGCCGCGGTGCGCATCGTCGCCAGGACCGTACGACGGTGACTCGCGGCCATTCGCCGCAGCACGAGCTCGGGAACGCGGTCGGACCACAGGAAGTCGGGCAGGAACGCCACGGCGTGCCCCTGTGCCACCAGCCGGGCGTGCACCAGCATGTCGGTGGACTCGAAGGCGACGTCGGGATCGAAGCCGGCTTCGTGGCAAACGGACACCGCCCACTGTCTGGCCGGCGTGCCGACGGGTTCCATCACCCAAGGGCTCCCGGCGAGGTCGGACAGCCCTTGGACGGCGGGGTCCCGGGTGGCCAGCCGCATCGGGTCCTCGTGCAGCACATGGTGCTCGAGCTCGGCGGCGCGGGCCGCACGGGAGTGCCCGGGGAACGTCTCGTCGATGATGAGGTCGAAGTCGCGCGCGAGCAGGCCGGGCAGGGCGGTGTCGGGCTCGGCCTGGGTGACCTCGACCCGTACCGCAGGGTGTGTGTCGCGCAGCCAGGTCAGCGCGGTCGGCACCACGGTGAGCATCGCGGTCTGGAACGCGGCCACGCGCAGGGTGCCGGTGAGCTCGTGCAGCGAGGCGGCGATCTCCGCCTGGGCCTGGTCGAGTTGACGCAGCACCGTTTCGGTGTGAGCGACGAGGATCTCGGCCTGGGGTGTGAGCCGCACCCCGCGGCCGTCCCGCTCCAGCAGCGGTGCGCCGACCTCCGACTCCAGCAAGGTCAGTTGCTGGGAGACGGCGGACGGGCTGTACGACATGGCCGACGCGACGGCGGCCAGGGTTCCCCGGTGCTTCAGCTCCCGCAGAACCTCCAGACGGCGCAGGTTGAGCACGGCGGGGCTCCATTCATCATTTTTCTTGGCCTGTCAGGCGCAGAAACATTCACTTTACTGATGTGCGGCGCTTTGGGAACGTACAGGGAGACAAACGAATCTCGGGCAGACGGGAAGACACCGGCATGGACGTCGACGCGCTCCGCAAGGACACCCCCGGCACGGCGAACCGGGTCCACCTCAACAACGCCGGAGCAGGTTTGCTCTCCCGGCAGACCCTTGCGGCGATGACCTCCCATCTGGAGCTCGAAGCGGCCATCGGCGGATACGAGGCGGCAGGCCAGGAACGTCAGAGAATCGACGGCGCCTACACGAACCTCGCCCGGCTGGTGGGCGGACGGGCCGACGAGATCGCGCTGTTCGACAACTCCACCCACGCCTGGAACGCCGCCTTCTACTCCCTGGCTTTCGAGCCGGGCGACCGCATCCTGACCGGCCGGGCCGAGTACGGCAGCAATGTGCTGGCCTACCTGCAGGTCGCCCGGCGAACCGGTGCCGAGATCGTGGTGGTCCCCGACGACGAGTCCGGACAGCTCGACACCGCGGCGCTGGCCGACCTGATCGACGAGCGCACCAAACTGGTCGGTGTCAGCCACATCCCCACCAGTGGCGGCCTGATCAATCCGGCGGCCGAAATCGGCAGGATCACACGGGCGGCCGGCGTGCCCTTCCTGCTGGACGCCACACAGTCCGTGGGCCAACTCCCCCTCGACGTCGACGGGATCGGCTGCGACATGCTCACCGCCACCGGCCGCAAGTTCCTGCGCGGACCGCGCGGAATCGGCTTCCTGTGGGTTCGTCCGGAGGCTCTGGAGTACCTCGACCCGTTCGTCAGCGAGATCGAGGCCGCCACCTGGGACGGCGCGCGTGGCTTCACCTGGCACGACGGCGCGCGGCGCTTCGAGACCTGGGAGGTGAGCTACTCCAACGTCCTGGGGCTGGACGCGGCCGTGGTCCAGGCCCTTGACCTGGGCCTGGACCAGATCGGCAAGCGCGTCGTAGCCCTCGGCGCGTACCTGCGCGACCGGCTTGCGGCCCTGCCCGGCGTCACCACGTACGACCTGGGCCGGGACCGGTGTGCCATCGTGACGGTGAAGGTCGATGCGCTGCCCACCGCCGACGTCGCCAGGGCGCTCGCGCAGCGAGGCATCAATGTCTCCACGACCAACCCTGAGCACACCCAGTTCGACACCGAGAACCGCGGCGTCCACCCCCTGGTGCGGCTCTCCCCGCACTACTACAACACCGAGGACGAACTCGACCGGGCCGTCGAGGTCATCGCTGAACTCGCGCGCACGGCCGGCTGACCGACTGGCAGGGCCCGCACCGAGGTCGGCGTCAGTGCACCGGTGTCCTGCCGAGTCGGTCGGTGACGCCCACCTCGAGGAGCCCGTCTCCTTCGTGCCGAGGTGGGTCAGGCTCGACGGGTCGAAGACCCAGGTGATGTCACCTGAGGAGGAGTCCTTGAAGATAAGGCCGACACTGTGCCGTCCGGCGGCGTCCCGTACGTTGTGTTCGACCTGGATGCCGGGGAACGGCCGAAGACCTCTCGTAGGCGGGCGAAACCACAAACCGTGCCGGGGACGCCTACGCCAACTCCGCCCGGCCCCCGATGCGGGCCGTCGCCCGGACCGGGGCTCCGTCCGCCCCGGGCAGGTGGAGCGGGAAGAGGAACACCTCCACCGGGCTGCCGGCGGCCTGCGCGGTGGCGACGTGGTCGAGGTGCGTCAGGTTTTCGGCGATCACGCCTTCCGTGCCGCACAGGATGCGGTGGGCCGGAAGGTCCGTACCGCCCGTGGGGTCCACGCTCAGCGCGTCGACGCCGACGGTGCGGACGCCCGCGGTGACGACGGCCTCGGCCGCGTCGGGTGTGAGCCAGGGATGCGCCAGGTAGTGGTCCGTTCCCCAGTACGCCGACCAGCCGGTGGCCAGCAGGAGGATCGCGCCGGGCCGCAGGCGCACGCGGGCCAGCGCGGGCGCGAGCAGGTCGGGGGTGATCGGGGCCCGCTCGGGGAGGCCGCGGACGTCGGCGACGACCGCGGGGCCCGCGAACCGCTCCAGCGGCAGTTCGTCCAGCTTGGGCCAGGCCTCGTCCACGTGGTACGGCGCGTCGACGTGCGTGCCGGACTGCGAACCCATGTGCAGCCGCAGGACATTGACGCCGTGCTCGGCGACCCGCAGCGCGCGGTCCACCTCCACCTGCGGGTCACCGGGATAGACGGGCATCCCGGTGACAACGGGAACGGAGAGATCGAGCCAGGACTCCATCACATTCACGTCCTTTGCAGGCATCCTCAGCTGCTCTCTGCGGCGAGCACCGGCTGCGCGCCGTCGGACTCCGTGCCGGGACCGGTGATCGGCGGCACCGGCACGTCGACCGTACGGG
This sequence comes from Streptomyces sp. NPDC027189, assembly GCF_055566975.1. NCBI lineage: Bacteria > Bacillati > Actinomycetota > Actinomycetes > Kitasatosporales > Streptomycetaceae > Streptomyces > Streptomyces sp. NPDC027189. The sequence continues at coordinate 182,631 of NZ_JBVHRI010000007.1, forward strand.
CCAGCCGCGCACCCTCTGGTCCGTAGACGGCCCGGGGCTCGGGGAAGAACCGCAGCAGCGTCAGGAACAGGACGGCGGCGACGGCCAGCGACAGCGGCAGGCTGATGTCGATGCCGTTCGCCAGGTCGCCCAGCGGACCGACGAACTGCCCGGGGATGTTGGTGAACAGCACACCGATCACCGCGGACACCCACCAGGCGGTCATGCCCCGCCAGTTCCAGCCGTGCGTGAACCAGTAACGGCCGCCGCGCTGACGGCGGTTGAAGACCTGGAGTGCGTCCGGGTCGTACCAGCCGCGCCGGGTGTAGAAGCCGAGGATCATCACGACCATCCACGGAGTCGTGCAGGTGATGATCATCGTGGCGAAGGTCGAGATGGACTGCACCAGGTCGAAGCCGAAGCGTCCGACGAAGATGAACGCGATCGACAACACGCCGACCAGGAAGGTCGCCTGAACCCGCGACAGACGTGGGAACACCGACGAGAAGTCCAGCCCGGTCCCGTACAGCGACGTCGTTCCGGTCGACATGCCGCCGATCAGTGCGAGCAGACACACCGGCAGGAAGAACCAGCTCGGCGAGATGGCCAGCAGCCCGCCCACGAAGTCGGGGGCGGCCGGGTCCACGTACTTCGGGGCCTTGGTCGCGATGATGCTCGCGGTCGCGAGACCGAAGACGAACGGCAGCAGGGTCGCGATCTGGGAGAGGAACGCGGCGCCGACGACCTTGCGGCGCGGCGCGTTCGCCGGGATGTAGCGCGACCAGTCGCCGAGGAACGCCCCGAAGGACACCGGGTTCGACAGCACGATCAACGCCGAGCCGATGAAGGAGGGCCAGAACAGCGCCTGCGTCGCCGAGTCGGCCGAGGCCGTGAAGACACCGGCGTACGACGGGTCGAAGTCACCGGCGAAGGCGATCGCGCCGAGCAGGAACAGCACGGTCGCCGAGGTCACCGCGATCTTGTTGACGAACAGCATGAAACGGAACCCGTACACGCACACCGCGAGCACCAGAGCGCCGAACAGCGCGTATGCGACGACGTACGACAGGGTGCTGCGCTCCAGGCCGAACAGCCGGTGCGCGCCGCCGACCAGGGCGTCGCCGGAGCTCCACACCGAGATCGAGAAGAACGCGATGGCGGTGAGCAGCGAGAGGAACGAGCCGACGACCCGGCCGTGCACGCCCAGGTGCGCGGAGGAGGCGACCGCGTTGTTCGTGCCGTTGACCGGGCCGAACACCGCCATCGGGCACAGGATCAGCGCTCCGACGACGACTCCGAGGAGTGTGGCCGCGAGCCCCTGCCAGAAGGAGAGGCCGAAAAGGATGGGGAAGGCCCCGAGGACGCAGGTGGAGAAGGTGTTCGCACCGCCGAAGGCGACCCTGAACAGGTCGAGCGGCGATGCGGTGCGGTCTGCGTCGGGGATGCGCTCGACGCCGTAGGTCTCCACCTCGGTGAGGGACGGCGGCGGTGTGGCGGGGGAGTTCTCGGACAAAGGGGGCTCCAGCGAAGTGCTGTACCGGAAGGGCGACGGAGCGCGTCGTGGCGCGGGGGGAGGGGTGGCCGGTTGTCGCCGCTGGGGTGTGCGGCGTGCGCGGATGCCGTCCTTATGGGTTCTGTCGACGCTAAGGCGGTGCGACGGCCGCGCGACAGTGGACGAATCATCCATCCTTCGCGCCCGAGGTGGAGTATTGGTCCAGCGTCCGGGGTGGTTGGTGGTTCAGCCGGGCGGGTCGGCCTCCCGTGCGGCGCGCCAGCCGTGCCACCGGTGGACGGTGATCGCGATCACCGGGCCGTCCGGCGGCTGCGAGCGGTAGGGCGCGTACTTCTCCCGCAGTGGGGCGATCGCCGCGGTGTACTCGTCCCGGACGCGGGACTCCGGCGCGTCGGGCGGCAGGATGCGGGCGTCGCCGTCCGCCCGTACCCACCACAGCCGGTCCCAGTCCTCGTCGTACGCGTCCACGAGCAGACAGACGGCCGGGTGGGCGGCGATGTTGCGCAGCCGCTTCAGCCGCGGTGATCTCTTGGGCTTCCGGTCGACCGCGGTGACGATCTCGTCCCGGTGCCGCGTGAAATCGCCGTACCGCGCGAACACGACCGGCACCAAGTGGGGTCGCCCCTCGGCGTCCACCGTCGCCAGGCGCGCCACCCGTGCCGTCAGAAACCTGCGGCGCGCCTCGTCCTCGTCCATGTCCGGCACGGTGAGCTCCGTTTCCCCGGCGGTAGGGCGCGGTCAGCGGTGGGCGGACGCGGCTTCGGCCAGCTCGTCCAGCGTGCGCAGCGTCTGGTCCTCCGGCCGGGTCGGCAGAAAGAGCAGTACGCGTTCGACGCCGAGTTCCGCGTAGATGTCGAGGGACTCGCGGTCGTGCCGGGCCGCGTACACCACCACGGACGGCCGGTCACCGGCGATCTGCCGCATGCGGTCGATCCGCTCGCCGAGATCCTTGGGAGGTACGCCGCTGGGCATCCACGCCGTCCCGTATTCGGCGACGCGGGCGAAGGCGCGGTCGCTGTTGCCGCCGACCCAGATGGGCGGGTACGGCCGCTGGACCGCCTTGGGCCAGCTGTAGACCGGGTCGAAGTCGACGAAGTCGCCGTGGAACTCGGCCTCGTCCTTGGTCCACAGCTCGATGATCGCGCGGATCCGCTCGTCCATCAGTCGGCCGCGCTCGGCCGGATCCGTCCCGTGGTTGCGCATCTCCTCCCGGTTCCAGCCGGCCCCGACACCGAACACGGCACGGCCGCCTGAGACCAGATCGAGGCTGGCCACTTCCTTCGCGGTGATGATCGGATCACGCTCGACCACCAGCGCGATCCCGGTGCCCACAAGCAGCTCGCGGGTCACGGAGGCGACCGCGGCGAGCGCCACGAACGGGTCGAGCGTGCGGTAGTACACGCGGGGCAGGTCACCACCTGCCGGGTACGGCGTCTCCCGATTCACCGGAATGTGCGTGTGCTCGGCCAGCAGCAGCGCGTCGAACCCGCGCTCCTCCAGGGCCGGTCCGAGCGCCGCCGGACCGATGCCCTCATCGGTGAGAAACGTCGACACCCCGAACTTCATCCGCGACCACCTCGTCTCGTCGGCACCTTGGTGCCAGTGTGGCGTGGTTCGTCACTCCTCGTCGGACGGGGCGTCTTCCGGTTCGGCGTCCGGGCCCTGTGCGCGGACCCGTTGCACGTGTTCCAGCGAGTCGCGCAGCTCGGCGAGCCAGTCGTCGGTGTGCCGCTGTACGAGGCGTACGCACCAGGCGAGGGCGTCGCTGCGGCTGCGGGCGACACCGGCGGCAACGAGGGTGTCGAGGACCTGGCGTTCGGGCTGGCGCAACCGGGTCATGACGGGCGCGGCGATGTGCGTGAACAGCGCGCGCTCGCCGCCGCACTCCACACCCCAGGAGACCTTCTTGCGGAACCGGTGCTCCGCTTCGCGTGCCACCGCGACCCGGTCCTCGCGGGTGCGCTCCCGGAATTCCTGGATACGTGCCTGGACGGCCGCCTCCTTCTCGGCGTCCGAGGCGCCTTCGGTGAGCCGGGGCTCGGGGATTCGGCCGATGACGGTGATCTCCTCACGGTCGACCGTCACCTCCGCGAGGTTCTCGAAGAGGTCGTCGGGCAAGCGGCCGGCGAACCAGCCGCGCAGCTTCTCGCGTTGCTCCGTCGTAATCATGTAATCACCATTACTCCGTTGCTCGGCATGCGCAAGGGTCTCCGCCATGGGCTGAAGCGGAATGTTTCAGGCCTATTGCCGAGCCAAGGGAATCCGGCCAGGAAGGCGCTTCCTGTGATCAGCAACCGCGCAGTTCCGGGGCTTGCGCGTTCGAATTCTGTAACTTCACGCCACTGCTTCAACACTCAAAGTTACCGAAACGCATGGGGTCGATGTGTGTTTCCGGTGAGGACTCGGCAGACTCGCGCTCGCCGAACCGGCACCCAATCGAGCCGGTATGGCATTCAATCGAGCGGAAGGATGCACACAATGCCGACCACCGCGCGCTGGGCAGCGACTCTCACCCTGACGGCCACCGCCGTCTGCGGACCCCTGCTCGGGTCAGCCCACGCGGCCCCGAGCCTCGGTCCGTCCGGGCTCTACGCCCCCTCGGCCCTGGTGCTCACCATGGGCCACGGCAACAGCGCGGCCACCGTCACTCCGGAACGGGCGGTCACCCTGAACTGCGCCCCGACCGCCTCCGGAACCCACCCCGCCGCCACCCTGGCCTGCGCCGAACTCCGCGGAACCGGCGGCGACTTCGACGCTCTGACGGTCAGAGACGGGACCGTCTGTACGAAGCAGTTCGACCCCGTGGTCGTCACGGTCGACGGCGTGTGGCAGGGCAAGCGCGTCTCGTACGAACGCACCTTCGCCAACGAGTGCGTGAAGAACTCCTACGGGATGACCGTCTTCACGTTCTGAGGGACCGGGATCGCGCGGTCCTCGTGAACGTCGATCGAGGTCCGTAACTGGGGAGTGCGGGCCCCGTCGCGGGGCGCCACGCGATTTCGCACCGGGGGTCGGCCGGACAGAGTGGGGCTGTCGGCCGGCCCTCGGCATTCGTGTGTGGACGATCCGCGGCGAATATGCATGTCGAATGCGCTACCGCCTCAACGAGCCCTGTCGAAGCGGTTGTTGAGGTGGAGGCGGGGGACGGGAAGGGCGCCACGGAGGCACCCGCTCAGCGCACCGGGGTCGCGATGCGCAGATGGGCCCCACCCGTCGGCGGTGCGGCCTCGTCACTGTGCCGGGTGATGTCCGCCCACCATGAGTCGCCCTCCTCCATGTGCCGCAGCAGGATGCCCTCGCGGATGGCCCAGGGGCAGATGGAGACCTGCTTCAGGCCCGCCAGTTTCATCGCCGTGTGCCCGACCACCGCACCGGCCAGGCTCTGGGCGGCCCGCGGTGCCGAGATGCCCGGCAGCAGCGCACGCTCCGCGGCCGTGAGCCGCCCGAGGCGGTCGAGTGAGTCGCGTAAGTCCGCCCGGTTCAACTCCCGTTCCACGAACGGGCCATGGCGTCCGGGCGGTGCACCGCACAGCCGGGCCAGCTGCTGGAAGGTCCGTGAGGTCGCCACGGCTGTGCGCGGTCCCTCCCAGCGGATCCGTGCGGCCACGTCCCGCAGTTGATGGCGTACGTTGCGGCGCAGCGCTCTGACGCTCTCCTCCGACGGCGGGTCCTGGCCTTCGAAGAACTCGCGGGTCAGCCGGCCCGCGCCGAGCGGCAGCGACGCCACGAAGTCCGGCAGCCGGCCTCGGCCGAACGCCACCTCCAGCGAGCCGCCGCCGATGTCGAGGAGCGCGAGCGGCCCGGAGCGCCAGCCCATCCAGCGGCGCGCCCCGAGGAACGTGAGCTCGGCCTCCACCTCGCCCGGCAGAGTGCACAGCCGCACTCCGGTCTGCGCGCGTACCGCGCGCAGCACCTCCTGACGGTTCGGGGCGTTGCGCACCATGGTCGTCGCGAAGGCCAACGGGCCCGCCGCGCCCCATCGTTGGGCCATGCTGCCCGCCGCACGCACTGCCTCGGCCAGTTGACCCACCGCCTCGTCGGGGATCGGGCCACCGTGCGCCATCCGCTCGGACAGTCGCAGCCGCCACTTGGCGGTGTGCACCGGCAGCGGCACCCCGCCCTCGGCATCCGCCACCACGAGCCGCACCGTGTTCGACCCCACATCCACCACGCTCACCCGCATGCCGCTGCATGTACCCCGATGCTCCGGTGGCACGCCCTGCGTGCACCTTCGCCCACCGTCAATGTCGTCCGGGCCAGGTCGGGGACGATCCGATGTGCGGCATGGGATACGCGCCGATGTGCGGTATGGAATACGCGGGTCAGCGCGGGGCCGGGCGCCCCGCCGGACACCGGACTTCCCCCGGCCGTGCCGTGGCTCGTCCTCGCCGCGATCCCGGTGGTGTCCCTCGCGTTGCTGCCCGAGTCAGCCGGTGTCGCGCCAGGGGCGGAGCCTGGGCCACCAGCCGGGTACCGCTCGTCGGTAGCGCTCGTACTCCACTCCGAATCTGTCGATCAGTTCCGGTTCCTCGTACCACCGAGCGAACGCCGCCATCACGAGCCCGGCGCTCGCGCCGTAGACCAGGAGCACCGGCCGGGCGAGCAGCAGGGCCTGCCCGGCGATCGCCGCGACGACGGCCACATACATCGGATTGCGGACATGCCGGTAGAGCCCGCCCACGACCAGATGTTCCGTGGGCGCGACCGGCGCCGGAGTGCCGAGGCCCTCGACGACGAACCGCGCGAAGGCGAACAACAGGACCACCGCACCCGCGACCAGGGGCACCAGGCCCAGCACGCGCACGGGCGGCCACCAGTGACCGGCTCGCCAGCCCGTCAGCCACCAGGGGAGAAGGACCGCCACGGTGCCGGGAGCCAGCGCCAGGAAGAGAGAGCTGCCGGCCGCCGCCGCAGATCTGCGCATACGGTCACCATGACGGCTGAGCGGCGCGACGTAAACGGGCGCCGCCGGCGGGCGGCCGGTCACTGGCTTGTGCCGCCGGCGGGCAGTCGGTCGCCGGCGGGAGCCCGTGACCGCCGTGTGCCGTCGGTCGGAGCCCCTCACCTTCCTTCGCCGGCCGGAGCGGATACGTCACTGACATGCGCCGCACGGAGCAGGCACGTCACCGGTCCGAGTCGCCCGGGATGCCGACGCGGGCGCGGCACCGTAGCGATGGAGCATGCGCGTACTCGGCGAGCTGGACCAGCGGCTGTTCACACGGGTGGCCGGGGCGCGGGTGCCCGGAGCCGATCCGGCGCTGCGGCGGCTCAGCCACTCCGCCGACCACGGGCGCCTGTGGCTGGGAACGGCGGCCGGGCTCGCGGCGATCGGCGGACACCGGGCCAGACGGGCGGCCCTGCGCGGTGTGGGCTCGCTCGCGCTGGCCTCGCTGACCGTCAACACGGTCGTCAAGTGGAGCGCCCGGCGCCCCCGCCCGCTGCTGGACCTCGTACCGCAGATCCGGCACCTCAGGCATCAGCCGAACACCACGTCCTTCCCTTCCGGGCACTCCGCGTCCGCCGCGGCCTTCGCCACTGGAGTGGCCCTGGAATCCACCCGCTACGGCGCCATGATCGCGCCCCTCGCCGCCACCATCGCCTTCTCCCGCGTCTACGTGGGCGTGCACTACCCGGGAGACGTGCTGGCCGGGGTGGTGATCGGCGCCGGAGCCGCCGCGCTCACCTGCCGCTGGTGGCCACCGCGAGCGACCGCCCCGGAGCGGGAGCGGCCCGTGGCACACGCGCCCGCGCTGCCCCGTGGCGAGGGACTGGTCGTCTTCGTCAACAGCCGGGCCGGCACCGGCGTGCCCGCCGCGCCACTGCCGCCCGCCGAGCGCCTGCGGGCACTGCTGCCCGGGGCCGACCTGATCGAGCGCGGCCCCGGCGACGACTTCGCCGCGCTGCTCGCCGAGGCCGCCGACCGGGCCTCGCGGGCGGGCGGCGCGCTGGGCGTGTGCGGAGGCGACGGCAGCGTCAACGCCGCGGCCCGAGCGGCGGCCGAACGGGGGCTCGCGCTGGCGGTGTTCCCCGGTGGCACCCTCAATCACTTCGCCCAGGACCTGGGTGTACCCGACTTCGAGGACACCGCCGTCGCGGTCGCCCGGGGCGAGGCGGTGGCCGTGGACTTCGGCGTGGCGAGGTCGGGGGCCGGGCAGGACGTGCGGTTCCTCAACACCTTCAGCATCGGCATGTACCCCGAACTCGTCCGGCTGCGCGAGCACTTGGAGGAGCGGTGGGGCAAGTGGCCCGCCGCGGCCGTCGCCCTCATCCGGGTGCTGCGCACCGCGACCCCCATCGAGCTGAGCGTCAATGGCCACCCGCGCCGCCTGTGGCTGTTCTTCGCGGGCAACGGCCGCTACGTGCCCGAGGGCTTCGCCCCTGCCTTCCGGCCGCGCCTGGACGACGGACTGCTCGACGTACGGCTGGTCGACGGCGATCGCCGGCTCGCGCGCACCCGTGTCATCGCCTCCGCGCTCGTCGGGGGGCTCCGCCGCTCCCGGGTGTACAGCGCCGAACACGTCCCGTGGGTGCAGTTGGAGGGTCTCGCCGGCGCGAACAGCCTGGCGTACGACGGTGAAGTCGCCCGCAGTTCATCGGAGTTGAGGCTGGAGAAGGCGCACCGGGCCATCGTCGTGTACCGGCCCGCACAGCCGCAGAACGAGCTGGCTCAGCAGGCCCGTCTGGCCGCCGAGACGGCCCGTTACCGGAGACGGACGCGACGGTCCGGCACTGGAGACGTCGGAGGCGCGGGAGGCGCCGGACAGGGATGAGGGGCCGCCGTCTCCCTGCAGACGGCGGCCCCTCGGCCTGGCGGGTGATCGGATCAGGAACCGATCACATGTGGACGACCGGTGCGGCGTCCGCGTCCTGCTCGAGCTTCCCGCGGCGGTAGAGCAGGGAGGCGATCAGGGAGCCCGCGACGAAGAAGCCGGCCGACCACCAGAAGGCGGTGGTGTAGCTCTCGATCGTCGACTGGGCCTGGACCAGCTTGTTGGTCGCGTCCTTGCCGGACACATAGCTCGTCGCGGCGCTCGCGGCGAGCGTGTTCAGCAGCGCCGTACCGATCGAACCGCCCACCTGCTGCATGGTGTTGACGGTGGCCGAGGCGACACCGGCGTCCGCGGGGGCGATTCCGCTGGTGGCCAGCGACATGGCGGGCGGCATCACGATGCCGAGGCCTGCGCCGATCAGGAGCAGCTGCGGCAGCACGGCGGTCGAGAAGGACGAGTCGAGGCCGATGCCGGTCAGCCACGCCATGCCGACCGCGGCGATCGCGAAGCCCGCGGGGATGACGGCCTTCGGCCCGATCCGCGGTACCAGGATCGTGGTGGAGACCTGCGCCATGACCATCAGGGCCGCCATCATCGGCAGGAACGCCACACCCGTCCTGGTCGGGCTGAAGCCCAGGTTCAGCTGCAGGTAGTAGGTGAGGAAGAGGAAGACACCGAACATGCCCGCGCCGGTGATCAGAACGGTGATGAACGACGCGGCACGGTTGCGGTCCAGCAGCACGCGCATAGGCAGCAGCGGGTGCTTGGCCCGGGTCTGCCACCAGGCGAACGCGGTCAGCAGGATCCCGCCCGCGGCCAGGAAGCCCCAGGTGGCGGGCGAACTCCAGTCGTGGGTCTCGGCGTTGGAGAAGCCATAGACCAGGGAGAAGAGACCGGAGGAGACCAGCAGTGTGCCCGGCAGGTCGAGCTTGGAGTTCGCCGCGTCACGGTGATTGCTCAGCAGCACCCAGCCACCGGCGAAGGCGACGATCGCGAAGACGATGTTGACGAACAGTGTCCAGCGCCAGTCGAGCGCGTCGGTCAGCACACCGCCGAGCAGCAGACCCACCGCGCCACCGGCGCCGGCGATGGCGCCGTACACGCTGAACGCCTTGGCGCGTTCCTTGGCGTCGGTGAAGGTCGTGTTGAGCAGCGAGAGCGCGGCGGGCGCGAGGAGCGCGCCGAAGACGCCCTGGAGGGCGCGGGCGGTGACCAGCATTCCGAAGCTGGTGGACGCGCCGCCGAGCACGGAGGCCGCGGCGAATCCGGCGACACCGATCAGGAAGGCGGGCTTGCGCCCGAAGAGGTCCGCGATGCGCCCGCCGAGCAGCAGGAGCGAGGCGAAGGCCAGGGAGTACGCGGTGACGATCCACTGCCGGTTGCCGTCGGAGAAGCCCAGATCCGCCTGAGCGGACGGCAGGGCGATGTTCACGATGGTGGCGTCCAGGACCACCATCAGCTGGGCGATACCGATGATCGCGAGGATCAACCAGCGTCGCTTGGACGCCTCTGCGGGCGGTGCGTCGACCACACCCGCTCGGGTGCCGTCGGTCAGGGTCTGAGACATGGGAGAACCACTCCAGGGAAGTCGCTCAAGGAAACGGAAGTCGTTCGAGGTTACGCGTACATAAACGAAACTGTTTCGTACACATCGAGGCTAGGTCACTTCCAGCGAAACGGCAACGTTTCGCTAGGTCTGGCGGATGAGGTGCCCGTCACAGTTGCCGAGACTCTTGTATTCCTTGACGGGAATATAACTGTGAAGGCATATTGGGCTCATGTCCGATGCCTCTCTCTGGACCGCGCTCGCCGACCCGCACCGTCGCGCGATCGTCGCGCTGCTCCTGGAGCGGCCGCGCGCCGTCGGTGAGATCGTCGAGGCGTGCGGTCTGAGTCAGCCGAGCACCTCGAAGCATCTGCGGGTGCTGCGGGACGCGGGACTCGTGCGGGTACGGCACGATGCGCAGCGCCGTGTCTACGCGCTCGACCCCGCGCCGATCGCCGCGCTCGACGCCTGGCTGGCCCCGTACCGGAAGCTGTGGAACGAGAGCCTCGACGCCCTCGGCCGTCGCCTGGACGAGGCGGTGGGGGAGCCGTCGGACGACCACGAAGGACTCTTGCCGAACACCGGAGAACTCTTCCCGAACGCCGAAGAGCCCTTGCTGAAGGACGAAGCCCCCTCCCCGAAGGACTGAGCCACCATGTCCGCCGAACCCACCGCCCTGACCGGCACCTACCTCACCCTCGACGACGGCCGCCCCGCCGTCCGCTTCAGCCGGACCTACGACCACCCCGTCGACCGCGTCTGGCAGTTCGTGACCGACCCGGACGAGCTGGCCGAATGGTTCCCGTCCCGCGCCGAGATCGAGCTGCGGCCCGGCGGCACCATCACGTTCAGCGGCGACCCGCACATGGCGGACTCCACCGGGCGAGTCCTCGCAGTCGACGCTCCGCGCCATCTCTCCTTCGAATGGGGCGGCGACGAGCTGCACTTCGACCTCGAAGCGCTCGACGAGAAGCGCACGCACTTCACGCTCACCAACGTCCTGGCGGCCGAGAACACCGCCGCGCGCAACGGGGCCGGCTGGGAGGTGTGCCTGGCCGCCCTCGACGCGAAGGCGCGGGGCGAGCGGTTCGAAGGCCCGCACGCCGGTGCCGGTGCGCCCTGGAAGGAGATCTATCGCGGCTACATCGAGGCCGGAGTCCCCTCGGGCGCCCCGGTCCCGGGCCTCGACTGACCGCTCACTGCATCTGCCGCCGCACCAACTCGTGCAGCCGCCCGCCCGTGTCCGCCAACAGCTGTGCGGGCGGGCCCTGCTGGGCGACCCGGCCGTCCTCCATCACGATGACGCGGTCCGCGTCCATCACCGTGGACAGGCGGTGCGCGATCACGACCCGTGTGGCGTTGAGCGCCCGGGTGCTCTCGATGACCGTGCGCTGCGTCTCGTTGTCCAGGGCGCTGGTCGCCTCGTCGAAGAAGAGGATGCGGGGGCGGCGGATCAGCGCCTGGGCGATCATCAGACGCTGGCGCTGACCGCCGGAGATGGCGCCGCTGCCGGAGACGATGGTGTGCAGACCCATCGGCATGCGCTTGATGTCGTCGGCCAGACCCGCCATCTCGGCCGCCGCCATCGCCTCCTCGGGCGTGTAGGGCTCGGTGCCGCAGATGCAGTCCAGGATCGAGCCGGTGAACGGCTGCGCGTGCTGGAGCACCACACCGCACTGACGGCGTACGGCGGACTGGTCCAGGGCCGCCAGATCCTGGCCGTCGTACAGCACGCTGCCCGAGACCGGCTTGTCGAAGCCAATGAGCAGCCGCAGCAGCGTGGACTTGCCGCAGCCGCTGGGACCGACGATCGCCACGAACTCGCCCGGCCGAATGCCGAACGACACGTCGTCGAGGACGAGCGGGCCGTCGTCGGCGTACCGGAAGGAGAGCCTTCGCGCCTCGATGCCGCCGGACAGGATGCCCGGGCGGGTGCTCGCCACGCGTACCTCGGGGGTCGCGTCGAGCACCGGCTTGATCTCCTCGAACATCGGCAGCGCGGCCGCGGCCGAGACGAACGCGCCCGTGATCTGCGTGACCGAGGTGAGCAGCATCGTCATCGACGTGTTGAAGGTGAGGAAGTCCGCGGCCGACAGCGAGCCGTGCGCCGGGCCCGCCAGCAGCATGAACATCAGCAGCGAACAGAGCGGCAGATACACCGCGCCCATCACCGTGGTGAGGTTCTTGATGCGGCCCACCTTCTGCTGGAGTTCGCGGCTGCGCGCGAACTCGCTCGCCCAGGCGGCGTACGCGTAGTTCTCGGCCGCCGCGACGCGCAGCTTGGGCAGTCCGCGCAGGGTCTGGAAAGCCTGGTTGTTCAGCTTGTTGCTGAGCACGACGAGGCGGCGCTGCCAGCGCACCTGCCACAGGCCCAGGCCCAGGAACACGGCCGCGATGACGACGAGCATGCCGATCGCGGCCAGCGCCATCGGCACGCTGTACCAGAACAGCAGCCCCAGGTTCATCGCGCCGACCGTGCCCGCCTGCGCGACCGTCGGGCCGACGCCCGCGAGGAGCCGGCGGATCGCGCTGATGCCCATGGCGGCACTGGCGAGTTCACCGGTCGAGCGTGAGGTGAAGAACTTGGTCGGCAGCCTGAGCAGCCGGTCCCACACGGCAGGTTGGAGCGTCGCCTCGATCCGGCCCTCCATCCGAAGCATCGTCAGGTTCTGCAGCAGCATGAACGCCGCCGACACAATGCTGCTGATCATGATGGCCAGACAGACCTGCACGATGAGACCGTGCTGTGCCTTCGGCACGTACTCGCCGAGCACCTTTCCGGTGGCGATCGGCACCAGCGCGCCGATCGCGACGGTCACCAGACCGCTGATCGCGAGGCTGCGCAGATCGCCACCGGTGCCCTGAAGGCAGAACCGCAGCAGCCGCATCGGGCTCAGCTTCCGCTCGGGCAGCGGGCGGTAGAACATCACGGCCCGCGGCTCGAACTCGGCCGCATTCGCCTTCTCGACCGGTGTCTCGCGCCCGGACGACGGCTGCACGGCCACATATCCGCCACGCCGCCACAGCAGCGCGACCGGCGCACCGGACACGGCCCGGTGACCGATCAGCGGACCGATGTTGTCCCGCCACCAGCGCCCGTCGAGGCGTACGGCCCGGGTGCGCACGCGCGAGGCGAGCGCGATGCGTTCGACCGGGTCGAGCCGGTCGCTCTCCGTTCCGCTCTGCGCGGACTCCGCCAGGGTGATCCCGGCCTCGCGGGCGACCAGCTTGCAGGCCGCGTAGGTGGCGTCCGTGTCGGCCGCGGTGGGGCGCTTGGCCGAGGATTTGCCGATGGAGGCGAGCAGGGTCCGGTCGGCCTGGGCACGGACGGCCTCGCCCGCCTTGATGCCCGCCGCCGTACGGTCCTCGTGGGTGGCCTCCAGTTGCTCGATCCAGCGGTCGAGCGTGGTCAGCAGACGGTACTGCTGGTCGACCATGCTCTGCCAGACACCGGGGTCCATCAGCAGGTCGGCGGCCGCTTCGGCGCCGTACAGCGAGCCGTACTGCACACTGCCGGGCGGCACCTGCATCCAGAAGACGTCGTCGTCCGTGAGCGCGGCGGCGTTCTCCGTGGCCATCGGGGCCTGGAAGAGGATGGAGAGGCTGCGGCCGACGCCGAGGGCGAGGGCGTACTCCAGCGGGCTCGAAGTCGGCGGTACGTACTGGGGGTTGCCGTACTCGTCGTACGACCAGGTCTCGGTGTTGACCGGCTGGTACAGCTCGCGCAGCACGATCCGGTGCACCACGCAGTCGCGCAGCGGGCGTCCCACGAGCGTGTGTTGCGGTCCCGCGACCGGGCCGAGGAGAAGGGAGCCCGCTTCGAGGCGGCCGAGGTGGTGCCAGTGGCCCTGCTGGGCGGCGTCGACCGCGAACAGGTCCATGGCGCCCGCCGCGACGAGCCAGAGGACTTGCGGGCCCTCCAGGTCGAGGCGGTTGAGGCCGGAGCAGTCGATCGGCGTGCCCATGCCGCCGAGCGCGCCGAGGACGAGGTCTCCCTCGTGAACGCCCTCGTGAACCGTGGTCATCTCATCGCTCCTTGACCAGCTCGGCGTACGCGCCGCCGGCCGCCACCAGGGCGTCGTGCCGCCCGCGCTCCACGATGGTGCCGTGCTGAAGTACGACGATCTCGTCGCTGTCGCGGACCGTGCTGAGCCGGTGCGCGATCACCACACAGGCACAGCCGCGCTTGCGCAGGTTGTCCATGACGGTCTGTTCGGTCTCCGCGTCCAGCGCGCTGGTCACCTCGTCGAGCACCAGGATGCTGGGCCTGCGGACCAACGCCCTTGCGATCTCCAGGCGTTGCCGCTGGCCGCCGGAGAAGTTGCGCCCGTCCTGCTCGACCCGGCTGTGGATGCCGCCGGGGCGACGCATGACCACGTCGTACAGGGCCGCGTCCTCCAGCGCCGCGACCACGGCGTTGTCCGGGATCGACGGATCCCACAGCGCGATGTTGTCGCGGACCGTTCCCTCGAAGAGGAAGACGTCCTGGTCGACGAAGGACACGGAGGCCGCGAGGGCGCCGCGCGGGATGTCCTCCAGGCGCTGCCCGTCAATGCGGATCGTGCCTTCCCAGGGGGCGTACAGGCCCGAAATCAGCCTGGACACCGTCGACTTGCCGCTTCCCGAGCCGCCGACCAGTGCGACCTGCTGGCCCGGGCCGACCGTCAGCGAGAAGCCGGTGAGCAGTGGTTTGTCGAGCGGGCTGTAACCGAACGTGATGTTCTCCAGCTCGACATGGCCGTGCAGACGGCGGGTGGACTCGCCGGTGCCGGAGCGGGCGTACAGCGGGTCCGCCTGGAAGTTCTCGACGTCCTTGAGGCGGGCCACGTCGGCCGCGAAGTCCTGGATGCGGCCCGCGACGCCGTTGAGCCGCGTGATCGGCGCGGTGAAGCGGGTGACGAGGGCCTGGAAGGCGACCAGCAGACCCACCGAGATATGGCCCTCGATCGCGCGCAGACCGCCGATCCACAGGATCAGCGCCGAGTTGAGCGTCGCGAGCGTCGGGGCGACGACGCCCAGCCAGGCGCTCGGCACCCCGAGGCGCTGCTGCTCCTCCAGGGTGGTCGCGTGCTGTCCTGCCCACTTGCGGAAGTAGCCGTCCTCGCCGCCGGTGGCCTTCATCGTCTCGATGAGCTGGAGCCCGGTGTAGGCCGTGTTGGTGAGCCGCGCGGTGTCCGCGCGCAGCTTCGCCGTGCGGGTCGCGCGCAGCCGGATCACCACCCGCATGGCCACCACGTTGAGCAGCGCCACGCCGATGCCCACGGCGGTGAGCTGCGGGTCGTAGGTATAGAGCAGCACGGCGTAGAGCACGACCACGATCGCGTCCACACCGGCCGCGGCGAGATCGCGGGCCAGGGTCTCGGCCACCGCGTCGTTCGACTGGAGCCGCTGCACCAGGTCGGCCGGACTGCGCTGGGAGAAGAAGGTGACCGGCAGCCGCAGCAGATGGCGCAGGAAGCGCGCGCTGGAGAGCGTCGAGGAGATGATGCGGCCGCGCAGCAGATTGGCCTGCTGCAACCAGGTCAACACCACCGTGAGCAGCACGGAGGCGCCCATCGACGCGAACAGCACGCCGAGCAGGGAACTCTGGCCACCGATCAGATACTGGTCGATGTACGTCCGGCTGAGCGCGGGCACCGCCGCGCCGACCACCACCAGCAGCAGGCTCGCCAGCACCGCGGCGGGCATGGTGCCCGACGTGCCGCGCAGCCGGGCTGGCATAGCGCCCAGGACTCCCGGCCTGCGGCCGCCCTTGCGGAAGTCGGGCCCCGGCTCCATGACCAGGACGACCCCGGTGAAGCTGGTGTCGAAGTCCTCCATCGGCACGAACCGGCGGCCCTTGCCGGGGTCGTTGATGTGTACGCCGCGCCGCCCGAAGCGGCGTCCCATGCCGTCGTACACGACGTAGTGGTTGAACTCCCAGAACAGGATCGCGGGCGCCCTCACCTCGGCGAGCGCGGCCGTGTCCATCTGCATGCCCTTGGCCGTCAGGCCGTAACTGCGCGCCGCCTTCAGCAGGTTGCTGGCGCGCGAGCCGTCCCGCGAGACACCGCACGCGATGCGCAGTTCTTCGAGCGGAATGTGCCGGCCGTAGTGGCCGAGGACCATGGCGAGAGAGGCCGCGCCGCACTCGACGGCCTCCATCTGGAGCACGGTGGGGGTGCGGACGGTCTTCCGCCTGCCCTTGGGTACCGTGCGCTTCGGCGGGGCGGCGCGGCGTCTGCCCCGGGTGTCTTGTGCGGTGGTCACGGCAGGAGCCAATCGATGGGGCGCTGATCGGCCATGCGGATCGAACCCGTGGCCAGGGTCATGGAAGTGAGCGCGAACGGCGGCCCGTCCGCCGAGGACCACTTGAGGCCGCTCTTCGTGCCGGAGGACCGGTCGAGTCGGACCAGGACGGCCACCGGCCTGCCCTTCTTGGTGAACTGCTCGCCCAGTTGGCTGTCACCGAGGAAGGAGGCGATCTGCTGCTGGGTCTGCACGGTCCGGTCGACCGCCTTCACATGGCCGCGCAGCACCCCGTACTGCTGGGTCGGCACCGACTGGACGGTGAGGTCGACGGCGGCGTTCGCGGGAATCGTGGAGGCGTTCTCCGCGGGGACGTACACGGTCGCGTACAGCGGATCGTCGGCGTGGGCGACCTTCTCCACGGCGGCGACGTTCGCGCCGGTCGAGATGATCGCGCCGATGGTGGCGGCGAGGGCGGTGATGCGGCCGGCGGCGACCGTCCGGACGACGGCCGTTTCCCCTTGCGCCGTACGGACCTTCAGCACGGGGGCGTTCGCGGCGAGCCGTTCGCCCTCCTTGGCGAGGACCGCGGTGACCTGCCCGGCGACAGGGCTCTGCAGGACGTAACTGCCCTCCCCGTGCGTGAGGATGGCGGGTGCGCCGACCGTGGACGCGACGGTGCCCGTCACGGCCCACACCGACGCGGCCGCCATCACGACGACCGTCACGGACAGCACGAGCCAGCCCTGGGGGCGGGCGAAGCGCACCGGAAGGTCCAGCTCTTCGGGCGATTGCAGCTTGGCGAGGGCCTGTTGGCGGAACTTCACGGGACTTCCCTCACCTGTTCGAGAGATTTACGACATCCGAGAGTCCCGGAATCGGGAAGCGGTTCCGGGACTCAACGGCATGAAATGCGATCAGAGACCGGCAACCAGGCCGGTGACCGGGGCGGTGTTCAGACCGGTCACACCCTCGACGGTGCCGACGCCCGTGCCCACGAGGCCGGAGACCGGGGCAACGCTGTCGACCAGGCCGGTGACGGTGCCAACGGCGTTCAGCGACAGGCCGCCGGAGACGTTGTCGAGGTCGGCGTCCGAGATCTCAGCGGTCTCAACACGGGGGGTGGAGTTCATGATGGAACTTCCCTTCGTCTGGATATTTCATAAGGGGAGAGCGGCCCCCTCTGGGGGACAGATGACGGCCGCCACCGCGAGCGCGCGGCGCCCGTTTCCGGGAGCCTCGGTGCACCCCGCGGTGCAACGGATCAAAGCACGCCCGCGTGGCGCGTATCCAATCAACAAAGGCTCTCACCTGGGCACTTGAGCACTTCGGACGTCCAACCGTGCAGGCGTGCACACGTCCCGGTGGCGACTTCTTCACATGCTGCGCGGCATCGATTCGTGCGCGCCCTTGCCGCCCCGGGATCGAATGGGACAGTCCCGTCGCAATGGCGCGGAGGGGGGCGCGCGACTGTGCAGATCCGTCGCGCGCGGTGACTTCGTTGCGTATTCGATGTGCAGATTCACTGAAGCCGGGATTCCGTTCCTGGCCGGGAACGGACCGTCATTGATCTGTGGCGGACTGTGTCGTGTGCGCCGAGTGCGCGTCCCGCTCAGCCCAGGAGGGCGTACACCGTGCTCGCCCGCGCCGCGATCTCCTGCGACCCCTCGGCGGTCATGGTGATGTCCGCGAAGGCCATCCGGCGGCCCAGCTTGGTGAGCACCGCCTCGACCAGCACGTCCGCATCCGTCACCGCCCGCTGGAAGCTGGTGGACTGCTGGACGGTGGTCATGGGGACGAAGGCGCCGCGCGCCGCGGACACCGCGATCACGGTCGCCGTGTCGGCCGCGGCCATCAGCGCCTGGCCGGACAGCGAGCCGCCCTCCCGGGCGAGCCGCGCGGACCACGGCAGCCGCAGGACGGCGCGTCGGTCGCCCAACTCCGCCACGGACAGGCCGAGGTCGAGCACCCAGGGGGCGAAGCGGTCGGAGAGGATCTTGTCGGCTTCGGCGAGGTTCAGCGTCATAGGAGGCATTGTTCCCCGGTCGCTCGGCGGAAAGGCGGGATTGCCTCGTATTCCATGCCTTTCGCCGAGGTAACTCCTGCCTTTCTTAAAGGCAGTTGAACAACCCACGTGGCTCACCCGTATCAACAACCATCCAGGCGCCCCCAGTCAGCTGCCGGACGGCGGCATCGACCCCGTCCCCAGGAGGTCAAGAGTTGAGTCACAAACGGATACCCAAGCGCAAGGCCGCCCTCGCGGCAGGAAGCGTGGCGGCGCTCGGAGCGGCGGCACTTCTGCTGCCCAATGCCAACGCGTCCCAGTCGAACTCGGACGACGCCACCCCGAAGACGTTCAAGGCGACCGATGTCGGGGACGTCGCCTCACAGCTCGCCTCCCAGTTGGGTGACGCCGTCGCCGGGTCGTACTACGACTCCTCGAAGCAGCAGCTCATCGTCAACGTCGTCGGCGACAACAGCAATGTGGTCAACCAGATCGAGAAGGCCGGTGCCGTCGCCAACAAGGTGCAGAACAGCACCTCCGCACTCCAGGCCGCCGCCAAGACGCTGAAGTCGGACGCGACGATCCCGGGCACGGCGTGGGCCGTCGACCCCAAGACCAACAAGATCCAGGTCACCGCCGACAGTACGGTCACGGGTGCCCAGTGGAACAAGCTGACGTCGACCGTCGACTCGCTCGGCTCCGGTGTGGCCACCGTGAAGAAGTCCGCCGGCACGTTCAAGACGTTCGTGTCGGGCGGTGACGCCATCTTCGCCCAGGCGGACGGCGGTGGCGTCCGCTGCTCGCTCGGCTTCAACGTCACCGCGAGCGACGGCAGCCCCGCCTTCCTGACCGCCGGGCACTGCGGTGTCGCGGCCGCCCAGTGGTCGGACTCGCAGAACGGCCAACCGATCGCGACCGTCGACCAGGCAACCTTCCCCGGCGCCGGCGACTTCTCGCTCGTGAAGTACGACGACCCCAACACCCAGGCGCCGAGCGAGGTCAACGTCGGCAACGGGCAGACCGTCCAGATCACCCAGGCGGCGGAGGCCACGGTCGGTCAGCAGGTCCTCCGGATGGGCAGCACCACCGGTCTGCACGACGGCTCGGTCACCGGTCTCGACGCCACCGTCAACTTCCAGAGCGAGACCGACCCCAACGGTGTCGACACCGTCACCGGTCTCATCCAGACCGACGTCTGCGCCGAGGCGGGAGACAGCGGCGGATCCCTGTTCACCCAGGACGGCAGTGCGATCGGCCTCACCTCGGGCGGCAGCGGTGACTGCACCACCGGCGGCGAGACCTTCTTCCAGCCCGTCACGACCGCGCTGGCAGCGGTCGGTGCGACACTCGGCGCGGGAGACGCCGGGGCCGGGGCCGGTGACGGCGGCGCGGCCGACCCGAGCGCCGGTGCCAGTGACCCGGCGGGCGCGGGCGACCAGGCCGGCGGCGCGGGCGACCAGGCCGGTGGCGCGGCGGATCCGAGCGGAGCCGCGGGCGACCAGTCCGGCACCGGCATGGACGACGGCTCGGGCCTGGTGACCACCACTCCCTGACGGCCGGTCACGAAGAACCACTGACCCGGCCGCGGAACAGCGGTCCCGGTCGGCAGTGGAAGCGTCCGGCCCTCCGGCGGGAGGGCCGGACCGTCCGCGTACGGACCGTCCGCGTAAGGGACGCCCCACCGGACGGTTCTGCCTACTGGGCCCGTTCACTCGGGTGGCCGCGCCCGCAGCAGGAGCAGCGCGACATCGTCGGGCCGCTCCGGCGCCGCCGTGTCGCCGTGCTGTACGAGGCTGTCGGCCAGCGCGTCCAGAGGCTGGTCGCCGGTCTCGGCGAGCCGTCGGCCGAGGTCGCCGAGGGCGTCCTCGATGTCGACGCCGGGCGACTCGATCAGACCGTCGGTATAGAGGGCGAGCACGGAACCGGGCGTGAACGGAACCTCGGTCGTCGGATACGTGGCCGACGCGTCGATCCCGAGCAGCGGGCCGCCGACCAGGTCGAGCACCCGGACCTTGCCGTCCGGCCGCCGGAGCAACGGCGGCGGATGGCCCGCACGCGCCATGACGGCCACCTCGCGCGCGGGGTCGAGAAGCAGATACAGACAGCTGGCGAAGAGGTCGGTGCCCAGGTCGATCAGCAGCCGGTTGGTGCTCCGCATCACCTCCTCCGGCGGCTGACCGACGGTCGTGTACGCCCGTACGGCGGTGCGGAGCTGCCCCATCAGGCCCGCCGCCGTCACGTTGTGGCCCTGCACATCGCCGATCACCGCCGCGGCCCGGCCGCGCGAGCGCACCAGGTCGTAGAAGTCCCCGCCGATGTCCATGCCCTGAGTGGCCGGGAGATAGCGAGCGGCCGCCTCGATCAAGGGCAGCGACGGCAGCGAGGGCGGCAGCAGCGCGGCCTGCAGACCGTGCGCCAGCCGGAGCTTGGCGTCGTAGAGGAGTGCACGCTCCAGCGCCTGCGCGATCAGCCCGCCCAGACTCGTCAGGACGGCACGCTCATCGGCGGGGAAGGTGTGCGGCTGGGCGTAGGCCAGCACGCAGGTGCCCACCGGCCGCCCGGACGCGATGAGCGGCAGATAGGCCCATGCGGCCATGCCGTCCGGCGTCGCGTTCTGGGACGGGTAGACGCGCTCCAGCTGCTGACGCGAGTCGAAGAAGGCGGGAACGCCGGAGTTCAGCGCATGGGTACCGGGGGTCTGCGTGCTGAGCGGCATTCCGTCGAAGCGCTCCACGATGTGCGCGTCCGGATACCCCCGATGCCCGAGCACATGGAGGCGCCCGGCCTGCGTGCCCAGGATGACCAGGGCCTGGCTGCCGACGGCGGGCGCGATCTCGTCCGCGACCAGCTGCACCACGTCCTGCACGCCCGCCGCCTGCGTGAGAGCGCTCGCCAGACTCAGCACATGGGAGATGGTCACCAGGCGCGGGGTGCCGTCACCGTGCTGCGGCTCGGCACGGGTCATCTCGGCCACCGCCCGGGCCCGCGAGATGCGCACGCTCAGCCCGCTCGTACTGGGATACAGGCGGAACGACAGCCAGTCGCCGGGCGGCCGCAGCGCCACGAACGAGGTCACCTGCTGGCTGAGCAGCGCGGCACGGTAGCGGTCCTCGTAGACGGGGTCGTTGAGCCAGGGCACCGCCGCCCACAGCTGGGTGCCCAGCAGTCCGCTGACCGGGACCCCGAGCAGCTCGGCCGTCGCCGTGTTCGCGTAGCTGATCCGCCCGTGCAGATCCAGCGCGCACAGCCCGTACGGCAGCCGCGCCACCATCCGCGCGGCCTCCACCGTGCCGAGCGTTCCGGCCGCGGCGGCGGGTGCCATCAGGTCCGGCTCGGGGTGCACGGGACGCTGCTCCTCGGCCGCCCGCTCCAGGCGCAGTGCGAGCCGCTCGCAGGCCGCGGTGAGATGGTCGCGTTCCCGGTCGGACAGCTCCGGCGGGTGCGAGCCTGGCCAGGTCACGAAGACGGCGCCGTATGCCTTGTTCTCCGTCGCCACGGGGAGCGCCGCCAGTGCGAACGGGTAGGGGAGCACGACGGCGATCCGCGGATAGCGGCTGGCCATCTGCTCCTCCCCGTTGACCCAGATCAGCCGTCGCTCGCGCAAGGCCTCGGCCACCGGGATCGGTGCGCTCAGCCCCACCCGCTCCCACGGTGCGGCGAAGGCCCTGGGCAGCCCCGCCATGACCGCCATCTCCAGGACCGGCTCGCGGGGCGCCAGCAGATAGACCGCCCCGGAGTGGGCGTGCACGTCGTCCATCATCGCGGCCAGAGTCAGCGACAGCAGCGGCCGTCCGACCGGCGCCGGTCGACCCCCCGCCGGAGCCTGCCCGGACCCCTGCCAGTCGGACACGCCGACCACCTCCTCGCAGGGCCGCGCGACAGATCCCAGGGATCAAGGCTCTCTCCTGGCGGCCCTTCCCGCACGGCGAGCGGACCCGCCGACGCGCCGCACGACCGAAGCCACCCGGGGGTCCCGCGGCGCTGGGAAGCCGCGCCGCGACAGCGATGTCGCAGGCCCAACAGGCTCAGAACGGTCACAGGGGCTGCGCGAGCGTCCCGGAAGCGCTGTAATTGCGGACGTGGTCAGTGAGGGCGCTGCGGAACGCAGAACGAGAACGCTGCGTGCCGAACTTGCCCTCAAGACGCTCACCACGGACCTGGACCCGCGCGAGCGGCTGCGCCGCGTCCTCGAACAGCCGCTGGTCTACACCACCGCGACCCTGGCCGCGGTGTACTCACCGAGCGAGAGCGGCGACGAACTGCACCTGGCCGAGTCCGCCGGGCTGCCGAGGACGCTGTACGGGCTGCGCGACAGCTATCCGCTCTCCGGTGGGTCCCCCGCGGTGGACGCCCACCGCTCGGGCCGGCCGCTGTTTCTCGGCCCGGCGGAGCTCGGCCGCTGCGCGGACGCCCGGCGGCTGCCGTCCCAGGAGTTCTGGCTGGGTGTGCTGCCGCTGCGGGACGGCGGCTGCCTGGTCGCCGTCAGCGAGAACCCGGGCGGCTTCGGCTCCGAGGACCGGGAGTACCTGGGGCTGCTGGCCGAGGCAGTCGTCTGCCCGCCGGCCGCCGAAGCGGAGGACATCGAGGACCTGCCCGCCAGCTCCTTCAGCCTCGCCATGGACACCGGGCACGTCGAGGTCGACGACGAGATGCTGGAGCTGTTCGGCCTGGACCCGGACGACTTCGACGGCAAGGTGGAGACGCTGCTGGCGATGACCGTGCCGGAGGACCTGCCCTCGCTGATGTCCGCCGTGGAGCCGGACCACATGTCCATCGGCGACCGCGAGCTGGAGTTCCGGATTCTGCAGCCGTCCGGTGGGCAGCGCTGGCTGCGGCTGCGTGCCCGCCTGCTGCCCGGCGGCGAAGGCCGTCCGGCGCGACTCGTCGGCACGGTCTCCGACGCCTCGAAGCTGCGCTCCGGCGTCAACGACGTGGCCCGCGTCCAGCGGCTCGCCACGGCCCTGGCCACCGCGCGCACCGTCCGCGACGTCGGCCGGGCCGTGGTCGCCGCCCTGCGCAAGCCCCTGCGGGCCGACCGCATCGCTCTCGCCGGACTGGAGGGCGACCGACTCGTCGTCACGGACCTCGACCCGCCCGAGCCCGAGGCCTGGCCCGATCTGTGGCGCACCGAATGGCGCTCGGAGTGGCCGGACGCGCCCGTCCGCGCCATGCCGACGCTCGCCGCGGCGCTGAGCGAGGGGCGCCCCGCCATCTGGCCCGCCGGGGCGCCCCTGGAGCCGGCGCTCGCCGACGTCGGCCCCGGCGGCCTCGCCGTCCTGCCCCTGCCCGCGGGCGGACACATGGCCGGTGCCTGCCTGATCGGCTGGGACGCCCCGCACGACTTCGGCCCCGACGAGCGTGCCCTGCTCACCGCGGCCGCGGGTCTCGCGGGCCAGGCGCTGATGCGGGCCCACGCCTTCGACGCCGAACACGAACTCATCGGCATGCTCCAGCGCTCGCTGCTCCCGCGCCGCCTGCCCCAGCTGCCCGGCGCGGTCGCCGTCGCCCGCTACCTTCCGACCACGTCGGGTCTGGAGGTCGGCGGCGACTGGTACGACGTGATCCCGCTGCCCGACAACCACGTCGCCCTGGTCATCGGTGATGTCCAGGGACACAACGCCTCGGCCGCGACCCTCATGGGCCAGATGCGCACCGCCCTGCGCGCCTACGCCATCGAGGGGCATCCCCCGGACGTGGTGGTCTCGCACGCCAATCGTCTGCTCATGGACCTCGAGACGGACCTCTTCGCCACCTGCTGCTACGTCGACGTGGACATGGAGGAGGGCTCCGCCTGGTACGTCCGCGCCGGACATCTGCCGCCGGTGCTGCGGTACCCGGATGGCCGCACGGAGGTTCCCGAGTCCGACGGCGGGCCGCCGCTCGGCGTCGTCACCCAGGCAGACTTCCCGATGAGCCCGCTGCGGCTCCAGCCCGGCACGATCGTGGCCCTGACCACGGACGGTCTTGTCGAGTCCGTCGAGGTCGACATCGAGGACGGCCTGAACCGGCTCGCCTCGGAGCTGGCCGGCTCCGACCCCGCCCACCTCGGACTCGTGGCCGACGCACTGCTCGCGGGAGCCAACCGCAGCGACGACGTGGCCCTGCTCCTGATGCGCTACGACGGCATGGCGACGCGTCCGCTCCGCGAGAGCTGGACCATCTGGCGCGTCCCCGAGGCGGTCCGGCACGCCCGCCGTTTCACCAGGCGCACCATGCGCTCCTGGGGCGTGAGCGACAACCTCGACGCGGTCCTCCTCGTCGTCTCCGAACTTGTCACCAACGCCCTCGTGCACACCGACGGCCAGGTCCGGCTCGACCTCACCCTGATCAACCACCGGCTGCGGGTCGCGGTCGCCGACAACTCGCCGCGTACGCCGGTCAAGCCCACCAGCATCGGCTGGGAGGCCACCGGCGGGCGCGGCATCCTCCTGGTCGAGGCCATGTCGGCGGCCTGGGGCACGGTGCCGGTGAGCGGCGGGAAGCAGGTGTGGTGCGAGGTCCTGCTGGAGTGACCGCGCGCGCTGGGGCGTGGAGCGCACGCTGCGGAATCAGGGGGAGTGACACCCTGAGGGTGTGCGTCTCCTGCTGATGTCCGACACCCACCTCCCGAAGCGGGCGAAGGAACTGCCTGCCCAGCTCCTCGCCGAACTCCCGCTCGCCGACGTCGTCGTCCACGCGGGCGACTGGGTGGACACCGCCACCCTCGACCTGCTGGAGGACCGCTCCCGCGCGGTCCTCGGCGTGTACGGCAACAACGACGGCCCGGCCCTGCGCGCCCGCCTCCCCGAGGTCGCCCGCGCCGAACTGGGCGGCCTGCGCTTCGGAGTCGTCCACGAGACCGGTGCCGCCCAGGGTCGCGAGCACCGCTGCGCCGAGCGCTTCCCCGACCTCGACGTCCTGGTCTTCGGGCACAGCCACATCCCCTGGGACACGACAACGGAGACCGGCCTGCGCCTGCTCAACCCCGGCTCGCCGACCGACCGCCGCCGCCGGCCCCACTGCACCTACATGACCGCGACAGCGGCGGACGGCCGGCTCACCGACGTGACACTGCACCGACTGCCGTCGCGCACCGGGTAATTGAGTGGACGGCCGACACCCACTCCCAGTGAGATGGACGGCGTATTGATTGACGCCGATCTCGTACGCCGTCTGCTCGTGGCGCAGTTCCCCCAGTGGGCCGAACTGCCCCTGTCACCCGTCCCGTTGTCGGGCAGGGACAACGCCACGTTCCGGCTGGGCGACGACCTGTCCGTGCGGCTGCCGCGTTACCCCCACTGGGTCGGCCGGGTGGAACGCGAGCACACATGGCTGCCCCGTCTCGCGCCGTACCTGCCGCTGCGCGTGTCCGAACCCGTGGCGAAGGGGGAGCCGGCGTAGGGATACCCCTATTCCTGGTCCGTCTACCGATGGCTCGAGGGGGAGACGGCCACGACGGAGGGCCCGGTCGATCCGGTCGCAGCGGCCGTGTAGCTGGCCGAGTTCATCACCACGCTGCAGCAGCTCGACGCCACCGGCGGTCCCGGCCCCGAGCGGAGCAACGCGTTCCGCGGTGATCGCCGATCACCGCGACGCGGCCGGCTGACCGGCTCAGGGGTGCCGACGGCGTCGTAGACGCAAGAACACCAGCGCCGCGGTGACGGCCGCGGCGACCGCCACGACCAACCGCTTGGCGACCGGCACCCCCGCCGTCCGGATGAGATCGATCGGCTCCGCCTCGGAACGCACCGAAACCGTCGGCTCGTTGAGCAGCTCGGACTCTTGGAGTCGGCTTGGTTCCTCGGTCCGGCGGGGTTCCTCGGCGCGGCGGGGCGCTTCTTGGGGGCGGCCGGATTCTTCGAGGCGCTCGGAGAGACAGTCCGCGAACCGCCCCACCAGCTTGTCGCCCACCTCCGCCATGACCCCGCGCCCGAACTGCGCCGGACGCCCCGTCACCGTCAGATCGGTCTCCACCGACACGGCCGTGCCGCCGTCGCGTTCGCTGAGCGTGCCCGTGACCCTGGCCCGCGCCGTGCCCTGGCCGCGTGACTCCTTGCCGCTCGCGATCAGCACCATCCGGTGCGCCGCCTCATCCTGCTCCTCGAAGACGGCGGTGCCCCGGTACGTCAGGGTGATCGGGCCCACCTTCACCTTCACCGAGCCGGTCACGGTCTTGCCGTCGTAGTCCTCGACCGTCGCGCCCGGCATGCACGGGGCGACCCGTTCGATGTCGAGGAGCACGCGCCAGGCGTCCTCGACCGGGACGGGGACCGTGAACTCGTGGTGCAGATCCATCATTTCCTCCTGGATCGAGGTACCGGGGACACTCCTGGATCGGGCTCCGGCGGCTGCTCCTGGATCGGACTACCTCGCATGGATCGCCCCGGCAGTCGCCGTCAGGGGCGTCCCGCTGCCGCCCCACCGCAGCGCGACGATCTCCGCGGCGACCGACACGGCGACTTCCTCGGGCGTACGTGCCCCGAGGTCGAGGCCGACGGGTGAGCGCAGCCGGGACAGATCACGCTGCGAGAGGCCGGCATCGGTCAGCCGTTTCATTCGCTCGTCGTGCGTACGGCGGCTGCCCATCGCCCCGATGTACGCGGCCGGGCGGCGCAGCGCCTCCTCCAGCAGGGGCACGTCGAACTTCGGGTCGTGGGTGAGGACGCAGATCACGGTGCGCGCGTCGGTCGTCGTACCGCTGAGATAGCGGTGCGGCCAGTCGACGACGACCTCCACGCCCTCGGGGAAGCGTTTCGGCGTGGCGAAGACCGGCCGGGCGTCGCACACCGTGACCCGGTAGCCCAGGAAGGCGCCGATCCGGGCCACCGCGGCCGCGTAGTCGATCGCGCCGAAGACCAGCATGCGGGGCGGCGGCGCGAAGGAGTTGAGGAAGACCGTGACCGCGTCCTCGCGGCGCTCGCCGTGCGGCCCGTAGTGCCGCCGGATCGTGGCGCCCTGGGCCAGCTCACCGCGCGCGTCGGCGGCGACGGCGACGTCCAGACCCGTCGACCCGAGGGAGCCCGACACCCCACCGGAGGGGGCCCCCGACTCCTCGTCCGGCCACACGGCGAGTGTGGCCCCGAGCGGCGCAGGGCCGTCGATCACCGTCGCCACCGTCACCGGGCGGCCCGCGGCCACCGACTCGGCCACCGCGCCGAAGGACGGGTCGTCGGCGGGGGACACCCGGCGGACGAGCAGCGTGATCTCGCCGCCGCAGGTGAGTCCGACGGCGAACGCGTCCTCGTCGCTGTACCCGAAGGTCTCCACACGCGCCTCGCCCGACTCCACGACCTCCTGGGCCAGCTCGAAGACCGCGCCCTCCACACAGCCGCCGGACACGCTGCCCACGACCTCGTCGGCCGGGCCCACGGCCATGGCCGCGCCCGGGTCGCGGGGCGCGCTGCGGCTCACCCCCACCACCGTGGCGAGCCCGAACGGCGCCCCTGACGCGTACCACTGGTTGAGCGCCGGGAGGATGTCACGCATCGCTCGCTCCCTTCACCGCGGGGTGCGTCTGCCTCAAGGGTCCGCCCTTTCCGAAGGGTCCGGTGCTCCTCAGGGGTCCGACATTTCTGCGGGATCCCGTTCTCCTCAAGGCCTTGCCACGTCCGCAGGATCCCGTTCTCCTCAAGGGTCCGCTCCTCTCACCACCGCCGCCAGACGCTCCAGTGCGGCCAGGCTGTGCCCCTCGACGAAGGCGTCCACGCTCGGCAGCGCCGCCGCCATCCCGCCAGCCAGGGGCGCGTAGCCGGGACGGGCCTTGCGCGGATTGGCCCAGATCACCCGGTGCGCGAGCCGGTGCAAGCGTCGCATCTGGGCCGCGAGCAGGGCCGGATCGCCACGCTCCCAGCCGTCCGAGAGCACCACCACCACCGCGCCGCGCGCCATGCCCCGCCGGCCCCAGCGGTCCAGGAAGCCGCGCAGCATCTCGCCGAGCCGGGTGCCGCCGCGCCAGTCGGGAACCGCCGCCGCGAGTGCCGCCATGGCCGTGTCGGGGTCGCGATGCGCGAGCTCGCGGGTCACCCGGGTCAGCCGGGTGCCGATGGTGAACACCTCCGTGCCGGTGCCGTGCGAGGCCGCGTGCGCGAACCGCAGCAGCGCGTCCGCATAAGGGGCCATCGAGCCGCTCACATCCACCAGCAGCACGACCCGGCGCGGACGCTCGGCCCGGGCATGCAGCCGCAGCCGGGCCGGTTCACCGCCGCGCCGCAGCATCTCCCGTACGGTTCGCCCCGGATCCACGCTGCCACGCCGCGCCGGGTGCCGCCGCGCGGAGCGCCGCACCTCGCCGCGCAGCCGGAAGGCGGCCAGCAGCCGCCGCAGTTCCTCCCGCTCGGGCCCCGTGAGCCCGGCGAAGTCACGCTGGCGCAGCACGTCGGTGGAGCTGGCGAGCGTGGCCGTCGGTACGGCGTCCTCCGGGGCCCGCGTCGCCGTGGGAGGAACGGGACCGGCGTCACGGACGACCATGCGCAGCCGTGGCGGGGGAGTGGACCGTGTCGGGGCGCCTACCGCCTTCGTGCCGAAGTAGGCCGCGAAGACGCGTTCGTAGCGTTCGAGATCGTCCTGGCTCCCGCACAGGGTGAGCCGTCCTGCCCAGTACACATCGGATCGCACGCCCGGATCGAGGAGACCGAGCGCGCCGAGGAAGGCCTGCACGCGATCGGGCGCGGCGTCGACACCGGCCGTGCGCAGGGCTCGGGCGAACCCGACCAGGACGGTGGACGCGTCGACGGTGCCCTCGCGTCCCATGCTCCTACGCCCCCCGGGCGGAAAGGATCGACGTCAGGTCGAGACCGCGCGCCCGCTCGGCGTCCTCCCGGTACTTCAGCACCGACCCCAGAGTGGCCAGCGCCAGCTCGGCGTCCACCTCGGTCGCGCCCAGCGCGTGCAGGGCCTCGGCCCAGTCGATCGTTTCCGCGACCCCGGGCGGTTTGAGCAGGTCCTCGGCGCGCAGGGCCTGGACGAGCGCGGTGACCTGCTCGGCCAACCGCTCGGTGACCTCGGGCAACCTGCGTCTCACGATGGCGAGTTCGCGGGCGAACCCGGGGTGGTCGAACCAGTGGTAGAGGCAGCGTCGCTTCAGCGCGTCGTGCACCTCGCGGGTGCGGTTGGAGGTGAGAACCACGACCGGCGGCGACTCGGCGCGCAGCGTGCCCAGTTCGGGGATGGTGACCGCGTACTCCGACAGCAGCTCCAGCAGGAACGCCTCGAACTCGTCGTCCGCGCGGTCCACTTCGTCGACGAGCAGCACGGACGGATGGGTCTCCAGCGCCTGCAGGAGGGGCCGGGTGATGAGGAACCGCCGGTCGTACAGCTCGCCTTCGAGCCGGTCGGCGTCCGTGATGCCCGCCGCTTCGGCGGCCCGCAGGTGCAGGAGCTGGCGCGGGAAGTCCCAGTCGTACAGGGCCTGCGACGCGTCGATGCCCTCGTAGCACTGCAACCGGATCAGCGGAGCGCCGGTCGCCTCGGCGAGGGCGGACGCGAGCGCGGTCTTGCCCACGCCCGCGTCGCCCTCGCAGAAGATCGGCCGGTGCAGCCGCAGCGCCAGGAAACAGGCCACGGCCAGCCCGTCATCGACGAGGTACCCCGTCTTCTCCAGTCGGGCCCGCACCTCGTCCGGACCGCTCAAGCCGTCCACGACCATGCCGGTGATGGGCTCCTCACCCCATACCGCCGGCGGCCAGCACCGCCCGCTTGGTCAGAACCTGGGCGAGGTGCGCGCGGTACGCGGGTGAGCCCGACGGATCGGACGACGGGTGCGTCCCGTCCGCCGCCACCTCGGCGGCCCTCTGCACCGCGCCCGGCGCCGCGGCGCCCACGAGCGCCTCCTCGGTGGCCCCGGCTCGCAGCGGTGTCGAGCCCATGTTCGTCAGCCCGATCCGGGCCTCGGCGATGTGCCCGTTGTCGCGCCGCACGAGCGCCGCCACGCCGACCACGGCCCAGGCCTGTGCGACCCGCTGGAACTTCTCGTAGTGGTACCCCCAGCCGTCGACCGTCGGGATCTCCACCTCCACCAGAAGCTCGTCCGGGCGCAGCGCCGTCTGCAGATAGTCCACGAAGAACTCGCGGGCCGGGATGGCGCGCCGACCCGCCGGCCCCTCTGCGATCAGCGTCGCGTCGAGCGCGAGGATCACGGCGGGCAGGTCACCGGCCGGATCGGCGTGCGCGAGCGAACCGCCGAGGGTGCCGCGATGGCGCACGGCGGGATCGGCGACCGTGGCCGTGGCCGCGGCAAGCAGCCCGGCATGCCGGCGTACCCGTGGGTCGCGGATGACATCGTGGTGCGAGGTCATCGCGCCGATGATCAGCGTGCCCTCGTCCTCGCGGATCCCGCGCAGCTCCGGAATGCGGCCGACGTCGACGACCAGTTCGGGAAAGGCCAGCCGCAGCCGGAGCAGCGGCAGCAGGCTCTGCCCGCCGGCCAGCACCTTCGCGTCCTCGCCCGCGTCGGCGAGGGTGCGCACGGCTTCCTCGACGCTCGCGGGCCTGGCGTACTCGAATGCCGGGGGAATCATGCTGAGCCGTCCTTTCCGGAACGAGCCTGCTCGATGGCCTCCCAGACCCGCTGCGGAGTACAGGGCATCGCCAGCTCGGTCACCCCCAGCGGGCGCAGCGCGTCCACGATCGCGTTGACGACCGCGGGCGTCGAGGCGATGGTCCCCGACTCGCCGACTCCCTTGGCACCCAGGGGGTTCGAGGTGGCGGGCGTCTCCGTCCGGTCCGTCACGAACTCGGGCAGATCGGCCGCCGAGGGCACCAGATAGTCGGCCATCGTGCCCGACACCAGGTTGCCCTCGTCGTCGTACACCGCCTCCTCGTACAGCGCCTGCGCGATGCCCTGCGCGACTCCGCCGTGCACCTGTCCCTCGACGATCATCGGGTTGATGACCCGGCCGACGTCGTCGACGCAGACATACGAGCGGATGGTGGTCCGTCCGGTCTCGGTGTCGACCTCGACGGCGCACAGGTGGGTGCCGTGCGGGTAGGAGAAGTTCTCCGGGTCGACGAGGTGCTCGGCGTTGATGGTGGGTTCCATGCCGTCGGGCAGGTCGTGCGAGGAGAACGTCTCGAAGGCGATCTCCTGGATGGTCTTGCGCGCCTCGGGCGAGCCCTTCACGGAGAACACGCCATGCGTGAACTCCAGGTCGTGCTCGCTTGCTTCGAGGAGGTGCGCGGCCACCTTCCGCGCCTTCTCCACCACCTTCTGGGCGGCGTGGTGCACGGCCGCCCCGCCGACGACGAGCGATCGCGAGCCGTAGGTGTCCATGCCCTGCGGCGCCGCCTTGGTGTCGCCATGCAGCACCTCGACGTCCTCGAAGGGCACTCCCAGGACGTCGGAGGCGATCTGGCTCCAGCAGGTCACATGCCCCTGCCCGTGCGGACTGGTGCCCGTGACCACCTCGACCTTGCCGGTCGGCAGCATGCGGATGCTCGCCGCCTCCCAGCCCCCGGCCGCGTACCGCAGATCCCGCAGCACCCGGCTCGGCGCGAGCCCGCACATCTCGGTGTACGTGGACACACCGATACCGAGCCGCACCACGTCGCCGTGCTCGTTGCGCTTCTGCTGCTCCGAGCGCAGCTCGTCGTACCCGAAGAGCGCGAGCGCCTTGTCGGTGGCGGCCTCGTAGTTGCCGCTGTCGTACGTGAGCCCAGCGATGGCCGTGTACGGGAACTCCTCGTGGCGGATCCAGTTGCGTCGCCTCAACTCGATCGGATCCAGGCCGAGTTCGACGGCCAGCTCGTCCATGATCCGTTCGATGGCGTACGTCGCCTCGGGGCGCCCGGCGCCGCGGTAGGCGTCCGTGGGCGTCCTGGTCGTGAAGACGCCGGTGCACGTGAAGTCGTACGCGTCCATCTTGTAGATCGCCGGATACATGAACGCGCCCAGGATCGGGATGCCCGGCGTCACGAGCATGAGGTACGCCCCCATGTCGGCGAGGAGGTCGACCTTGAGGCCGAGCAGCTTGCCCTCGCTGGTGGCGGCGATCTCGATGTCCTGGATCATCCCGCGTCCGTGATGGGTGGCGAGATACCCCTCGGACCGCGACTCGGTCCACTTCACCGGGCGGCCCAGCCGCTGCGCCACGGCGAGCGCGAGGGCCTCCTCGCCGTACACCTGGAGCTTGGAACCGAAGCCGCCGCCCACGTCGGGGGCGATCACCCGAAGCTTGTGCTCGGGGACGCCGGTGACCATGGACAGCATGATCCGCAGGATGTGCGGGATCTGGGTGGCGGAGTAGACGGTGTACTCGCCGGAGGCGGCCAGCGGCGTCACGACCACCGCCCGCGGCTCCATCGCGTTGGGGATGAGCCGCTGCTGGACGTAGCGGCGCTTCAGCACCACGTCCGCGCGCTGCCGGACCGAACCGTAGTCCTCACCGGTGGCGAGGGGCCAGACGTAG
Organism: Streptomyces sp. NPDC027189; assembly: GCF_055566975.1. NCBI lineage: Bacteria > Bacillati > Actinomycetota > Actinomycetes > Kitasatosporales > Streptomycetaceae > Streptomyces > Streptomyces sp. NPDC027189. The sequence goes on from NZ_JBVHRI010000007.1 coordinate 215,053, forward strand.
CAGCGGTTGGTGCCCTTGTCGGCATGGACCAGCGGGGCGTCCTCGGCGAGGGCGGCCTCCAGGTCGAGGACCGGGGGCAGTGGTGTGTAGTCGACCTCGACGGCTTCCAGGGCGTCGGCGGCGGCGTACCGGTCGCGGGCCACGACGACGGCCACCGGGTCGCCCGCGTAGCGGACTTCGTCGACCGCGATCGGCGGGTGGTCCGGGAGGACGATGTCCTCGGTGACGGGCCAGGCGCAGGGCAGTGAGCCGAGGCCTTCGGCCAGGTCACGGCCGCTGAAGGCGGCGACCACGCCGGGGCGTTCGCGCGCGGGCGCCACATCGACCCGGTCGATGCGCGCGTGCGCCATGGGGCTGCGCAGAATCGCCAGGTGCAGCAGTCCGTTGACGCTGATGTTGTCCGTCCAGTTGGTCTGGCCGGTGACGAGACGGGCGTCCTCCTTGCGCGGCCGGGAGCGGCCGACCTCGCGCTCGGTGACCTGGTCGGTCATGTCGTGACCTCCTGCCCGGAGGCGGCCAGGACCGCGCGCACGATGTTCTGGTAGCCGGTGCACCGGCAGAGGTTGCCCTCCAGGGCCTGGCGTACGTCGTCCGCGGTCGGATCGGGGTTCTCGCGGAGCAGATCCCGGGCGGCCATGATCATTCCTGGTGTGCAGTAGCCGCACTGCAGGGCGTGCCGCTCGTGGAACGCCGTCTGCAGCGGATGCCACTCCCCGTCCCGGGCGAGCCCCTGGACCGTCGTCACTTCGCTCCCGTCGGCCTGGACGGCGAGCACCGAGCAGCTCTTGACGCTCTCCCCGTCGAGGTCGACCGTGCAGGCCCCGCAGTTCGACGTGTCGCAGCCGATGGGGGTGCCGGTCAGGCCCAGGCGGTCTCGCAGGTAGTGGACCAGGAGGAGGCGGGGTTCGACCTCGTCCTCGTACGTGGTGCCGTCCACCTTCACCGAAATGCGGGTCATGTGCCCTCCCAGAGAGCCAGGTGAGGGGTGTCAGCCTTTTTACGTGACGTGCGTCACTCTAAGGCCGAGTGTCGAGGGGGGCGAGCGCTACGGCACGCATTTGTTGAGCGTTAATCCGTTGCCGTCGCGGGCCGCCTGCTGCTGCACTACGGGGGACGCGTCCGCCAAGATCGAGGAGCAGCAATGCGCACACCGCTCATGTCCACCCAGGAAGGAATCACACCCACTTCAAAGGACATGACGCCCGGTGCATATGCTCAACCTGGGAATTCTGGCGCACGTAGACGCCGGTAAGACAAGCCTGACCGAGCGGCTGCTGCACACGCTCGGGGTCATCGACGAGATCGGCAGCGTCGACGACGGAAACACCCAGACCGATTCCCTCGCGCTGGAGCGGCAGCGCGGCATCACGATCAAATCCGCCGTCGTCTCCTTCGCGATCGACGACGTCACCGTCAATCTGATCGACACCCCCGGTCACCCCGACTTCATCGCCGAGGTGGAGCGGGTGCTCAGCGTGCTCGACGGCGCCGTACTCGTCGTCTCGGCCGTGGAGGGCGTACAGGCGCAGACCCGTGTGCTCATGCGGACACTCCAGCGGCTGGGGATCCCCACGCTCGTCTTCGTGAACAAGATCGACCGAGGTGGAGCGCGGTACGACCGTGTGCTGGAGGGCATCTCCACGCGGCTCACCCCGGCGATCGTCCCGATGGGCCAGGTGGCCAAACCGGGCACCCGCGACGCTCGCTTCACCCCGTTCGACGACACCGGGCTCCAGGCGCCGCTCCTCGATCTGCTCGCCGAGCACGACGACGAGCTGCTCGCCGCGTATGTCGAGGGCCGAGTGTCGTACGACCGGCTCCGCGCCGCTCTCGTGCGGCAGACCCGGGAGGCACTGGTGCACCCCGTGTTCTTCGGCTCGGCCATGACGGGCGCGGGCGTCGCGGAACTGATCTCCGGGATCAAGGACCTGCTGCCCTCGGCCGAGGGAGACGTCGACGGCCCCGTCTCGGGCACCGTCTTCAAGGTCGAGCGCGGACCCGCGGGGGAGAAGATCGCGTACGCGCGGATGTTCTCCGGGACGCTGCGGACTCGCGACCGGTTGACCTTCCGCGACGGCGAGGAGGGCAAGGTCACCGCGATCAGCGTCTTCGACCAGGGCTCGGCCGCCCGGGAGGAGGCTGTGACGGCGGGGCGGATCGGCAAGCTCTGGGGGCTGAACGACATCCGTATCGGCGACATGATCGGCGTACCGCGGAAATCGACGGCGGACGAGCACTATTTCTCCCCGCCGACGCTCGAAACCGTCGTCGTCCCCTGCCGTGCCGCCGACAAGGGCGCCCTGCATCTCGCGCTGACCCAACTCGCAGAACAGGACCCGCTGATCAATCTCCGGCACGACGAGGTCCGCAAGGAGATCTCCGTATCGCTCTACGGCGAGGTGCAGAAGGAGGTCATCCAGGCGACGCTGGCGGACGCATTCGGTATCGACGTCTTCTTCCGCGAGACGACACCCCTGTGCATCGAACGGCCCATGGGCACCGGTGCGGCGGTCGAGTTCAACAAGAAGGACCCCAATCCATTTCTCGCGACCGTCGGACTGCGCATCGATCCGGCGCCCGTCGATTCTGGTGTGGAGTTCCGGCTGGAGGTCGAACTGGGGGCGATGCCATACGCGTTCTTCAAGGCGGTCGAGGACACCGTGAAGGAGACGCTGGGGCAGGGAATCCACGGGTGGCAGGTCACCGACTGCGCGGTCACCATGACTCATTCCGGCTATTCACCGCGGCAGAGCCACGCCCACCAGGGTTTCGACAAGAGTATGTCCAGCACCGGCGCCGACTTCCGGGGCCTGACACCACTGGTGGTGATGAGCGCGCTCCGGGAGGCGGGCAGCCAGGTGTACGAGCCGATGCACCGGTTCCGCCTGGAGGCCCCGGCGGACACGCTCGCGGCGGTGCTGCCGGTGCTCGCGCACCAGCGCGCCGTGCCGCAGGCCACGGAGATCCGTGGCGCGTCGTGTGTGCTGGAAGGCGTGGTCCCGGTCGCCCGGGTGCATGAACTGGAGCGGCAGCTACCGGGGTTGACTCGCGGCGAGGGCGAGCTGGAGTGCGCCTTCGACCACTACGCGCCGGTCGTGCGCGGCGAGGTCCCGGACCGGCCGCGGATCGACCTCAACCCGCTCGACCGGAGGGAGTACCTGCTGAACATGACGCGACGGGTCGGCAGTTGAGACCAATGGGGCGTACGAGGTCTATGAGACGGATGAAATAAGTAGAACCTTACTCATAAGTCAGAACCGTTGACGCGTCCTGATGCGAACGGGACTGTAGTGGACATGTCGAAGTTACGTGCGCGTCTGCTCGGCGTTCTCGTGCTGATCACCGGCCTGCTGACGGCCACGGGCGCACAGCCCGCGGCCGCCGACCCCCTCCCCGACTCGCTGTGGTTCGACACCCAGGCGTCGGCCACCCTCACCGTCGCGAACGGCCGCTTCACCGACGGCCTCGGCCGCGAGGTCGTGCTGCGCGGCTACAACGTCTCCGGCGAAACGAAGCTGGAGGAGAACAGCGGACTGCCCTTCGCCTCGGTCGCCGACGCCAAGAAGTCCGCTACCGCGCTGCGCGCCCTCGGCGGCGCCAACTCCGTACGCTTCCTGCTCTCCTGGGCGCATGCCGAACCCGTGCGCGGACAGGTCGACACCAGCTATCTCGCCGCGGCCACCGACCAGTTGCGCGCCTTCCTCGACGCCGGAATCCGCGTTTTCCCCGACTTCCACCAGGACCTCTACTCCCGTTATCTCTTCAACACGGGCAGCTGGTACAGCGGTGACGGCGCCCCCAAGTGGGCAGTGGACGCGGGCGATTACCCCCAGGAGTCGTGCGGGATCTGTCTCTTCTGGGGTCAGAACATCACCCAGAACGGGGCAGTCAAGCAGGCGTCGTACGACTTCTGGCACAACGCCTACGGTGTCCAGGGCGCCTTCCTCGACACGGCCCAGGTCACCATGGTCTACCTCAAACAGCACCTCTCCACCGCCGAATTCGCGGGTGTCGTCGGCTTCGACCCCTTCAATGAGCCGTACGCGGGCACGTACGACTCCGGGCAGACCAGCCGCACGTGGGAGCGAGACGTTCTCTGGCCCTTCTATGTGAAGTTCCGGGCCCGCATGGACGCGGCCGGCTGGCAGGACAAGCCCGCCTTCGTGGAACCGAACCTCTTCTGGAATGCCAACATCGACTCCCAGAAGCAGGAGGGTGGCCTGCTCGACGCGGGCACGCTGGGCCCGCGCTATGTGTTCAACACCCACTTCTACGACCAGAAGGCGATCTCGGGCATCCTCATGTGGGGCAAGGCGGGGGACGGCCAGTACGCCACCGACTTCGGGTCGGTACGCGACCGGGCCTCGGCGGCGGGGACGACGGCGATCGTCAGCGAATTCGGCCACCCGCTGTCCGGATCCGTCTCGGACAAGGCCCCCACGGTCGTCAAGGCGATGTATCAGGCCCTCGACTCCCGTGTGCCGGGCTCCAGTTGGTGGTCCAAGGCGGCATCGTCGGGACCCGTCCTCTCCGGCACCCAGTGGCAGTGGGACATCTACAACGGCCGCCACCACGAGCTGATGAACGACAACCCCGACAAGGTCCTGACCTCGGGCGACGCCTGGAACGACGAGGACCTCTCCGCGGTACGCCTGGACGACTCGGGCGCTGCCGTGCTGCGCCAGGACGCGCGCCTCCTGGACCGCCTCTACCCGAGTGCCACCGCGGGTACCACGGTCGCCTTCACCTACGAGGACCGCTCCCGCGACGGCTCCACCACCCTGACCTGGAACCCGATTCCGTCGTCCCTGCCGCATGTCTCCCAGCTGGTGGGATCGGGCCAGTACGGGCTGCTGCTGTGGCGCTCCAACGGCGGCGCGGCCCCCACGGAACTCCACCTGCCGGCGTCCTTCCCGACCTCGGTCACGACCGTGGTGTCCGACCTCGGGGCGACGATCTCCCCGCCCGCCTACACCACGACCACCCCGATCGGGGTGGCCCCCGAGCCGGGCGGCACCGGCAGCCGCCGTCTGCTGCTCACCGCACCGGGCTCGGGGACTCTGCACTACGCACTGGTCACGAACGGGGCGACGGCGCCGTCCGCCGATCTGCTGACCGCGGCCCGGACCGAACTGGCGTCGTGGGCTGCGGCGGCGGTCAACTAGCCGAAGGACCGGACCAGTTCGCCTCCACATGGCCGAGGCGAACCCGCTGGGGGTGGTCGCCGACCGGCACCGACACCGTCTTCTGCCCGGTGGCGAAGTCGATGGCGGTGACCTGGTCGGCCCCGCTCTCGGAGACGATGCAGTCCTTGCCGTCGCCGCTGACGGTCGCCCAGTACGGCTTGGAGGCGGTGACGAGCGGCCCTTCCTGGAGGCCGGCCCGGTCGACTACGGTCGCGTAGTCGTCCATCGTGCCGGCGACGCACAGTTTCGTTCCGGCCGGGTTCATCGAAATGCCGTGGTGGCGGGAGTCGTTGACCCAGGTGGTGCGGTCGGTACTGGTCGCGGGGTTCTTCGGCAGGGTCTTCACCCGGGTGATCTTGTCGGAGGCGACGTCGTACTCGAGGAAACCGTTGAAGAACGAAACCTGGAAGTACAGCTTGGACTCGTCGGGGCTGAAGACGGCGGGCCGGACCGCGTCGGAGTAGTCCGTGAGACCGATCGCGTCGAGCCGCTGCCGCATGTCGATCACCTTGACCTGCTTGAAGGTGGTCGCGTCGACGACGGTGATGTGCCGGTCGCCCTTCGTCCAGTCCAGCCACGGTTCGTCGAGAGCGGTGTTGACGTCGCCGATCGCCATGTTCCAGATGTACTTGCCGTCGCGGGTGAAGATGTTCTCGTGCGGCTTGTCACCGGTGGCGAAGGAGCCGAGCTTCTTGCCGGTGGTGATGTCCAGCACGTGCACGGTGTTGGCGGTCGAGGCCGAGACGGCGACACGCGTGCCGTCGGGAGACACGGCCATGTGGTCGGAGCGGTAACCGGACACGGGGAAGCGCCAGTTGATGAGTCCGGTGGCGAGGTCGATCGAGACCACGTCCGCGAAACTCGGACGGGACACCACCACCGACTTGCCGTCGGGCGTGGAGTACATGTCATCGACGAACTGGTCGTGGCCCTCGCCGACGCCGTTGCGAATGGCCATGAAGTAGGCCCACTTGATCGGGTCGGCGTTGATCGCGGCCAGTCGTTCGGCCTTGTCCGGGATGACGTTGATCCGGCCGATCTTCGCGAAGTCACCGGTGGACTTGATGACGTCCGCGGTGCCGTCCCAGTTGTTGCCCACGAACATCACCTCGCGCAGACCGTCGGCGGAGGTCCGCGCGGTGGCGGCGGTCGCCGTGCCGCCGAGGGTGAGGGCGAGGGCGGCGGCGAGGGAACAGAGATGTCCGGGTCTGAGAGCGGACCTGGTGGGTCGGACAGACATGGTGGGTCCTTGTCGTAGGCGGGGGGTGCGAGTGCCGAGGGCATGACAAGCAATGACGCCGAGAAATCTGAACACGGCGGCGTTCAGAGTGGACTTACTGGAAAGTAAGGAGGGGGTGCCCCTCTCCACAAGGGTCCGTACACGACAAAATCGTCGGAGAGTCGAACGGTTCGTCGGACCGGCAAGGGAGGAACGTGTGGCGGGCAGGCTCAAACAGCCGACCGGCCGTTACGGGGGCAGGACCGCCGAGGAGCGGCAGGCCGAGCGGCGATCACGCTTCCTGGACGCCGCGCTCCAACTCTTCGGTGACAGCCCCGGGTTCCGGTCCACGACCGTCGCGGCGCTGAGCGAGGCGGCGGGGCTGTCGACGCGGCAGTTCTACGAGGAGTTCCGGACTCTTGAGGACGTGCTGGCCGCGCTGCACCTCCAGGTCAACGACTGGGCCGAGGACGCCGCCCTCGCGGCGCTCGCCGACGCGCGGGAGCGGGACCTGCCGCTCGCCGAGCGCGCCACCGCGATCTTCCGCGCCTATGCCGCGAACGTGACGAGCGATCCGCGGCGGATCCGCATCACCTTCGTCGAAATCATCGGCGTGAGCCCCCGGTTGGAGGAGCAACGCCTGGCTCGTCGGGCCCGCTGGGTGGACTTCATCTGCGCGGAGGCGGCAGCGGCGGCCGCACTCGGCGAGGCGGCGCCGCGCGACTACCGGATCGCCGCGACGGCGTTCATAGGCAGCGTGAACGGTCTGCTCCACGACTGGCGGGCCGGGTGGGTGGACGCGACGCTCGACGAGGTGGTTGAGGAGCTGGTGCGCCAGCTGTTGGGGATTCTGCGACCGGCGGGGTGGTGTCCGGAGGGGAGGGGAGGGGCGCCCTGACGGCGGTCGGACCGGGCAGCGGCCGACTGTCAGTCCCTGCATCTGGGGTGCCCGAAATAACCGCTCGCCGGCCATTTCGGGCTTCCCTCACCACCGCTCGATCTCTGGCTCGCGTATCCCAGCCCGTCCGGCGTTTGAGGACGAGGCCGATGGGGGGCTGGCGGCGGAAGGGGGAAACCCTCACGTACCTCAGCCCGTCAGCCGGTGCACCGTGCCGAGAACCGGTGCCACCCCGTCCTCGGCGCGGATGCGAGCGGCCAGTACCTGCGCGCGCCGCCGATACGACGCTTCCCTCGTCACCCTCACGAGAGCCGAGGCCAGCCGGGCGGAGCCGAGCCCGCGCAGGGGCACGGCTCCGGGCGCCACCCCGAGCGCGACGAGCCGCGCGGCCCAGAAGCCCTCGTCGAACTGGATCGGCACCGGCACGGCCGGCACCCCCGCCCGCAACCCCGCCGCCGTCGTCCCCGCCCCCGCGTGATGAACCACCGCCGCCATCCGGGGAAAGAGCACGGAGTGCGGCACCTCCCCGACCGTGAACATGTCGTCACCGGTGGCCCGTAGCCCGCCCCAGCCTCGCTGGATCACCCCGCGCAGCCCGGCCGCCCGCAGGGTGCGTACGACCTCGGCGCTCAGCCGCTCGGGATCGGGCACGGTGGCGCTGCCCAGTCCCACGAAGACCGGGGGAGGCCCGGCGGCGAGGAAGTCCCCCAGCGCGGAGGGAAGTTGGGCGTCCGCACCGTCGTAGGGCCACCAGTACCCGGTCACGTCGAGGCCGGGGCGCCAGTCGCGGGGGCGGCGCACCACGAGGGGACTGAATCCATGGTGCACGGGCCAGCCCTGCCGCTCGCGGGCGCGGCGTGCGGCGCCGGGGGCGATGCGCGGCAGGCCGAGCCGGGCCCGCAGGGTGCGCACGGTCTCAGCGAAGACCCGCTCGACGGCCATGTTCACGCCGTGTCCGGCGGCCCGGTTCACGGCGGGCCCCCATGAGCGGACCCCAGTCACCGGAGGCGCGAACTCCCGTGTGGGGGCGAGTGGTTGGAGATAGACACCCATGCTGGGCAGCGACAGCCCTTCGGCGATGGCGTGCCCGAGTGGCCCGAGGGAACTGGACAGCAGGAGTACGTCGCTGGAGTGGGCGGCCTCGATCAGGTCGTCGGTCATCCGCCCGACGAGCGCCCGCGCCATCTCGACGACCCGGATGAGCTTTCCCGCCCCCGTGGTACTGCGGTGCAGGCTCTGCCCACGCTCGGATTCCAGCTCCGCGCGGGGATCCACGGGCAGCGCGTGAAATCCCACACCCGAACCGGCCACCAGCGGCTCGAAACACCCGTGTGTCACCAGGGTGACGTCGTGCCCGGCCCGCACCAGGCCGTGCCCCAGACCCGTGTACGGCGCCACATCGCCCCGCGATCCCGCGGACATGATCGCAACTCGCACGACGGTCAGTATGCCGAAGTTCACGACCGGTGGCCCGCAGCCGTGCGGTCCGATGCGGCGCCATCGGCATCGACGAATGCGGTGACCGCCTGACGGTACGGCCGGGGCCGCTCGGCGTCGAGACCGGCGCCCGCGATGGTGCGCAGTGTGGAGTCCGGCAGGACCTCGTCGTACTCCCGGGCGATGCCGGGGTTCTTGTTCTCGCTGGCGCCGCGCAGGATCAGCACCGGGACGTGGGCGCGGCGCAGCGCGGGACGCGGAGCGGGGACCTTGATCTGGTCGGCTGTGGTGAGCTGGTTGGCGTAGAAACCGGGTAGCGAGGCCGGGAGGTTCTCGAGCGGGCGGTCGGGATGGCAGGTCGCGGAACGTGAACACGAGGTGCTGCTTCTGCTGGGCCGCGGCCTGTCCAACGCGGAGATCGCCGCCCGGCCGCCCGTCGGCGAGGCACCGTGAAGACACACGTGGGCCGCGTCCTGGACAAGCTCGGTCTGCGCGACCGGGTCCACGCGGTGGTCTTCGCCTTCGACCACGGCCTGGTGTGCCCCGGAGGCCCGCGCTGACCGACGGTGATCCGGCCATGGCGGAAAATCGCTCTGGCTTCCCTTCATTCGTAATGATCGAATCGATGCTCGAATTGATCTCGGCAGTGGGGTGGGGTTGCGTGAACGCGATGTCGTACGGGGAACTGCATCGCCAGGTGTCCGCGGAGATCGAGGCGGAAATGGAAGCCGCCCTCGCGCGACTCGGTCCATCGGCCGTATCGGTGCGAGCGGCTGTCGCCACACTCCTGGAGCATCGCACGTTCAAGTACCCGCTGTCCGTGCTGCCGATGATCGTCCATGCCGCCGAGACCGGCCTTCTCGAACCGGCTCTTCCGCTGGCTGTCGTTCATGAGCTGTGGTGGACCTCGGCGTGCTACCTCGACGACCTGGCCGATGGGCAGGGCGCGTTCGTCGCCGGTGACCTCAGTGAGAGTGAGGCCCAGCTCGCGGCGGTCATCAGCGGAAATCCCCTGCCGCTTCTTGTCGTTCAGTCGCAGCGCATTCCCGAGCCGGTGCGCGGCGCTCTGTCGGCCGAGATAGTGAAGTGCTGGATCCTTGCGATTGAAGGGCAACTCAGTGACCTGCGCGGAGGCGCGGGTGCCACCACGCGCGACTCGGTGATTACGGCGTACCGCGGGAAATCCGGCGCCCCCTTCAGCATGGTCACGGCAATGGCCGCCGAACTCGCGGCAGTTGAGAAGGAGAGAGTGGAGCTCTGGCGCGAGTTCGGGAACGTCTTCGGGATCCTGTGGCAGATATTCAATGACCAGGAAGACATCCTGTCCGGCCGCAACGAAGACCTCCTGAACGGCACGGTCACGTACCTGCTCGCGTGCGCCCTTGAGGAGCAGGCTCCCCGGTCCACGGAGCGTGTCATGGGGCTGCACGCCGCCGCGCGGCACTCTTCTGAGGCCCGAGCGGAACTCACCGACGCACTTCTCGCGCCGGCCGTTCTGCGCCGGTACGAGGACGACATCGGCGAGTTCCACGACGACGCTCATCGCATTCTGGACGCGCTGGGTGGCGACGAAGCCTATGTGCACATGCTTCGACATCTGGTCGACCAGTCCTCCCAGATGCTTCTCCCGGCCGGCCTCGCCACCGCCTGCGTGGCTTCGGGGCGGCGCTAGGGACTGTCCGGCGGATCATGTCGGAGACGCGGGTCCTGGTGCGCCCATCGGCGGCGTGGTCGTCGGTTGCCGACGCCCCCAAGTTCTCGGCTTCGCTCGAACAAGGGGGACCCTCATCGCGTCGTCGCCCTCCTTCGCCTTGCAGCTGGACGCACCGGGACCCGCTCACCTGCGCTTATGAGGCGCCGCAGCTCCCCTCCGACCCGATCCGCCGGACAGGCCCTAGCCGTTCGACACAGTCGCCAGCACGACCGTCATCAGCGCGAGGACGGCGCCGAGAAGAACTCCCGCGCACAGCCGCCGTCGCAGCGAGCGGTATCTCTCTTCGTACTCGGACCGCAGTTCCCTGCCGCGTTGCGCGGTGCGCTCCCAGGAACGCCGGGTGAGCGCGAGGTAGTTCTCCTGATAGCGCGCCTCCACCTCCTCCCGCTGAGTGTCCGTCAGCCAGGCCAGCGAGCGCGTGAATCGGACGGCTTCCGCGCGTCCCTCGCCGCGGGTGGCCTCGATGAGCAGGTGGCCTTCGAGCTCGCTGATCAGCGCACCCGCCTCCAGCGGGCGGTCGTCCATGGCGGTCATCGGAGTTGCTTCGCCGCGGTCTCCAACTGCACACCCGTGGCGCTGATTTCGGGGTAGTGCAGATCGAAGGCCGGTGACTCGGACCGGATACGCGGGAGCGTGAGGAAGTTGTGCCGCGGCGGCGGGCAAGAGGTGGCCCACTCCAGCGAACGGCCGTAGCCCCACGGGTCGTCGACCTCGATCTTCTCGCCGTACTTGGCGGTCTTCCAGATGTTGTAGAAGAACGGCAGGAACGAGAGGCCGAGCAGGAAGGAGGAAATCGTCGACACCGTGTTGAGGGTCGTGAGGCCTTCCACCGCCAGGTAGTCGGGAATCCGGCGCTGCATTCCATTGGCGCCCAGCCAGTGCTGGACGAGGAAGGTGCCGTGGAAGCCCACGAACAGCGTCCAGAAGGTGATCTTGCCGAGGCGTTCGTCGAGCATCTTGCCGGTGAACTTCGGCCACCAGAAGTGGAATCCGGAGAACATCGCGAAGACGACCGTACCGAAGATCACGTAGTGGAAGTGCGCCACCACGAAATACGAGTCCGAGACGGGGAAGTCCATCGGCGGCGAGGCGAGCATCACGCCGGTCAGACCGCCGAAGACGAAGGTGACCAGGAACCCGGTGGCCCACAGCATCGGGGTCTCGAAGGACAAGGACCCCTGCCACATCGTGCCGATCCAGTTGAAGAACTTCACACCCGTCGGCACGGCGATCAGGAAGGTCATGAAGGAGAAGAACGGGAGCAATACGCCACCGGTGACGTACATGTGGTGGGCCCAGACGGTCACCGACAGCCCCGCGATCGCGATGGTCGCACCGATCAGCCCCATGTAGCCGAACATCGGCTTGCGCGAGAAAACCGGAATGACCTCACTGATGATGCCGAAGAACGGCAGCGCGATGATGTATACCTCAGGATGGCCGAAGAACCAGAAGAGGTGTTGCCACAGCAGCGCGCCGCCATTGGACGCGTCGAAGATGTGGGCACCGAACTTGCGGTCCGCCTCCAGGGCGAACAGCGCGGCCGCGAGGACCGGGAAGGCCAGCAGGACCAGCACACCGGTCAGCAGCACGTTCCACACGAAGATCGGCATGCGGAACATCGTCATGCCCGGAGCGCGCATGCAGATGATGGTGGTGATGAAGTTGACCGAGCCGAGGATCGTGCCGAATCCGGAGAAGGCCAGGCCCATGATCCACATGTCGGCGCCGATGCCCGGTGAATGCACCGCGTCGGACAGGGGTGCATACGCGAACCATCCGAAATCGGCGGCGCCTTGAGGAGTCAGGAACCCGCCGACGGCAATCAATGAGCCGAAGAGATAGAGCCAGTAGGCCAGCATGTTGAGGCGTGGGAATGCCACATCGGGCGCGCCGATCTGCAACGGCGTGATCCAGTTCGCGAAACCGGCGAACAGCGGGGTCGCGAACATCAGGAGCATCACGGTGCCGTGCATCGTGAAGGCCTGATTGAACTGCTCGTTCGACATGATCTGCAGTCCCGGCCGGGCGAGTTCGGCGCGCATCAGCAGCGCCATGACCCCGCCGATGCAGAAGAACCCGAACGACGTGACCAGATACAGCGTGCCGATCGTCTTGTGGTCGGTGGTGGTCAGCCACTTCACCGCGGCGAGTCCAGGACGCCGGGCACGCACGGGAGGGGGTGCGGGCAGCGCCGTAACAGTGTTGCTCTCCATGCCCCGCCTGTGTCCGGGGGCCGCGCCACCGTCACACTGGAGCGAAGCGACGAGCGTCACATCGGCGGGTGTGACGATCACGAACCTGCCGGACACCTACGGATTATGAGCAACGACGAGACCTTCGCCGCTGCCTATCGCGAGCACTACTGGGCGGTCAGCCGCTACGTTGCGCGGCGACTGGACGGCCGAAACAGTGATGTGGAGGAGGTGGTGGCGGAGGTCTTCACCGTCGCCTGGCGGCGCCGGTCCGACCTCCCGCCGTCCCCCCTTCCCTGGCTCTACGGGGTGGCACGCCACTGTCTGGCCAATGCGGTGCGCGGCTACGGGCGCCGCCGCAGGCTTGTCGACCGGCTCGGCAACGACGAGAGCGCGCACGGCAAGCAGGTGGTGGCCGGCCCCGACTCCGAGTCGCCGGGCGACTGGGTGCACGAGGCGCTGGCCCGGCTCTCCCCCGCCGACCAGGAAGTACTGCGGCTGACGGCCTGGGAGGAGCTCGGCATCGACGAGGTGGCCGTCGCCCTCGGCTGTGGCAACCGCGCCGCCGCGATGCGTCTGCACCGCGCCCGCCGCCGCCTCAGAGCCGAGATCGACCGCCTGCAGATCACCGTGGCCGCCGGCACCGAAGCGCCCCGCCGCGACACCCCGAAGGAGCACGGCCATGGCTGACGAACTCGAACTGCTGCGCCGCGCCAACCCGGTGCCGTCCGCCGACCTCCGCTTCCACGACCGCCCGCTGGACCAGCACGCCGAGCGCCGCCTCAACCAGCTGCTGCACAGCGCGCACCCCCGCCCGCTGCGGCGCTGGGCCTGGAGCGTCGGGACCGCGGCGGTCGTCGGCGTGGTCGTCCTCGCCCTCACCCTGTCGGGACCGACCACTGCCCCCGCCGTGGCCGCCCCGCGCCCGCTGGTCATCGAGGCGGGCTCCACCCCCGTCCCCCTGGACCGGCTCGCCGACCGCGCGGCGGCATCCGACAGCGCGCTCCCGCTGCGCCAGGGCACCCACGTCCAGACCTGGAGCCTGAGCATGACCTCGGGACCCGAGGCCCGGCCACCGATCACGCTCCCCGAGGAACGCGTCGTCCGCTGGAAGGCCGACGGCAGCCACACCGAACTCGTCGTGGCGACCGACCCGCGCCATCCCGGCACGCCGGTCATCACCGACGCCGACCCCGTTCCGCGCACGGTCGAGGACGGCCATGTGCTCAGCAGGCAGACGTACCCTCCGAGTTGGAGCGACGCGCCGCCCCAGGCGCGACCGCCGCACGACGCCGAGCGGCTGCGCGCCTACCTCGAGGAGATCGACCCGATCGAGGCGATGGACACGACGCAACTCCTCGACGCCGTCGCCGACTTGCTGGACAACTGGACGCTCGGTGCCGGCGAGACCGCCGCGCTGGCCCATGTCCTCGCCGACGCGAAGGGGCTGCGCCCGGTCGGAGCGGTCACCGACCGGCTGGGCCGCAAGGGACAGGCGTACGTGTACGACGACAAGGCCCACTCCGGCCGCCGGATGCTGATCCTGGACCCGGCGACCGGCGCCGTTCTCGGCCTTGAGGACACGGTCACCAAGGCCGATCCCGAGTACGGCGTCAAGGCCGGCGATGTGATGTCGTACCGGGCGTGGATGCGCTGATCGACCCAAAAGTTCACAAAGGCCCCAAAGTCTCCAAAGTGTGTGCTCAGAGGCCGAGTTGGCGCTCGGCCCCGGTCACCGTCTGCTCCAGCAGGACCGCGATGGTCATCGGGCCGACGCCACCCGGCACGGGGGTGATCAGACCGGCCCGGGTGACGGCGGTGTCGAAGTCGACGTCGCCGACGTTCCCGGGGTTGTAGCCCGCGTCGATCACGACGGCTCCCGGCTTGATGTCCTCGCCGCGGATCAGCCGGGGACGCCCTACGGCGGCCACTACGATGTCCGCCTCGCGCACCGCGGAGGACAGATCCGCCGTACGCGAATGGCAGTACGTCACCGTCGCGTCGCGCCCGAGCAGCAGCATGCCGACCGGCTTGCCGAGGATCGCGCTGCGGCCCACGACGACGGCCCGCCTGCCGGCCGGGTCCACGTCGTACTCGTCGAGGAGCCGCATGATGCCGCCGGGCGTGCAGGACACGAAGCCGGGCAGGCCGAAGCTCATCGCCGAGTAGGAGCTCAGCGTCACTCCGTCGACGTCCTTCTCCGGCGCGATGGCCTCGAACGCCGCGCGCTCGTCGATGTGCGGTCCGACCGGGTGCTGGAGCAGGATGCCGTGCACGGTCGGGTCGCCGGACAGCGCCTCGAGCGTGGCGACCAGTTCGGCCGTCGTGGTGTCGGCGGGCAGGGCGACGTGCCGCGAATCGATACCTGCCTTGCGGCTGCGGTTCTGCTTCATCCGTACGTAGGTGACCGAGGCGGGGTCCTCGCCGACGAGCACCGTCGCCAGACACGGAGCCGCACCCGTATGGTCCTTGAGGTCGGCCGCACGCTTGGCTGTCTCCTCGACGATGCGGCGCGCGAGACCGGTGCCGTCCATGAGCTGGGCCTGGGACATGTGCTCCTCCTGAGCGTTGTCGACACAATCGCCCAGGCGCGCGGCAAAGACCCATTCGTCAGACCGCTCCCCGGTGGTACCCCACCTCAGCGCCAGTCACGGCCCGCCGACCAGGGTAGCTTGTGCGATTACCTGCCGGCACCGCTCGACGCAGGCGGGGCCGTGGGATCGGCGCCGGTCAGGAACCCGTTGGCCTGCGGCTCGATCGTCACGGCTCCGATGCCTCCGGCCCAGCGGGCGATCTCCCGGGTCGGCGCGGCGGCTCCGGCCTCGTCGCCCGCGTCGCGGGCCGGCACCGCCAGGAGCATCTGCTGACGCAGGGTGCCGGGGACGGCGCCTGCCCGGGCGCCGAGGGCGGTCGCCCGACTCCAGCGTTCCCGCGCCGGTGCGTGGTCGCCGCGGTCGTGGTCGTGATCGCCGAGGTGCCGCAGCGCCTCGCGCGACAGGAGGTCGTCGCCCGACTCGCCCGCGCGCCGGGCGACCTCGTAGTGGGCGGGGAGACGCCCCGCTCGGCGAAGAGATTGTCGGCGATCAGGCCCAGATACATCTCGGCCCAGTCTCGGCGCACGGTGTCCGCGCCACGGTGGCGCAGGTTCCCGGCGCGGCGGCGCAGCGCGGCGAGCGCCTCCGGGTTCTTGCCGTCGGGACCGGTGCGGAACGCACCGTCGACGCGGACCAGGCCCAGGTAGTCGTGGCGCAGCCGGAGGAAGTCCAGGCCCCAACGGGCGTCGAGGCCGGACTCGTCGAAGACTTTGTCCGCGGCATCGAGCCCAGCCCCCGCCAAGGCGGTCCCGCCGAACCAGTCACTCTCCAGCGCGACTTCGGCCGCCGCCAGGGCTATCCGGGCGCGAGCCCGTGCCTCGGTCACAACGGCCGACTCCAGCAGCCTCGTCGCGCGTTTCCCCCGGCTGCCGATCCTCAACTCGCGTCAGGTGTCCATCGGTGGCAGCCCGGGCAACACCTTCTCGATCGTGATGGGGAAGTCGCGCACGCGCACCCCGGTGGCGTTGAACACCGCGTTCGCGACCGCCGCACCGGCCCCGCAGATGCCCACCTCACCGACGCCCTTCGCGCCCAGGACGTTGGCCTTGTCGTCGTACCCGTCGAGGACGACGGCGTCGACGTCGGGGATGTCGGCGTGGACCGGCACCAGGTATTGGGCGAGATCCCGGTTGACGAAGGCGCCGGATCGCGGGTCGACGACGGCCTCTTCTTCGAGGGCCGCGCCGGCCCCCCAAATCATGCCGCCGATCAGCTGAGAGCGGGCGGTCTTCGCGTTGAGTACGCGTCCCACCGAGAACACGCCCAGCATCCTCCGCAGACGGATCTCGGCGGTGTCCGCGTCGACCCCCACTTCAGCGAAATGGGCCCCGTAGGTGTTGATCGAGTAGGCCGCGTAGTTCGGATCATCGCCCATGAAGCGGGTCTCGCCCTCCGCCTCCACACCTTCAGGATGGTTGCGTGCGACGATCTCGCTCAGCGACTCGGACGCGCCCCCGATGCGTACATTGCCGTCGGAGAACACGGCGTCTGCCGGGTCCAGGCGGTGCAGCGGGGAATGCGCGTCGTCGCGCGCCGCGGCCAGCAGCTTCTCACGCAGGGTCGCGCACGCCCGGTCGACCGCGGTGCTCGAGTTGGTGGCGCCCCACGAGCCACCGGACCCCCAGCTGGTGGGAAACTCGGAACGCCCGAGCTCAATGCGCACTCGATCGGGCGGCAGTCCGAGCCCGTCGGCAGCGACCTGCGTCAGGACGGTGTACGTGCCCGTGCCGAGGTCCGTCATGTCCGTCTGGACGACGGCGGTGCCGTCCGCCTGCAACCGCACCCGCACCGTCGTCGGCCCTTGGAAATGCCCGCGGATGGCGGCCGCCATGCCGTAGCCGACCAACCAGCGTCCCTCGCGCACACTCGCCGGGGTGGCGGGGCGGTGCTCCCAGCCGAACAGGCGCGCGCCTTCGCGCAGGCAGTCGACCAGGTGCCGGTCGCTGTACGGCACGTCTCGCTCGGGATCGACGGTGGGCTCGTTGCGGATCCGCAGCTCGACCGGGTCCATCCCGAGTGCATGTGCCAGCTCGTCCATCGCCGACTCCACCGCCAGCAGGCCCGGCGCTTCGCCCGGCGCGCGGACATCTGTCCCGGGCGGCAGATCGAGGGGCGTCAGCCGGTGGCTCGTCAACCGGTGGGGTGCGGCGTAGAGGCTGCGGGTCGTGGCGGCGGTCTGCTCTGCGTACTCGATGTCGGGGTTGGTGTGCATGGTGACCTCGTGCGCGAGCGCAGCCAGCCGTCCGTCGCGCGCCGCGCCCAGCCGAACGCGCTGGCTCGATGTGGGGCGCATGCCGATGAGCTGGAAGATCTGCTGCCGGGTCAGCGCGACCTTGACCGGTTGGCACAACTCGCGAGCGGCGAGCGCTGCGAGGATCGTCTCGGAATGAATGCCCAGCTTGGAGCCGAATCCCCCGCCGACGAAGGGGGTGACGATGTGGATCCGCGCCGGGTCGATGCGAAGCGTGCCGGCGATCGAGGCCTGCGCCGCATCGACGATCTGGCAGCTGACGTAGACGACGAGGTCCTCGCCACGCGGCTCCACCAGGCACGCGTTCGGTTCCATCGGCATCGAGAACTCGTATGGCGTTGTGTAGTGCTGGTCGACTCGGACCGCCGCGTTGCTGAACCCGGCATCGAAGTCGCCCACCGCGGTGTCGGTGGGGAGTCCGGCATTGACCACTTTCGGGATATATGTCTCATCTTCGTCTGCGGCGAAGTCGAAACGCCCCCGCCCGCTGACGTATTCGACGTCAACGAGATCGGCCGCCGCTCGGGCCTGCTCGAAGGTCGCGGCGACGACGAGTGCCACCGGCTCGCCGTAATGGTGAATGTCCGGGCCGGTCAGCACCGGCTGGGCGCGCCAGTATTCGAACGGAATGGACTCATCGCGGGGGCCCTGCGCCGGGGCATTGAGATGGGTCATCACCATGCGCACGCCGGGTGCGCGTTCGGCGCTCTCGGTGTCGATCCGGGTGATGCGGCCTTTGCCGATCGTTGCGCCGACGATGAACCCGTAGAGCGGTTGGCCGGCCTCCCAATGCTCGTAGGCGAAAGTGGCCCGGCCGGCGACCTTCAACGGGCCGTCGACGCGGTTCAAGGCTTGCCCGATCATGTCGCCTCCTCAGCTCGACTGGGCCGCTTGTGCGAGCGTTCGGCACAGCGTGCGCTTGGCCAGCTCGATCTTGAAGTCGTTGTGCCCCTGCCCCACGGCGTCGCGCATCGCCGCCTCGGCGGCGGCGCGATAGGTGGCCATCGTGGCCGGACGGCCGGTCAACGCGGCCTCCGCCTCGATGGACCGCCACGGCTTGTGCGCCACACCGCCGAACGCCACCCGTGCCTCACCGATCGTTCCCTGATCGGCCGAGACGACAGCCGCCACGGAGACCAGCGCGAACTCGTAGGACGCCCGATCGCGCACCTTGCGGTAGATCTGCCGGCCAGGCAGGGGCAGGGGCAGGATCACGCCCGTGATCATCTCGCCAGGCCGCAGCACGGTCTCGATGTGCGGCGTATCGCCCGGCAGCCGGTAGAAGTCCGTGATGACGACGCGGCGTACCGACTCGTCGGCATCGAGCAGCTCGATCTCCGCCTCCAGCGCGGTCATCGCGACGGCCATGTCCGAAGGATGGGTAGCGATGCAGGAGTCGCTGGCGCCGAGAATCGCGTGTATCCGGTTGAACCCGCCGATCGCCGAGCATACGGACCCGGGATTGCGCTTGTTGCAGCCCGCAGCGGTGTCGTAGAAGTAGGGGCAGCGAGTGCGCTGCAACAGATTTCCCCCGGTGGACGCTTTGTTGCGCAACTGGCCCGAGGCGCCGGCCACCAGCGCCTGCGACAGCACCGGATAGCGGGTACGCACTCGGGCATCGGCGGCCACGTCGGAATTCGCCGCCTGGGCGCCGATGCGCAGTCCGCCGTCCGGCAGCTCCTCGATGTCCCGCAACGGAAGCCGACTGATGTCGACCAGATGGCTGGGATGCTCGATGTCGAGCTTCATCAGGTCGAGCAGATTGGTGCCGCCACTGATGAACTTGGCGCCGGTTCTGGACACCGCGGCGACAGCGGCCTGTGCGTCCGTCGCTCGCTCGTAAGTGAAGGACCTCATTCCAGGCCTCCCTTCGCGATGCCGCGGATGGCCGCGACGATGTTCGGATAGGCGGCGCACCGACAGATGTTGCCGCTCATCCGCTCGCGGATCTCCTCATCGGTCAACGCGATTCGCGGCGAGGCCACGTCAGCGGTGGCGTGGCTGGGCCAACCCGCCTCCACCTCGGCGAGCATGCCGACAGCCGAACAGATCTGACCGGGAGTGCAGTAGCCACACTGGAAGCCGTCACGCTCAACGAAGGCGCGTTGCATGGGGTGCTGGGCATCGGGGTCGCCCAGTCCTTCGATCGTCACGATCTCGTCGTCCTCATGCATCACGGCCAGCGTCAAACAGGAGTTGACGCGCCGGCCGTTGATCAGCACCGTGCAGGCGCCGCACTGTCCGTGATCACACCCCTTCTTGGTCCCGCTCAGGCGCAGGTGCTCGCGCAGCGCGTCGAGCAGCGAGGTCCGCGGATCCACCTCAAGCCGCCGCACCTGATCGTTGACGCTCAACGTGATCACCGAGAGTTCAGCCATCCCGCCCTGGCTCCGCCCCGCGGCGCCCGTATCTGAAGCGCTCATCACAGCCCGCCTTCCTCGCTCGATGCGGGTGCCATCTGGATCTGCGTCGTGTCGGGCACGCTCCCCCATCCTCAGGCTCTCGCACAAACATGACCGTCGCACCGCGAGGGTTTCTTCGGTGCCCGCTTCGCCGCTCGGGCACTGGCCGACGTCGTCATCCCCCGCTGCGCCGATCTCGTTGTCGTCGATGTGCTGGAAGCCGTGTTGCGGGGCGAGCCGCCCGCCCCGGTCCTACGCGGCCCGGCGGTACTGCGCCGGACCGCGCAGCGCCGTCTGCACGCCGAGGCGACCGAGGGCGACGGGGCCACCGTGACGCTCCTCGTCCGCGACGCGGCGGCGGTGCGGCCGCCCTTCACCGCGGACAACGTGGCCGTCGTGGACGATCTGCTGGGTCGGATCGCGATCTGCGTGGCAGATGCGCGCGACCCTGGCCCGGCATGCGGCGCAGGCCCGCCGGGACACCCTCGGCTCGGACGGCCTCCAGCACTGGTGGTTCAAGGTGCTCCTGATGCTGCGTCGGCTCGGCCCGCCCTACGAGGCGAGCCCGTCACCGCTCGCCGACATGCTCGGGCTGACCCGTGGCGCCCTGTCGGCGCGGCTCGGCCCACTGGAGGACGCGGGGCTGATCACCCGCACGAACGAGCGTGCCGACCGTCGTCGGGTACGGGTGCGGCTCACCGACGCCGGATTCGATGCGTTCGAGCAGCACGCGGTGTCGGAGGACGAGGGTGAGAACGCGCTGCTCGCAGTGCTGAGCCCAGCAGAGAGGCCGATGCTCGCAGACCTGCTGCGGAAACTGGTCGTGGCCGCCGAGTCCGGTGCGTGCGCGAGCGACCCATCGCCGTACTCGCCGAAAAGGTCCAGGTCAGACGGGATCTGATCTGGACCCTCGGCCAGTTCCTTCCTACTCGTCCCATGCCTGGACCAGGGTCTGTTCGACGATCTTGCCGTCGCGCAGTGACAGCATCGAACTGGCCAGCACCCGCACGCCGTCCGGGTACTCGCAGGACTCGGTATAGGCGACATGGTCGCCTTGGATGACACATTGGTCCAGCTTGTGTGTCATGTCGCGGCTGTAGACATCGCTGAGCATTTCGGCGATTTCGTCGCGACCGTGTTTGATCATCGGGTGGCTGGGTTGCGTGTTGCGGTCGACGACGCGCAGTTCCGCGTCGTCCGCGTAGAGCGCCAGCAGAGCTGCCGCACTGTGTCCTTCTATGCCCCGGCGCAGCGCTTCGGTGTCGAAGGCAAGGGGTGCCGCGGTGCCCATGATCGACCTCCTTGGAAGGCCGCGGCCCAGCGAGGAGTGGGCCGCGTAGGCCTCTCCTCCGAGACTCCTCCGCTGCTGGGCCCACGGCAAGCGCAGCCGCCCGATGCGCCTGACGGGTGAGCGAGGGGACCCGGCCGTGTCCGCCCGGACCCCGGGTCCGTTGCTGAAAGCATGATCTCAACACGACGTATGGTCGCCGCCGTTGGTCTCGCCGTCGGTGTTACGGGCCTCGCCGCGCCGATGGCGAACGCGGCGGGTTCCGAGGCCCAGGACGCGGGGAAGTTGAACCCGATCGCCCAGCTCGACTCACTCGCGATGAGCGACATTCCCGCGGAGCACCAGGCCGAGGTGCCGAGGCCCTCCAGCCAGCTCGCCGGGCTCAACCGGCTGAACGACCTGAACGAATTGCACCAGGTGACCGACCTGGCCGCGCCGGTCACCGGACTGCTTTCGGGCATCGAGTAGGCGGCGCACGCGGGCCGTCGCGGCGAGCCCCGGCAGAACATCGACGTTCTGCCGGGGCTCGCCGTCTGTCATGCCTCGGCCGCGACGACGGCTGTCGAGGTCCGCTCCCGACGGCTCGTGCGCCGGGCCAGCGGCACCAGCGCGATCGCCGCGGCGCCGAGCAGCCCGGCCAGGGCGAATGTGGTGAAGCCCCAGCTCTGGTTGCCGTTGGCGGCGAGCGAGCCGATCAGCCAGGGCCCGACGACGGCGCCGGTCCGGCCGACCCCGGTGACCAGGCCGAGCCCGGCCGCCCGCTCCCTCTCGCGGTAGACGGTGTTGGCGGCGGCGTACACCATCACCTGCGCGCTGAAGAGCCAGATGCCCGTGACCGCGACCACGGCGTACGTCACTCCCAGTGGGAGATGTGCCTTGAGCAGCAGCGCCCCGGCCGCGGTGAGGACGAACCAGACCGCCGAGACGCGGACGGCGCCGAAGCGGTCGGCGGTGCGGCCCGCGATCAGCAGGCCCACGATGCCGCCCGCGTTGATGACGAGCAGGAAGCTCACGGAGGAGCTGAGGCCGTAGCCGGAGGCGCGCATCATCTGCGGCAGCCAGGTGCTGACGCCGTACACGAGCAGCAGGCCCGAGAAGGAGGCCACCCAGAGCAGGGGAGTGGCCCAGCGCGACTCGGGACGGAAGAGCGCCTGGACGGCGGCGAGGCGGCCCTTGGCGCCCGCCGCCGGAGCGGCGACCGGGGTCGGGCGGGCCAGGCCGTAGCGGTCGGCGACGGCGTCGGCCTTCGCCCGCTCACCGCGGGCGAGCAGTACACCGGGCGACTCGGGCAACAGTTTCAGCAGCAGCGGTACGGCGATCACGGCGGGCAGCACGCCTGCCCAGAACACCCAGCGCCAGCCGGCCGCGGGCGCGAGCGTCAGCCCGAGCGTCGTCGCGAACATGCCGCCGGCGTGGTACGAGGTCATCAGCAGCCCGGTGGTGAGCGCCGCGCGGCGCGGCGGGGCGAACTCCATGACCATGGCCAGACACAGGGGCATCAGGCCGCCGAGCCCGAGCCCGGCGATGAACCGGCCCGTTCCGAACAGCGTGGGGTCCCCGGCCGATGCGCAGATCGCCGAGCCGACCGAGAACAGCGTCACGCTGGTGACGAGCATCGGGCGGCGGCCCAGCCAGTCGGTGATGTTCCCGGCGGTCAGCGCGCCGAGGAGCATGCCGAACGTGGTCCAGCTGCCGATCGTGCCCGCGCTCGCCGTCGTCAGTCCCAGCCCGGAGTCGTCGAGCATGTGCGGCATGACCGCGCCGTAGATGTTGACGTCCATGCCGTCGAAGAAGACGGCCATCCAGCACAGCGCCAGGACCGGAAAGACGGTGCGGAAGGTGTGTGGCGGGCGATCGGGTGAGGGGTGCTGCGGACCGGACATACCGGGAGATGTCATGTTGAAGTCCCTGGGAAGCGAGCGGCTCGTTCGCGCAGTGAAACTGTGTTCACTCAATCGATGGCATGAGTGTCGGGGTGGGATGGACGGGTGTCAATGGTCCGGGCCCAGCCTTACCGGACGTCTGCGGCCCGGCCTCGTACGGCGCCGCGGAATGCGATGGGGGCCTGCCCGGCGCGCTGGTGGAAGTACTTGGCGAAGTTCGTGGCGCTGGAGAAGCCCAGCTGGGCGGCGATGCGGGCGGCGGCGAGGTCGGTGTGCGCCAACAGCCGCTTGGCCTCCAGGACGACCCGGCGGTCGATGAACTCCTTGGCGCCGACGCCCACCGCGTCGAGGGTGGCCCTGGACAGCGTGCGGGTGGAGTACCCGAGCGCGGCGGCGTAGTCGTCCACACGGCGCGTCCGGGCGAAGTCCCGCTCGACCGCGGCTCGCAAGCGCAGGAAGGTCTCGCTGGGCTCTGCGGCGCGACCGCCGGGGCCCTCCAGATGGGCGACGCGCAGCATCAGTACGTCCAGGAGATGGCGCAGCACGGCGACATGGGCGTCGAGCGGCAGCCGCCCCGGGGCCCGGAACTCGCGCTCCAGGTGCGTGGCCGCGAGGCGCAGCGCCTCGGTGTCCTCGGCCGCCGGGATGCGCAGCACGGGCGCCTCCGGATCGTCCACCCGGGCCGCGCCGACGGTGGCCGGGTCCGGGAAGTCCCGCTCGAAGACGATCAGGAGGCCCTCGGCCTTCTCGAGATCGCCCCACTGGAGCACCTGACCGGGGCGCACCCACAGCCATGAGTCCGGATCGAGGACGTACCCCGTGAAGTCCACGGTCTGCCGCAGCGTGCCGGAGGTGAGCGTGAGCACGTGGTGGAAGCCGGGGCGCTGCGGCGCGCCGAGATCCACCCCGCGACCGTCGGCCCTGGAACGCAGGTCGGCCAGCGAGATCACTTCCAGGCCCGCCGGAGTGCCGACCGGCGCCGCGAAGGCGACCTCGGGGATGACCTGCCCGGCCGAGTGTCGGTTTGTGACCATCATCTGTCGCCTGTGTATCCGGGTGGGACGTGTCTCTCCGCCTAGTTTGGAGTGGTCGCCGCATGGACGACCGCCCGTCGTGGCGGAAAGAGAGCATCACCATAAAAGGAGAGCTGATCCATGGCCAAGGAACTCAAGGACATCGCGTACGGCGACGGACTCGACGGCCAGTTGATCGATCTGTACGTCCCGGACGGCGACGGTCCCCGGCCGCTGGTGATCTGGAGCCGCAGTTCGGGCTGGCTGGCCGACACCGGGCGGGACGACACCGAGGTGGTGGCCCGGCGGCTGAACCCGCGCGGCTTCGCCGTGGCCGGGCTGGCCATCCGCTCCAGCGCGCAGACCCGCTTTCCCGGGCAACTGCGGGACATCGAGGAGGCCATCCGCCATCTGCGCACGCACGCCATGTCGTACGGCCTCGACCCCGAGCGCATAGGGATGTTCGGCGAGTCCTCGGGTGGCTGGGCCGCGGCGCTGGCCGCGCTGACCGTCGACGGCATCCGCGCCGCCGTACCCGTCTACCCGCCGACCGACCTGCTGAGCATGGACGAGCAGATGCTCCCCGGCACGCTCCAGGAGTTCACGCGCTTCCCCGGCAGTCCGTACGGCCATGACGACCCCGAGTCCGCGGAGTCCCGGCTGCTCGGCGGCCCACTCCAGGAGCGGCCCGAACTCGCCCGCGAGGCCAGCCCGTTGACGTACGTCGACGAGGACGCCCCGCCGTTCCTGATCCTGCACGGAAAGGCCGACCGGATCGTTCCGTACGGCCAGGGCGAACTCTTCTACGAGGCGCTCGCGAAGGGGGGCGCCGATGTCGAACTGATCACCCTGCCGCACGCCGACCACGGTCCGTGGAACGACCTCCTGACCGACCCCGTCGTGAAGCGGGACGCGTTCACGGTCTCCTCACGCGAGGGCAAGGAGACCGAGGCGCGGCCGTGCGAGCCGACCTGGGACACCGTCGTCGACTTCTTCCACCGGCACCTGTAGGCGCTCAGCCGGCGGTCGCGAGGAACTGCGTGGCGGCCAGTTCGGCGTAGAGCGGGTCCCCGGCCACGAGTTCGCGATGGGTGCCCACGGCGCGGACGCGGCCCGCGTCCATGACGACGATGCGGTCGGCCATCGTGACGGTGGACAGCCGGTGCGCGACCACGAGGACCGTGGTCGTGCGTGCCACATCGGCGACGGTGTCGCGAAGCGCGGCTTCGTTGACGGCGTCGAGCTGCGAGGTGGCCTCGTCGAGGAGCAGCAGCCGGGGGCGGCGCAGCAGCGCTCGGGCGATGGCGACGCGCTGGCGCTCGCCGCCGGACAGCTTGGTGCCCCGGTGGCCGACGAGCGTGTCCAGGCCACGCGGCAGACGGGCGACCAGCCCATCGAGTCGGGTCGTCTTCAGTACGCGCGTGAGGTCCGTGTCGTCGGCGTCCGGGTTGCCGAGCAGCATGTTGTCCCGCAGCGACCCCGACAGGACCGGGGCATCCTGCTCCACATAGCCGATGGCGGAACGGAGTTGAGGCAGATCCCAGCGCTCCAGCTCACGGCCGTCGAGTGTGATGACGCCCGCCTCGGGGTCGTAGAACCGCTCGATGAGCGAGAAGACGGTGGTCTTGCCCGCCCCCGAGGGGCCGACGAACGCGGTCATGCCGCGGGCCGGGACGGCGAAGGTCACACCGTGGTGGACGTACGGCAGATCGTCGGCGTACCGGAAGCGGACCTCGTCGAAGGCGAGCGCGGCGGGCTCGGTGCCCGGGGTCGGCAAGGGTGCGGGCAGGGCCGCCGGTTCGGCGGGCAGCCGCAGCGCCTCCTGGATCCGGGCGAGCGCGGCGGCACCGGTCTGGTACTGCGTGATCGCGCCGACCACCTGCTGGATCGGAGACATCAGATAGAACACGTAGAGGAGGAAGGCGACCAGCGTGCCCACGTCGATCGCGCCGGTCGCGACCCGCGCGCCACCCACGGCGAGGACCGTGATGAAGGCGATCTGCATCGCCAGACCGGCCGTATTGCCCGCGGCCGCCGACCATTTGGCGGCCCGCACGCTCTGCCGCCACGACTCCTCGGCCGCCGCGTGGATGGTCTCTTCCTCGCGGTGCTCGGCACCCGACGCCTTGACGGTGCGCAGCGCGCCGAGGATCCGTTCCAGCGAGGCGCCCATCACGCCGACGGCGTCCTGTGCCTGCTTGCTCGCCCGGTTGATGCGCGGCACGATCACGCCGAGCACGGTGCCCGCGCAGAGAATCACTCCCAGGGTGACGCCCAGCAGTACCCAGTCCACCAGCCCCATCATCACGACCGTCGCGACGAGGGTGAGACCGCCGGTGCCGAGGCCGACCAGGGAATCGGTGGTGACCTCGCGCAGCAGCGTCGTGTCGGAGGTGATCCGGGCCATCAGGTCGCCGGGCTCGCTGCGGTCCACGGCCGGTATGCGCAGTCGCAGCAGATACGACGACAGGGCGCGCCGCGCGCCGAGCACCACCGACTCGGCGGTGCGCCGCAGCACATACGAACCCAGCGCCCCCACCGCCGCGTTGGCGACCACCAGCGCCGCCATGCCGAGCAGCGCGCGCCCGATGGGCCGGTCGTGCGACAGGTCGTCGATGAGCCCCCGCGCCACCAGCGGCAGCACCAGACCGGTGGCCCCGGTCGCGAGCGCCAGCAGCGCACCCGCCAGCAGCGCCCATCGATGCGGTCGTACGTACTCGAGCAGCAGGCGCCACGTGGGCACTTCGGGCCCGGCGTCGGTGAGGCTCACGGCGCTCCTTGCGGGAGTTCGGTGCAGGGCATTCAGGCTACGTCGGCGCCGGGGCGGACCGAGAACCCCGTGCGGACCGAGAACGTCGGCGAGGCCTTCGGCACGGCCGCCCGGCACACCCGCAGCGAGACCGCCGAACGTCACCTGACCTTCTTCCGGTCGGTCACACCGTAGGGTCGGTTGACGGAACGCCGATCTACGGAAGGGCCCATCACATGGCGCAGGAAGTACGGGGCGTGATCGCACCGGGCAAGAACGAGCCGGTGCGCATCGAGACCATCGTCGTGCCGGATCCGGGGCCGGGAGAGGCCGTGGTGAAGATCCAGACGTGCGGGGTGTGCCACACCGACCTGCACTACAAACAGGGCGGCATCAACGACGACTTCCCGTTCCTGCTCGGCCACGAGGCGGCCGGCATCGTGGAGTCGGTCGGCGACGGTGTCACGGACGTCGCACCCGGCGACTTCGTCATCCTCAACTGGCGTGCGGTGTGCGGGCAGTGTCGGGCCTGTCTGCGCGGGCGGCCCTGGTACTGCTTCAACACACACAACGCGCGGCAGAAGATGACCCTCACGGACGGCACCGAGCTGTCACCGGCCCTCGGCATCGGCGCCTTCGCCGAGAAGACGCTGGTCGCCGCTGGACAGTGCACCAAGGTCGACCCGGCCGTCTCCCCTGCGGTGGCCGGGCTGCTCGGCTGCGGAGTGATGGCCGGGATCGGGGCCGCCATCAACACCGGGAACGTCGGCCGGGGCGACACGGTCGCCGTCATCGGCTGCGGAGGCGTCGGCGACGCGGCGATCGCCGGGTCCCGTCTCGCCGGCGCGGCGAAGATCATCGCCGTGGACATCGACGACCGGAAGCTCACCACCGCCGAGAAGATCGGCGCCACGCACACCGTCAACTCCCGCGAGACCGACCCCGTCGAGGCCATCCGCGAGCTCACCGGCGGCTTCGGCGCGGACGTCGTGATCGAGGCCGTGGGCCGCCCGGAGACGTACAAGCAGGCCTTCTACGCCCGTGACCTGGCGGGCACGGTCGTGCTCGTCGGCGTACCCACGCCGGACATGAAGCTCGAACTGCCGCTGATCGACGTCTTCGGACGCGGCGGCGCCCTCAAGTCGTCCTGGTACGGCGACTGCCTGCCCTCCCGCGACTTCCCGATGCTGATCGACCTGCATCTCCAGGGACGCCTCGACCTGGACGCGTTCGTGAGCGAGACGATCGCCCTGGACGAGATCGAGCCGGCCTTCGAGCGGATGCACCACGGCGACGTGCTGCGCTCGGTGGTGGTGCTGTGATGACCGCGCGCATCGAACACCTCGTCACCTCGGGCACGTTCTCGCTCGACGGCGGCACCTGGGAGGTCGACAACAACGTCTGGATCGTCGCCGACGACCACGAAGCCGTCGTCATCGACGCCGCCCACGACGCCGACGCCATCGCCGATGCGGTGGGCGACCGGCGGCTGCTGGCCATCGTGTGCACACATGCTCACAACGATCACATCGACGCCGCTCCGGCCCTCGCCGAGCGCACCGGTGCCAAGATCTGGCTGCACCCCGACGATCTGCCGCTGTGGAAGATGACCCACCCCGACCGCCTCCCGGACGCCTGGCTGCAGGACGGTCAGGTGATCGAGGCGGCCGGCGCCGACCTGACCGTCCTGCACACCCCGGGCCACGCCCCGGGCGCGGTCTGCCTGTACGACCCCGGTCTGGGCACCGTCTTCACGGGCGACACGCTCTTCAAGGGCGGACCGGGAGCCACCGGCCGTTCCTACTCCCACTTCCCGACGATCGTCGAGTCGATCCGCGAGCGCCTGCTGGGCCTTCCGGCCGACACGGTCGTCCGTACGGGACATGGGGAGACGACCACGATCGGGGCCGAGGCGCCGCACCTGGAGGAGTGGATCGCGCGCGGCCACTGACGCCGACGCGCCGGACACGAGGGAACGGACTGTAGAAACCTGACAGGAGATGTCCGACTTCCGGGAGACGCTCGGAAGACCACCGACGGGAAGGCACGTCGGTGCCACGAGCACGGAGGTCGGACATGTCAGGGCCGCTGGAGGGCACGCTGCGGGGCAAGGTCGCACTGGTCGCGGGGGCGACCCGCGGAGCGGGACGCGGGATCGCCGTGGAACTCGGCGCGGCCGGCGCCACCGTGTATGTGACCGGGCGCAGCACACGCGAGCGGCGCTCGGAGTACGACCGCCCGGAGACCGTAGAGGACACCGCGGACCTCGTCACAGCGGCGGGCGGCCGGGGCATCGCGGTCCCCACCGACCACCTCGTCACGGCGGAGGTCGAGGCCCTGGTCACCCGCATCGCGGACGAACAGGGCCGCCTCGACGTCCTGGTCAACGACATCTGGGGCGGCGAAAAGCTCTTCGAGTGGAACACCCCGGTCTGGGAGCACGACCTCGACAACGGCCTCAGGCTGCTGCGACTCGCCGTCGAGACCCACGCGATCACCAACCACCACGCGCTTCCCCTGCTGCTGCGTCATCCGGGCGGCCTGGTCGTCGAGATGACCGACGGCACCGCCGCGTACAACCGGGAAACCTACCGAGTCTCCTTCTTCTACGACCTCGCCAAGTCGTCGGTCCTGCGCATGGCGTTCGCCCTGGGGCACGAGCTCGGCCCGCGCGGAGCCACCGCCGTGGCGCTCACACCCGGCTGGCTGCGCTCGGAGATGATGCTCGACAACTATGGCGTCACCGAGGAGAACTGGCGCGACGCCCTGGAGCGCAACCCGCACTTCGGCATCTCCGAGACGCCGTACTACGTCGGCCGTGCCGTCGCCGCCCTGGCCGCCGACCCGGACGTCGCCCGCTGGAACGGGGAGTCGCTGTCCAGCGGGCAGCTCGCGCAGGTGTACGGCTTCACCGACCGTGACGGCAGCCGCCCGGACGCCTGGCGCTACCTCGTCGAGATCCAGGACGCGGGCAAGCCGGCGGACACGACGGGGTACCGGTGAGCTCAGGTGTGATGCACCGGCGGCAGTGGCCAGCGCGCAGAGTGGCCCGGGGGCAGCGCCAGATCGTCCCGCACGGCTGCGTAGTAGCCCTCGCGCCCGGCCCGCTGCCGCTCCAACAGGGCCTGCCACGCCTGCGGGTCACGCGTCCCCTCGCGCAGGAACTGCTCCATCTCCATCACCATGACCACCCACGCCCGCGCCCGCTCCACCACCTCCGGACTGCCCAGGAGGATCAGCGCCTCCCCGGACGGATCCCGTGCGACGGTGGCCTCGGCCAGCAGCGGCGCGGCCTCCTCCGGGGACAAGGGGTGCGGGTGCGGGTCGTTGCCCAGGTGTGACGCCACCCGGTAGGTCAGAGTGACGCTCTTCTTCAGCGACCGCGCGTAGTCGGCGTACACCGCGAGCCGCCGTTCCTCCCAGCGGGCCGCCCGCTCCCTGCGGAACCGGGCCTGATCGCCCCGCACGATCGCCAGGTACGAACCGAGGGCACCGATGACCACGCCGATCAGCGCCGGGAGTTGTTGTATGAACGCGGACATGGGCGCACGGTATCTGTCCCCGGGACGATCACGGCAGTACCTTCCGTGCCATGACTGCGATGAGGCGTTTCGAGGGATACGGAGTTCTGATCACGGGCGCGGCCCGCGGCATCGGCGCGGCCACCGCGCGTCGGCTGGCCGAGGAAGGTGCCCAGGTCCTCGTCACCGACGTGGACCTGGCGGAGGCGGAGAAGACAGCGGCTTCGATCCGTGAACTCGGCGCGCGGGCGGAGCCGTTCGGGTGCGACGTGGGGGATCGGGCACAGATCGAGACGGCGATCGCCTACGCCGTGGACGCCTTCGGCTCGCTCGACGTCCTGGTCAACAACGCGTGCCGGTGCACGCCCGACGCCCCGCTCTTCGAGGACGAGCCGGACGAGGTGTGGGCCCGCGACCTCGACATCACCCTGACCGGTGCCTACCGCTGCGCCCGCGCCGCGCTTCCGCACCTGGTGGCCTCGGGCCGCGGCGCCATCGTGAGCATCGGCTCCGTCAACGGCATCCAGGACTTCGGCAACCACGCCTACAGTGCGGCCAAGGCGGGGCTCATGTCGCTGACCCGCACGCTGGCCGGCCACGCCGCGGCGCGTGGCGTGCGCGTCAACCTGGTGGCACCCGGCACGGTCCGCACCACGGCCTGGGAAGGCCGCGAGGCCGATCTCGCCCTGGTCTCGGACGTCTATCCGCTGGGGCGAGTCGGCGAGCCGGAGGACATCGCGGCCGCCGTCGCCTTCCTCGCCTCGCGTGACGCAGCGTGGATCACCGGAACGACATTGTGCGTGGACGGGGGCCTGCTGGCAGTCAACACGGGATTCCGGCAGACGATCAAGCAACATGGCGGTGCTTAGGGGCGGAGGTCCGCGCAGTGGCGCCTGAGGGCCTCGAACACCCGGTCCGTATCCGCCTCGGACGTACGCCAGTTGCTGAACGCCGCCCGCAGCGCGTGCGTCCCGGCGTAGAACGTCGGCGTCACGAAGGCCTCGCCCGAGGCGGCGACCGCGTGGGCCAGCGCGTGCGCCCGCTCCTCGCTGGGCTCGTCGGCGAGGGTGAAGCAGACGACATTGAGCCGGACCGGCGCGAGGAGCCGCAGCCGAGGAACCTCCTTGGAGATCCGCTCGCCCAGCCGCCCGGCGAGCGCCACGTTCCGCTCGACGATCTCTCGATGCCCCTCGCGCCCGTACGCCGTGAGGGAGAACCAGGCCGGGAGCGCCCGCAGCCGACGGGAGTTCTCCGGAGTGAGGTGCAGGAAGTCGGGATCGGCACCGGCCAGTCCCAGATACGGCGACGCGTTGTGGAAGACCCGGACCTGGAGGTCCTGGCGGCGGGTGAACTGCACGGCCGCGTCGTAGGGGACGTTCAGCCACTTGTGCAGGTCGACACAGACGGAGTCGGCCGCGTCCAGACCCTCGACGAGATGCGCGTACGACGGTGACAGCGCGGCGAAGCCGCCGAACGCGGCGTCCACGTGCAACCAGAAGTCGTACCGTTCCTTGAGCGCGGCGATGGCCCGCAGATCGTCGAAGTCGACCGTGTTCACGGTCCCGGCGTTCGCCACGACCACGGCCGGGCGTCCGTCGAGCGCGTCGAGGGCGGCGGCGAGCCGCTCGACGTCGACGGCCTCGCGGTCCTCCGACAGCACCGGCACCGGACGCAGCCGGTCCCGCCCGATCCCGAGCACGGACAGTGCCTTGGCGACGCTGGAGTGCGGGCTGCCGGACAGAACGTCGACCGGACCCAGCGCGCCGGCCCCCTCCCGCGAGACCGACACGCCCCGGCGCTCGCCGAGCCACTCCCGTGCGACGGCCAGGCCCACCGTGTTGGAGACGGTCGCCCCGCTCACGAACGCACCGCTGTGCGCCTCACTCAGCCCGAACAGCTCGCGCAGCCAGCCCAGCGTCTCGCGCTCCAGGGCGCTCGCCAACGAGCCACCGCTACCGGACACGTTCTGGTCGTACGCGCTGGTCAGCCAGTCCCCGGTGAGCGAGGCGGGCGTCGCGCCGCCGGTGACGAAGCCGAGATAGCGCGGGCCCGCCGAACCGGAGAAACCCGGCGACCAGCGCTCGGCGAACCGCGCCAGCGCACCGTCGGCGCCTGCTCCCTCGACAGGAAGGGGCTCCGGGGCGGGCGCCTTGTCGAGGCCGGCGACGGGACGGTCGTGGAGACCGCTCACCTCGCGCGCGGCGACATCGCGGGCGGACTGCAGGAGTTCGGGTAGCCGGTGGAAGTCGTCGGCGAGAGTGGGGTGCATGGCGGCAGCGTAGGCGGACGCACGTCCTGGTCCAATGGAGGGAAAGTGGACCAATGCAGAGGGGATTCGCCGCCGCGCTCGGCACCTGGCGCACGAAAGAGGGCCCGCTCGCGCGGTCGCTGTCCGCCGCCGTACGCGAGGCGGTGGTCGACGGCCGTCTCCCCGCCGGAACCCCGCTGCCCTCCGAGCGGGAACTCGCCCGCACCCTCGACCTCAGCCGCGCCACCGTCGTCACGGCCCTCACCGGGTTCACGGCGACGGAGACGCATACGGTCGGGGACGACCGGTGGCCGGGGCAGGTGCTGGCCCGGCTGGTGTAGTCGGACACCCGCCGGGCCGGCGCAGAGTGCGCGGTCAGCCCTCGGCCCGCAGGGTTCCGAGCAGGCCGTGCGCCTCGTCCTCGATGCCCGCGGCGAACCAGACGGAGTCCTTGCCGCCGGACTGCTTCGTGCCGCTCTGCAGGCCCCAGAGGCCCTCGATCTCGATCGGGTCGCCGTTGCGGTCCTTCAGGGTTCCCTTGAGCTTGCCGGTCTTCTTGTCGAAGACGTTGATGCGGCCGTCGCCGAAGTTGCCGACGAGCAGGTCACCGGCGAACTTTCCGAAGCCCTTGGGGGCGACTTCGAGGCCCCAGGGGGAGTTGAGCACATGCCCGTTCTTCGGGTCGGTGCCGCTCGCGAAGCGCTGCAGCAGCTTCCCTTCCGTGCTGTACACGTCGATGAAGCCGTGCCCGGGTCCCGGGACGTCGTCTTCCTTGTCGGCGTCCTGGAGGGCGTAGGTCACGAAGACCTTGGAACCGATCGTCTTGACATCGAACGGTGCGTAGCCGTCGGGGAGGTTCGGGTCCTCGAACCGGCTGTCGGTCGGCGGTACGGGGTTGAAGTCCTTGTCGAAGACGTCGATGCGCGCGTCACTGAAGTTCGCGACGAGGATCCGCGACTCGTCGCACTTCTCGTCCTTGCCGTCCTTCCCGTTCTCCTTGCCGTCCTTGCCGCGTACCAGCGCCAGGCCCTTGAAGATGGCGTCCTCGTGCGCGACCGTGTCGACGCCCGTCCCGGTGATGTCCGGGTTCCATGCGAAGAGGTCGCCGTGCTCCCCCGCGAAGAGGAACTTGGCGGCAGCCGTGGAGCCTGAGGGCCCGATCTGGAAGTCGTCGGTGTCGTTGCGTACCACCCCGGTCGGGGCGCCGCCCTCCGGGAAGTTCACCACCAGGGGCACGATGCTGACCGGCTGCCCGTCCACGGCTCCGGTGTAGATCGTGGCCTTGTCGGAGCCGTTGTCCGAGACCCAGACCTCTCCGGTCTTCGCGAGCGCCAGGCCCCAGGGGTTGACCAGGTTCGTGTCCTGCACCTCCGCTCTGCCCGCGAGGTCGGAGACGAGGTCCCTCTCCAGGAAGCCGTGGTCCGTCTTGCGCGGGGCGGCCTCCCCCGGCCCGGGCGGCGCCGCGGCGGCGAGGGTGCCGACGGTGCCCAGGGTCAGCGCGGCTGCCAGCAGCCGTTTACTGAAGGGGCGGGATCGACGGACCGATACCTGCTGTGCCATGTACGTAACTCCTCCACCAGTGTGGGACAAACCGGTCGAGGTCATCAGATATGATGCAAATCGTATGCGCCAGCCGACACACAACGTCCGGCGCACCGCCCCGCCGATCGGGCTGCGCCCAACTGGCCGCACACCGAGCCACGCGGGCCAGCCGATCGACACCCCCACCGTCGACATCTGCCCGAACTGCCATGTGGACGTGCACTCCGGCATCGACCGGATGTTCGCCGACCCGCCGGTCGCCTTCCTGCCGCGCCGCTGCCGTCGTCTCGCCGTGGCCACCCTCGCCAAGGAGAAGGGCCTGCCGCCGCAGAGCGGCGGTGGCCGTCGCGTAGTTCCGCTCCTCCAGAAGGACGGCGAGGTGGGCGCTGGCGGTCGGCTTGTCCAGGACTGGACGGACGTCAGCCTCGTCACACCATTCCAGACAGAGGCTGACGTTGTTCTCGTATACCTCGATCGTGCCGGGCAGGACCGATTCCTCTAGGCCCCAGATCAAAGGCGTCCAAAAGTGTCGCAAGGTTACGAGAAAAGTCACCGTTTGGTCGCAGCCCGATTTCCCCTACAACGCACACCCCCCGACGCGGGTCTACCAGGCAGGAAACGCGAGCAGCAGGAAAGGAAAGGCCCGCCATGGGGGACATACGCAGACGAGGAGCCGTCGCGCTCGGGATCACCGGACTGGTCGCACCGCTGACCCTCGCGCTGGGCACGACGCCCGCGCAGGCCGCGAGCTGCACGACACAGACCGGCCCGTATCAGAAGCAGGTGGAAAAGTTCCTCGGCCGGCCGGTCGACGGGCGGCAGTCCAGCGCCGACTGCAAGGCGATCCAGGCCTTCCAGACCAAGCACGGCATCACCCCGAACATCGGGTACGCGGGACCCGTCACCTGGGGCGTGATGGACCTGATGAACAAGCAGAAGGCCGTCGGCAACAACCCCAACAAGGACGGCAACTGCCCGGTCAACAAGGGCCGCATCGCCTGCGTCAACCTGACGCTCCAGCTCAGCTGGATCCAGGACGGCAGCACCCTCGTCTACGGGCCGGTGCCGGTCCGCACCGGGCGTGACGGATACGAGACCCGCACCGGCCTGAAGAAGATCTACTGGCGGGACATCGACCACGTCTCGACCATCTACAACGTGCCGATGCCCTACAGCCAGTTCTTCGACGGCGGCCAGGCCTTCCACTCGGTCGGCGTCAGCATGTGGAACCCGCCCGGCTCGCACGGCTGCGTCAACATGACCACGGCCACCGCGAAGATGTACTGGTCGCTGCTGAAGACCGGCGACGACGTGTTCGTGTACGGCCGCAAGCCGGGCACCTGACGGGGCGCGGCTCTCCAACGGGCCGAAACGTTACGCCCCGGAGCGTCACGTTCGCCGAGGGCAGTGTCCGGGTGTCGACCGCCTTCACGAAGTCGTGCACCCGGAAGTGGTGGCTGCCCTCGAATGTGCCGGACTTCCACGACCGGGCGCGCGGGGCCGCGGTGTTGGCGATCCACGTACTGGTGCTCGGGGCCCCGGTCGTGTAGGTGATGAGCTTCACGGTCCGTATTGTCGTCCGCTGTACCTTTACTCACATCGTCTTCACGTCAAGGCCCGTATGCTTCACACCATGTCCACCACTCCTGAAGCCGACTCCGAGCGCTCCGCGGCGGAGGTCAACGAGGAGATCCGGGCCCTTTGGTTCCGGGCCGGCGGGACGCTGAGCATGGAGGAGCGGCGGGAGTACCAGCGGCTCGTCCTGGAGTGGGCGGAAGCCTCTCCGCAGTCGCCCACGCAGGCGGCGTGACCGCCCGGCCTCCGCTCCAACTCCATCGAGAACCGCGTCTTCCCAGGGCCTGTCGTGTAGCCCGCAATCGGCGTGATCCGAAATCCAGGCCCTAGCCCCAACTCTGCGCATACTGCCGTCGATAGGCCTTGCGGTCCTGTTCCGTACGGATATAGCGCGTCGCCACCAGTGCGATCAGACTCCCCGCGACGACCAGCAGTCCCGGGCCGACGTTCCTCGGGTTCGTGAGCCGGGAGACGAGCGTCTCGGCGTTTCCGGTCGCCCCCACCGGCTCGACAGCGCCCGGTGCGGCGGAGCCCGGCGCGACCGCGGCGCCCTGCGAGGCCGACACCGACGGCGCGGGGGAGGCCTGAGCCGGGGAACTGGCGGAGGCCTGCGGCTGTCCCGCGAGCTGCACACCCAGTGCCGTCAGTGCCTTGGTGACCGGCTGGAAGAACGTCGTACCGCCGGAGGTGCAGTCCCCGTTGCCTCCCGAGGTCACACCGAGCGCGATGCCCTCGGAGAACAGCGGGCCACCGCTGTCGCCGGGTTCGGCGCACACCGTGGTCTCGATGAGCCCGGTGACCGTGCCCTCCGGGTAGTTGACCGTCGCGTTGAGCGCGGTCACCTTCCCGTCGCGCAGCCCGCTGGTGCTGCCGCTGCGGAAGACCCGCTGACCGACGGTCGGATCGGCGGCACCCGTGATCCGTACGCCGTTTCCGCCGCCGATGGCCACGACATTCGTCCCCGGAGTGGTCTGCCGACCGTTGTCGTACTGCACCAGGGAGAAGTCGCTGCCGGGGAACGCCGTGGTGATGGTCCGGCCCACCTGCTGCGAACCCTGGTTGTCGGCGAACCAGACGGACCCGGGGGGCCCGCAGTGCCCGGCCGTGAGGATGAACTCGCTCCGGCCGTTGGTCACATTGAAGCCCGCCGAACAGCGCCCACCCGTCGAGAAGATGGGCTGCGCGCCGTTCAGCCGGGTGGCGAAAGCGCCCTGGGTGCGCTGCATGCGCACGGAGTCGCCGATGCCGTCGGCCAGCTGCGTCATGCGTGACCAGTCGGAGGCGGAGACCGTGCTGTCGGCCTGCACCACCACCTCGTTCTTCGTGTAGTCCACGGCCCAGGCGGTGCCGGCCACCCGGGGTGCCGAACTCAGACTCGCCGTCGCCGACTTGAGGTCCCGCATGCTGTGCCGCACGACCTTGGCGCGGGCACCGGCCTCCTTCACCTCGGCGGCCGCGGCCGTGTCGGTCACGGCGACGACCGGACGCCCGTCGGAGGCGATCCAGCTGCCGGCGGTGCGCGAGGTGCCGAGGCGTGAGACCAGTTCGGCGCCCGTGTCGGCCGCGGCCTTGGCCGAACTTCCGCTGGCACGCGACGTGTCGGACGGTTCACTCGCCATCGCGTGCGTCACCATCAGCCCTCCGCAGAGCAGTCCGCCGACGGCCGCGAGTCGCGCCCCTCGTCGGACGATCCGTCGTCGTGCGTGCCTCATCCATGGGCTCCCGAAGCCGAACGGCGCGGCGTCACCACCGCCGAGGGCCCCGGTCGAGAGCCCTTCCCCTCATACGTGCGCCCGCGCCCGCGCGTTCACCGCCGGGTAACTTGACCGACCGCCCTGCCATGATGGGCGCATGCGCGTGCTGATTCCGGTCCCGGACCGCGATTTCGATGTCACCGAAGTAGCCGTGCCCTGGCGGATTTTGACGGAGGCGGGGCACGAGGTCGTCTTCGCGACCGAGCGGGCCGGCACGCGGCCGCAAGCGGACCCGAGGCTGCTGACGGGTGTGCTCTTCGGGCAGCTCGGCGCCGAGGCGGAACCCCGGCGGTTCTACCAGGAGCTCACCGAGGCGCCCGAGTTCCACGCCACCGTCTCCTGGTCGGACGTCGACGTGGCGGAGTTCGACGGGCTGCTCCTGCCCGGCGGACACGCGCCCGGCATGCGGCAGTACCTCGGCTCATCGGCGTTGCAGCAGCGGATCGCACGCTTCTGGGCGCTGGAGCGGCCCGTCGGCGCGATCTGCCACGGCGTCCTCGTCCTCGCCCGCGCCCGCGACACCGCGACGGGCCACAGCGTCCTGGCCGGCCGGCGTACCACCTGCCTGCCCAAGTACATGGAACGCACCGCCTACTTCACCACCGCCTGGCGCCTCGGCCGCTACTACCGCACCTATTCCGCCTACGTGGAGGACGAGGTCAGGGCGGCCCTCGCCGACCCGGACACGCAGTTCGAACGAGGCCCGCGCACCCTCACACAGCGCGGCACCGCCACCGACGACACGCATGCCTTCGTCGTCCAGGACGGCCACTACCTCTCGGCCCGCTGGCCGGGAGACGCCTACCTCTTCGGCCGCCGCTATCTCGCCCTGCTGCGGAGCGCCGCCGAGCGCTAGGGGCGCGAGCGTCAGGCGCGCGTGCGGGCGGCCACTTCCTCCGGAGTCAAATAGACATCGGTGTGCTCGAAGTCGCGCAGGGTGCCCTTCCGGTCGGCGAGAAAGCCGGTGCGGACGAAGTCGTCACCCGCGACCGCGTTGAGGAACCAGTTGGCGCTTGTACGGAACCGGGCCACGCCGGTACGCAGCGCGTACAGGTGGTATCCGCGGGCCACGACCTGGGCGGGCACGCCCTTGAGGCCGATGCCCAGGGGCTTGGACACCGCGTCGCGGCCGCCGAGGTCGACGACGAGACCGAGGTCCTTGTGCTTGTACGGCGTCGTGGGCTGCCCGCTCAGCAGCGCCGCCAGGGTCTTCGCCGCGTGCCGGCCCTGTCGGGCGGCGTGCTGGGCGGTCGGCACACAGTACGAGCCGTCGCCCTTGGCCAGGTCGGGCACGGCGGCCGCGTCACCCAGCGCGAACACCCCGTCCAGGCCCGGCACCTTGAAGTCGGGTTCGGCGACGATCCGGCCGCGCACGGTCTCCGCGCCCAGCGAGTCGACGAGCGGGCTCGCGGCGACACCGGCCGTCCACACCAGCGTCCGTGAGGGCAGCACCCGGCCGTCGGTGAGGGTGACCTTGTCCTCGGTGACGGAGGCGACGGTCGTCTTGAGGGAGATCTGCACCCCGCGCTCGCTCAGCATGCGCAGCGCGCTCGCCCCGAGCTTGTCGCCGAGCTCGGGCAGCAACTTGGGGGCGACGTCGATCAGATGCCACTTGATGAGGCCGGGGTCGAGCCGTGGGTGGTAGCGCTTCGCCGCCGCGGTGGTCAGACGCTGCAGACATGCCGCGGTCTCGGTTCCCGCGTAACCGCCCCCGACCACCACGAACTGCAGCCGCGCCGCTCGCTCGTCCTCGTCCAACGTGGCGGCCGCCAGGTCGAGTTGGGCGATCACGTGGTCGCGCAGATACACGGCCTGGGCGAGCGTCTTCATACCGCGCGCCTCGTCCAGCAGACCGGGGATGTCGAAGGTGCGGGTCACGCTGCCCGGGGTGAGGAGCAAGTAGTCGTACGACAGATCGACGAGTTCCCCGGTGATCTTGCGGACCACGCAGACCTTGGCTCGCGGATCCACGCCGATCACCCCACCGGGCACCAGGACGGTGCGGCGCAGAATCCGGCGCAGCGAGGGCGCGACGGACTGCGGGGTGACGACACCGGCTGCGACGTGCGGCAGCAGCGGCAGATAGAGCTGGTAGTCGGTCGGACTGACCATAGTGATCCGGGCGTCGGTGGGAGCGAGCGTCCGCTCCAGCCCCCGCGCTGCCTCGACCCCGGCGAAACCGGCGCCGACTATGACGATGTTCGGTGCGTCCATCCGAGCAGCCTCTCTCCTTGAGCCGACACCGCGGCCCGCCGACCGCGAGCCCAGGCTCACACGGGACGCCCGCGCCTGCCACCCCACAAAGCCCGCGCCTGCCACCCCACAAAGGAGGCGCGGGATCGCCGCCGCGGGATTCTCTACCGAGTAGTAACTTCTCCTTCCCCATCCGTACATCACTGGGCGTGATCATGTCTGGAGCGGCGAGTGTCGAGGCACGCTCGCCGCTCCGACGTGAGAAGGGGACGGGCATGACAGGACGCGGTGTGGGGCGCAGGATAGGCGCGGTCTCGGCGGTCGTGGCGCTGGGCATCGGGGGGACGGTGACCGCGGCCGGGTCCGCCGCCGCGGCCCCGGTCCAGGCGGTGGCGAGCACGGCGGCGGCACAGGACGTCGACTACGCCACCTGGCAGCGTGATGTCCGGGCCGTTATCGACCAGGCGCTGCCCTACGTCGAACAGCGCACCGCGCACGCCGACGGGCAGAAGCTCGCCCTCGTCTTCGACATCGACAACACCACGCTGGAGACGGACTTCCACCCCTGGTACGAGCTCCCCACTCCGGCGGTCAAGGCATCCCTGGAGCTCGCCCGCTACGCGCACTCCCGGGGCGTCGACATCTTCTTCGTCACCGCACGCCCGGGCATCATCGCCAGCGAGACCAAGTGGAACCTGAAGACCGTCGGCTATCCGGTCTCGGGCCTCTACGTGCGTGATCTGCCGGACCTCTTCGACGAGGTCAGCACCTACAAGACCAGCAAGCGCGCGCAGATCGAATCCCTGGGCTACACGATCATCGCCAACGTCGGCAACAACACCTCCGACCTCGTCGGAGGCCACGCCGAGCGCACCTTCAAGCTGCCCGACTACGACGGCCAGTTGTCCTGAACCGGGCGGCCGGGTGCCTGGGGCTCCGGACCCGGCCGCCTAGACTTTCGCCATGGACGAGGCCTCGCTGGACACGCTCGGTTCGGGCAAATACCTGCTGATCACCAGCTACCGCAAGAACGGTACGGGAGTCGCGACTCCGGTGTGGGTGGTGCGCGACGGCGCGGCGCTCGCCGCCTGGACCGCCGCGGACACCTGGAAGGTGAAGCGGATCCGCAACCGGTCGGACGTCCTGGTCGGCCCCTGCGACATGCGGGGCAGGCCGACCGGCGACCAGATCCCCGCCACGGCCGAGATCGTCGACGCGGCCGCGACCGCCCGCTACCGGCAGCTCATCGCCCGGAAGTACGGTCTCATCGGCCGTCTCACCCTCTTCGGCAGTCGCCTGCGACGCGGCGAGCGCGGCACGGTGGGGATCCGCATCACCTTGGCCCCCTGACGTGCCGCGCACCGCCCCTAGGCGTAGAACGGCCCCGGAGCGCTCCAGGTCGTCGTACCGAAGACGTTCGCGTCATCGATGCTGATGTTGACGTTGGTGACCTTGAGGCCGTACTGGGTCGAGGTCATGCCGTCGGGGCAATTTACCTGTACGGCAGGGTAGTTGAGGAAGAAGGGTGGACCGAAGTCCCGGTCGGGGTAGCGCGCGAACTGGCCGAGGAGCCAGTTGCTGTCCGGCTCTTAGTACACCCCTGAGAGCGGAGTCTGCTCGGTGCGTACGACGAAACTCGTGCTGTGGTCGAAGGTGCCGTCGGACCGCAGGCAGCCGAAGGTGCGCGCGGTGTCCGCGTACGCCCTGAAATAGCCACCGGTACTGCTGAGTCCGGCCAGATAGCCGGGCTGGTTGCGTACGTTGTGCAGGGTGACGCCCAGCTTGAAACCGCCGCAGCCGGGTGTCGGGTCGAAATCGTGGTAGATGAGCTGGCACTTGCGGTCGCCGAAGGCGGCGTTCGGGTCGGGATCGTAGGGCTGGGGCACCACGGCACCGAAGAACTTCACGGTCGCCGAGATGCCTCCCTCGGTGGGCGCCGGGATCTCGACGCTGGTCGTGGCCTGGGCGGAGCCCGGTCCGGCCAGCACGAGAACGGCTCCCGCGAGTAACGCGAGGGCCAGGCGGCCCAGCACTCTGGGCGCGCGCATCTTCCCCATGGGACTTTTCCCCCCTCGTGCACATGGTGAACACACGTGACACTGACAGGTGCACGCTAATGCCCCAGGGGTGCCTCATCCGGCAAACGGACCAACGCTCACAAACGGAACGCGCCGAGGGCGGGCATCCACGAGGGCGCGGCTGTCCGCCGAGCTGGTGACTGTCCCTGCCAGTCCCAGGAACAGCGGGCACTGCCGTGTCCGCGCCGGGCGAGGGAGGCTGGGAGTCACGTCAGGCCGAGCTTGCGTATCCACGGGATCCGGCGGGCGGCGGCCAGAACACGGAAGGCGCGACATGACCACCACAACCCCCGGCGGCACCCTCACGCTCGCGGACGACCTCACCCTCAGCCGTATGGGCTACGGCGCCATGCAACTGGCCGGACCCGGCGTCTTCGGACCTCCGAAGGACCGCGACGAGGCCCTGGCGGTGCTGCGCGCGGCGGTCGACCTCGGCATCACGCACATCGACACCAGTGACTTCTACGGCCCCGTCGTCGTCAACGAACTGATCAGGCAAGCCCTGCACCCCTATCCCTCGGACCTCCGCATCGTCACCAAGGTCGGCGCCCGGCGCGGCGGCGACGGCAGCTGGATCCCGTCGCTGGAGACGGGAGACCTCAAGGCGCAGGTCCACGAGAATTTCCAGCACCTCGGCCTGGAGACCCTGGACGTCGTCAACCTGCGCCTCGCCTCCTTCGAGGGTGCGACCGACGAGTCGATCGCCGAGCAGTACGGAGTCCTGGCCGATCTGCGGGAGCGAGGCCTGATCCGCCACCTCGGCCTCAGCGGCGCCTCCGACGCCCAGCTCACCGAGGCGCAGACGATCGCCCCCGTCGTCACCGTGCAGAACCTCTACAACCTCGCCAACCGCCAGGACGACGCGCTCGTGGACCGCTGCGCGGCCGAGAACATCGCCTTCGCCCCGTTCTTCCCCCTCGGCGGCTTCAGCCCGCTCCAGTCCGACACACTCAACGATGTCGCCGCCCGCCTGGGCGCCTCCCCGCAGCAGGTCGCCCTCGCCTGGCTGCTCCAGCGCTCCACCAGCATCGTCCTGATCCCCGGCACATCCTCCGTCGCCCACTTGCGCGAGAACACGGCGGCGGCGGATCTGGTGCTGCCCGCGGAGGCGGTCGCGGAGCTCGACACCGTCGGGGAGAAGAGTCGGTAGAGCCGGTTGGTGGAGCCAGGAGTGCCGTAGTGCCCGCTGTGGCGTGCGAGTTGGTGACCGCGGTGTGCCATGAGGGGGCGCGATGAGCCGTGGGGGACGTCGAGATCGATGAGGGATTGGTGCGATGCCGCTCCAGGAGCAGCATCCTGATCTCGCGGGACTGGGTCTTCGTCAGGTGGTTGCCGGCTGGGACAACGAACTATGGCGGCTCGGGGATGAGTTGGCCGTGCGCCTGCCGCGCACGGCACGCGCCCCGGCTCTTCTGCGCAAGGAGCACCGTTGGCTACCGGTCCTGGCCCCGCGCCTTCCGCTCCCGGTGCCGACCCCCGTGCGGATCGGCGAACCGTCCGCCCACTTCCCGAGGCCCTGGACCATTGCGACATGGGTCACGGCGAACCGGGCGATGTGCCTCGATCACCCGCGCCCACCACGCAGCCGACGGTCTGGCGGAGTTCCTCGGGGCACTCCATCACTTCGGTGAACTCTGCGCCGGTGACCCGGCGACTGATCTCGCGGCCGCGTGGCTGCT
Source organism: Streptomyces sp. NPDC027189 (assembly GCF_055566975.1). NCBI lineage: Bacteria > Bacillati > Actinomycetota > Actinomycetes > Kitasatosporales > Streptomycetaceae > Streptomyces > Streptomyces sp. NPDC027189. Next base: position 258,472 of record NZ_JBVHRI010000007.1, read on the forward strand.
CCTTCCCGCGGGTGCGGCTTCACGGTTCTTCGACACATAGGCAGACGCGGACGCGGACGCGTCCGCGAATGCGCACGAGGCGATGATCCGGCGCGCGCGAGGGTGGGCTGTCCTTCGCGCCGTTTCGCTCGTCGGTATCGGTCAGGCCTGGGAACGGGTCTCCCAGGCGGCCGGCCGACGTGGGCAGCCGCAGGTTGGACGGCGCTTGATCGTCTCTTGGCGGTCGGCTGACGGTTCTCCGGTATGGAGGGCGGGAGTTGAGGACGACATGACGGTCCCCGCCCGCTGCGGAGTCACCCTCGCGTGAAGGTCATCCGCTCCTCAACAACCAAGCCCAGGCCATTACTTCACATGCGGTAGCCAGGGCATGGATAAATCTTCCGTCAAGCGTCTCCCGGTCCGGTCAAAGGGTCTACCCGCATAGAAGGCCCCACTGCTGTCATGCGCACGACCGCTCGGAATTCTGCCGGGCACCACATCGGGAGACCCCCACGATGTCCCGCATATCCCGTCCCCTCGTCACCAGTCTGTCCGCGCTGGCCCTCGCTGCCGCCGGGCTCACCATCACCACCGGTACGGCGCACGCCGCCACCTGCAGCCAGGACTACCTTCCCCTGCCCGACCCCAGCTGCCAGCCCGGTGACCTCAACCCGGACGTCACCCAGGACACCATCGACTCCACGATCTGCGTCTCCGGTTGGACCGCGACCGTGCGGCCCTCGAGCTCGTACACCACGGCCCTGAAGAAGAAGCAGATCGTCGAATACGGCTACGCCGACACCTCCACCTCCGACTACGAGGAAGACCACTTCGTTCCGCTCGAACTCGGCGGTTCCCCCAAGAGTGAGCTCAACCTCTGGCCCGAGCCCGAGTACGGCACGAAGACCGCCGCCAACAAGGACACGGTCGAGAACAAGCTCAAGAAGGCCGTCTGCGCCGGCACCGTCACGCTCACCGACGCTCAGGACGCGATCATCACCGACTGGACGACCGCTCTCTCCAGCCTCGGTCTCAGCTGACCCTCCGCACGTGGCGCGACGTGGGCAACTGACCCGGGCGCCCAGCCGGGCCCGATCCACTCCGTGGGTCGGGCCCGGCCCCTTTGCGTTCATCGACCGTGCCCGGTAAGGGAGTTGGCCGGATGAGTGCTGTGCGAAGCGTTGACTAGAAAGCGCTTACCCCCTACGTTTCCCGTTCAACAGCGTGACTCGCGTGTGACATCTCGTATACGAGACACCAGATCTCCGAGCCGCACCACCTGGGCAAGTAGCCGTACCAGGTCCCGTGAATCCGTGTACGAGTGTTGTCGCGCGCCGCACATCGTTCAGTATGCAGCCCAGAGTTCGAGTACGTGACCCACGGACGCTCCCGAAGGGACACACCCGCATGTGTACTCGCCCCCCACGAAGGCACACTCGCCGACTGGCCCTGACAGCGGCAGCGACAGCCGTCCTGGCCGTCACCGCCGCGCTCGTCCTGCCGCAGGCCGCGGGAGCCGCCGAGTCCTCCCCGGTCGGCTTCGGCGCCGGGACCACCGGCGGCGGCAGCGCGACCGCGGTCACCGTCAGCACGCTCGACGCCTTCAAGACGGCCGTCACGGGTGACGCGGCCAAGGTGGTCAAGGTCAACGGCCTGATCTCGCTGGGCGGTCAGGTCGACATCGGCTCCAACACCACCGTCATGGGCGTCGGTTCGTCGTCCGGATTGACCGGCGGCGGACTGCGCCTGAAGAAGGTGACCAATGTCGTCGTCCGCAATCTGAACATCAGCAAGCCGGTCGCGCCGGCCGACGGCATCACCGTCCAGGCGTCGACGAAGGTGTGGATCGACCACAACTCGTTCTCGGCGGACCGCGACCACGACAAGGACTACTACGACGGTCTGCTCGACATCAATCACGGCTCCGACTACGTCACCGTGTCCTGGAACACCTTCAAGGACCACTACAAGGGCTCGCTCGTCGGGCACAGCGACAACAACGCGAGCGAGGACACGGGGCATCTGCGGGTGACGTACCACCACAACTACTTCAGCAACGTCTACTCGCGCATCCCCAGCCTGCGCTTCGGCACCGGCCACTTCTACGACAACTACGTCGTCGGGGCCGAGACGGCCGTCCACTCGCGCATGGGTGCCCAGATGCTCGTCGAGAACAACGTCTTCCGTTCCACGAAGGTCGCCGTCACCACGAACCGGGACAGCGACGTGGAGGGCTACGCCAACCTGCGCGGCAACGATCTGGGCGGGGCCGCCACCGAGATCTCGCAGGTCGGCACCTTCACCACCCCGCCCTACAGCTACACCGCCGAGCCGGCCTCGACGGTCGTCGCCTCGGTGACGTCCGGCGCGGGCGCCGGGAAGCTCTGACCACTCCCCACCTGGAAGAAGGCATTGGGACATGACTTCACCAGTACGTCCGCGCGCCCGACGGCGCGCACTTACCGGCACACTGGCCGCACTCGGCTGTCGGCTGTCATGATCATGGCAGATGGCGCCCTGTCTCCGGCGAGTGCCGCCACCTGGCCCACCGCGAACGGCAGCCAGGCGGTCTCCGCCACCATCTCGGTCTCCGGCACCAAGGACTACGGGATGAAGCGCCTCTACGGAACCGGTGACCTGGGCAGCGACAGCCAGGACGAGGACCAGGGGCCGATCCTGGAACTGGCGGCGGGCACCGTTCTGAAGAACGTCATCATCGGCTCTCCCGCCGCGGACGGCATTCACTGTCTGGGCAACTGCACGCTGCAGAACGTCTGGTGGGAGGACGTCGGTGAGGATGCGGCGACGTTCCTGGGCTCCTCGTCGTCCAACGTGTACACCGTCTCCGGCGGTGGCGCGAAGGAAGCCAGCGACAAGGTGTTCCAGTTCAACGGCGCCGGAACGCTGAACGTCTCGAACTTCGCGGTGCAGAACTTCGGCACCTTCGTCCGGTCGTGCGGCAACTGCAAGACGCAGTACAAGCGGACGATCAACCTCAACACGATCGAGTCGACCTACAAGGGAAGCCGGATCGTCGGCATCAACACCAACTACGGCGACAGCGCGACGCTGAAGGCCATCAAGATCGTCGGGGACACCAGCAAGAAGATCATCCCCTGTCAGAAGTACATCGGCAACAACACAGGTGCGGAGCCGGCCAAGAACGGCACCGGCCCCGACGGCACCTACTGCAAGTACGCATCCTCCGACATCACTTACAGCTGACGGTTCTTCCCCGGCGGCTGAACGAATCGGCCCCGCACGCCGGTTCGTTCAGCCGCATGCCGGTTTCGGATGCGGGCACCTCACCTTGCCTCACTCGTCGGCGCTGCCAAGTCCTCGTCCGTGAGCAGGCGGCGGTGGCGAGCCATCAACTCCCGGGCCCTGAGCAGTACTTCGTCGATTTGGGCGCGGGTGGGTTCCTTTCCGAGCGCCGCCGGCCTGTCGGCCAGGGTGTACCTCGATTCTCAGGCGGACGGCTTCTCGTCGAAGCTGGCGAAGTAGTTGGCGGCCATGTCCTCGTCGGCGTGGCCCTGGGCGGCGGCGCGCTCCAGCCGCTCCGCGCTGGCGACGGCCAGGTCGAGGCGCACACCGTGCCGCTCGCCGGCCTCGACGATCAGGCGAGCGTCCTTGGCTGCCGTGGCCACCGCGAACTGGGCCGGCGACAGCTGCTGGTTCAGCACGAGCTCCGCCTTGGCACGCAGATACGGCATGTCGAGCGGACCGCCCGCGATCGCGTCGAAGAAGCTCTGCGGGTCCACGCCGAGCGCGTGAGCCAGGGCAAGGACCTCGCCGCCGGCATTGGTGGACGCGATGACCCAGCTGTTGGCCACCAGCTTCAGCCTGGTCGCGCTGCCCGCCGCGCCGTCCTCGCCGGTCCACACCGTACGGGCGCCGACGGTGTCGAGGACCGGGGTCACGGCAGGTCGGTGCTCGCTCGGGCCGGCCGCCAGGACGAGCAGCTGCCCGGCCTCGGCGGGCCGACGGGTGCCGAGGACCGGGGCGTCGAAGAAGACCAGATCGTGCTCGCGGGCGAAGGCGGCCAGTTCGCCGATGCTGTCGATGCCCGCGGTGGTGGACTGCACCCAGGCCGTGCCCGGGCGCAGGGCATCGGAGGCCTGGTTCATGACATCCAGGGCGGCGGGACCGTCGTAGAGCATGGTCAGGACGACGTCGGCGCCCTGGACCGCCTCGGCGGGGGAGTCGGCGATGTGGGCGCCGTCGGCGGCCAGGGGTTCGGCCTTGGCGCGGGTCCGGTTCCAGGCCCGGACGGTGTGCCCGGCCCTGGCGAGATTGCGGGCCATCGCGGCCCCCATGATCCCGGTGCCCAGGACACACACGGTGCGTTCGTCGGTCATGGTGTCAACTTCCTGCGGTGCTCTGCCATCGGCCAGGGGCCACCGGGCGGCGCCAGGCATCATGGAAAGGATCTTCGCCGTGTACTGTCCGCGGTGCTCCTGGCTGCATCGTTGCCGTTCGCGCTCGGGACCGCCATTTGGCGACGCCCGCGACCATGGGTCTGTCGGCCGTAGAAAAGCCAATGGGGGAGCCCGACGCCTGCCATCGGCCCGCCGATGCGAGGGCAGGGCTACTCCCTGGGGATCTGCTGCTCGAACCAGACCACCTTGCCCGTGCTCAGCCTCGTCGCCCCCCAGCGCTGCGCGAGTTGATCGACCAGGAACAGGCCGCGACCGCCTTCGTCGCCCGGTGTGGCCCGCCGCATCCGGGGCACCTGGGGCGAGTCGTCGGTCACCTCGCAGCGGAGCACGTCGGTGCGGAGCAGTCGCAACGAGATGGGCCGTGAGGCGAACCGTACGGCGTTCGTCACGACCTCGCTGACCATGAGTTCCGTGGAGTCGAGCAACGATTCCAGGCCCCAGCGCCGCAGTGCCCTGCGGGTCAGGCGGCGTGCCCGCCCCGCGGTGAGCGGGTGGGGGTCCAGGAACCAGTATCCGACGCTGTCCGGGGGGAAGCCCTCGAACCGCGCCGTGAGCAGCGCGACGTCGTCGTCTCGGTCGCCCGGGGCCATGGTGCCCAACACCTGGTCGCAGAGCAGTTCGAGTGAGGGAGCGACGCGTCCGTGCAGGGTGGCCTGGAGATGGGCGCGCAGGGCCTCGACGCCTGTTCCCACGTCCGTGTCGCGGGACTCGACGAGCCCGTCGGTGTAGAGCAGAAGCGTCGCTCCGCTGGGCGCGGCCATCTCGACGGAATCGAAGACGACGCCCCCGACGCCGATCGGAGCGCCGGGAGGGACGCGCAGTACCTCCGCGTGGCCCTCCGCGTGCAGAAGGACCGCGGGCGGGTGGCCGGCGCTCGCCATGAGCAGCCGGTGCGATATCGGGTCGTAGATCGCGTACAGACACGTTGCGATGTGGTCGCTGCCCAGGCGCTGGGCCTGCTCGTCGAGGTGGTGCAGGACCTCGTCCGGAGGCAGGTCGAGTCCGGCGAGGGTCTGCACCGTGGTGCGCAACTGGCCCATGATCGCGGCGGACGTCATGGAATGCCCCATGACGTCGCCGACGACCAGCGCGATGCGGTTGCCGGACAGGGGGATCGCGTCGTACCAGTCGCCACCGACCTGGGCGGTCTTCGAGGCGGGCAGGTAACGGCTGGCCAACCGGACGCCGGTGGGCTCGGGCAGTGACGACGGGAGCATGGTGTGCTGCAACGTGTCCGCCACGGAGGCCTCGTGCCCGTACATCACCGCCTTTTGGACGCCGATGGCGGTGTGCGTCGCGAGCTGTGAGGCGACGAGCAGGTCGTCACCGGTGAAGGCGAGCCGGTCGGGCCGACGCAGGAGGACGACGGTGCCCATGACGTGGTGACGGCCGTGCAGCGGGGCGATGATCAGCCTGCGCCCGGGCGGCAGTGTCCCCGGCACACTCGCCACGGGCCCGAGCAACTCGGCCACTGCGGGCGCGACCCCCGGTGTGTCGCCGAACGCCGGACGCCCGGCGAGCAGCAGCTTCCTGAGTCGGCCGTTGCGGGCCGGATGCACGCGCTCGGCCACATCCGAACGCGGAGGAAGTCTCTTCAGCAGAGGCGTCCGAGACCGATCGGCGCGCGGTGTCTCCTCTGCGTTGTCGATGCTGTGCAGTTGCAGAACGACGGGTGGGGTCGACTTCTGGTCCCCGACGGGCAATGGATCGTGCAGATGGATGATGATCGCGTCCGCGAACGCGGGAACGGCTGACCGGCGCAATTCCCGGAGTGTCTCGTCCAGGTCCATCCCGCGGGCGATCCGCCGAGTCGCCACGTCGAGATACCGAAGCCGGTCGGTCTGCGGCCCGGTGCTGCCTCTCGCCGCGTCCTGCAGCGCGCGGCGGCTGGGCGGAGGGGAAGGCTGGGGGGTGCGGGTGACCCGCGAGTCCGTCGGCGTGACGGGTGTGACAGCCCCCAGCCCGCTCAGCGGGCCGTCGGCCCGTTGAGCGCCCTCGCTGGGGCCTTCGTGGGGGTTGTGGTGCTCCGTCACGCCTTTCGTTCCTTCAGTGGTGCCGCAGGTCGTCCGCGCCGGCTCGCGGGTTCTCAGTCCCGCCGCCTGCAGCAGAGGAAGAGCTGTTCCTCGGGCGGGACGTCGGCGACCGCCGGGGCGTAGGTGTAGGAGGTCTCCTTCACGATCTCGAAGCCTCCCGTCTCGATGACGTGGCGGAGGTCCTCCTGCAGGTAGCCGGAGACCCGGATCGTGTTCCCGAGGAACGGGATCGCGAAATCGTCCACATCCGCTTCCACCATCGAGAGGGCGAACAGGCCGCCGGGAACCAACAGATGGTGGATCGTTCGCAGTGCGAGGGGGATCTCTCCGCGCGGCAGCATCAGCAGAGAGAAGAAAGCCGTGACGGCGTCGAAGCGCCCCAGGTGGCGCGGGCCGTCCGGCCGCAGGTCGGCGAGGTCCAGCTGATGGAATGTCGCATCCGGGACGTACTCCCGGGCGAGTTTCACCATCCCGCCGGACAGGTCGACGCCCACGACCTCGAAGCCGGCGTCCGACAGCTGGCGCGCGGTCGGCACTCCGGTGCCACAGCCGAGGTCCAGCACGCGGGATCCTGCCCGGAGGGACTCGATGAGCCATTCGCCCGCGGAAAGCTGGCCCTCCTTGTGCGGGAAGGCCTCGTCGTAGCGGTCCCCGATGGCGTCGAAGGCCTCGGCCTGACCCGTGCGGTCGGGCCCTATGGTCTCGTAATCCGTCCCATAGTTACTGTCGGTCACGAAAGTTACCTTTCGTCGCGCATAGTGGATTGTCCCATAAGCGGATGAACAATGGTTCTGGCTGAATGTCGGCACCTCCACCACGCTGTCCCGCAGAGGCCGTGAGCATCAGGAAAGTAGCGGGTCGGCGTCTGGCGCGCCACGGCGGGTCCGTCGGGGCAGCCGTCCGGCCGTCCAATCCTCTCCGTGCCCGCGCAGGCCGGTACCCGCTGAGCATCAGGTGAATTGATTCCTGCCTTCGACCGATGGCCCCGGGAGCAGACGGTCTGGATTCGCACCCGCCGACTCGGTACGGTGCGCGCTGGGCACGCCGACGGACTTGTGTGATCGGAGCCATGGATGAGTAGCGTCGATGGGCCTGTTCTGGTGACCGGCGGCAGCGGATTCGTCGGCAGTCATCTGGTCCGGCAATTGCTGGAGCGCGGTTACTGTGTGCGCACCACGGTCCGGGCCCTGGCCAACCAGCCGAAGGTGGGGCCCCTTCGGGCCATGCAGCATCGATTCCCCGGTTCGTTGGAGCTGTTCGAAGCCGACCTGTTGAGGGAAGGGTCCTTCGACCGGGCGATGGACGGCTGCCGCGTCGTCTTCCATGTCGCCTCGCCGTTCCTCATGCCCGAGAAGATCAAAGACGGTCACAGGGACGTCGTCGAGCCGGCGCTGTCCGGTACCCGGAACGTCCTGGCCGGCATGGAACGAACACCCACGGTCGAAAGGCTCGTCTTCACCTCGACCGTCGGCGCCGTCTTCGGGGACTACGCCGACGTCCGGAACATGGCCGACCAAGTCCTGTCGGAAAGCTACTTCAACACCACCAGCACGGTGGAGAACAACCCGTATCACTATGCGAAGACAGTCGCGGAGCAGGCGGCATGGGAGGCGGAACGGGCGCAGGGCCGTTGGCGCATGATCGCCATCAACCCGGGCCTGGTGCTGGGCCCTTCGCTGACTCCCGCCTCCGACTCCGGGAGTCTGTTTCTCCTCGACGAACTGTTCAAGGGGTATTTCTTCTACGGGGCGCCCGACTTCAGTTTCACGGTCGCGGACGTCAGAGACGTCGCGAGCGCACACATCGCGGCGGCGGAGAATCCCGACGCACGTGGGCGCTATATCGTCGCGCAGGCGGAGATGGTGTCCTTCCTGGACATGTCGAGGGCCGTCCTGGAGAGATTCCCCCGGAATGTTCGGCTGCCCCGGCATGACCTCCCGCACTGGCCGGTAAGGATATTGGGACCGGCGTTCGGACTCACGCAGGACTACATCCGCAAGCACCTCGGGATCAGATTCAGGGTGGACAACCGGAGAAGCGTCGAGGAACTGGGCGTCGCCTATCGGCCGATCGGAGAGACGCTCATCGATCACTACACGGCCTGGCGCCGGAACAGGCAGACGCCGCCGCGGCCCGGAGCTGCCCGGGAACGCACGACGGCCGGTTGACCGCGTGCCACTCAGTGGGTGTCATCGCCGCTCCACGCGTGGAGTTTGTCCGGGTTGAGTACGAGCCACAGGTTGCTGATCAAGCCCTCGTGCACGTCCATGGCGAGGACGGCGAGGGTGGTGCCGGTGAGGCGGACCGTCACGCCGGGGGTGCCGTTGACGTCGTCCTCCACGAGTTCCAGGTCGGGCTCCTTGCGCATGAGGCCGAGGACGAATCGGGCGACCTTGTCCCGGCCGACGACCGGACGCAGGGCCGCCCGCACCTTGCCGCCTCCGTCGCTGCGCGACTCGACGTCCGGATCCAGCAGGGCGACCAGCGCGTCGAGATCGCCGGTCTCGCACGCCTCACGGAACGCGGAGATCACCTGCCGGTGCTCCTGCGCCGTGCTGCTGCCCGGGCGCAGGTGGGCGAGGCGACGGCGGGCGGAGGAGGCGAGTCGGCGGCAGACCGCGGGGGTGCGGCCCACCGTCTCGGCCGAGGTTGAGCAGCCTGCGGCGCTCGGCCATGAGGGAGCCGAGGGTGGGGCCCTCGGCGGGGGTAGCCGGACAGGGCCGCCGCCGTCTCGGCGAGTGGGAAGCGGGCGCCGAGTTGTCCGTCCGGGCGGATGACGAAGCCGGTTGGACCGTCGGGGCGGTAGAGGCGGTCGAACTACCCGGCGGCGTCGCGGTATCCGAGGACGGCCGGCCCGTCGAGGGTGGTCGGTGCTGCCTCGTGGGCGAGGACGGCGACGGTCTGCAGGTCGGCCTTGGGGGCCGGGCCGTCGGAGATGCCCGGGCTGCCGTCGGACGTGAGCGGTGCCCCGGCAGCCTCAGCTGCCGCGGTGGCCTCCGCCAAGTCGGCGCTGTCGCTCGCGTACAACAGCAGCACGTGCCCGGTGCGGCCGCGCAGGATGCGAGCAGGCGCAGCGGATAGGTGGCGACGGCGGCGGTCAGGCCGGCGCAGTCGGGGGCCCGGTCGCCCGGCTGGGGCGCGTCGGCGGGCCCGTACGGGGGGCTGCCGGAGAGCGGGCTCCCCGGTACCCGACCAGCAGTTGGGCCTCGCGGAGCAGCACGGTGCGCGGGTCGTCGGGATCGGATTCCATGCCCTGGGTGGCATGGCGGACCGTGCGGCCGACGACCCCTTCGCCGACCGGGCGGCGCTCGGCGTCATAGCTTGTGAGCAGGGCCGGGCCCGCCTCCCCGCGGGCGGCGAGGGCGAGTTTCCAGGCCAGGTTGCAGGCGTCCTGGACGCCGGTGTTCATGCCCTGGGCGCCGGTGGGCGGGTGGATAACGCAGCCGTCACCAACTCCCGTAGGGGCCGTCGAGGAGCTGGAACACGGGCTGTTGGCGCACCGGGTCCTGGGCGGTGGCGAGTTGAACGCGGTCACCGCTGTGGATGGCGGCGGGCGGGCCCATGACCCTGCCCCGGACGGTGAACCCCTCGGTCATCTCGATGAGGGACACGTTGCGCGCCGCCGGGGTGTTGCGGTGGATCACGGTGGAATGGCGCACGACGCCCGTCCCCGCGCTCGCTTCCGTCCGCAGATCGCTGCCCGCGCAGACCGGACAGAGGAGGCGCTGGTACATCGCGGTGCCGCACCAGTGGCACCGCTGGAAGAGAAGGGTGTCCGCCTTGTGCTCCGCGGAGGCCGCGGCGAACACGTCAGGCGCGGCTGAGATCCCCGGATGAAGGGCGATTCCTGGGTGGTACACGATGTCATCTCCCTGCGCTCGGCCGGAATCTGAAGGTGCCCGGATCACCGTGCACGACCACAGAGTATGGCACTGAGTGCCACCGGTAAAGGCACTCGGTACCCTCAATCTGGTGCGAGCGCAGCTGTGATCAGTCCCGCCCGAGCGTGGACTCGATCTCCTGGACGACGCGCCACATCGGGGCGCCGCGCCGGGAGATGACGACGACCACGTCCTCCGGCGCCGCGTCGGGGGCGTCGAGGGGCGGGCTCCCGAAGGTGTCCCGCACATAACCGAGGGCGTGGTCCACCGCGGCGGTCGCGTCCCCCTGTCCGTCCGAGCGCAGCCAGGAGCGCAAGGCGTTGTTGTGCGCGGCGACCACGGCCGCGGTGATGACGTCGGCCTGCAGCGTGCCGTCGCGCCGGCCGGCGAAGCGCCCGCGCAGATACTCGGCGAGGGCACGCTCGTAACGCCAGACGACCGACAACTCATACGCGCGCAGGCCGGGGACCTTCTTGGTGAGGCGGTAGCGCTGGACGGAGAACGTCGGGTTCTCGGCGTACATGCGCAGTACGAGCCGGGCGGCGTCGCAGACCCGCTGCACCGGATCGTCCGCGTCGGCGCCGTCGCTCAGGAATGCCGTCATGTCGGTCAGGCAGCGCTCGTGGTCCGGAAAGACCACGTCCTCCTTGGAGGGGAAGTAGCGGAAGAACGACCGGCGGCCGACCCCGGCGAGCGCCACGATGTCGTCGACGGTGGTCTGCTCGTAGCCGCGCTCCAGGAAGAGCTGGAACGCCGCCGCGACCAGGGCGTCCCGCATGGGCGGCTTCACGGTCGTCGCGTCCGCGGGCTCGCGGCGCCGGGGTCCCTCGTTCATGGACGGGAAACTAGCATCGAAGCGGGCAGGATGGCACTCAGTGCGCATTAGGGAGGGAACTGAGTTCCTTTCCGGGTGTTGCGACGATGAGGGGCGCGAAGGGCGGGATCCGAGGGCGGCGAGGTGTGCGTGGGGGAGACCCGTGCGCCTCCGGTCCGAGCCGCGGCCGATGCCGCCGGATCCTCCGATTCCTCATGTGGCTGAAATGTGATCGCCCGTGAAGTCCTTGTGTATTCAACGAGGTTGACAGCCTCTTCACGGTGATCGACTATGTGGTCGCACTGTGGCCCATGTGACCAATGAGCCCAGTGTCTCTTCGACCACTCACCCCCGGTGCGGCCCCCGGCTGCTTCGTGCTGCCCGCTGCCGTCGACCGGGTCTCGCATCATCAAGATGGGATCTGCATGTCCATAGCGAGACGTGTCACCCTTCGCTGCCTGCTGGGGACGGGCGCGGCGGCGCTCGCCCTCTCCGCGGCCACGACCACCGCGTCGGCCACCGACAGGCCCGGTGGCGACGGATGGGACAAGGCTGCCGGCGGCTACGCGCCCGGGCAGGGCGCGGGTACGGCGACCGCGACCGATCGCTGCCAGTTCTCCCTGGACGGGACGAACTTCTACGACTCGGTCCGCGTCGACGACGAGAACCTCAGGCCCACCGACGACGGCAAGGTCCACATCAAGGTCCGCACCGCGAGCGAGGCCGACACCTGCACCGCTTCGCTGGCCGCGTACCGCACCCACGGCGCCACCTTCAAGACCTCCGGCGTCCAGGTGTTCCACGACTTCGACACCGTCACGGTCAAGCCGGGTGCCACCGACTCGCTGGACATCTCGGTGCCCGACGCCGGCTGCTTCGCGCAGATCGACCTCTACCGGGGCGCCGTCAAGTTCGACGGCAAATACGACGCCAATGACGGCTTCGAGCACGGTGATCTGCCCGCGGGCCCGGACCACGCGGTCATCAAGGACAAGCTGATCATGGCGTGGAACGGCGGCAAGAAGGACTGCACGACGCAGCCGACCACTCCGCAGACGCCGCCCGCCTCGACGCCTCCCGCGCAGACGCCCGGTACGCCGGCGGAGTCGACGCCCGCGACCCCGACGTCGCCCTCGGCGCCCGAGACCCCGTCGGCGTCCGAGTCGACCACGCCGCCGGCTCCCTCGCCCAACGGCGGCGAGTCGACCCCGCCCGGCGACCTCGCGGAGACCGGCGGTGGCAACTCCCTGCCGATCGCGGCCGGCGCCGTGGCGGTCCTCGCGGCGGGCACCGCGATCACCGTGGCCACCCGTCGTCGGCGCGCCGCGGGCGGCCGCTCCTGACGCCCCGCGTCATCGTCATCGGACCTCGATGACCTGTTGACGAGCCCCGGCACTCACCCGTGACTGAGTGCCGGGGCTCTTCCATGACGCAGACCGGTGGCGTCCATGACACAGGCCCTGGCGTGACGTCTCACAGCGTGCAGAGAGGGGGGTGGAGTGACGTGGCGGCGAGCGCTCAGTGTCCGTTGCAGCCCGCCGAGGGCACGTCAGCCGGAACCGGCCGTGTCTGGTGGGCTTGGAGGGCGACGCTCACCAGCGTCAGCAGCAGGTCGATGTCCGAGTCGACTTCGAGGTGAATGGTCACCCATCGCGAGCCCGGCACCATTCGGACCGCGGTCGCGCCCTTGAGGTGATCCTCGAAGCGCCGGATGGCCCGGTCCGTGAGGTGCAGGTCGACGTCGTGGTCCGTATGGAAGTGGACGATCTCGCCCTGGGCCGACGACAGCGCCCGGCCCGTGCCGCAGCTCGGCCGGACCTCCGCGAGGTCCGGCCAGTCCGCCAGTCGCGTCATGGCTCTCAAGGCCAACGTCATGCGCCCATCATGACCAGCTCACCCCCCGGCCACCAGCACTTGAGGAAGACGTAACCGGGCCGTAGCGCAGGAATGTCCGGATACGGACTCGAACTCCGAAGGTGCTCGGCGCCAGGCTCCCTGATCCACCGGGTCGGGCCAGGGTGACCTCGACCGGCAGTTTCTTGACGCCGTTGACGCAATTCCAGCGGGCGCGCCGGACCACGGCGGCAAGACGGATGTGGGCGTGGCGCGGGATCAACTCAGGCGTCACGCAAAGCCTTCCGGGGTCACGCCATCCAGAAGAAGACCGCGGTCATCCGCTTGTCCTCCATCGTGCTGCCGCAGTACTCGGTCGCACTGTGCATCAGGTTGGCGTTGTAGAGCAGCAGCCGGTTGTACCGGTGCGGTACGGCGATGTCCTCGATGAAAGAGTCCGGCGGGACGAAGCGCGTACCCAGTGCCTCGACCAGGTTGTTGTGCGGCGCGGCCACCACGTTGCCGCCCAGCCGTCCGCCAGGCAGGTTCTGCCGGTAGAAGCTGGTACCGCAGTTCTTGGGAACGTTCGGATTCAGGTAGAGCACCGCGGCGTAACGGCAGAGCGCGCGTGAGTCGGTGTGGGGGCGCGGCTCTCCTTCGTCCTTGCCGACCACCTGGATGCAGTTGTGGTTGAGGGTGGCGCCGGACGGCGTCGTCTGCTGCCACAGCTTCTGGGCACCGGTGGCCTTCTTCACCAGCCGCTCTACGCGCGTCAACTCCTCCGGCTCGAGCCCCGGCATCGTCCGCAGGCCGGGCCAGCTCTCCGAGGTGTACGGGTGGCCCTTGACCCAGTCGTCCTTGGCGACGCACCGCGCCCGCACGGCATCCACGTCGGGCAGCACATCGTCGAAGACCCAGTAGTCGCGATCGCGGGTGGGTTTGCGATAGGGGAGGACCGGGAGTGCCGGTGTTCTCTGAGGTTGTGGGGTCATGCGGCAGACGCTATAGACGCCTGTGTCAGCGATCTCCAGAGACTTGGTCAATCTTCCGTCAACTCGGCTTGTCCGCATGGTTGTCGACCTCTGGAGGATCGCCGCGACTCGCGGTCCATTTCTCTCTTGGTAATGAGATCCATTTTCATATAGCGTGGGACCTGCCAGCTCGCCCATCCAGGAGATCCCCATGGCCGTCCCCAAGCGGAAGATGTCCCGCAGCAACACCCGTCACCGCCGCGCGCAGTGGAAGGCCGCGACGCCGCAGCTCGTGCCGGTCACCGTCGACGGCTCGTCGTACCTCGTCCCGCAGCGGCTGGCCAAGGCGTACGAGCGCGGTCTGCTGCGCCCGGAAGGCTGACGTGCGCGCCGCCTTCGCAGGAAAGGGCGGCAGCGGAAAGACCACGCTGCCGGCCCTCTCCTCCCGCCACCTGGCGCACTCCGGAGCGCCCCTCGTCGCCATCGACGGTGACATCAACCAGCATCTGGCCCAGGCCCTCGGCCTCGGCGACGACGCACGCTTCACCGCGCCGCCCCTCGGCGCACGCCTCGGCGAGATCAAGGACCATCATGAACTGCCACCGGGTCGCGGCCTTCCGTCCCGAAGCCCACGGCGGAGACACTCACACCCGGTTCACCTCGCCGTGCTCGCAGATCCTCAACCAGTCGCCCGAGTTCCGCGACTGCTGACGTCGTGAGCCACCGGTTCGTCGCGGCGTGCGTCAGACCGGCGGCTCCGTGAGGGACTGCTCGGCCCAGATGATCTTTCCCTCGGGGGTGTACCGGGTGCCCCAGCGCTGGGTGAACTGGGAGATCAGGAACAGCCCGCGGCCGCCCTCGTCGGTCGTCTTCGGATGGCGCAGGTGTGGGGCGGTGGCGCCGCCGTCGAACACCTCGCAGATCAGGGAGTGTTCGGTGATCAGCCGCAAGCGGATCGGGCCGGCGGCGTGCCGGATGGCATTGGTGACGAGTTCGCTCACGACCAGTTCGGTGGTGAACGCCAGCTCGTCCAGGCCCCAGACGCTCAGCTGCTGGGTCGCCACCTTCCGTGCCTCGGCGACGACCGCCGGGTCGATGCGCAAGTCCCAGGTCGCGACCTGCTCGGCCCCCAGTCGCCGGGTGCGCGCCATCAACAGCGCCACGTCGTCGTAGGGACGCGTCGGCACGAGATCGTCCACGATGGTGCGGCACAGTCCGTCCAACGGCTGCCCGCGCGCCTCCAGCGCGCGGCGCAGCCGCTCCCGGCCCGCCGCCGGATCCCGCCGCGTCCGGGGTGTGGCGATGAGCCCGTCGGTGTGCAGCGCGAGCACGCTGCCCTCCGCCAGTGACAACTCGACCGATTCGAAGGGCAGTCCGCCCACGCCGAGCGCGGGACCGTCGGGGAGTTCGGTGAATGTGACGGTGCCGTCGGGGGTGACGATCGCGGGCGCGGGATGGCCCGCACTCGCCATGGAGCACTGCCCGCTCACCGGGTCGTACACCACGTACAGACAGCTCGCGCCCACCGCCTGCATACCGCTCGTGCGAGTGTCGGCGCCAGAGCCCTCCTCCCGGGCGGCGCGGCTGACCAGGTCGTCGAGGTGGGCGAGCACCTCCTCCGGGGTCAGATCCAGGTCGGCGAGGGTCTGCACGGCGGCCCGCAGCCGTCCCATCGCGGCCGCTCCGTCGATGCCGTGCCCCGCGACCTCGCCCACCACCAGGGCCACCCGGGCCCCGGACAGCGGAATGACGTCGAACCAGTCCCCGGCGAGCCCCGTCAGCTCGTCTGCGGGCCGGTAGCAGGCGGCGACCTCCACCGCTTCCTGCTCGGGGAAGAGGTGGGGGAGCAGATTGCGCTGCAGGACGAGGGCCGCGTCACGCTCGCGGGTGTAGCGGCGGGCGTTGTCGAGGCACAGGGCCGCCCGGCCGACGAACTCCTCGGCGAGGCCCAGATCGTCCTCGTCGAACGGGTCCTGGCGGCCGCGCCGGAAGAACGTGGTGATGCCCAGCGTGCCGCCGCGGGCACGGACGGGCACGATCATCACGCTGTGCAGCCCGAGGTCGAGGAAGGTGGCGGCCCGACCGTCGGGACGACCCGTGGCCCACTCCATGGCGAGCGGGTCGAGCCGCTCCTCGCGCCAGGACCGGCCGTCGAACAGGCACCGGATCGGGGGAGACCCGGCTCGGTAGGTCGCCACTTCGCCGATCTCGACGGCGGTTTCGGGGACTCCGCGTTGTACCGACTGGTGTCCGGCGCGCCGCAGTGGCACCGCGTCCGTGTCCTGACCCGGACCGGGTGTCTCCGCTCCCTTGAGTACGGACTCCAGCAGGTCCACGGCGACGAAGTCGGCCAGCCCCGGCACCGCGACGTCGGCGAGTTCCTGCGCGGTCTGCAGGACATCCAGGCTGCGGCCGATGTGCTGACCGGCCCGGTCCAGCAGGGCGAGCCGCCGGCGGGCACGGAAGCGCTCACTGACGTCGACGACGGTGTAGTAGACGCCGATCGGGTGGCCGTGGTCGTCCTCCAGCCGGACGAACGACATGGAGTGGGCCGTCTCGCGGTGCGGCGCGGACTGGACGCGGCCCACGTGCTCGTACGAGACCACCGGCTCGCCGCTCTCCAGCACCCGGCGCATCTGCGCTTCGAGCCGCTCGGCGTCCAGGCCGGGCTGCACATCGGCGAGCCGTCGTCCCAGCCGCCGCTGCGGCGGGCCCCCGCCGAACTGCTCCAGGGCGGCGTTCGACCACACGTACCGCAGGTCCGTGTCCACGATCGCGATGCCCACCGGCGAGCGCGCGGTCATCTGCTCCAGCGCGGAGCGGTTCAGGTCCCAGCCGGGGCCGCCGGCCAGATCCGCGAGCAGCACCACCCAGTGCGCGGGGCCGCCGCTGCGCTGCACCGGAATGACCCGCACCATCGAGAGGACCGGGTGCCCGTCCCGGTGGCGCGCGGACAGGAGTCCGGACCAGCCGCTGTCTTCGTGGCACCGCTCGATCAGGGCGGGGATCCTCGCCGCGTCCTCGGGGACCAGCAGATCGGCCGCGGGCCGTCCCAGCACCTCGGCGGCCGGATATCCCAGCAGCCGCTCGGCGTCCGCGGTCCAGCTGGTCACCGCCATCCGGGCATCGAGCAGCAGTGGCGCGGCGTCCGCCATGTCGAAGCGCTGACGGGCCAGCACGTCTCGTTCCTCGCTCGCACCCACTGCGACCCTCTCCGCTCCCCGAAGGTGGTCTTACCCCCTCATGCCCATTCTTCACGTTGCAGGGCCGGAGTGTGGGTTGTCCGGTCTTGTCTGATCGTATTGATCGAAGACGATCGATACGATTGTGGGCGTACAGTAAGCACACGGGATCACGCTCCGCGTTCGCCCCGTAGTTCGTCCGTCCGGCCTTGCTCCAGGGGGAGCCCATGCGACTGCACGTCGACCAGCGTCATGAGCGGGTACTCGAACTCGTCCGGGAGCGCGGCAGCCTCCGGGTCGCCGATCTCGCGGCCGAACTCGGCGTCTCCGCGGTGACCTTGCGGCGTGACGTGGAGGCGCTCGCCGCACAGGGCCGGGTGCAGCGGCTGCACGGTGCCGTGGTGTGGCCGGGCGACGCGGCCGCCGAGGCGCAGCCCCGGCAGGAGTCCGCCGAGGGCGCCGTGATCGGAATGATCGTGCCGACCACCAACAACATCTTCGGGGACATCGTCCGCGGGGCTCGCGAGGCCATCGGGGCCCAGGGCGGCCGCCTGGTCCTCGGAATGACCGGCTACGTCGACTCCGAGGATGCCGTGCAGGCGGAACACCTGATCGCGGGCGGTGCGGAGGGCCTGCTCGTCGCGCCCAGCTGGTTCGGCGGTGTACCCATGGGGGGCCAGGAGAAGTGGCTCCTCGACTGTGCGGTGCCGACCGTCCTGGTCGAGCGCTCGGCGCCGGCCGGGAACCCCGCGGCCGGCCTCGACCGGGTGCGCACGGACCGGGCGCACGGAGCGGCCGTGGCCGTGGGCCACTTCGCCTCCCTGGGGCACCGCCGGATCACCGCGGTGCTCCAGGAGGGCCCGCACGCCGCACAGATCTCGGCGGGCTACCTGGCGGCAGTGCAGTCCCTGGGCCTGGACGTCGATTCCGGCGCACCGTCGGTGCGTGAGCACGGGGACTACGAGGCCAGCCTCGACTACCTCGTCGAGGCAGTGGAGAAGCGCGGAGTGACAGCGGCGCTCGTGCACAGCGACGAGGACGCGATCGTGCTGGTGCCCAAGCTCCAGGCGCGAGGCGTCCGAGTGCCGGAAGACCTCGCGCTGATCGCGTACGACGACGAGGTGGCCGGCCTCTCGGACGTCCCCCTGACGGCCATCGCCCCGCCCAAGCGCTCGGTGGGGGAGCTGGCCGCGAAACTGCTGCTCCAGCGGCTCGCGGAACGCGCGAGCGGACAGCGCCCGGCACCCCGTCAACATCTCGAGCTTCTCCCCGAGTTGAAGATCCGTTCGTCCTGCGGTGGCGAAGCGCTCGAAAATGAGCGTTGAGCGATCGTTTTGATTGTCTTGGTCGAACGCTCTTGACTCTGATCGTGTGCGCGCAAAAGATGTCCTGCATCCGCCTCTTCCCGTACGAGGTCTCGTAGGAGCCGTGCCATGTCGCGCACTTCACGTTCGTTCCGCACAGCCGCCGCCACCACCATCGCCGCCCTGGGCATGCTCGCCACCGCATGCGGCGGCGACGGTGGCTCCACCGACAGCAAGTCGGACGGCAAGCCGGTCACCATCAACTACTGGACCTGGACCCTCGGGGCCAAGTCGACGGTCGAGGCGTTCAACAGGACGCACAAGGACATCAAGGTCAAGTTCACCGAGATCCCCAGCTCAACCGAGGGCTACAGCAAGCTCTCCAACGCGGTGAAGGCGGGCAACGCGCCCGACGTGGCGACCATCGAGTACCAGATGGTCCCGGAGTTCGCGAGCCAGGGAAACCTGATCGATCTGACCAAGTACGCCGGTGAAACGGTCAAGTCGAAGTTCCCCGCGTCCGTTCAGAGCCTCGTCACCTTCGGCGGCAGGACCTGGACCGTCCCCTACGACGTCGCGCCGCAGCTGTACTACTACCGCACCGACCTGTTCAAGAAGTACGGCATCGAAGTCCCCAAGACCTGGGACGAGTTCAAGACCGCCGCCGCGAAGGTCAAGAAGAAGGACAAGAACGTCCGGCTGGCCTCCATGCCGAAGTCCGACCCGGCGCTGCTGGCCGCACTGTCCTGGCAGGCCGGCGGCAAGTGGTTCGCCACCGAGGGCGACGCCTGGAAGCCCGGCGTGAACGACGCGCCGACCAAGAAGGTCGCCGCCTACTGGGACCGCCTGATGAAGGACGGCCTGGTGCAGTCCTTCACCGCGTACGGCCCCGAGGAGACCCAGGCCCGCACCTCCGGCAAGACCCTGTCCTTCCTCGGCGCCTCCTGGTCCGCGGGCGGCATGAAGACCGCCATGCCCAACCTCAAGGGCAAGTGGGCCGCCGCCCCCATACCGAACTGGGGCACCGCGGCCGGCGGCAACTACGGCGGCACCTCCTACGGCGTACTCAAGGGCAGCAACCACGCCGAGGCCGCGACCGAGTTCATCAAGTGGCTCACCACGAACAAGGCCGGCGTCGAGGCCCGGCTCGCCGACCTGGAGTCGCCCAGCAGCGCCCTGCCGGCCAACCCGGAGATGCGCGAGGTCGCAGCGGCCAAGTTCGACACCTCGTACCTGAACGGCCAGGACCTCTATCAGCTCGCCTCCGCTCAGGTCGACACGATCGTCCCGGGCTGGACGTGGGGCCCGAACCAGATGGACGTCTACACCGCGGTCCAGGACGCGACGGCCAAGTCCGGCTTCGCGGCCGGCGTCGACGCCGGCCAGCAGAAGGCCGAGGCGGGGATCACGGAGCGCGGGCTGAAGCTCGCCAAGTGACCTGACGGGTCCGGCCGTTCGTCCGGCCATTCGCGGCCCGTGTCCGAGTGCGACTCGGACACGGGCCGCGAATGGCCCCGTCACCCCGAGGTCGTTCCCGTGGCCCCGGCACTCCTGTCACCCCGGGGTTGTTCCCGTCGCCCTGGCACGTCCGTCACCGATCGCCCACCCGAAGCGTCCAGCCCGCCAAGGAGCCACCGTGGCAGCACCTCTCGCCCCCGCCGTGAAGGCCCGGGCCCACCCCCCGACGAAGCCCCCGGGCACTTCGAAGCTCCGGCGCGGTCAACGCCGGGCCGCCGCCCTCTTGATCACCCCGTTCTTCGTCCTGTTCGCCGCGGTCATGGTCGCGCCCATCGGCTACGCCGTCTGGATGAGCCTCTTCCAGGAACACTCCTCGGGGCTCGGCTTCGGCGGCACCGAGCGGGTGTTCTCCGGATTCGGCAACTACACCAAGGCCCTGTCCGACGCGGGATTGCGGGACTCCTTCGTCCACATCGCCCTCTATTGCGCGCTGTACATCCCGGTGATGATCGGCGGCTCACTCCTCCTCGCGCTGCTGGTCGACACCGCGATGGCCCGGGCCAAGCGGTTCTTCCAGCTCGCACTGTTCCTGCCGCACGCGATCCCGGGACTGATCGCTTCGGTCATCTGGATCTACCTGTACACCCCGGGCCTGAGCCCCGTGCTCGACTGGATCGGCGCCCTCGGCGGCTCATGGAACTTCTACAGCAACGATCATGTGCTCTCATCCATGGTCAACCTCTGCGCCTGGCAGTGGATCGGCTACAACATGGTCATCTTCTACGCCGCCCTGCAGGCAGTTCCGCGCGAAATGATCGAAGCGGCCGTCGTGGATGGCGCGGGCGCCATCCGCACCGCCCTGCAGATCAAGGTGCCGCTGATCGCCTCCGCGGTCGTCATGACCGTTCTGTTCACCTGTGTCGGCGCCATCCAGATCTTCACCGAGCCCAAGCTGCTCAACCAGCGCGGAGCGCCCTCCATCGACACCGAGTGGTCGCCGACCCTGTTCATCTGGAAGGCCGGCTTCGTCCAGCACGACTACGGCCTCGCCGCCGCCGCGTCCCTGCTGCTCGCCCTGCTCGGCGTCCTCCTCTCCTACATCGTCACCCGGCTCGGCAACCGGTGGAAGGCGGCGTCATGAGCACCCTCACCCACACCACGAGCCCGGCCAAGGCACCGGCCGAGCACAAGGCCACCCGGACCAGGGGCCGCCGGACCTCACCCAACGCCCTGCTCTCCAAGGGCGTCGTCAACGGGCTGCTGATCGTCGCCGCCTTCTACACCCTGATGCCGGTCAGCTGGCTGCTCTTCGCCGCCACCAAGAACGACCGCGACCTGTTCTCCACCTCCGGCTTCGCCCTCGGCGACTTCAACCTCTTCGCCAACCTGCGTCACGTCTTCACCTTCAACGACGGCATCTATCTGCGCTGGTTCGGCAACAGCATCCTGTACTCGGTCGTCGGCTCGGCCGCCTCGACGTTCCTGTGCATCGCCACCGGCTACGCCTTCGACAAGTACGACTTCAAGGGCAGGGAGAAGTTGTTCGGCGCGGTGCTCGGCGGAGTCCTGGTCCCCACCACGGTGATCCAGCTGCCGATGTATCTGCTCGCCACCAAGGTCGGGATCGTCAACACCTACTGGGCCCTGCTGCTCCCCGCCCTGGTCAACCCCTTCGGCGTCTACCTCGCCCGCGTCTTCTCCGAGGGCTACGTGCCGAACGAGGTCCTGGAGGCCGCCCGTGTCGACGGCGCCGGCGAGCTGCGCACCTTCGCCGGGATCGCACTGCCGATGCTCGCACCCGGCTTCATGACCATCTTCCTGTTCTCGTTCACCGCCAGCTGGAACAACTTCTTCGGCGCCCTCGTGATGCTGAACGACGAGAAGCTCTACCCGGTCAATCTCGGTCTGTTCATGTGGAACAGCGTCACGCAGCAGCAGCCCGAGTACTACTCGCTCGTCATCACCGGCTCGCTCGTCGCCGTCGTCCCGCTGATCGTCGCCTTCGCCTGTCTCCAGCGTTTCTGGCGCTCGGGCCTGACCGCCGGCGCGGTGAAGTGACCATGCTCGCACCGGAAGACACCCTCCTGAACAGCTCGGACCGAACGGCCGCGGCGCAGCGCCCGCGGACCGCCCTCGCCATGGGACCGGAGATCCACCGCTCGCTGCTGGCCGAAGGCGCACTCGACCGGCTCCGCTCCGTCGCCTGTGTGGACACCTCAGCGCACATCACCGACTTCGCCGCGGCCGACGACGTCGAACTGGCCGCCGTGGAGGTCCTGTTCACGCACTGGGGCGCGCCGCCGCTGACCGAGGACGCGCTGCGTCGGATGCCGCGGCTGAGGGCCGTCGTCCACGCGGCCGGTTCCATCAAGCACCACGTCACCGCTTCCGTGTGGCAGCGCGGCATCACCGTCTCCTCCGCGGCCGCCGCCAATGCCCTCCCCGTCGCCGAGTTCACGCTCGCCGCCATCCTGTTCGCGAACAAGCGGGTCCTCGACATCGCGCGCGCCTACGCGCAGTCACGCGAACAGCCCGCGCTGCTGCCGTACTTCACCGGCTACGGCAACTACGACCGCACCGTCGGCATCGTCGGCGCCTCCCGCATCGGACGCCGCGTCGTCGAGCTGCTTCGCCCGCTCGACCTCCACGTTCTCCTCCACGACCCCTACCTGAGCCGGGGCGACGCACGAGCCCTCGGGGTGGAACTCGTCGGCCTCGACGAACTCGTCCGGCGCAGCCATGTGGTGTCCATCCACGCACCCCAGCTCCCCGAGACGCGCCATATGTTCGACGCGCGCCGGCTCGCGCTCCTGCAAGACGGCGCGACGCTCATCAATACGGCGCGCGGTTCGCTCGTCGACACCGACGCGCTGACCGAGCGTCTCGTTTCCGGGCGCATTCACGCTGTACTCGATGTGACCGAACCAGATGTACCTCCCGCCGCATCGCCGCTCTACACGCTCCCCAACGTCCTGCTCACCCCGCACATCGCCGGCTCCCTCGGCAACGAACTCGGCCGTATGACCCACTGGGCCGTGGACGAGGTGGCGCGCTACGCGCAAGGACTCCCGTTCACGTACGCAGTCGGTCCCGACGAGCTGACCTGCTCGGCCTGAACAGGAGCCCCGCATGGCTGACTTGGACACCGACTACGTCGAGGACCGCTCACCGGGTCACGGCCGCCGCGCACCCCGCGCCTGCTTCGACTCCGACGCCCCGCGCCTCGAACTCGACGGCCCCTGGCGCTTCCGGGCCGCCGCCGGACTCGCCGATCTCACTCCAGGATTCGAGGCGCCCACCTTCGACGACACCCACTGGGACCGGCTGCCCGTCCCGTCCTGCTGGCAGCTGCACGGCGTCGGCGCGCCCGCGTACACCAACGTCACCTACCCGTTCCCCATCGACCCGCCCCGTGTACCCGACGACAACCCGACCGGGGAGTACCGCCGGGAGTTCGGCCTCCCCGGCGACTGGCCCTCGGGCCGGAGCATGCTCCGCTTCGACGGCGTCGACTCCTGCTTCGCGGTGTGGCTCAACGGCGTACGCCTCGGTGACGGCAAGGGCAGCCGGGTCCCGACGGAATTCGACGCCACCGACGCGCTGCGTCCCGGCCGCAACATCCTCGCCGTACGCGTCCACCAATGGTCAGCGGGCAGCTACCTGGAGGACCAGGACATGTGGTGGCTGTCCGGCATCTTCCGCTCGGTACGCCTCCTGTCCAGGCCGGCCGACAGCCTCGACGACTTCTTCGTGCACGCCGACTACGACCACACCACGGGCACGGGCACCCTGCGCGTCGAGACGAGCGGCGCGGCCCGGCTCAGCGTGCCCGCGCTCGGTCTCACCGACGCCGAACCGGCCGGACCGCACACGTTCGACAGCGTCGTCCCGTGGAGCGCGGAGCAACCGCACCTGTACCTGGGCGAGTTGACGACGGACGGCGAGCGTGTCCACGTACGCATCGGCTTCCGCACGGTCGCGGTCGAGGACGGACTGCTGAAGGTCAACGGCCGCCCTCTGCTGCTGCGCGGCGTCAACCGTCACGAATGGGACCCGGAGACCGGACGCACCCTTTCGGACGACACGATGCTGCGTGACGTCCTGCTGATGAAGCGGCACAACATCAACGCCGTACGCACCAGCCACTACCCGCCCAGCAGCGAATTCCTCGCCCTGTGCGACGAGTACGGGCTGTGGGTCGTCGACGAGTGCGACCTGGAGACGCATGGCTTCGAGCAGGTCGACTGGCGCGGCAACCCCAGCGCCGACGACCGCTGGCGCGAGGCCTGCCTGGACCGGATGCGCCGCGTCGTCGAGCGCGACAAGAACCATCCCAGCGTCATCATGTGGTCCCTCGGCAACGAGAGCGGCACCGGCGAGAACCTCGCCGCGATGGCCGCCTGGACCCGCGACCGCGACGCCTCCCGCCCGATCCACTACGAGGGCGACCCGGACAGCGGATACGTGGACGTCTACAGCCGCATGTACGCCGACCACGCCGAGACCGAGCTGATCGGCCGAGGTGAGGAACCCACCACCGACGACCCTGCGCTGGACGGGCACCGACGCCAACTCCCCTTCATCCTCTGTGAGTACGCCCACGCCATGGGCAACGGCCCCGGCGGACTGACCGAGTACCAGCGGCTGTTCGAGGCGTATCCACGGCTCCAGGGCGGCTTCGTGTGGGAGTGGATCGACCACGGCATCGCGCGACGCGCCGCCGACGGACGGCAGTTCTTCGCGTACGGCGGCGACTTCGGCGAGACCGTCCACGACGGCAATTTCGTCGCCGACGGCCTCGTCTTCCCCGACCGCAAACCCTCGCCCGGCCTGGCCGAGTACAAGAAGGTCATCGAGCCCGTGCGGATCGCCCTCGACGCGGAAGCCCGGGTCATCGAGATCCGCAACGGCCACGACTTCCGTGACACCTCTCATCTGCGTTTCCGATGGCAGGCCGAGGACGACGGCGAGCCCCGCGCCAAGGGCGCCCTGGACGTGCCGGTACTGGCGGCAGGCAAGCGCACCGTCCTGCCTTGGCCCGAACTGCGCCGTACCGGGGAGGTCGAGCGAGTTCTGACGGTGGTCGCGGAACTCGCCCACGACGAGGCATGGGCCAGGGCCGGTCACGAGATCGCATGGGGCCAGGCCGTGACCGGCGAGCCGCCGCAGCCGTACGACAGCGGACATCGCGCGAGCGCGCGGCGCACCGCCGACCGGCTCGAACTCGGCGCGGCCCACTTCGACCCCGCCACCGGCACGCTGCACCGCCTGGGGGACCTCCCCCTCGACGGGCCCGGGCTGGACTTGTGGCGGGCGCCCACCGACAACGACATCCTCGGCCCGCGTCTCGCCGACCGCTGGCGGGCCTTCGGACTGCACCGGCTCACCACCAAGGTCCTCGCTGTCGACCCGGGCGAGGAGGGCCTGACGGTCGTCACCAGGGTTGGCCCCGCCGGCAGCGGCTCGTCGATGACCGCGACGTACCGCTGGCGCGCCGACGCGGACGCGCTCCACCTGGACCTCACCGTCGACCCGGTCGGAGACTGGCCGCTGCCTGTCCCCCGGATCGGGCTGCGGCTCGCGCTGCCCGGCTGGATCGACACCGTCGACTGGTACGGCAGGGGCCCGGGCGAGGCCTACCGCGACACGACCGCCGCAGCGCGCCTGGGCCGCTTCCGCCGCAGCGTCGACGCGATGCAGACCCCATATGTCCGCCCCCAGGAGAACGGCAATCGCCGCGAGGTGCGCTGGGCCCGGCTGACCGGCGACGCCGGCGGCCTTGAGGCGACAGGCGGTTTCGACCTCACGGTGCGCCGCTGGACCAGCGAGCAGCTCGACGTGGCCCGGCACACCACCGACCTCACCCCCGGGGACAAGGTGTACGTCCAACTCGACGCTGCCCACCACGGCATCGGCACCGCCTCCTGCGGCCCGGGCACCCTGCCGGAACACACCCTGCATGCCCGGCCGACCACGCTCCACCTGGTCCTGCGCGCCCTGTGACCGCGCACGGAGCAGCCGGTCCGTGACCGCCTCACCGAAGGGATCATCCATGCCCGACGTCGTCCACCGCGTCCTGGTCGTCGGCATCGACGGCGTACGCCTCGACACGCTGCGCCGCCTGCCCACCCCGCACCTGGACGTCCTCGCGGCCGACGGCTTCCTCGCGCCGATCGAGGTCGACGACCGTACACCCACCATGTCGGGCCCCTGCTGGGCGACGATCGTCACGGGAGTGGGCGTCCACAAGCACGGCGTGTGGAGCAACGACTTCACCGGCCACCGCCTCGACGTCTTCCCCGACTTCGCCACCCGCCTCGCCCGGCAGAACGGACGCCGCACCTTCGTCGCGGCGGGCTGGCAGCCGCTGATGCAGGTCCGCGACGGCGGCCCTCTCTTCCGTGCCCCGTCCAGAACCGTGTACGTCTCCCCGGCCGAGGACACCCCCGAGGCCTGGGAGAGGTGCGACGAACAGATCACCGAGGAGGCGGTACGCGTCCTCGCCGCCGACGACATGGACGCGTCCTTCGTCTACCTCGGCGCTCCCGACGAGACCGCGCACTTCCTCGGCTGCGGCGACGCCTACGAGGTCGCGGTGGCGCGCGCCGACGCACGCGTCGGCCGCCTGCTGGACGTCGTACGCTCCCGGCCCGCGTACGACAGCGAGCGGTGGACGGTCCTGGTCGTCACCGACCACGGCCATGTCGACACGGGCGGCCACGGCGGCCGCTCCCCGCAGGAACGCACCGCCTGGCTGATCGCCGCCGGTCCCGGCCTGCGTTCGGCACCTCCGCTGGTACGCCATGTCGACGTCGCCGCCCAGGTGTTCGGGTCACTGGGGTGTGACACCGACCCGCACTGGACACTCGATGGCCGTCCGTTCGCGGCCATCGGGACCGCGGGTCTCCGGGCGTCGGAGGGGACGCCCGGAGACCCGCACGCTCAGCCGCCGGTCGTCATCGTCGGCTGATGGGCGGTGCGGGCCCCGCGTAGGGGGCGCACGCGACCTGGTCGCCGTCGACCGCTGGTTCCCCTCCTCCAAGCTGTGCTCCACCCGCGGCACCCTGCGAGCGAGGATGCCGTTGAACGTCTGCACCTGGATGTGCGAGGGCTGCGGGACGACCCATGACCGGGACGTGAACGCGGCCATCAACCTCAAGGCCGCCGGGCTGGCGGTTGCTGTCTGTGGAGCCGGTGTAAGACCTCAACGGAGTACTCCGGGCGGGCAGTCGGCGACGAAGCAGAAAACCTCACAGCGAGAGCCGTGAGAATCCCCCTCATTTACGAGGAGGAGAAGTCAAATTTCCACTGTGCCGTGAGCTGAGCTGAGCAGCCCTCGAGCGCGTCCCGGCGAGGACGGCGGTCAGAACAACGGCAGGTCGGGGCGGTCACCGATTGGCGTACAGCGCCTCCAGTTCGCCCGAGAGCGCGGCGCGTACGTGGCGGGTGGCCTCGTCGACCAGCACTTCGGGTTCGTCATTGAGCAGCGCGGTCATCGTCTGCTCGGCCACGTCGGCCGCAAGGATCTTCGGGGAGTCGATATGCGCCGCCAAGTCGGTGTCGACATAGCCGGCATGCACGCCGACCACCAGCGTGCCCTGCTCCCGCAGCGCCAGTCGGAAGGCGTTCGTCAGCGACCACTGAGCGGACTTGGAGGCCGCGTAGCTCGGAAGCCGCCTGTTGGCCACCCACGACGCCACGGACAGCATGTTGACCAGCGCTCCGCCACCATGGGCGGCCAATACGGGCGCGAACGCACGCGAGACAGCCCAGGTGCCGAAGTAGTTGACCTCCATCTCGCGCCTGGCACCGTCGAATGACCCCTCGAGGAGGGACGGGCCACCGGCGACTCCGGCGTTGTTGATGACGATGCTCACATCGTCGGCGGCACGTGCGGCCGCGGCGACCTGCTCCTCGTCGGTGACGTCCAGTCGCAACGGCATGAGCCCGGGGTTCTGGACGGCCTCCGGCTCCCGGACACCGGCGTAGACCCTGGCCGCGCCGTGAGCGAGCAGTGCCTGGGCGAAGGCGAGCCCGATGCCACGGTTGGCTCCCGTGACAAGGGCTACCGAACCTTTGATGTCCATGATCACCCTCCCTGCGAGCGGATGTGGAGGACTCCTTTCTTCCGACGCTAGGCCTTGGACAGCGGCTGATCCACCCGACGCCTGACCACACCTGCGTCGATACCTCTTCGCGCACCCGATGGCCGAGCCGCGCGTGCCGGACATGCCCGTGACCGACCCGCGAGAACGTGCAGATTGGGGCTCGCTCGTTGCCCCTGCACTCATGCCGCGCGTTCGCACGACTGCGCTGGTGAGGCCGCGTCGCGGGCTGTGCCCCCTTACGCCGTCACCGGTCGGGCCGCTGACTGGCCCGCACCGCGGGGGGAGTTTCATCGAAGGGTGACTCGTCTGCGTATAGATGTGCACGCACACCTGTGGACCACGGGGTACCTGGACCGCCTCGAACGACTGGGGAAGGCCGATACCGGCACCCAGCGCGGGATCGGCGCCGACGCGACCGAGGCCGATCTGGACCGCCGTTTCGCGCTGGTGGACCGGGCGGGCCTTGACCTTCAGGTGCTCTCCGTGGCACCGCAGCCTCCACCCTTGACAGGGGAGTCCGACGCGGTGGCGCCGGCGGGCGCGGCGCCGCGCTGCCCCTCCCACATGTCGACGCGGTCCGGGCCGTGACCCTTCGGCAATCACAAGGCGAGCGGTGGTTGTGCCGGTGTCGGCTGTGCCTCCTGTTGGCACCATGAATCGAACACGTGATTGAATTACTGTCATGGCGCGCTACCACTTCCCTGACGACCTGAGGGGGCTCCGGGCCCGGAGAGGCCTGGTGGTCCCGCATGCGCACCCCGCGTGCAAGCCCGAATCGCACGAGTGAGGCTGGAAGCATGCCCGAACTGCATCCTGTGGTCGTGTCTCCGCCTGCACCGGCGGGTGGCCGCCGGGTTCGCGTCAACGGTGAGAGTCTCGGGCTGGCCCACAGCCTGGAGGACCTGTCCGAATTCCTGAGGCGCGCGGGCTTGGACATTGACCCGGTGACCGTGGCGGTGTCCCCACTGATCGACTGGCGCGGCGTCGGGCCGGAGCAGTGGGGCACGGAGACGCGGGCGTAAATCTCTTCGAGGGGGCAGGTCCGGCCCGTCGACCCTTGGTTCAGCCGAGCTTGACGGTGATCTTCTGGGTGACGCCGGCGGTGGTGCTGAGGTCGCCGAAGGTGAGCTTCAGGGAGGAACCGGTGGTCGCCGAGGTGACGGTGGACGGCTTGGAGGTCACCGAGGAGACCGCCTTGTTCCAGGTGAGCGTCAGGCTCGTCTGCATGCGCATCGGGTCGCTCACGCAGATGACCGCGGTGCCGTCGCTCTTCTCGGTGATCATCACGCAGCACGGATTGCTCGCCGTGAGATCGCCGACCGTGCCGCCGAACCAGAAGTTGACCCCGGTGAAACCGAGCGACGGCACGCTGACGCCCTGCTGGTTGTCCGTGTTGGCGAGGATCGTCAGCCAGCTCGTCGCGGCGGCGCGGGTCTGCGTCTGGGCGACGGTCGCGCCCGGCATGAGCAGATAGGTGTACGCGGCGTTCGTCGGGTCGGTGCCGTGATCGACGTACATCGTCAGGTATTTGCGGTTCAGGACGGTCGTGGCGCCCCCCTTGTTGATGTCGCTCCACTTGCCGTCACGCGCCGCGCGCAGTGCCTTCACGGTCGCGCCGCCCGGGAAGACGTAGCCGCCGTGGCCGCCGATGTGCGCCCACGTCGCGTCGGTGAGCGTTTCGGACCAGGGGTACGTGGTGGGCTTCGCCGTGCCGTCCACGGTGAAGGTGGTGGTGCCGCTGGGCCCGAGGTTGCGGTTCTCGACCGTCGACTCCACGGTCGTACCGTCCGTGCACTTGATCCCCGCGCCGAGACACACGATCGAGTCGTCCAGACAGAACCACGACTTCTTCGCCAGCAGCGTGCTCTGCAGGCCCTTGAGGTACTGGCCGATCGCGGCCCGCTGCCCGTCGGTGGCACCCCCGACCCAGTTGACGTCCGGCAGGGAGGCGCCCCAGTCACCGCCCGCCGCGTCCGCGAGTACCGTGCGGGAGGCGGTGATCCCGGGCAGCCGGTACGGGTCGACGGTGGGCCAGAAGGCGTCGCTGTACTGGCCGTTGCAGAACGTGTCGCCCCACCAGTAGAGCATCCCGGAACCGGTGTGCCAGCCGTGCAGGTTCTCGCCGTTGCCCGTCTCGTAGTACGTGATCCGCCGGTCCGCCATGCTGATCGACGCGGCCCAGCCGGGCCGGCGGTGGGTGGCCCGGGACATGTTGGTGAACAGGCGGTGGCCGGTCGGCTCGGCGATCGCGGCGATCGCGGTGTCGTCCTGAACTCCCTTGAGCCGGGCCAGACTTGTGAGGCCCAGCGAAGGGTTGCTCATCGGCGGGCTGTAGTAGTCGCGCTGCATCCAGCCTTTCACCAGGCCGCGCCAGCGGGCGTTCTCCGTGCTGCTCGCGCCCTGCCCGAGCAGCACGATCGACGCGAGGATCGGATGACCGCGCAGATGGTCGTCCTGCTGGATCTGCTTGGCGTCGGACGCGGACAGGCCCCGGCTGATGGCCCGCCCGGACACGCCGTCCATGACGAGACCGTTGTAGAGGAAAGGCGCCCAGGCTTTCTCCACCGCGTCGAAGACGATCTGCCGGTTGGAATCGGTGACCGCCCACGTGGACCCGGCGAGCAGCGCGAAGAGCATCCCGAGCCCGCCCAGCATCACCGAACCGTATGAACCGGTGTAGGGGACGGTGGTGTGCTGGATGAACGAGCCGTCGGTGTACAGCCCGTCTCCGCTGCTCACGTACGGAAAGACGGGAGAGAGCGAGTCGCGGGCAAGGGCGATCTTCGCGGAGCTCGCACCGACGACCCCGCGCAGCGCCAACACCCGGCACAGATCGACCCTGTTGGCGCCCGTGCTCGTCCCGCTGTAGCTGGAGACCACCGAGTCCGGCACGAAGTGGTCGACCGCGGCGAGATAGTTGGCGATTCGCGTGGCCGACAGCTGGTCGTACATGAGGACGCAGACGTCCAGCAGGGCCTGGGGTGCGCCGATCTGCCAGCTGTACCAGTTGCCGTAGCGGGCCTGGTTCTCGTTGTAGACCTCGGAGTAGAGGTGATCGAGGCCGGTCAGGATGTCGTCCCGGAGGCCGGTGTCGCCGGTCAGCCCGGTGCCTTGTTGGGAGTAGGCCTGGGCGAGCGTGTTGAGCCTTGTGTAGCTGGTGTTCAGGTTGCCCGAGTAGCCGTACGACTCCTGGTCGGTGTCGGGTTCTGGGTCGGCGTACACCAGGTCCGGCCACAGTGAGCCGGACGTCGGCGCCATCGTGGACCGCAACTGGCTTGCGGTGGTGCCCAGTTCGGTGAGCCGGGTCTTGAAGGGTTCGGCGGTGGGGCTGAATCCCTCGCCGAGTATCAGGGTGCGCCACTTCGCGCGGAGGGTCGCGAACTCGTCCGCGGCCTCGGAGGTCTCGGTGCTCTCGGTGATGGCGGTGGAGGTGAGGGGAGTGGCATCGGCGGTGGTGTGCACGCCGAGCGTGAGCGCGGTGCCGCTGCTTGCGGCCAGGAAGCCACGGCGTGACCAACGAGTCGTCATGACGGCGGTTTCTAGCACGCCGACGTTCAAACGCTCAACAATTCTTACCGAATTGAACATATCGATCGTTTGTTGAGGTGTGGCGTTCTGCTGAACCGCCGGGCTCACACCCTCGTATCACTCAACGGGGATGGCGGGAGACCGCGCGCACGGAAGGAGATCAGTGTGTCGATGCCGCCCGAGCCCGGGCAGCCGGAGAGGCGCCCGGCGCTCGAACCCACCCATGTCCAGCGCCGCCGCCGCTCGGAGGCGCTGGCGGAGCTGCTGAGGCAGGTGCGCGAGGACGACGGGGGAGCCGACTCCGAGGAGGGGTACGAGTCGGTGGCGGTCCCCTCGACCGCGACAAGGCTGCTGCCGCCACCGGAGGAATATGCGGCCGAGGAATACGGGGTCGAGGAGTACGAGACTCAAGAGCTGCCGCCGGTCCTGGCGGGGGCGGACTACGTCGCGGGCACAGGAGGGCGCTCCTCCGCACCCGGGAGGCGGTACGGGGGCGGGCACGGATTCGGTCGCGGTGCCGGCCTGCGGCGCGCCGCGATCGCCGTCGCCGTGACTGCGGCGGCACTGGTCGGCTTCGCCCTCGCGCTGCTGCTGCCGAGCGACGAGCAGGACGAGGCACCCCGGACCGGGGCGCAGCCCTCGACGACGCCCGCCGCCCAGGTGCCGTCCCGGTCCGCCGACCCGGACGGCGCGGGCACCCTCCGGGAGGGAGACACGGGCCCCGAAGTGACCGAACTCCAGGAGCGGCTCCTCCATATCCCGAACGTGTACGACAACGGCATCGCCAGCGGCACCTACGACGCCACGCTCACCGCCGCAGTGGCCCGCTTCCAGCTCTGGTACGGCATCCGGGGCGACGAGGCCGGCGTCTACGGCAACGACACCCGCGCCGCCCTCGAATCCCGTACCACGTCGTGAGACGGCAGCGATGTGTAGGGGCCCTGTCGTGAAACAGCGTGCAACCGCGTCGCTGTGAAGCGATCTGAGCCGGCATGGCCGCACGGTAGTGGTGCTCCTCCAGGCGGCGAGGTGATCCGGCGGACAACGGCCGGATGCCGCGGGCGGGATGGTCAGTTCGTGTGCGGTGCGCGGGTGAACTCCCGGATCAGCCGGGCGAGCTCCGTCGGCTGGTCCAGGGGAATGAGGGTGTAGCTGTCCGCGACCTCGGCCAGTCGGCCGTGCGGAAGGAGTTCGGCGAGGCGTCGGCCGTGCTCGGGCGGCATCACGCGGTCTTCGCCGGCCCAGACGACGAGGGCCGGCCGTTCGAAGCCGGGCAGCCGTTCGGCCGTGACCAGCAGGAGACCGGGGTCGGCCCGCACGGCGCGCAGAACGCGGACGGTGTCGCGGCGGATCTCGGGCTGCCGCAGCACGGGCCCGATCCAGCGCGCGGTCGCCGCGTCCCCTCGTCGGGTCAGCCGGCCGAAGGCGATCGGGAGTCGTCGGAGCATCCTCAGCCGCATCTGCCGCATGAACAGCCCGAACAGCCGGGGCGGAAGCTTGCCGGAGAGAACGAGCGTCCTGCCCGTCAGCCCGGGCGGGAAGTTGTCGAACGCGTCGCACGAGACGAGGATGGCCCCTCCCACCCGAGCCCCGCCGTCGCACATCAGCAGTTGCACGAGCGCCCCACCGGTGTCATTGCCGACGAGGACGACATCCCGCAGATCGAGGCGGTCGAGGAACTCGACGACCAGCCGGGCCACCCCGGGCAGCGAAAGATCGGCGTCGGTGCGCATCGCCCGGCGATGAGCACCGAGAGGGAGCGTCGGCACCACGCATCGATGGTCGGCGGACAGGTCTGCGACCGGCCCGTCCCACAGCGAGGCATCCATCATCAGACCGTGCAGCAGCACCAGCACGGGGCCGTCGCCGCCGGTGTCCGTGTACTCGATCGTCCCGGCGGACAGCCCGATCGCGGACTGGACCTTCGCCTTCATACGGGCCTCCCGTGCGTGTCGGCATCCCCAACCAAGAGGGCCGCAGAGGGCCGGAGTGTGACATCGCCGTAGCACTCACCGTCGATCACGGCCAGGAGCCACGAAGGTCGCCGCGGATTGCGGGCCGCCTTGTCGCTCAGTCCGAGTGGGCCGGAATGCGGAGCGTGACCCGGTAGCCGCCTTCGGCGGTCGGCCCCGACTCGAAGGTGCCGTTGAGGAGTTCGGCGCGCTCCCGGAGACCGATCAGTCCCTGGTACGAGCCGGGCAGCGGCAGGGACGGCCGCGTCGGGGAGGTGTTGGTGACGGTCACGCCGAAGTGGTCGCCGTCGTTGCCGAGCAGGACGGTCGCGGTGGCGCCGGGCGCGTGTTTGCGTACGTTGGTGAGGGCTTCCTGCACGGTGCGGTAGATGGCGCGCTGGGCGGGGGTGGGGATGTCGGGGGGGAGTTCGCCGGTCAGTGCCGTCTCGATGCCGCTCGTCGAGACGAGTTTGCGGAGATCGGCGAGTGTGGGCTGCGGGGTGAGCTCGGTGGCGCGGCCGCCCGAGGCGCGCAACAGCGTGACCATGTGGCGCAGTTCGTCGAGGGTGTCGACGCTCAGCGAGCGGATGGTGCGGGCGCCCTCCCGGAAGTCCGGATCCTTGGACGCCACTTGCAGGGCCCCGGCCTGTACGGCGATCAGGCTGACCTGATGCGAGACGACGTCGTGCATCTCACGGGCGAGCTGGGCGCGTTCACGGGCCAGCACCGCCTGGGAGTGCAGCAGCCTTTCCTGCTCCCGCGCCTCCTCGATCTCCACGAGCCGGTGGGACAGATCCCCGCGCGCCTGTACGAGTTGGCCCAGCAGAACGGGGGCGGCGGCGGTGCCCAGGGTGTAGACGAAGTAGATCAGGGTCCAAGTGCGGTCGTGCGAGGAGAGGTCGTCCGGCGGCCATGGCGTGGCGGAGGCGAGGGCGAACAGGACGGCGCAGCCGACGAGGAGGCGACGATCACGCGACCGCTCGGCCAGGGTGAACAGCGCGGCGAGCGGGGCGACCACGATGTCCACCATCACGCAGGCGGGGAGCGTGAGCAGGAAGACGACGAGCGGGAAGCGCCGGCGGAAGGCGAGCGCCGCGCAGGCCACCGCGGCCGGCGCCACCGCGAGACGGGTCGCGTCCAACAGATTCAGCCAGGCGTCCACCGCCGCGAGAAGGACGAGCCCGCCGTCGACGACCCAAGCCGGCATGCGCGCCCAGAAGCCCCCGCCGGTCACGCGCCCCCGCACCTCCTTGCTCGTCGCGCGCGCCCGGGACTCGTCGCCCGTGGCCTGCGTCGAGAACTCCTGGCCCGCTGCACGTGCCCGGCCCCCTCTGCCCGTCCCGCGCGGCCACAACCCCCTGCCCGTGGTCATCGCCCGGACTCCGCCCGGTTCCGCTCGTCGAGCAGACCGGCCCGCTGGGCGAGCAGCGCCGCCTGAACCCGGCTGCCCACCCGCAGTTTGGTGAGGATCGCGCTGACATGGTCCTTGACGGTGCCCGCGCTGAGGTGGATGCGCGTACCGATGTCGGCGTTGGACAGTCCGTCCGCGATCAGCACCAGCACCTCGCGTTCGCGTTCGGTGAGCCGTCCGACGCGGGCGGCCTCCGCATCGTCGACGTCGGCGGCTCCGGGGTGGCTCTGCCAGACGGCACGGGACGCCTTCGGCGACATCACGACACCGCCCGCGGCCAACGTGCGGACGAGCTGGGCGAGTTGGTCGGGCTCGGTGTCCTTGAGCAGGAACCCCGCGGCGCCGGAGCGCAGCGCGGTGAGGATGTACTCGTCCGCGTCGAACGTCGTCAGCATCGCCACCACCGGGGCGTCCGGCACCGCCCGAAGCCTGCGCAGCACGGTCAGCCCGTCGACGTCCGGCATCCGGATGTCCAGCAGCACGACGTCCGGCCGCTCCCGCAGCACCGCGTCCACCGCCTCCCCGCCCGCCGTGGTCGCGACGACCTCGATGTCGTCGGCCGCGCTCAGAATGAGCTCGAATCCGGAGCGCACCAGGGCCTCGTCGTCCACCACCACTACCCGGATCACGCGCGTTCCGCCGCCTCGTCGTTCGTCGTGCGTACGTCTGGGGCCGCACATGGATGTCGTAGCCCTGACCCTAGAACGAGCCCCGCCTCACCGAGCGCGCCGACCGGACACTCCAGCCACCTGGGGGGACGGTTCCAGTCGTCCGGGGGAGGGGGAACCGGCTTTGAGCTGTAATGGCCGCCGCGCTCACGCGGTACGACGACACGGCACGCGAGGTCCGGCTGCGGACAAGGGTGCCCGGTGCCTGTCGGTGTCGACGCCGCAGGCCGCCGCGTCGACACCCGGCATGACGTCGTGGGCTATCCCTTGACGAAGTCCAGGAGAGTTACCTCAGCTCTCGATCGGCTGCTGTCACGCATCTCCGCCGGATGGCATGAGCTCGCTGCATCGCCTGCTGGAACCGGCGTTTCCATCCATGAATGCACCAAATGGGGGAGCCCGCCACTGGGAGCCGCACTCCACGAGGCGGCTCGGGCGCTCGCCGCCCGAAGGCATCGAGTGGGCAGCCGCGGATGCGGCCCCCGGCCACCGGGGTCCGTACCCGCCACCCGGCGGGTAGGGACCGGACGCCTGCCGGATACCCGCCGATCGGCGTTCCCTCCAGCCTGAAGACATGACACAGAACGCGGGTGCGGAACTCGCTGCCCGGACCGCACCCGAGGCGTCCACGAGCGACCGCTCCTCGCTCGGACGCCTCATCGGCGTCGATCTCGCCCGCGGAATCGCCGTCTTCGGGATGTACGCGGCCCATGTCGGCCCCGACCCCTCCGAGGGCGGCGCGGACGGCTTCCTCATGGAGGTCGCGCACGGCCGCTCCTCCGCGCTCTTCGCATTCCTGGCCGGGTTCTCGATCATTCTGATCACGGGTCGGAGGACGCCGAAGACGGGCCGGGCGGGTCGCCAGGCAGTCGCCAAGGTGGTGATCAGGGCCGTCATCCTGCTGGTCCTGGGCACCGCGCTCACCCTGAGCGGAACCCCCGTCGACGTGATCCTCGCCTTCTACGGCCTGTACTTCCTCCTGGTGCTGCCGCTGTACCGGCTCGGCGCCCGCCCGCTGGCGATCATCGCCGCGAGCAGCGTGCTGATCCTCCCGCAGATTCTGTACGTGGTGCAGCGCGCCCTCGACTCGGGCAGTGCCGGCGGCGGTCCGGGTGGTATCTGGGCCTGGCCCGCCGACGCCGACGGCATCGTCTCGCTGCTCTTCACCGGCGGTTACCCGGCACTGGCCTGGATCCCCTTCGTCATCGCGGGCATGGCCGTGGCCCGGCTCGACCTGGCGTCCACGGCCGTGCGCATCCGCCTCGCGGTCATGGGCGGCGTTCTGGCCGTGCTCGGATACGGCGGCTCCTGGCTCGCCCTGCACCTCGTCCCCGGTGCCGCCTCGGCCATCAGTGCCTCCGGTGGGGGCGACGGCGGATCGGGCATGTCCGCCTGGTGGTCCGACACCGCGGGCTACCCGACAGGTGACACCCCCGCCTGGCTGCTGGCGGCATCCCCGCACAGCGAGACGACGCTCTCCGTCATGGCCAACACGGGGGTGGCCATCGTCGTCCTGACCGCCTGCCTCGCCGCAACCGACGCCTTCCCGCGCTTCCGCGGGCTCGCCCGCCCGGTCGTCGCCGTCGGCGCCATGTCCCTTTCCGCGTACGTCTTCCACATCATCGGCATCCGCGTTCTCGGCATCGAGGAACTGCCCGGCTCGCCGCTGCACGTCCTGCTCGGCTTCATCGTGGCCGTGACCGTGTTCGCGACGCTGTGGTCGCGCTCCTTCCGGCGGGGTCCGCTGGAATGGTTGCTCGGCAGGGCCACCAAGCTCGCCGAGCGCGTGCGGTGAGGGGCCCCGCGGGCGGTTGCCAGGAGCCCTGGCTGCTCACGGCGGCTGTCGCGGCAGCCGTCCTGGCCGTGCTGCGCCCGGACTTGTACGCCGACGCCCCGCGCCACGTCGTCAAATCCGCCGTGCGCCAACGCCACTGAAGAGGACATGGCGAGCACGACCTGGGTGAGGCTCCCTGAAGATCACTTCTGCTCAGGAGCCGAACCCTCACGAACCCACGCTCTCCAGATCCAGAAGCTGCCGCTTGCGCTCCAGGCCCGCGGCATAGCCGGTGAGCGCACCGCTCGCGCCGATCACCCGGTGGCAGGGGCGCACGACCAGCAACGGGTTCGCGCCGATCGCCGTACCCACGGCACGCACCGCGGCCCGCGACGCGCCGATCCGCGCGGCGATCTCGCCGTAGCTGACCGTCGTCCCGTACGGGACCGTCTCCAGGGCCTTCCACACGCGCTGCTGGAAGTCGCTGCCGCGCATGACGTACTCGATGTCGAAGTGGGTCAGCGTGCCGTCGAAGTAGGAGCGCAGCTGGGAGGCGATCTCGGCGAACGCGTCCGCGTCCTCGACCCAGTCGTCCTGGACGACGGCCCCGCGCTTCTGGCCGGGCATGGACAGCGAGGCCAGTGCCGTGCCGCCCCTCGCGGTGGCCGACTCCTCGCCCACGAGCAACAGCTCGCCCAGGGGGCTGTCGATGGTCGTGCAGACCGTCATCGGAAGGGTCCTCTCAGGAGTGCTTCAAGCGGTGCCGGGATCGCTCCCATCAGTAATTTTGCCGCTTGTCCGGCACTCCGTCCGGCGGGAATCGGACACCGACCTGTCGCAGGACATGCGCGGGGGCCGACGGTGTCGGCCGTCGGCCCTTCACACATCGGCCCTTCACACACTCGGGTACGAGGATCAGTGCTTGGTCAGCCGTACGGACAACCCCTCGGCCGTGTACACCGGCACCGCCCGGTACCCGTCAGCCCGCGCGTCGATCCGTCCGAACCGGCCCCGCAGCGTCGACGTGCGGATCACCGGAATCGTGGTCCCGACGGCCGGCGGACGTTCGGTGTCCAGCCGCAGTGAGAGCGTGGTCTCCCGGTCCAGCAGCACCCGTCGGTCCACCGACAGCGCGGGGGTGCGGCCCTCGCGCAGCGTCACCTCCAAGGTCGCGCCGGATGCCTGCGCATAGGCGCCGCGTACACGGGCGGTCGTCGACGGAGCCACCCGCAGCGTGCCGCCCTCCACCCGGACGTCACCGTGCCCGAGAGCACCCGAGGAACCGGCGGTCAGCAGGCCTTCCTCCAGCACCGTGCCGCCTGTGTGACAGTTGGCTCCCGTCAGGGTCAGCGAGCCGCTGCCGCGCTTGACCAGGCCACCGCGGCCGGAGATGTCGTTGCGCCAGGAGTCGGCCGCTCCGAAGCCGCCGTCGGCCGCGTTCAGGGTGACGGTCACGTCGCAGTCGAACGCGCCGTACCCGTCGGCGGCGGCGAAGAGGTCGAGGCGCCCCCACTGCTCGAAGCCGTCGAGCAGCACGTACCCGGAGGGGAGGGCGGTCGTGCGGAGCACCTCGCGGCGCTGTGCGGCGTCGAGGTAGGGGAGGCGTGTCTCCAGCAGGACCTCGGCTCCCTTGGGCACGGTCATGTCCTCGGAGCGGCCGTGCCGGGTCAGCACGTACGTCAGACGCGGCCTGAGCGCGTGGGCGTTGGCGGCCCGGTCTGCGTACGGGTCGGAGTTGACGCCGGCCGTGTGCGCGTAGGCGTACAGCGTGTCCGCCGTCGTACCGGTCCGCTGCTGGAAGTACGCGGCGGCCTGGGCGCGCGCCGCGGCCTTGAGGTCCGCGTACTGCGGATCGGCGAGCGTGGCGGCGGCCAGGGCCGTGGCCATGATCCGGCCGCCCATGACGTCGACGGGGGAGTGCATGCCCGCCATGATGCGGGTGTGGCTGAGCTCGAAGGCACGGGCCACCAGCTCC
The DNA here is from genome assembly GCF_055566975.1 of Streptomyces sp. NPDC027189. Taxonomy (NCBI): domain Bacteria; kingdom Bacillati; phylum Actinomycetota; class Actinomycetes; order Kitasatosporales; family Streptomycetaceae; genus Streptomyces; species Streptomyces sp. NPDC027189. The sequence continues at coordinate 297,782 of NZ_JBVHRI010000007.1, forward strand.
TGGAAGCGCTCCGGCACGGCGTACGCGTACGCCAGGGCCGCCAGGTGGAAGGCGTTGGTGTGCCCGCTGGGGAAGCCGCCGTCGTCGGTCGGCGTCGTGCCGCGCTGCCACAGCAGTTGAGGGGCGACGATCACGTCGGAGTCGTAGACGGGGAAGCCGAGCGCGTCGGCCTTGCCCGTGTCGACGACTTCGCTGTCCTCGTTCATGCGCCATGGACGGGGGTACTGGTAGGCGTACTTGGCGGGGTTGCCCGAGGCGAACTGGCCACGCACCGTGTCGACCAGCTCGGCCACCTTGCCGAGCGCAGAGGTGTGCGAGCCCGCGCCGAGCGCGGAACCGGCCGGAGCGTCGGCGGGCACCGCGTCGTTGATTTTCCCGGCGGGGGTGCCGTCCGGCGCGCTGGTGATCGACGTGACCGCCTGGGCACCCGACTTGTACAGGTCGGCCAGTGGACCCAGGCCCGCGATCATCGCGTAACTCTGGTGCTGGCGGTCGTAGATGAACGCTTCCTTCGCCTGCGCGTCGGTGCGGGCGGCGGTGATCCGGGCGCAGTAGCGCATGTTGGCGCGCAGCACCTCGGGCAGCAGCGGCGTGCCGGAGTTCCAGGCGCCACCTGTCTTCCACACCTCGGCCATGCCGCCGAGGATCCGGACCACCGCGTTGGTCTCGGGCGTCAGATTGGTCAGGACGTTGGTCGTGTAGTCGTCGACGAACGCGGCGGGAGACGTGGCGGCCTTCGCGTCCGCGGCGGCGAGCCAGGTGACGACGGTCGGAGCGGCCAGCAGACCGGCCGACGCGCCCAGCGAGGTTCTGAGGAACCCCCGCCTGTTGACGGTGAGCTGACCGGCCGACGAGGTGGCGCGGTGCCCGGCTGGTGACGGCATGGATGTGCCTCTCTCGAGTTCTCCGGCCGTTCGGCCGGTGGGAGGTCGTTCGATGGACCGGACGTCGGGGAACACGTGAGACGTGTCAGTCGCAGGTGTCCCGTGGTGAGGGCGTGGCGTACGAGCGAAGATCTACGGCCGAGTCATGTCGGGCCGGGTAGGGCTCGGCGTCCGAGGCATGTCATACGAGTGAACGGGCCAGCGCCACCGCCCCCTCGACGGGTGGCACCCGCAAAGGCCTCGGCCGCGCGCCCGGAACGGCTTCGGCCAGCGACGCCACGAAGGCGTCGTACAGGGCGGGTTGGGCGAGAGCGGTGCTGCCCGCGACCACGACGTCGTCGACGGCGACTCCGCGTTCGGCGAGCCGCGCGGCGAGCGCGGCGAGCGATCGTCCGCCCTCGGCGATCACCCGGCGGGCAAGCGCCGAGCCCGCCTCGGCGGCCGCGAACACCACTCGTGCGTGCCGCCCCCACTCGGCGGACACGTCCGTGGCGCTCTCCAACGCCGCGCCGAGCGCGGGCACTTCGCTCACCTCGAACGCGGCGATGAGTCCCAGAGCCAGCGCGTCCGGGTCCTCGCCGCGATCGTGCGCGGCCCACGCGGCCCGCGCCGCCTCGCGGACGAGGCCGGCCGAACCGCCCTCGTCGCCGAGCACCGCACCCCAGCCGCCGACCTGAACGGGGCTGCCGTCGGCGAGCCGGCCCACCGCCACCGAACCCGTACCGGCGACCAGACCGACGCCCTTGTCCAGCCCCGCGGCGGGCACCAGGAGTTCGGCGTCACCCACGACGAGCGCGGGCACATCGAGCAGCTCCCGGAGCGCGACACGGATCTCCTCGCACTGGCGGGGCGTCTCGCAGGCATGCCCGCCCACGGCGACGGCGGACGGACGTGTGCCGGGTGGCAGCGCGTCACCGACCAGTGCGGTCAGCCACGCGGCGGCGACGGCCGGGTCGTGCGGCCGCCATCCACTGCTCGTACGGACGTGATCCGCGACGGAACGCTGTCCCGCGCGGGCACGGAGATGGGTCTTGGTGCCGCCCACGTCGATACCGACCACGAGGGGCGTGAAGTCCTGCACGGAACCTCTTTCGTCGCTGGACCGACATGCGAACGGCGGGCGAACCGTGTCTGGACAAACCGGAGTTGAAGCATTCGGGAAGCCCCGGGACGGGCCTCTGACGGGCCACGGCAGGCGAGTACCGCGAAGTTCGTTAGGAAATTAACTAACGAAGTAGAGTGCGTCAAGAGGTTTGGCGGGGTCCGACGATGTGTGGGAGAGCTGTGGCATACGACCTGGGCGAAGGCATGGGGCGGCTGAGTGAGAGCGCGGGCGCGGTCTTCGCCGTACTGGCTGCGGTGGGCACCGCCACCCGTCCCGAGCTGGCGGCTGGTGCGGGCCTTTCCAAGCCGACCGTCTCCGCCGCGATGGCCGAGCTCGAGGCGGCCGAGCTCGCCGCCCGCTCCGGTACCGTCTCGGGCGGCACCGGCCGTTCTGCCGCCATCTACGGACTCGGGCCGGCCGCCGGGGCCGTACTCGCCGTCGACCTCGGTCCCGCCCGCACCCAGGTGCGCGGCTGTGCCCTGGACGGCACCCTGCTCGCCCAGGGCACCAGCTCCCGGGCGCACGCCGCCGAGGCCGTACGCACGGCGCTCGCCGGGTTGCCCGCCGACGGCCCACTGCGCGCCATCGTCGTCGCCGTCGGCGACGTCACCGCACAGGACCAGGACGGCACCGGTATGCGCCCCGCGACCGCCAAGGCCGGGCCCGTCTTCGATGCCATGGCCGTCGCGCTGCCGCCGGGTGTTCCCGTCCACCTCGAGAACAACGTCAACTGCGCCGCGCTCGCGGAGCTGCACGAGGGTGCCGCCCGCGGCCGTCAGACTTTCGGCTATCTGCGCATCGGCGTGGGCATCGGCCTCGGCATCGTCATCGGCGGCCAGGTGCTGCGCGGGGCGAACGGCGCCGCGGGAGAGGTGGCCCGGCTGCCCTACCCGTGGGACGAGGGTCGCGAACCGCGGCGCGAGGCGCTGGAGGAGCGCATCGGCTCGCGCTCGCTGCTGCGCCGTGCCGCTGAGGCCTGGCGGGACGCCGACGGCCCGTTCCCCGGCACCGCCGAGCAGCTCTTCGCCCTCGCCGGGGAGGGCCGGGCCACGGCCCGTGCCATGGTCGGCCGTCATGCCGCCGACGTGGGGCGGCTCGCCGCCGCCGTGGCCGCCGTGCTGGACCCGGGGCTCATCGTGCTGGGCGGCAGCACCGGTGCGGACCCGCAGCTCCTGCCGGGTGTGCGGGCCGAACTGGCGCGGCTGAGCTGGCCCACCGAGGTGGTCAGCAGCACGGTCGGGGACGCCGGTACCGTCGTGGGCGCCGCCCGGCTCGCGGTCGCCCGGGGAATCCAAACCGTGACCGGTGGCTCGTGGGTGAAGGATTGACGGCTTCCGGCTCGGTCTGCCAATGTCCGGACAAGCGCTTTCTAAGTCGGCCGGGTCGCCGACTTGGGGTGAGCGTCCCGTCCGTACGCGAGGTACGGCAGCCGCACGAGGGCGTGCTCGTGCGGTGGGCCCACGGTGGCCGGGAGCCCCACCCGTGAGGGCGGTGCGGCTGGGCGAGGCCGTGCCGCCGGAGGCGCACTCCGAGACAGAACAGACCCGTGCCGCATCGACCGGCCGGGGAATCCGTCACGCACATCAAGGAGGACCCGGTGGGTCACCAGATCTCGCGCAGGACCCTGTTCCGCACGGCGAGCGGCATGGCTGCCGCGGCCGCGATCGGCGGTTCGCTGAGCGCCTGCGCCGGGGGCACCGGCGCAGGCACCACCAGCGACAAGCTGACCATGACGTGGTGGGGCAGCGATGACCGTCACAACGCCTACAAGAAGGCGCTCGCCACCTTCCAGAAGAGCAACTCGAAGATCAAGCTCGAGGAGCGCTACTCCGGCTACGACGGCTACTTCGACAAGTTCAACACCCAAGTCGCCGGCGGCAGCGCCCCCGACCTGCTCCAGATGGACACCGCGCTGGTCGCCCAGTACGCCCGCAAGGGAGTCATCGCCCCGCTCGACGAGTACGTCGGCAAGTCGCTGGACCTGACCGGCTTCTCCAAGACACTGCTCGCGGCCGGCACGGTCGACGGCAAGCTGTACGGCGTGCCCTCCGGCATCGGCGTCAACGTCCTCACCGCCAATGTCTCCGGCATCAAGAAGCTCGGCCTGGATGAGCCGGACCGCGAGTGGACCTGGGCCGACCTCAAGGCGTTCGCCGTCAAGGTCAACAAGGCCAGCGGCGGCAAGATGTTCGGCGTCGACGACGGCGGTGGCGGCACCCTCCAGGCGTTCGAGGTCTTCGCCCGCGAGAAGGGCCAGCCCTTCTTCTCCACCGACGGCACCAAGCTCGGCTTCACCTCGGACACCCTCCAGGAGTGGTGGGAGTACTGGGCCGAGATGCGCAAGGACAAGGCGTCCCCGGGTGCCGCCGTCACCTCGGCCGCCCATAACGACCTCACCAAGAACGGCGTCGTGATCGGCAAGACGCTGCTCACCTTCGACTCCGGCGTCTACGGCGCCGGCGGCGCGATCACGGACGCGACCCTGGACTTCCTGCCCACTCCGCAGGGCCAGTGGTCGGGAGCCCGTGAGGGCAACTTCGTCAATGGCGGCGTCCTCCTCAGCGCCACCAAGGCGAGCAAGCACATCGCCGACTCGGTGAAGATCATGAGCTTCTTCGCGCAGGACAAGACGGCGATCAAGGACATGCAGCTGCTGCGCGGCATCCCGCCCACCGAGAAGGCCCGCTCCATCGTCTCCCCGGACCTGTCGGACACCGACAAGAAGTCCATGGACGTGGCCGACTACATCTCCAAGCGGGTCGGCAAGGCGACCGACGCGCTGCCCGCCCCCGCCGCCCCGCCCAAGGGCGCCGACCAGATCTGGGACCTGCTGTTCCAGTCCAACCTCGCCATCGCCTTCGGCAAGAAGACGATCAAGGCGCAGCTCGGCGATTTCTTCGACCAGGCGCAGTCGATCCTGTCGCAGTAGAGGTCGCGGCGGCCGCGGCGAAGGCCGCGGCCGGGCGCGGTACACGCAAGGACCGGGAGAGGGCCAGGGAGATGAGCATGACCACCACCGAGACCGGCGAGGTCGTCAAGGAGCCTACGGTTCCCCCGACCCCGTCCGACCAGCGCGAGCGTGAACGTCTGCGCCGCCGCGCCGCCCGACGGCGCGGTGGAGGCTGGTGGCCGTATCTCTTCCTGGCCCCCTGGTTCGTCGGCCTGTTCGGTCTGACGATCTACCCGATGCTCGACTCGCTCTACCTGTCCTTCACCGACTTCGACCTGCTGTCTCCCGCCAAGTGGGTCGGCGCGGACAACTACCGGCGGATGTTCACCGACGACCCGAACTTCTGGGACTCGGTGCACGCCACGCTCGTCTACGTGGTGGTCTCGGTACCGCTGAAACTGGCCCTCGCGCTCGCCGTGGCGATGCTGCTCAACCGTCCGTTGCGCGGCATCGGCGTCTACCGCGCCGCCTTCTACCTGCCGTCGCTGCTCGGCGGCGCGGTGGCCATCGCCATCATGTGGCGGCAGATCTTCGGCGGCGACGGCCTGTTCAACGATTTCCTCGGCTGGTTCGGCATCAAGGGCCAGGACTGGATCTCCAGCCCCGACACCTCGATCTACACCCTGGTCCTGCTGGCCGTCTGGCAGTTCGGCACGCCGATGGTCATCTTCCTCGCCGGACTGAAGCAACTGCCCAAGGACGTCTACGAGGCGGCGGCGATCGACGGCGCGGGAGCCGTGACCCGGTTCTTCAGGATCACGCTGCCGCTGCTCACTCCTATCGTCTTCTTCAATGTGGTCCTGCAGATCATCGACGCGTTCAAGAGCTTCACTCCCGCCTATGTGATCAGCAACGGCACCGGCGGACCGCTCAATTCGACCATGCTGTACTCGCTCTACCTGTACAAGAAGGGCTTCACCGACCTGCAGATGGGGTACGCCTCGGCGCTGGCCTGGGTGCTGTTCCTGGTCATCGCCGGCTTCACGGCGGTCAACTTCATCGCCAGCCGCTACTGGGTCCACTACGACGACTGAGCGTCGGTGAGGAGAGTACGTACCCCATGTCCGCCATCACTGCGGCCGCGTCGCCGCTGAAGCGGCTGCGCGCCCTCAAGGGCCCCCGCCGCATCCTGATCCACACGCTGCTCGTCGGAGTGGCGCTGGTCATGCTGTACCCGCTGCTGTGGATGCTGAGCAGTTCGCTCAAGCCCGACACCGAGATCTTCACCCACCCCGGTCTGATCCCGAACAAGCTGCACCCGCAGAACTACTCCGAGGGCTGGAAGGGTTCGGGCAACTCCTTCTCGCTCTACATCACCAACTCGCTGATCGTCACGATCGGCGCGGTGATCGGAAACGTGATCTCCTGCTCGCTCGCCGCCTACGCCTTCGCGCGCTTCGAGTTCCGCGGCAAGAAGATCTGGTTCGGCCTGATGCTCGGCACGCTGATGCTGCCCATGCAGGCCACGCTGATCCCGCAGTACACGCTGTTCTACAACCTGAACTGGATCAACACCTTCCTGCCGCTGATCGTGCCGAAGTTCCTCGCGGTGGACGCCTTCTTCATCTTCCTGATGGTCCAGTTCATCCGCTCCATTCCGCGCGAACTCGACCAGGCCGCCATGATGGACGGCGCCAACCCGCTGCAGATCTACCTGAAGATCATCCTGCCGCTTATGCGCCCGGCACTGGTCACCACCACGATCTTCACCTTCATCTGGACCTACGACGACTTCTTCAGCCAGCTCGTCTACCTCCAGCAGAACGCCCGTTTCACCGTGCCGCTCGGCCTCACCCTGTTCCTGGACAAGACCAGCGGCTCGTCGTACGGCGCGATGTTCGCCATGTCGACACTCGCCCTCCTGCCCACGCTCATCTGCTTCCTCATCTTCCAGAAGAGACTGGTGGAGGGCCTGGCGACCTCCGGCATGAAGGGCTGACATCCGGTGCATCTTCCCCACCAGCGCGGCCCGCTGCACGACCTCCCGGACGATCCGGCCGCGTACGACGCCGTCCTCACCGCCGTCGCCGAGGAGGCGCTGGCCCGCCTCACCCCCGAAGGCAGTCTCGAACACCCCGCCGCCCTCGACGACATCGGCGACACCTCACTCGGCATCACCGCGCTGCTGGCGCTCGCCTGGCAGCGCACCCAGGATCCCCGCCTGCCCGAGGCCGTGCTCCGCAGCCTGAAGTTCCATCTGCGCGAGCGGGTCTTCACCGAGGACAACCCCGGCTATCCGAACCTGCGGCGCCGCAACTCCGGTGAACCGTACGCCCGTTACGTTCTGGAAGCGGGCGCCCACCCCGTCGGCGACTGGCCGAGCACCGTGTGGGCACTGCTCCAGGCGGTCAACGTCCTCGACACGGCGGACGGCATCGTCCACGACGAACTGCGCCAGGAACTCGTCGAGGTGGCCCACGGCTACTGGCGATGGCTGACCGAGGTGACCTTCTTCAACCCGCAGGAGGCGGGAAACCAGGCGATCGGGTGCGTCGTCGGCGGCCTCATGCTCGCCCGGCATCTCCCGTCGCCGGTAGGGGAGCCGGTCCGCGCACGGGCGATGAGCCTGTACGTCGACGAGATCCGCGCCCGCCGGGTGCGCGACCGGGGCGCGCTCCTGCCCCCGGAGCACGGCGGAGCGTACGACAACAACTACGGCCCGATCTCCCTGTCCTTCCTCGCTCAGGCCCACCGGATCAGCGGCGAGGAGATCTTCGCCGAGGACGGTGACGCCCTCGCTCGCTACATCGACGCGCGCCTGACCGTCGGAGGCTACGACAACGGCGGCCCCCGCTACAGCGAACAGCACTCCGGCTTCGAGTCCGTGCTCGGTCTGCGCTACTTCGGCCACCGCATCGGGGCCGACCTCGGCCGCTACCGGGCAGACACCCGCTGGGGCCGGCACGCGGTCCAACGGGACGGCGGCATCGACGGCCACTTCGCCTTCATGCTGGTCTGGCAGATCCAGGACACCACGCGCTGGCACCGCCCGCCCTCGAAGGAACCCCTGCGCCATCAACTCCGCGCGGGCGCGGTTTCGGTGGCCTTCGACGACCGGATGACCCCGTCGCTGGTGGAGGCGGCGGGCACGTACTACCTGCCCGCTGCGGTCAACCGCCAGCACGGGTTCGGCCCGGTCGTCGACGGCTTCCTGCTGTGCCGCCCCATGGGCGAGGTCCGCGTACGCGACCTCCGTACCGACGCGCTGACGGCCAAGCTGGTCACCAAGCCGGTCGTCGGCCGCGACCACGTTCTGCGCCACGTCCGGTCCCTGTACGTCACGGACGGCACGAGCCTGTGGGTGACGGTCGCCGTGGAACGGCTGGAGGGAACCCCCTACCTGCTCGCCGGGCTGCCGTACGCCAAGGACGACGGCGACCGGGTGCGCCGAACCGCGGAGTCCGACATGACGTCCGCGGGTGCCCTGAGGCTGACGCACCCGCCGGCGGAGGGCGCCGACCACTTCGACGCCCGCTCGGAGACGACCCAGGAGCTGGCGGCCTTCGCTCTGGCGGCCGACCCGCGCGGCTACGGCAACCCGGACGACGGCTGGCGGCACCTCGTCGCCTCCACGGCCCTCGAAGCGGACCCGGCTCCCGGCGCTCCCGAGGACCTGCACGTCTTCGCGGTGCGTTATGGCCCCGGCGGCACCTTCACCCCCGCCTTCGAGCGCGCCTCGGCGGAACTGACCATCCGCACCGAGACGTTCACCGCACGGATCGGCGATCCTGCGGGCGATCCGCGAGGGGAACCCGAACTGGAGCTCCACCCTCGCTGACCGCCGCATCGACGACCAGGTCGGCGCGCTCCCGTGACGCGGCGACCAGGTCGGCGTTGCGCTGGTCGGTGCCGAGCACCCACGCCACCGCCGTGTCGTGGTCCTTGCCGAACTCCTCGTGCCGGGCGACCAGACGCCGCACGCGTTCGGCCTCGTCGAGCTCGCAGAACCAGACCTCGTCGAGCTGCGCACGGGCGCGAGCCCAGGCGGCATCCCGAAGGAGCAGGTAGTTGCCCTCGGTGACGACGAGGCGGGCGGTGCGGGGCACGGGGACGGCACCCGCGATCGGTTGTTCCAGGATCCGCTCGAAGCCGGGCGCGTAGACGAGGTCGTCCTCGTCCTCGCGCAGCCGGCGCAGCAGCGCCGCGTACCCCGCCGCGTCGAACGTGTCGGGAGCGCCCTTGCGGTCGCGGCGGCCCAGGCGGTCCAACTCGACGTCCGCGAGATGGAACCCGTCCATCGGCACCTGAGCGACCCAGGCAGGACCGGCACCGTTCAGCCGACTGACCAGACGCTCGGCGAGCGTCGTCTTGCCCGCACCGGGGCTGCCGGCGATACCGAGGAGGGCGCGCCGCCCGGGACGCACGAGCGATGCCGCGCGCTTCAGGAGATCGTCGAAGGTCACGTGCGCCCCGGTCTCCCCGACTTCCTGTTCCGCATCCACCGGCGCCGCTCCTACCGACCGGCCCGCGGCATCCGCACGACCGCGGTCCCGCCGTCCAGATCGACCGGCGTCCGGATCGGCGGCGCCCCGTCCTCCGGGTCGTCCCGCATCAGCAGGCCCGCCCGCCCCGCCCGGAGCAGCAGCTGATCGGCGAAGGCCACCAGCGTCAGCAGGATGACCAGGCCGGGCAGGGTCATGAAGACGGTGAATTCCATTGTCTCAGTATCCGTGCCGAGCAGCGGTTGAGAAGTCCCGGACGGGATGGGGCATGCATGGACCGTGAACAACAATGACCAGGAGCAGATCCGCACCCTCATCGAGCGCTGGGCCGCCGCCGTTCACCAGCGCGACCTCGACGGTGTGCTGGTGGACCACACGGACGACATCGTGATGTACGACGTGCCGCCGCCCTACGAAGGGGTTCGCGGCATCAACGCGTACCGCGATACCTGGCCGCCGTTCTTCGAGTGGCAGGCGCAGGGCGCGTCGTTCGAGATCGAGTCCCTCGACGTCACCGCGGGCGCTGACGTGGCGTACGCGCACGCCCTGCTGCGCTGCGGAACCGCGAAGGAGTTCGCCGAACAACCCGACCTTCGCCTGCGGCTCACGCTCGGACTGCGCAAGGAACAAGGGCGTTGGCGGGTCGCCCACGAGCACCATTCGTACCCGCACGACTGATCCGCCGCGATGCGGTGTGTCGTTCGCCACCCACTGGCCGCGGGTCCCCGGGGCACACTCGTCGTATGACAGAGCTCGGTCTTCCGAAAGAAATCCTGGCCTGCCTCTTCGACCTCGACGGGGTCATCACCAAGACCGCCGTCGTCCACGCGGCGGCCTGGAAGCGGACGTTCGACGACTTTCTGCGGCAGCGCGACGGCGACGGATTCCGTCCCTTCGACGACACCGCCGACTACGACGAGTACGTGGACGGACGCCCCCGCGCCGACGGCGTCCGCACCTTCCTCGCCTCCCGCGGCATAGAACTGCCCGAGGGGGCGCCCGACGACCCACCGGACCGCGCGACCGTACAGGGCCTGGGCAACCGCAAGAACGACCTGCTGCTGGAGCTGATCCGCAGCGACGGCGTCGAGGCGTACGACGGCACGCTGCGATACGTCGAGGCGGTGCGCGCGAGCGGGCTGCGGACCGCGGTCGTCTCGTCCAGCACCAACTGCCGTGACATCCTGCGCTCGGTCGGCGCCGAGTCCCTCTTCGACGTACGCATCGACGGCGTCGTCGCCGCCGAGCGGAAGCTGCCGGGCAAGCCGCACCCGGACACCTTCCTGGCCGCCGCACGGGACCTCGGCGTCGAGGCCCGGGAAGCCGCCGTCTTCGAGGACGCGCTGGCCGGCATGGACGCGGGCCGCTCCGGCCACTTCGGGTACGTCGTCGGAGTCGACCGGGTCGGACAGGGCGCCGCCCTGCGCGCACACGGCGCCGACGTCGTCGTACGGGATCTGGCGGAACTGGGGGAGCGGGCGTGATCACCCACACGTCGTACGGCGTCGAGCCCTGGACCCTGCGAGAGAACGACCTCCACCTCGACCTCCTGCCGCAGAGCGAGTCCGTGTTCGCCCTCTCCAACGGACATGTCGGCTGGCGCGGAAATCTCGACGAGGGCGAACCCCACGGCCTTCCGGGCTCCTATCTGAACGGCGTCCACGAGGTGCACCCGCTGCCCTACGCCGAGGCGGGATACGGCTACCCGGAGTCCGGCCAGACGGTCATCAACGTCACCAACGGCAAGATCATCCGTCTGCTGGTCGACGACGAGCCGTTCGATCTGCGCTACGGACGGCTGCGCTCCCACGAACGCGTACTCGACCTGCGCACCGGCCTGCTCACCCGGACCTGCGAGTGGACCTCACCGGCCGGCTCCACGGTCCGGGTGCGCTCCACCCGGCTGGTGTCCTTCACCCAGCGGGCGATCGCCGCCGTCGCATACGAGGTGGAGGCCGTTGACGCCCGGGTCCGCGTGGTCGTCCAGTCGGAGCTCGTGGCCAACGAGCAGTTGCCCGGCCGCAACGGTGATCCGCGCGCCGCGATCGCCCTGCAGGCGCCACTGGAGGCGGAGGAGCGCTTCGCGGCGGGCCTGCGGCTGCGGCTCGTGCATCGCACCCGGCGCAGCGGACTGCGGGTCGCCGCGGCCGCGGACCATGTCGTCAACGGGCCCGAGCCGACCGCCACGAGCAGCGAGAGCGGCGACGACGTCGCCCGGCTCACCGTCACCTCCGTCCTGGCACCCGGCCAGAAGCTGCGTCTGGAGAAGGTCGTCTCGTACGGCTGGTCGAGCACCCGGTCACTGCCGGCCGTACGCGATCAGGTCGACGCGGCGCTCGCGGCGGCCGAGCACGGCGGCTGGCAGGCGCTCGTCGACGAACAGCGGGCCTATCTCGACGGCTTCTGGGCGCGCGCCGATGTCGAGGTGGAGGGCGACGAGGAGATCCAGCAGGCTGTCCGCTTCGCCCTCTTCCACGTCCTGCAGGCCGGTGCCCGCGCCGAACAGCGCGCGATACCCGCCAAGGGGCTCACCGGTTCCGGATACGACGGCCACGCCTTCTGGGACACCGAGACCTTCGTGCTGCCGCTGCTCACCTACACCTCGCCCGGCGCCGTCGCCGAGGCACTGCGCTGGCGCCAGAACACCCTGCCCGCCGCACGCGAGCGGGCGGCCCAACTCGGCCTGCGGGGCGCCGCGTTCCCCTGGCGGACCATCGAGGGCTCGGAGGGCTCGGCGTACTGGCCCGCCGGCACGGCCGCCTTTCATGTGAACGCCGACATCGCCGACGCCGTGGTCCGCTACACCGCCGTCACCGGCGACGTGCGCTTCGAACGCGACACCGGGGTCGAGCTGCTGGTCGAGACGGCACGCCTGTGGCGCTCGCTCGGCCACCACGACCACCAGGGGAAGTTTCACATCGACGGGGTGACAGGACCCGACGAATACAGTGCCGTCGCCGACGACAACACGTACACCAACCTCATGGCCCGTACGAACCTCCTGGCCGCCGCGGACGTCGTCGGGCGCCACCCTCGGCGAGCTGCGGAGCTCGGCGTCGATGCCGAGGAGAGCGCGGCCTGGCGCGACGCCGCCGACGCCATGCACATCCCCTACAACGACGAACTCCGCGTCCACGAACAGAACGCCGGGTTCACCCGTTACCAGCGCTGGGACTTCGCCGCCACCCGGCCCGACCAGTACCCGCTGATGCTGCACTTCCCCTACTTCGACATCTACCGCAAACAGGTCGTCAAGCAGGCCGACCTGGTGCTCGCGATGTACAAGTGCAGCCCCTTCTTCGACGAGGAGCACAAGGCCCGCAACTTCGCCTACTACGAGCCCCTCACCGTCCGGGACTCCTCCCTGTCGGCCTGCTGCCAGGCTGTGATCGCGGTCGAGGCCGGGCATCCGGGCCTCGCCTACGACTACTTGGTGGAGGCCGCGCTGATGGATCTGGAGGACCTGGAGCACAACACCCGCGACGGCCTGCACATCGCCTCGCTCGCCGGGACCTGGATGGCCCTGGTCGCCGGGTTCGGGGGCATGCGCCACCACGGCGACACCCTGGAGTTCGCGCCCCGGCTGCCGGAGCGGTTCAGTCGGCTCGCCTTCTCCCTGGAACTCCTCGGCCGCCGTCTGCGCGTGGAGATCGAGCCGGGCGTCGCCACGTACACCCTGGTGACCGGCGAGCCCCTGGAGATCCGCCACTACCGCGAGTCCGTCACCGTCGACGGTGACAAGCCCCGGGGCCTTCCCATCCCGGCGCCGAGGCTGCGCCCCGCGCCCGACCAGCCGCCGCACCGGCGGCCGAACCGTCAGGGGTGAGGCGCGGCGCGAGCGGTCAGTAGCGGGCGACGCCGGGTGCGATGTCCTCGTTCCGCTCCGCGGGCGCGGCACTGCGCGGGGCGGCACTGCGCGGGGCGGCCTTGGTCGCCGGCTTGCCGCAGAACGCGGATTCCAGGGTGTCGTACATGGTGTTCAGCACAGCGGTGTTGTTGGAGGTGTTCGCCAGCGCGGTGAGGCTGCGCTTGCCGTCCTTCGAGGTGAAGGCGTACGTGTAGTAGCCCTGCACGGTGCCCGTGTGCCCGTACACGGATACGCCGCACGACAGGTCACGGCGGCGCAGCCCGAGGCCGTAGCTCGTGGTGCTGTTGACCGTCGTCCACTTGCGCATCTGCGTCAGCTGGGCGGCGGACATGAGCTTCCCGCGGATCAGGGCGGAGTAGAAGGTGTCCAGGTCGTACGCGGTGGAAATGATCGCGCCCGCGCTCTGTGCCCAGGAGACCGTCTGCTCGGTCGCGTCCACCAGGGCGGCACCGGCCGCGTCGGGGGTGAGGTAGCCGTTGGCGTGGCGACCCGGGATCGCGGTACCGGGGTGGACGTAGAAGGTTTCGGAGAGCTTGAGGGGCTTGAAGATGCGGTTCTGGTATTCCGTGGCCACGCAGTGGCCTGTGAGCTTCTCGATGAGCATGCCCGCGACGACGAAATTGGTGTTCGAGTACGCATAGGCCGCGCCCGGCGCATTGGTGCGCGGCTTTTTCAAGGAGAGCTTCACCAGGTCCCGGTAGCCGAACACCTTGTTGCGGACGGACTCGAAGCCGGGGACCGTCTGGGCGAACATGTCGTTGGTGTAGTCGTACAGGCCGCTGCGGTGGCTCAGGACATGGCGCACGGTGATCCCGTTGTCGGGCAGCAGCCCGGGGAGATAGCTGTTGACCGAGCGGTCGAGCTGCAGCTTGCCCTCGTCGACCAGTTGGAGCAGCACCACGGCGGAGAAGGTCTTGGTGACGCTGCCGACGCGGAACCGGTCGTTGGTGCTGATGGCCTGTCCGGTGGCCCGGTTGGCGACTCCCTCGGTCAGCCGGTGCACTGTGCCGTTGTCGTCGATCCGCGCCATCGCGCCAGGGGCTCCCTGGGTCAGCGCCGTGCGCAGCACCTTGCGCAGCCCGGCGTCGTCGGGCGCCGCCAACGCCCCGGCCGGCGCGCTCCGTTCGGTGTCGGCGCCGCCGGTGGCCGCGGGTGCCGCGGCCTGCGCGGGGGCTGCCAGGAGGGACACCAGAACCGCGCCGAGCGCCGTACCCGTGCCCACCGTTCCTGAGACCATCTGATTTCTCTCCCGATTTCCTTCTGCCGGTGTGATTCCGGCACGAGCCGCGCCGCGGATGCGGGCGTCGGCACCATCTCTACGCGCTGGAAGGCCGCGTGGGTTGCATTGCCCGGGGATGCATCAGAATCGGTGAATTCGCATCGGTGATTTGGCGGAAAGGCAGTTGCGGGGCCGCACGGGTGCGTGCGTCAGCCGCCGAAGAGCTGCGTCCAGTACGTGCCCGCCTTGCCGCCTCCGGCGAGGCCGATGCCTATGTGGGTGAAGCCGGGCTTCAGGATGTTGGCGCGATGGCCGGGGCTGTTCATCCAGCCGCGCACGACCTCGGCGGGGGAGCGCTGGCCGCAGGCGATGTTCTCGCCGATGGTGCGGCGGGTGCTGCCCGCGGCGGCGGCCCGGTCCCAGGGTTGGCTGCCGTCGGGGGAGGTGTGGGAGTAGAAGGCGCGGGCCACCATGTCGGCGCTGTGCTCCTGGGCCGCGATGGTGAGCAGGTGGTCGCCGGACAGGGGCGGCAGGCCGGCCGCGGCCCGTTCGGCGTTGGTGAGCGTGATGACCTCATTCGCTGTCCGGGAGAGCTCCGCGGGACTGAAGGGCCGTGCCCACAGCGCCGTCCAGTACATGTCGCCGGAGCGGCCGTCGGCCATGTACGCCAGACCCACCTGACGGAACGCCGGGTCGCACAGCGTGCGCCGGGACTGCTCTGCGGAGAGGCAGTACTCCACGAACTCGCCCGGAGTGCGCGGGCCGGAGACCAGGTGCTCACCGACGGTGAGATAGGGGTACCCGGCCGAGGTGACCCTTTGGTAGACGGAGATGCCGTCGGAAGTCTCGGAGCTGAGCAGTCCGCGAGCGGCCATGGCGGAGGCGTGGGCCCGTGCGGCGGCCGCCAGCCGCGCGTCGAGGGACACGGGCGGGGAACCGGCCGCGGCGCGGGCGGAGTTCACCAGGCCGAGGAAACCGTCCGTGCCGGGCAGTCCAACTGGCGCCGCGTCCGGCAGTCCACCCGGCGCCGCTCGTCGCGCGGCTCCCGGCCTCGCACCTGGCGTGCCCCCCGGCGTGGTGCCCGGTGTCGCGTCGCCCTCGGTGACATCGACCCCGAAGTCCCGGGCGATGCCCGCCAGTCCGTCCGCGTATCCCTGGCCCAGCGCGCGGAGCCTCCAGGCGGTGCCGCGCCGGTACAGCTCGGCGAGCAGCAGCAGTGTCTCCCGCTGTGGCCGTGGCGGGGTGAAGTGGGCGACGGGACGACCGTCCGGTGCGATGACGTGCAGGGTGGGCGCGGGCAGGTGGCCCAGCGGCGTCGCGGGGTCGGCGGGGCTGACGACCACGGTGACGCGGCTTGCTCCGGGCCGCAGCCCCAGGGGATCGATGGTCAGGCGCTCGCCCTGGAGGCGGGTGCCGGGCGCGGTCGGCTGGTTGTAGAACACGAAGTCGCCATCGCCGCGCACCTTCCCGCTGTCGTCGGTGATGAGCGCGGACACGTCGAAGGGGCCCGGCACCCTGAGAGTCAGGATGCCGCCCGGCAGGGGCATATTGGCCCCGGGAACCAGCTCGCTCATGGTGCCGCCCGTCGACGTGGTGCTCGGTACAGACGTCAACGTCCTGTCGGCGCACGCGGGTTCCCGCGCACCGTGGGCAGCGGTTCCTTCGGCAGGGCGCGTAGCGACCGCAGGGCCAGCAGCAGCACGCCGATGTCGTCGAGGTAGACGGGGTCGGGCAGCAGGTCGGCCGGGAGCACGAGGTAGAGGACGGCGCCCCAGAAGACCCAGCGCGGCCCGGACGGCAGTCCGGCCCGCCGCAGGTCGCGGCGGGCGCGGACGAGCCGGACCAGGAGCGCGATCGCCACCGCGAGCGCGGCGGCACCCAGCATCGCGACGACGAAGATCAACGTCCACGCTGTGGAATTCACGAGACCGTCCAGTCCGCTCGTCGGGCTGTTCGCTCTCCGTCTTCCCGCCCACGCCGTTTCCTATCGCGCCGGCTTGGGCCATTCGCGGTGCATCCGCGTTCCTAATCCCCGTCCGGGGTGTCACGACGGCAGATCACGAAGTCGTCGAACACATGACGTCCCGGCCGGTCGCCGACGGTCTCGATTGCCGCTCCGATGTCACGCAGCTGATCCGTCGTCATCTGCAGCGGCGGCTCGTCGGGCTGATACGTGGTGCGCACCGGATAGTCCTGGCCCTGCTGCCGGGTCATCTCGATGTGGCAGCCGAGGACGTGGGTGACCGGCAGGGTGGCACAGAAGTCGATCAGGCGGTCGACCGTGCGGGTGAACGCCGGCCAGTCCTCCACGTACAGGCGGCCGGGATAGACCGTGTCGCCGGTGAGCAGGAACCCGGTCCAGGGGTCGAAGAACGTCACCGCCGCCTCGTGATGCCCCGGCGTCGCCAGGCATTCGAGGACGCGGCCACCCAGGTCGACCCGGGCGACGCCCTCGGGATCGTCGCGAAAGCCGAAGAACTCCCAGGCGCTGTCCAGGGCCGCGTCCACGACTCGGGTGCCGGGACGGTCGGTGAACTGACCGTCCCCTGCGATGTGGTCGCCGTGCGGATGCGTGTGCAGCACCAAGAGCTCGTAGCCGTCCCGGGGATGTGCGGTCAACCAGGTCTTCATCACCTCGTCGACCACACGACGCAGCGGGAAGTACTCGGCGGACACGGTGGCGCCGGTGTCGATCAGAACAGCCCGTTCCTCACCGAACAGCAGGAACATGAAGGGCGCTTCGTAGTCGATCGCCATGTTCTGCCGAAGGATCACCGTGTGCGCGTCGTACGCGTGGACCTGGATGTCGGGATCGGTGTTGTGCTTGGCCGACAGCGACCCGTGAATCCACCGTACGTCGAGTGTGCGCGCCGGTGCGGATCCCCCGGCTCCCTCCGCTCCACCTTCGACAACCTGCGGCGGCTTGTGCGTGTCCACGGCGACTCCTCGGTGACGGTCCTGCCCGGAACCATCACACAGGCACCGGGACCTCAGTTTCGCGCGACGGTGCTGTCCGTCAGAGCGTGGGTCACCGCGCGAATGCTGCGGGCGATGTGCTGGAGCTGCATGAGCTCGGCGGCGTACAGCTTGATGGTGTGCTCGATGACCCCTTCGTGCAGTCCGAGGGCGGGCAGCTCGGCCCGCGCGGTCTGCAGGGCGGTGCGGGCGACCCGTATCTCGTGCTGGACCTGGATCTGGGCGTGGCGGGCGAGGAGCACGGGGTGCTTGAGCAGGACGGGGTAGCTCGCGTAGCGGCTCGGCACCAGCTCGCGCAGCCATTTGACCGCCGATCGCTCCCAGTCGAAGCTGCCGGGGGTCTTGACCTGGCACGGCCAGTCCGAGGTGATCGGTGAGTATGTCAGGGCCATGTTCATCGCTTCCGGGTTACGTCGGCGGGAAGGGTTGTGGGGGGGGATGGGGCGGCCCCGGTCTAGGGGATGGCCGGGGCCGCCACCACGGGCACTCGCGCAGGCGGGGCCCGTTGAACACCCGGGACCCGATGCGGGTAGGAGCGGACGGTCCCGGGTGGTCGTCGGACGCGACCCGGAGGCCTCCAGGTCGCGATCCGCGAGAAGTATTTATATATACCGCCGGATACGCAAGAACATGAAAACTTTCATGCGTGATTTGAGGTGAATGATCCCGTGATGCCGTGGTGACAGGCGGTACGGGAAAGGGGTTTCTGCAAGGGGTGATCGAGAGCGCGACGAAGGTCGATCGAAAGAGCGGGTCGATCGAGAGCGTGACGGAGGTCGATCGGGAGCTCGACGAGGAAGGTCTCAGTCCTTGAGGAAGAACTGGTGCTGCTCGGCGACCTGCTCGTACTCCTCCAGGCGGGCCTGTGTCCGCTCCGGGTCGGCGTCGGTCATGGCCTGCAGCAGCGCGGCCGACATCACGACGGGCGCGGCGTAGGAGTCGAAGACGAGGCGCGACCCGGTGCCGATGGTGAAGGTGACGTCCGCCTCGTCCGCCAGCGGTCCGAGCCCCAGGTCGGTGATCAGGGCCACCCGGAGCCCGGCGTTGCGCGCGACCCGCAGGGCCGTGAGCGTCTCCTGGGCGTGCCGCGGCATCCCGAAGGCCAGCACCCAGGTGCCGCCCGCCTCACGCGACTGGAGGAGCGAGTCGTAGGCGACGCTGCCGCCCCGGGTCACCAGCCGTACGTCCGGGTGGATGCGCCGCGCGGCGTAGGCGAAGTACTCGGCCAGCGACACGGAGATCCGCAGTCCCAGCACCGTCAGCGGCGTCGACTTCGACAGCGCCCGGCCGACACGGATCACCTCGTCCGGATCGGCGAAGTCCCTCCGCAGGTTCTCCAGGTTCTCGATCTCGGCGTCCACCGCTGCCTGCAGCTCGTTGCTCGTGGTCTCCGCGGGCGTGCCCGGCGTGCTGCCGAGGATGCTGAGCGCGATCGACTGGAGCTTCTCCCGTAGCGCGGGGTAACCGCTGAAGCCGACCGCCGCCGCGAAACGGGTGACCGAGGGCTGGCTGACGCCCACGCGCTCGGCGAGATCCGTGATCGACAGGAACGCCGCCTCGGTGATGTGCTCGATCAGGTACTGCGCGATGCGCCGCTGTCCCGGGGAGAGCCTCGGTCCGTCGAACAGTTCCCTGAGCTGGGACGTGGGAGCCACGCTCGCCTCCGGGGCCTTCTTGCCCGAGGTGATCGCGGATGCCTGTGCGCGTGCCTGCTGCGACGATGGCACCGGTGCGCCTCCTTCATGTCCCACAAGCACTCAACATAGCTCACTGACCGTGTTGACCTGGGGGTGTCTCACCACATGTGGCCTGCGCGCGCGGCCGTTTCACTCGCGCCTGCGGGGTACCCGCGAGAACGCAAGGACTCGCCTGATCGAAGGCGAGATCCCCGTGCGAGAGGGGAGAGGATTTCCATGAGCGCGCATCCGCTGCCCGGATCGCAGGTCCAGGTGGTGCTCAGCGACTGCTCGGCGGCCGACGCCGGGCACCTGTTCGCCGTACTGTGCAGTCGCTTCGCCTCGGACCGGTGTGCCGAGGATGAGATCCGAGAGGCCGAGGGCCACCACCCGACGGTGTGGACCGGCACTTTCGACACGCAGGACGCGCCCGAGGACGCGGCCGTACCAACAGGCCGGCTGTCGGGACCGGTGACGGCGGAAGTGCAGGGCACCCCCCACGCGGTGCAGCGCGTGCGGGAGACCCTGCGTGAGGCCTTCACCGTGTCCGAGCTGGGTGCAGACGCAGGAGACCAGGAGGTTCAGGTCCAGCTGCGGCTGGAAGCGGTCCCGGTGCACCACTCCGCCGTGTGAACGCCGACGCGGTGACCCGGAGCTGTCGTCTCCGGGCCCGTCGGGCGGCGACGGGATCGGTACGGGAGGGCGCGGCCAGGGCGAGACTGGTCGCACGAGGCGGGATCTACCTCCTGGTGGGCGCACTGGCGCTGCGGATCGCCTTCGGCGGCGGCGGACGCCAGGCGGACCGGAACGGCGCGCTCGAAGAGATCTCCACGAAGCCCTTCGCGGCCGTCCTGCTGTGGGCCCGGGGCGCCGGACTCGTCGGTATGGCGCTGTGGCGGCCCTTCGGGGGCCGCGCGCGACGGCAGTACTGCGCGGAGGCCGACGAACGCGTGGATGACACAGCGCACTGCCGACAGGAGTCGCTGTCCTGCGCCACGGGCGCGGGCGGCACGGGCTCCAGCGACCGGCAGTCCCGGGATGTGACGGCCCTGGCGCTGGAGTGGCCGGCAGGGCAGTGGATCGTGTGCACGGCGGGAGCCGCGGGGCTCTTCCTGTTCCGGGCGTTCTCCTGCGCGACGGCGCGGTGGCGGAGGGTGTGAGAGTGCGGGATCCCGGTACATGAAAGCCCGGGACCCACGAATCTCCAGCATGAACGAGGTCCGCCGACCTGAACTCCCGCTCGTTCGCGACAAGTTGTCGACGCGCCATGGACAGCGTGTGAGGCGGGAGTTGAGGATGGGAGTCCCCATCCGTAGGAGTTGTTCACATGCATAGACGACGCCTGCTCTCCGGCGCGGCAGCGCTCACGGCCTCCGCATCCCTCCTGCCCGCTTCGACGGGCACCGCACACGCCGCCCCGCGCGCCGCCTCGCCCGGGCTGCCGCCGAGGGCCGAGATCACCGCTGTCCTGCGCCGCGTGGCCGACCAGTGGATCGGCGCCCACACGGACCCGGGTGACAACGGCTGGGCCAACGCCACCTTCTTCAGCGGGCTGCTCGCCCTGCAACGCCTGACGGGCAGCGCCCGCTACCTCGCCTACGCCCGCGGCTGGGCCGAGAAGCACGCGTACGGCCTCAACGGCGGTGTGACCACCCGCCACGCCGACAACCACAATGCGGGGCAGGCCTACCTCGATCTCTACGAGAGAGAACCCGAGGAGCGGAAACTCACCGCGATCGAAACGTCCCTGCACCGCATGGTCTACGAGGACCAGCCCGACAAGAACGACGACTGGTGGTGGGACGACGCCCTCCACATGGCCATGCCGCCCTTCGCCCGCATGGGCGCCTTGCGCAAGGACCCTCAGTACTGGGAGAAGCTGTACGCCCTCTACCACCACACCAAGCGCGTCGAGGGCGGCCCCGGCCTGTACGACCCCGCCACGGGCCTGTGGTACCGCGACAAGCGTTTCCTGCCCGGAGGGATCGCATCTCCCGCCGGAAAGCCGGTCGTATGGTCGCGCGGCAACGGATGGGTGACCGGCGGACACGTCAAGACTCTCAAGGCCCTGCCCCCAGGGGAACGGCACACCGCCGAATACCGCGACACCCTGACCCGCCTGGTGAGGGCCGTGGCCGGCGTACAGCGCGGCGACGGCTTCTGGAACGTCAATCTCGCCGACGCCGCGCACCTGCCGGGCCCCGAGACCAGCGGCACGTCCTTCTTCCTCTACGGCACGTCGTACGCGATCTGCGGAGGCCTGGTCGACGGGCCCACCTACCTCCCGGTGGCGGCCCGGGCCTGGAACGGCCTCGTCACCACCGCCGTGCACCCCGACGGCTTCCTGGGCTACGTCCAGAACGTCGGCGACCGTCCCGAGTCCAGCCAGCCCGTCACCTACGACAGCACCGCGAACTTCGGCGTCGGTGCCTTCCTGCTTGCCGGCACCGAACTCGCCCGCCTGGCACGCCACTGACGACGACAGACCGGTACCCCCGTCGCTGGAATGCGGCGGGGGCACCCTCGCGCCGATCGGTCAGGGCTGTGCGGTGAGCGTGAAGCTCTGTGCCGCGGAGTCGTCGCACGTGCGCTGGGTGAGCTGCACGCTGTTCGTCGAGGCGCTCGCCGCGGTCAGACACTTGCCGCTGTGCCGGGCCGTGAAGTGGTAGCGCCCGGTGCTCTCCTTGACCGGGAGCCACTGCTGGTTCTGCCCGCCCCCGTAACTCCACAGCTGAAGCGGCGCGTTGTCGGCCGTCGAGACGTCCGTCACGTCGATGACCTGCTGCGGGTTGCCGCGGATACCGACTCGGCGGTAGCCGCTGTCGGTCGTGCGGAACTGGAACTGCTGTGCCTGAGTGCCGTTGCAGGCGTACTGCTGGATCGGCGTCCCGTTCACCGTGGCGGCCGAACGGGCGTCCACACAGGTGCCGTTGCCGGCATTCGTCAGCGAGTACCAGGCGGTCTCGGAGATCGAGTCCGCCGGCGGGGTGGTGGTGTCTGCCCCGCCCAGCCACTTCAGCCCGTCCAGCACGAACCGGTTCTGTGTCTCACTCGCGAACGTCGACGACAGACGCGTGTTGGTCGAGTAGTCCATCGCGTTGTGACCGAAGTTCGCGTACAGCATCTTGTACTTCGTGTTGGTCCACAGAATCGGGTAGTAGCCGCTGTACCAGCTCTGGTTGGGATCGGTGCCCAGCGGGAAACTGCTGGGGTCGACGGAGGCCAGGATCTTGATGTCCGGGTTCTGCCGCAGGTCGTTGGACCAGCTGTACCACTCGCTGACCGACGAGGTGAAGGTGGCCGCCAGGTTCTTGGTGGACGGGTGCGTACGGTCCTCGACCTTCAGCACCGACGTCGTCGGACCCCAGGTGTTCGTCTGGAAGTTGCCGCTGCCGAGGAACTGGTTGTGGTACCAAGGCCAGGCTGCCGCGTTGGTCGTGAAGGCCGAGACATGGAAGCCCATCCAGGCACCCCCGTTGCGCATGTATGTCTCGAAGCCTGTCCGCTGGGCCGACGTCTGCGGCAAGTCGTCGAGGAACAGCACGACTTGATACGCGTTGACGCCGCCGTTGCCGAGCAGGTCCCAGTTGTTGCTGGCCGTGTAGGTGAAGCCGTTCGCCGCGGCCTGCTTGGGGAACCAGTCGTTCGCCTCCTTGACGAAGTCGATGTGCGCCGCGTCCCACGTGCCGTTGTAGAGCGCCAGCACCTTGAACGGTGTCGCCGCCGTACTCGCCTGGGCGGCGGGCGGTGCCGCGAGGCCCAGCAGCGTCGCCAGCAGGAGGAGAACCCGCAGGGCCGCGCGCGCCGGACGGGATCTGATCGTGTGCATCGGTTGACCGATCCTCTCTGTGCGGGTCACGGGTAGCTCACGAGGTTGGCGACGTTGGTGGAGGTGTTGGACGGGCCGCCCCTGTCGTTGATGACGTGCCGGATCGTGCCGGTGCCGCCCAGCGAGACCGTCACCATGTCCTTGAACTTCACGTTCGCGTTGTTGGGCGCCTCGATGGCGTGCTCGGCGGCGACACTGGAGTTGACGTTGAAGTAGCAGTAGCTGCCGAACCCGTACACCTGATGACTCGTCACGGAGTTCGCGACCTTGTACGCGGCGTAGCCCTGCGTCGAACCGTTCATCCAGGACGACTGGTTGGGCGGGTCGTACGGCATCTCGTTCTGGTAGAAGAACGTGCGGCCGCCGTTGCCGTTCCAGATGGTCTGGTACTTCTGGTAGTGCTCGACGAACAGGCCGTACATCGTGACGTCGTCGCCGTTCACCACGAGTCCGGTGTCGGCGGTGTTGCTGGTCCAGCCGACGCCACTGCCGTGGTCGGCGCGCCACAGCCACAGATGGTCGCCGATGACGTCGTCGCTGTTGATCGTCAGGCTCGTCGTGGCCTTGCCGACGCCGGCGCCGCCGACGCGGAAGAACACATCGTGCAGCGAGCTGGGGTCGGCGCTGTGGTCGGCGGCGGAGCCGCTCGGCCCCATCTCCATGAGCTGCGAGGAGTTGGTGGTGCCGGCGTCGATCAGCAGACCGGCGAGCTGGACGCCGTTCACGTCGGCGACGGACATCGCGGTGATTCCGTTGTCGGGGATGAGCGTGGCGAGACCCAGGCCCAGGACGACGGTGTCGGCCCTGGTCACCTTCAGCGTCTGGTCGAGGTGGTAGACCCCCGGGGTCACCAGCAGGTTCTTGCCCTGGGCGAGCGCGTCGTTCATCTGCGCGGCCGTGGCGCCCGGCTTGACGATGAAGAAGTCGGCGATGGGCAGCGACGTGCCCGCGGGGGTGGCGGAACTCCACGTGGTGCCGCTGGTGTTGGTGCGCACGGAGGGCACGAACACCTTCCAGGCACCCGCCGAGTCGACGTACAGGAAGGGCTTCTCACGCGTGACCGGCGCCTGGTCGACCGTGGTGTACGGCGGGCTCGGGAAGCTGTTCGCGGGAGCGTTCTTGGAGCCGACGAAGACCATGTTCCAGTTGGAGCCGGTCCAGCTGCCCCATTCGGTGTTCCGCGACAGCCACTGCTGCTGCGAACCGGAGTTGACCTGCCCGTCGACCTT
Source organism: Streptomyces sp. NPDC027189 (assembly GCF_055566975.1). Lineage (NCBI taxonomy): Bacteria > Bacillati > Actinomycetota > Actinomycetes > Kitasatosporales > Streptomycetaceae > Streptomyces > Streptomyces sp. NPDC027189. The sequence continues at coordinate 321,960 of NZ_JBVHRI010000007.1, forward strand.
CGTGTCGGCCATGTAGCCGCCACTGGACCAACCGCCGTCGTCCAGCGCGAGGTTGCCCTTCAGGTGCATCCGCCGGTAGGGCGCGGCCTGCGACACCGCCCAGCGGTCGGAACCGGTGGCCGGCGTCACCGACAGGTTCTCGGCCGACCGCCAGAAGTTCTGGGTGGCGTTGCCCTGGAACCAGTCGGCCTCTGCGTGCACGGAGCCGCGGATGTTGACGTCGTCCGGGGACAGGCCGAGGCCCGCGACCTGTGTGTAGAAGCCGACGTTGGCGTTGGCGTCGTACGTACCCGGCTTGAAGAGGAAGGCCTTTCGGGCAGTGCCGAACTGGTTGGTCTCCTGCTGGGAGAAGGCCGAATCGAGGCTGCTCTGGATCGTGGCGGCCGGGGTGGACGGGTCGAAGACGGTGACGTTCGGTCCGAGGTCCGGAGTCCCGGGCGGCGGCGTCGCGTCGACCGGATTGACGTAGAAGGACTGGGCCGCCGTGCCGTTGCAGGTGTACTGCTGGAGCTGCACGCTGTCCGAGGTGGACGCGCTCGGCACGTCGAGGCACTTGCCGCTGTTGCGGTTCACGAAGTGGTACGCGCCACTGGACTCGGCCACGGCCTGCCACTGCTGGTTGTTGCCGCCGCCGTACGCCCACAACTGCACCAGGGCGTTGTTCGCCGTGGAGACATCGGTGACGTCCCACACCTTGGTGGCGTCGGCGTGATTGCCGACCTGGGAGTATCCGCCGGACGTGGCCGCGAACCGCCACTGCTGGGCCTGGCTGCTGTTGCACGCGTACTGCTGGACCGCGGTGCCGTTCGCCGTGGCGGCAGCGCGCGCGTCGACACACTTGCCGCTGCCCGCGTTGACGACAGTGGCCCAATCGGTGGGCAGCGCGGCCGCCTGCGCGGCCGCCTTGTCCTGCGAGGCGATCGCCACGGCCGACACCGTTGTCGCCAGCAGAGCGAACACGGTCAGCACTTTCGGTATCCGGTGACGGCCGGACTGTCTTGTGAATCTGGACACGGGGGCTCTCCTGCGCTGGTGGGGGTGGGGAAGGTCAGCCGGTGTACTTCGCGAAGACGCGCGTGTAGTCCCAGTCCTGCTGACTCACTCCGGAGCAGCTGTCGGCGACGCCGCTCGTGCACGGCCGGTCACGGTTGACGGACCAGAAGGTCAGCCGTGCCAGGTGGTGCTGCTGCGCATAGCCGAGGATGGTCTGGAAGTCGGCGACGGTGACCGTCTCGTTCTGGTCGGTGATCCCGTTCATGGAGGAGATGCCCATGTCCCGGTAGGCCTGGTCGTCGCTGTAGCCGTACGCGTTCTTGAGGGCCGTCTTCAGGCCTTCCGCGGCCCGCTGGGTGAGCGTCCCCATGTTCTGGCCGGCGCCGCCGAAGTCGAACGGCATGATCGTCCAGCTGTCCACGGTGAGCCCGGACGCCGCGGCCCGGTTGATGAGGCCCGTGTCGGGGCCGGACTGCCCAGTGCCGATGGTGACGTACACCTTGATGCCCGGGTTGTTCGCCTTGATGGTCTTGAGCGCGTCCACCGTGCGCTGCTGGACCGTCGTGTTGCTGTACGCGTCGGCCTCGATGTCGATGTCGATCGCCTTGAGCCCGTAGGCGTTGATGACCTTCTGGTACGCGGCCGCCAGCTCCCCGGCGCTGGAGCAGGAACTCTCCAGCTTGTTGCCGCTGTAGCCGCCGAACGAGGGGATGACGTCACCGCCGTTCGCCCGCACGGTGTTGACGGTCTGCTGGTCGACGCCACCGGTCAGCGCGCGGCTGCCGTCCCACTGCGGGTTGCAGTAGCCGTTGCTGAGCACGAAGGCCAGCGTGAACCACTTGACGCCGGTGGCGTTCATGACGGTGGCGGGGTTCGGCGGGCTGCCCCATCCGTTGTAGATGTACGGGGCGACGGCCATCGGCGCGGACGGCGTCGTGCCCCCGTCGGCGGCGGGCGCGGTCCACTTCTGGTTCGCGCCGCCGGTGCAGCTCCAGATCTGTATCGGGGTGCCGTTCGCCGAGGTGTTGCCCGTGACGTCGGCGCACTTGTCGGCCTGCGGATTGACGATGTCGCGCGCCGAGGAGACCGTCCACTTCTGGTTCGCGCCGCCCGTGCAGTCCCACAGCTGGAGCCGGGCCCCGTTCGCGGTCGAATTGCCGGTGACGTCAAGGCACTTGCCGAGGGCCCGTATCGTCCCGTCCGAGCCGACGGTCCACTGCTGGGCGGCGGTTCCATTGCAGTCGTAGAGCTGTACGGCCGTGCCGTTCGCGGAGTTCGCGCCCGCCACGTCGAGGCACTTGCCCGCGAGACCGGTGATCGTGCCGGTGGCGGCGGAGGCGGGCGCGACGCTCAGGGCACTGGCGGAGAGAGCCAGCACGGCGGTGGTGAGCGTGCCGCGCAACGCGGTGGTGCGCGCGAGGGATTGTCTGGACATCAGAGGGGATCACAGCCTTTCACTGGAGGCTGATGGTGGGGGAGTGTTCACGTTCATGAACAACGAGTGCATTCATGGAGCCGTGGTGATCGGGAACCTAAAGGTCTGCACCAAAGTCGTCAAGAGATGAAGCAAACTAGTCCGTGAATTGGCCTGACTTCACAAGGAGTTGAACGCGCGGAGGCCCAGTAGCGACGCCGAAGAGCCGAGGCTCTGTCGGTGCAGAACCCCGGCTCGGTGATGCGGTGGACGGGAAGGCCGCCTTGGCGCCCCCTGCGGACGCCGCCCGGAATCAGGGGAGCAGCTGCTTCAGAAGGGCGTTGTCGAAGACTCGGTGCGGGTCGAGCCGGTTCAGTACGGCGGCCGTCGCGTCCCAGTCCGCTCCTTCGCCGCCGTCGAACGAGGCGGGCACGGCGCCGCCGAGGACCTCCGGATCGGCCAGGCCGCCTGGTCCGTATAGGCCCAGCCCTTGGGCCACTCGACGCGCGTGAGGGCGTACCCGCCGTCGAATGTCTTGAGCAGGAAGCGCTCCAACTCCCGGTAGAACGCCTGCGCGTCGGGAGTGCCCGGCAGCGTGAGAACGTCCAGCCAGACGGCCGTGTCCCATTCGGGGTGGTCGGCTCGCGGCCGCAGCGCGGACAGCCGTGGGGCACGGGCGCCGGACGACTCGATGTCGGACGGGTCGTCGAGGCCGGTCACGCGGATCTCGACCTGACCGTTGACGGGGTAGCACTCGCGCGCGGCGTAGGCGGCCAGCCGCTTTCGGTGGAAGGTGGTGAACTCCGAGACGACACGCTGCACTTCGGCCCGTGAGGTGAGCACGGCGTAGCCGTTGGCGGTCACGTCCAGTGGTGGGCCTGATGTAGAGCAGTGTGTTCTTGGACGGCCCCCGGATTAGTGTGCCCCGGCAGCCGGCTCTCGCCGTCGGCCGGTGCGGTAGGCCGAACGGTAGACGTCGGCGCCTGCGGGGAACCCGGGCAGATCGGCCGCCGAGGCACTCCCTCGAACCGCGAGCGGCGGCCCGGCGACGAGCGCGGCACCACTCAGCAGAAACCCCCGGCGCGACCAGGCAGGTCGCCCTTCACTTCTTGAACGGTCGGTCATGCGCTGCACGCCAGGTGGCAGTTGACACGAATCAACCAGTCGTCGAAGCGCTTCACTCGCACGAGTGACAAACCCCCACAGGAGGTTCTTTGCGGACGCATAGTCGCAACGGGGTGGGTGGAGTCCTGCGCGGGGGCGGCGAAGTGTCAGACTGACGGCATGGACGAGCGCGCATTCGGCAGGTCGGGTCAGCATGCTTCGGTGATCGGTCTCGGTACCTGGCAGTTGGGTGCCGACTGGGGTGATGTGAGTGATCGGGACGCCCTGGCCGTGCTGGAGACGGCGGCCGAGTCGGGGGTGACCTTCTTCGACACGGCCGACGTGTACGGCGACGGGCGGAGCGAGGAGACCATCGCCGCCTTCCTGAGCGGCAGGCCGGACCTGCATGTGCTGGTCGCGACCAAGATGGGCCGCCGCGTCGAGCAGATCCCGGAGAACTACGTCCTCGACAACTTCCGCGCCTGGAACGACCGCTCCCGGCGCAATCTCGGCGTCGACCGCCTCGACCTGGTGCAGCTGCACTGCCCGCCGACGCCCGTCTACTCCTCCGGCGAGGTGTACGACGCCCTCGACACCCTGGTCGAGGAAGAGCGGATCGCCGCGTACGGGGTCAGCGTCGAAACGTGCGACGAGGCACTGACGGCGATCGCCCGCCCGAACGTGGCGAGCGTCCAGATCATCCTCAACGCCTTCCGCATGAAGCCCCTGCGGCAGGTGCTCCCGGCGGCCCAGGAGGCGGGCGTCGGCATCATCGCCCGCGTACCGCTGGCCTCCGGCCTGCTCTCCGGCAAGTACACCAAGGACACGGTCTTCGCGGCGAACGACCACCGCACGTACAACCGCCACGGTGAGTCCTTCGACCAGGGCGAGACCTTCTCCGGCGTCGACTTCGCCACGGGTGTGGAGGCGGCGGCCGAGTTCTCCGCACTCGCCCCGGAGGGGTACACCCCGGCCCAGCTGGCGTTGCGCTGGATCATTCAGCAGCCCGGTGTGACCTCGGTGATCCCGGGCGCCCGCTCACCCGAGCAGGCCCGCGCCAACGCGGCGGCCGCGAAGCTGCCGGAGCTGTCGCAGAAGACGCTGGACGCGATCGAGGATCTGTACGAGCGGCGGATCAAGGAGCAGGTGGAGAGCCGCTGGTAGGAGCCGGCGACGTACGTGGGTACGGGCGGTCGCGCCGATGGCGTGGCCGCCCGGTCTGTCGCTACCGCCTGCCCGAGGCCGTGAGAGCGTTGAGCTGCCGGTCGTGCAGGCGGCTCAGCAGCAGCACCGACACGGTGGCCCCGACCAGCGCGCAGAACATGTCCCACTGGGTGTCCCACACATCGCCCTGGGTGGCCAGGAAGTCATCGGCCGCGTTTCCTCCGATCACCGCGGCCGCCCACTCGAACATCTCGAAGACCGCGCTGAACGCGAGACAGGCGCACACGGTCAGCGGCGCCAGCCAGCGACTGCCGCGCAGCGGTGAGGTGCGGCTGAGCAGTTCCCGCACCAGGACGGCGGGCACGAAGCCCTGCATGAGATGCCCGAACCTGTCGTAGGGATTGCGGTCGAGTCCGAGCCCGTCCCGCACCCAGTCGCCCAACGGCACCTGCGCGTACGTGTAGTGGCCGCCCACGGCGAGCACCAGTGCGTGCGCCGCGAGCAGACAGCACAGCAGATTCGTGAGCGGGAACCGCCGCCGGGTCAGGACGACCAACGGCAGCCCGACCAGCACCCAGACGGTCTCCAGCAGCCACGTCGTCGGGTCGTGCGGGTGCCAGGCGGAGAGTGCCATGCCCGCGACGACGACTACGACGAGCACGGTCGGCAACGTCCGCCGCGGTATGCGCCCCTCGGGCACCGACTGATGGGTGAGCGAGGCGAGGACGGGCTCGGGCATGAGTGGGCTCCTTGGTCCAGGTGGCCCCATCGTGCTGGAGCGCGGGAGCCAGGACATGAGTACGGCTACTCACTCAGGCCCCTGTACGGGATGCGACGAACACGCTCGCGCCGTACTTGTTCGTGACGAACATGTTCGTTATCTTTGAGGAGTGACAGTACCTTCCATTCCTCGCCCCAGCCGTCGCGAACGCCCGGCGAAACCGGCCCTGACCAGGGACGGCATCGTCGAGACAGCGGTGGCGCTCATGCGGGCCGAAGGCCTCCAACGCGTCACCATGCGTCGCTTGGCGCAGCAGCTCGACACCGGTCCGGCCTCGCTCTACGTCTACGTGCGCAACACCGCCGAGCTGCACGCGGCGGTGCTCGACGAACGGCTCGGTGCCGTGGACCTGAGTCCGGCCCGGGCGAGTGGCGACTGGCGTGACCGTCTCGTGCGGGTGCTCACCTCCTACACGGACGTCCTGTTCGAGCACCCGGGCCTCGCCCGCTCGGCGCTGGTGGCGCGCCCCTGCGAAGAGCGCTACCTGGACCTGGTCGAAGCGTTGCTGTCCCTGCTGAGCGAGGGCGGCATACCCGACGAGCGGGCGGCATGGGCGATCGACCTGCTGCTGCAGTTCGGCACCGCGACCGCGGCCGAGCACGCCGCGTGGGAGGCGGCCGAGCACGCCGCGGGGGAGCAGGACCCCGCGGACGCGGAGGGCGAATGGGCGGCGCTCGCGGCGGCACTGCGCGGCGCTTGCGAGGACCGGCACCCACACATCGCCGCGCTCGGCACCGAGCTGCTCTCCGGCCCCGGCGGGGCGCGCCTGGGCTGGGGTCTCCACGTCCTGATCAACGGCGTCCTGCACACGCCCAGACCGGACAGGCCGGAGACGCCCGACACACGCGACACGCCGTGATGGTCATGCACACCCGACCGGCATCAGTGCCCACGGTCCTCGACCGTCGACCGATATCAACTCACCTGGAGAACCTGCCATGTCGACCTCTCACCACCACCCCATAGCCGTGATCGGCGCCGGTCTCGGCGGCCTCACGCTCGCACGCGTACTGCACCTGAACGGCATCGCCGCCGCCGTCTTCGACCTCGACGCCTCACCGACCGCCCGCACGCAGGGCGGGATGCTGGACATGCACGAGGACTCCGGTCAGGCCGCACTGCGGGCCGCCGGACTCTACGAGGAGTTCCGCGCGATCGTCCACGCCGGCGGCGAGGCCATGCGCATCCTCGGCAAGGACGCCACCGTCCGGATGGAGGACGACGGCGAGGCCGGTGAGCGCCCCGAGGTCACCAGGGGCGCCCTTCGCGGCATCCTGCTCGGCTCGCTGCCCGAGGGCACGGTCCGCTGGGGCGCCAAGGTCACCGGCACACGGACACTCGACGACGGTCGCCACGAGGTGACGCTCGCCGGCGGGGAGACGTTCACCGCCGATCTGCTGATCGGGGCCGACGGCGCCTGGTCGAAGGTGCGGCCCCTGGTCTCGGACGCCACCCCTCTCTACTCGGGTATCTCCTTCGTCGTCGTGCGCCTCCTCGACGCCGACACCCGGCACCCGGACAGCGCCGCCGTAGTCGGCGGGGGCATGCTGTTCGCGCTGGCCGACGAGAAGGGCTTCCTCGGCCACCGCAATCCCGACGGCTCGCTGCACGTCTACGTCGCCCTGAGGACGCCGGCCGACTGGTCCACCTCCGGTGCCATCGACTTCTCCGCCGCCGAAGCGGCCAAGACGAGCCTCCTGGAGTACTTCGACGGCTGGGACGAGCGGCTGCGGTCCCTCATCGCCGACGCGGACGGCGCGCTCGTCCCCCGTCCGATCCACGCGCTGCCCGTCGACCACCGGTGGGACCGCACCCCCGGCGTCACCCTGCTCGGCGACGCCGCCCACCTGATGTCCCCGTTCGCGGGCGAGGGCGCCAACCTCGCCATGCTCGACGGCGCCGAACTCGCGACCGCGATCGCCACCCACCCCGACGACATCGAAAAGGCCCTGACCGCCTACGAGGAGGCGCTCTTCCCGCGCGCCGAGGAGGCGGCCATCGGGTCCGCGGCCAATCTCGACATCTGCTTCAGTCCGGACGCCCCGCAGAGCCTGGTCGACCAGATGGCCGCCTACCGCGACGAGACCGACTGACCCCGGCGAGCGGCCACGTACGGGCGCCCGCCTTCGGCCGCTGCGGGGCGGCGGAGGCCCCGCAGTGCGCCGCCCCCCCCCGGGGCGTTCCGCGTTCGGTGCGCCGCTTTCCGCGATCGGCGAATCCGCGCATCGGCGATCGTGCTCCGCATTCCGTGCGCCGCGCGCAGGCAACACCCCAACGCGCGGTCGGTAAAGGCGACTTGAGCGACCCGCACGCTTCACCACCCCGTCACCCTCCGGACGCGTACGACACTTCCCGCCCTCCTGACCGCCTTCTATCCTCGCGCCCGGGCCGGGGTCCGAGGCAGTCGCCGGCACAGCCCGGCCCGACTCGTCCGATTACCCTCGTCCGTCGGAAGGTGACACCTCCATGCGCCCCCAATGGCTGCGCACAGCAAGACGGTTCGGCAGCAGATCCGCCGTCGTGGTCGTGACCACGGCGCTCGCCGTGAGCGTCCCGTTCCCGGCCGGCTCGGCTCCCCGCGCCGTGGTCCGGCCGGCCTCCCTCGTGGACCCCCTCATCGGATCGGCGAACGGCGGCAACACCTACCCCGGCGCCACCCTCCCCTACGGGATGATCGCCTGGTCCCCGACCAGCACTACAGGTGACCAGACCAGCACGGGCGCCGCCAACGGCTACCAGTACGACACGACCCGCATCCGTGGTCTGAGCCTCACCCACGTCAACGGCGCCGGCTGCAACCCGGGCGCCGCCGGCGACGTACCGATCATGCCGTACGTCGGCGACATGACGTCCTCACCCTCGGCGGACACCAAGGACGCGGTCTACGCCGCCGACTTCACGCATGCCGAGGAGAAGGCCGTACCCGGGCGCTACACGCTCGGCCTCAGGTCCGGCGCCGCCGCGGACCTGGCGGTGAGCAAGCGGGCGGGCGTCGCCGATTTCAGCTTCCCGAGCGACCGACCAGCCAACCTGCTCTTCCGCGTCTCCAACTCCCTCAACGGCAGCGAGGACGCGCACGTCGACATCGACACAGCGCACCGCAAGGTGACCGGCTGGGTGCTCACCGGCGCCTTCTGCGGGCGCCGCGCCAACGGTGGGACGAACAACCGCAAGAGCTACTACAAGCTGTACTTCAGCGCATCCTTCGACCGTGCCTTCTCCTCCGTGGGCACCTGGAAGGACGGCACGCTCTCCGCGGGCTCGACCTCCGCCTCCGGTGGGGAGGGCTACGCGACCGGTGCGGACCGCGCGGGCCGGGGCTCCGGCGGATACGTCGGCTTCGACACGAGCTCTGACAACGATGTCCACATGCGCATCGGCATCTCGTACGTCAGTCTCGACGGGGCCGAGGCGAACCTGCGCGGGGAGATCGCACCGCACGCGAGTGTCGCGGAGGTGGCCGACGCCGGTGCGCGTGCCTGGGACCGCGAACTGGGCACCGTCCGCGTAGACGGCGGCGGCGCCGCCCAGCGCACCACCTTCTACACGGCGCTCTACCACTCCCTCATGCAGCCCAACCTGATCAGCGACAGGGACGGCCGCTACTACGGCATGGACGGCGCGGTGCACCGTCTGGCCCGCGGGCAGCGGGCGCAGTACAGCAACTTCTCGGGCTGGGACCAGTACCGCGCCCAGATACAGCTCCTCGCCCTGCTGAAGCCGAGGATCGCGGGCGACTTCGCCCAGTCCCTCTACAACTTCGCACGTCAGAACGGCGGGGTCTGGGACCGCTGGGTGCACATCAGCGGCGCCACCCATGTGATGACGGGCGACCCCTCGGCCGCGACACTGGCCACGTTCTACGCCATGGGAGTCCGCAACTTCGACTACGAGGGGGCCTTCGACTCGCTCGTGCACCAGGCCACCGTCCCCCACCCCGACGAACTCTCGGACGCGGGCTGTCCCGGCCAGTGCGTGGGCCAACGCCCCAATCTGGCCCAGTACTTGAGCTCGCACTACGCCGCCCAGGACGTCTGCCACTGCTGGGGCGGCGCCGCCGAGACCCTCGAGGACGCCGTCGCCGACTCCGCGCTGGCGAAGTGGGCGAAGCTGCTCGGCCGGGACCGGGAAGCCGCTGTCTTCTCCGAGCGCGCCGCCTATTGGCGCAACGTCTTCAACCCCGACGCCACGGCGGGCGCCGGCTACATCCAGGCCCGCAACCTCGACGGCTCCTGGGTGACCCCCTTCAGCCCGGGAAGCGACCGCGGTTTCGCGCAGGGCACCAGCGCCACGTACACCTGGATGGTTCCCCAGGACGTGCAGGGCCTGGCCGCCGCGATGGGCGGTCGGGAGAAGGCCGCCGCCCGCCTCGACGGCTTCTTCCACACGACGGACGGGTCCTGGTCGGTCCGCGGCGGTGACCCGCTCCGCTATGACCCGACCAACGAACCCGGCATCCACGCGCCCTGGCTCTACAACGCTCTCGGTCAGCCCTGGAAGACCCAGGCGACGGTGCGTCAGATCCTCAACACCGTGTACGGCACCGGGCCTTCGGGCCTGCCGGGCAACGACGACCTCGGCACCATGTCCGCCTGGTACGTCTTTTCCGCGCTGGGCCTGTATCCCCAAACCCCTGGCAGTGCCTCCATGCTGCTGGGTGCCCCGCTCTTCCCGAGGGCGGTCGTCGACCGTCCGGGCGGGACCGGCATCACGCTCAACGCGCCCGACGCGGATGCCACTCATCCGTACATCGACGCCGTACGAGTCAACGGCCGTGCCACGCAACGCTCCTGGACGGACGGCGACCTGACCACGAAGGGCGGCACCCTCACCTTCGAGCTCGCCGAACAGCCCAACACCCAGTGGGGCACCGACCCGGCCCAACTGCCGCGGTGACGCCCGGCGGCCTCGCGAGAACGGTGGGTTCTCGCGAGGCCGCCGACGCCGCTCACCACCGAGGAGCCGCCGCGCGAAGAGCCGCAACGTACGTGCACGTCACCGATCCCGAAGGCAACGTGCTCGAATTGATCGAAACTTCACGGGCCCGAGCCGCCAACTCCTGCTGGCGGCGCGGTGTTGCGTCCGTCCCGGGACTGCGTCAGCAGCGGCGTCGATCCCCCCACCAACGACGTCGATCCCGCGACCGACTCCCACCCGGCCACTCCGAACGGTCCGGCGGTGAGAGCCGGGTCGCCGCTGAGGATCCGCTGGTGCAGTGCCGACAGTTCCCGTCCCGGGTCCAGGCCCAGCTCGTCGACGAGCCGTGCCCGTGCCTGGTCGCAGGCGCCGAGGGCGTCGGCCCGGCGCCCGGTCCGGTGCAGCGCGAACATGAGCAGCGCCCACAGCCGTTCTCTCAGCGGCTGTTCCACGACCAGCGCGCGTAGTTCGCCGATCACCTCGGCATGCTCCCCGCACGCCGGCCGCGCGCTCAGCCAGTCCTCGACCACGGCAGGCCGGACCTCCTCCAACCGGGGTCAGGCCCCTGTGTCGGCGTCGAGGGCCGCGGCACGCAGGGCGGCTGCCACCCGGGTGACCGGTTCGGTGGGTGCGTGGGGGAGGCGGGCCAGAAGCAGGCGCCGCTGCTCCTGGGGCCCGCCGCGGACCGGCAGGATGCGTACGCCCGGTGGGGCGGCGGGAGCGAGCGCGGCAGGCACGGTGGTCAATCCGCAGCCGGCGGCCACGAGCTGGAGCTTGGCCAGCCAGTCACGGGCGGTGTGGGCGATCTCGGGCCGCTCGTCCAGGCCCGGCCACACCCCCATCAGCCCGTCTTCTCCGGAGGGGGAACCGGCGATCCAGCGCTGCCCACGCAGGTCGGCCACGTCGATGAAGTCGCCGCGGGCGAGAGGGTGGGCCGAGGGCACCGCAAGGCACAGCGCGCGTTCGGTGAGCGTCCGCAGTGCCAACGGGGGCGATTCGGTGTCCGGTGGGCGGAACGGAGGTGCCGACGCCAGCAGGGCCAGGTCCAGACTGCCGGCCCGCAGTGCGCGTACCAGCGCCGGGGTACTCCCTTCCCGGCTGACGACCTGGATGGCGGGGTCCGTGCGGCGCAGCGTGGCCAGGGCTCTGGGCAGCAGGACGGCTCCGGCGCTGGGGAACCAGCCCAGGCGGACGGTTCCGGCCTGCCCGGGCAGGCCGGACAGCTCGCGCGCGGTGGCGTCGATCTCGTCGAGCACGACCTTCGCGCGGCGCAGTACGACGCGGCCGGCCGCGGTCAGCCGCACGCCGTCGCGCCGGCGCTCCAGCAGTTCCGCAGCCGCCGCCCGCTCGATCGAGGCGATCTGCCGGGACACCGCCGACTGGGTATAGCCCAGCGATGTCGCGGCCGCCGTGAAGGTTCCCTGCTCGGCCACCGCGCGGAAGACGCGCAGCGCGGTCAGTGACACATCGGTGAAGTCCATGACGATTGCGCATACTAGCCGTGCCTCAATGTCGTTGGACTCATGGCACCGTGGTTTCTAGCGTGGCATGCATGAACGCTTCTCGTATCGCCCTCGTGACGGGCGCCAACCAGGGGCTCGGCCGCGCCCTCGCCGAAGGGCTGGCGGCCCGCATGGGCCCGGACGACCTGGTACTGCTCACCGGCCGCAGCCAGCAGCGGGTCGCGGACGCCGCCCGCGAGGTGGCACAGGCGCCGGGCACCCGCAGCCAAGTACAGGGCCGGGTCCTGGACGTGACCGACACCGACGCCATCGCCCGACTCGCCGACGAACTCCGGGCACGGCACGGCGGGGTCGACGTGGTGATCTCCAACGCCGTCGCCCGGCTGCTGCCCGAGGAATCGCAATCCGAGCGGGCCGACGAGTTCATCGACGTCTCCAATACCGCCACCCATGCGATCCTGCGCGCGTTCGGCCCCGTCCTGCGCCCCGGCGGCCGCCTGATCGTCGTGGCCAGCAGCCTGGGCACGCTCGGCCATCTCGACCCGAAGCTGCACCACCTCTTCGACGGCGCGAGCCTCGACCAGGTCGAGTACGCCGTCGAGTCCTGGCGCGGCGCCATCCACAACGAGACCGCGGAAGAGGCGGGCTGGCCGCGCTGGCTGAATGTGCCCTCGAAGGTCGCCCAGGTCGCCGCCGTGCGCGCGGTCGCAGCCGAACGCCGCGAGCGCGACCTCGCGACCAACACGCTGGTCGCCTCCGTGTGCCCCGGCATGGTCGACACGGCCACGTCCCGGCCGTGGTTCAGCGACTACAGCCAGGCCCAGCCACCCTCCCGGGCCGCCCGCGCCGTCCTTGACCTGGTGTTCGCCGAGCACGTCGATGCCGTCCTCTACGGCGAGTTGGTCCGCTTCGGTAAGGCCCTGCCCTGGCACGGCGGCACACCCCCGACGGAGCAGGACCAGTTGCTCACGCCCTGAACGCAGATCCCCGCACACCCTTCGGCACAGCAAGGAGTTCACCTGATTCTTGCGAGGATGCCCCGGCGTTCACGCCGGGGAGGAATCGCATCCCGAGCCGGTGACGCGGAGTGTCACCGCTTCGTGGTCGGGCACGGAGTGCCCGCATCGCTGCCCGGCGGAGCCGAGAAATGCGCACGCATGTGCGATGGGGTCGTGCCCCTGAGTGTGTCTGTGCGAAGCCCGTCCGCGTGTGCGACGTAGCTGCCTAGGTTGGGGGCCATGAACCTGGTCGTGCAGGTGAAGCTGTTGCCGTCGCCGGAGCAGGCGGCAGCGCTGGAGGCGACCCTGCGCGCCTGCAACCGGGCCGCCGACCATGTCTCCCGGGTCGCGTATGAGTCGGGAACGCGGGACCGCTACGGGTTGCAGAAGCTGGTGTACACGGACATCAAAGCCGCGCTCGGGGGTCCGCCGACCACGTCGCCGGGGTCCACGTGCGTAACGGCCGGTCCAACCGTTTGCGTGAGGCGAAGTGCGCGGCCGCTGCGCGCGGTTGGGCCGATCGGGTGGCGGCGCTGTCGGCAGGTGACTTGTTCACGCGGTGCTTTCGTCGTTCGAAATGCCAGGGCTTCCGGCGCGGAGTTAGGATCACCGCGTGATCACCGCCTGGTCGTTCTACGGCATGCCACGGAGTCGCTCATCAGCGGCTCCGTGGCGTGTCCTGGGACTGGGCCTGCTGCTTTTCGGGCTGCTGTACGCGCACGCCGTCAGCCCCGAGGCCACGGTGAGTCACCTTTCTGTGGGCGAAGGCGTGTCGGTATCCGGCGTTCATTTTGAGGCGGCCACTGAGAGCAAGGGCATTGCGAGTGCAATGTCCGCACCGTCGGAGGGTCAGCAGTCGACGGGGCACCGAGACGGCCACGGACACCAGCACGCCGGCGAGGACTGCGCGCTCGGGCAGCCTCCCCAGAGCCCCGATGCAGGGGTGCCCTGCCTGTCTCCGCTGCACTCGGCGAGCCACGACAACGAGATGCTCCGCCCGGTGCGGGCCCGTCTCGTCTCGGCGCGGGACGCCGTGGCCCCGATAGCGCACGCTGCGGACTCCGCGGTTCTTCGTATCTAGGTCAGCGCTTCTCGAATCGGTCGACGTTCCCTCGGATGCACCGACTCGGCTCAAGGCCGTGTCCGGCGCTGCCTGGGGCGGCCGGTTCATGGCGTCTGCCCTCGTGCGCATCGCGCTCGCCGGCACGGCGCGCGGATGGTCGACGACTCGTTCACCACCGCCCTGCACGCTGTCCGTCCCCACCGATCGAGAGCGACTTACATGCACTCCCTGACCACGAGTGACTTCACCCGCGCCGGCTCCAGCCTCCCTGGCCTTGTCGGCAACACCCCCGTCCTGCACGTGTCCCAGCCCTTCACCGCGTCCGACAGCGGCTTCTGGGCGAAACTGGAGGGCTTCAACCCCGGTGGCATCAAGGACCGCCCCGCACTGCACATGGTCGAACGGGCCCGTGCCCGCGGCGAGTTGCGGCCGGGCCGCCCGATCATCGAGTCGACCAGCGGCACACTGGGCCTCGGCCTCGCCCTGGCCGGAATGGTGTACGGGCACCCCGTCACGCTCGTCACGGACCCGGGCCTCGAACCCTCGATGACCAGGCTCCTCGTCGCCTACGGCGCCACCGTCGACGTGGTGTCGCGGCCGCACCCCACGGGCGGCTGGCAGCAGGCTCGCCGTGACCGGGTCGCCGAGCTGCTGACGGAGCATCGGGGAGCGTGGTCCCCGGATCAGTACAACAACCCCGACAACGTCGCCGCGTACACCCCGCTGGCCCTCGAACTCGCCTCGCAGCTGGGCCACATCGACGTACTCGTCTGCAGTGTCGGTACGGGAGGCCACTCCGCGGGCATCTCGCGCGCGCTGCGCAGGCTCTGCCCGGGGATGCGCCTGGTGGGCGTCGACACCATCGGCTCGACCATCTTCGGTCAGCCCGACCGGCCCCGACTCATGCGAGGACTCGGATCGAGCATCTATCCGCGCAATGTCGCGTACGGGGACTTCACCGAGGTGCATTGGGTGGCCCCGGCCGAATCGGTCTGGGCGTGCAGGCGGCTGGCCGCCTCGCACTACGCCACCGGCGGCTGGAGCGTCGGCGCGGTCGCGCTGGTGGCCGGCTGGCTCGTCCGTACGACGCCTCGGAACACCCGCGTCGTGGCGGTCTTCCCGGACGGGCCCCAGCGCTATCTGGAGACCATCTACGACGACCGATTCTGCGCCGAGCACAGGCTGTTGAACGTGTCTCCGGCGCCCGAACCCGAGGTCGTGGGCCACCCGGACGAGAAGGAAGCCACCCGCTGGACGCGCTGCACCGCGGTCCTCGACCCGCTCTCCCCGACGGCGGAGACGGTCGGCGCGAAAGGCGGCGGGAAGTGAAGACGACGCTCGCGCAGGTCCGCTCGTACGACCGGAGCGTCCAACTGCTCCTGGCGAACCAGTTCACCATCAACCTCGGCTTCTACATGCTGATGCCGTATCTCGCCCAGCACCTGTCCGGCACTCTCGGTCTGGCCGGCTGGCTGGTCGGACTCGTCCTGGGCGTACGGAACTTCAGCCAGCAAGGCATGTTCCTCGTCGGCGGTACGCTCGCCGACCGGTTCGGCTACAAACCCCTGATCGTCGCCGGATGCCTGCTGCGTACGGTCGGCTTCGCCGCGCTCGGGCTGGTCGACTCGGTCCCGGCGCTGCTTGCCGCCTCGGCGGCCACCGGCTTCGCGGGGGCTCTGTTCAATCCGGCTGTACGCGCCTACCTCGCCGCCGACGCGGGTGAGCGCCGCGTCGAGGCCTTCGCCCTCTTCAACGTCTTCTACCAGGCGGGCATTCTGCTCGGCCCGCTGGTCGGGATGGTGCTGACCGGCTTCGACTTCCGGTTCACCTGCCTGGTCTCGGCAGCGGTCTTCGCGTTGCTGAGCACCGTGCAGATGCGCGCCCTCCCCGCCCGCACAGCGGACCCTGCCCTGGACGCCGAGGCCGGAGGCCGTGAGAGCGTGCTGGTGCAGTGGCGAGCCGTCGTGAGCAACCGCGCGTTCCTCCTCTTCGCCACGGCCATGATCGGCTCCTACGTCCTGTCCTTCCAGGTCTATCTCGCGCTGCCGCTGGAGGCGCGACGCCTGGGCGGCGAAGGGGAGTTCGGGACGGCGGCCGTCGCGCTGCTCTTCGCCGCGTCGGGACTGGCCACCATCTTCGGACAGACTCGGGTGACCGAGTGGTGCAAGGCACGGCTGGCGCCCGGTCAGGCTCTGGCCTGGGGGCTGTTGAGCATGGGACTCGCCTTCGCACCGCTGCTCGCGGGCACGGTCGTGCCCGCGCCCGACTCACAGGTCGGGCGCCGGCTGCTCGCCGCCCTGCTGCCGACACTGGCGGCACTGCTCCTCGCGTTGGGCACGATGATCGCGTACCCCTTCGAGATGGACACGATCGTCCGCCTCTCCGGTGACCGCCTCGTCGCCACCCACTACGGGCTCTACAACACCATCTGCGGCATCGGCATCACACTGGGCAACCTGCTCACCGGAGCGGCCCTCGACGCTGCCCAGGCGGCCGGCATGTCCGCACTGCCGTGGCTCGCGCTGCTCGTCCTGGGCGTGGCGTGTGCCGCGTCACTCCATGGCCTGTACCGGGCCGGCCGTTTCGCAACCATGGCCGCCGAGCCCGCGTCCGTCAACGCGGAGGGAATCTCGCTGCTTCAGCGAGGAGAGCAAGTCGAAGTCACCGGGAACTCTCCCGGGATGGTGCGGCGTTGAGGTCACTGAGGATGAAGCATTGGCCGAAGCTTTTGGCCGGGACAAAGCAGACACACGAGCAATACGGCTACAGGCAAGCTTGAAACGACGCGATGTGATGACCTTCACCCCGATGTGGCGGAAAGTGATGAATTCCTTACGGCCATGACACGTACGGGTGGACGTAGAGCATCGTGAAACCGGGGAGGATTTTTCATGCGACCGTTCACCCTCAACTACGCCACGCCCACAGGGCAGTCGGCCGCAGTAACCCCGTACCACTTCGATGTGGCACTGCAGTTGAACGTGCTGCCCGACGGCCGGCCGGCCGTCAGCGACCGCGCGCTCCTGATGGCCACCGGTACTACGACGTCCACGGCCGGCTCCCAGACGCACTTCGACGACTGACGGCCGCCCGCGCGCATGACGGTCCTCATTCTCACGGCCGAGCAGGACGTCACCGCCGACATGGTGGTGGCCCAACTGCACGAGCGGGGCGTGCCCATGGTGCGCCTCGACCCCGCCGACCTGCCGGGCAAAGCGGTGCTGTCCGCCGACTACGCCCACGGTGACTTCGACGGCTATCTGTCGGTCAACGGCCATGTGCTCAGCATGGGTGGCCTGCGATCCGTGTGGGTGCGCCGGCCGGGCGAGCCGGCCGCCCACGCCGCCGAGCCCTCGCCCTGGCTCACCGCCGAGACCCGGCAGGCCCTGTTCGGCATGCTCTACTCCGCCTCGACCCGCTGGATGAACCATCCACGCCGCGCCGAGCAGGCCCGGCACAAGCCCTGGCAGCTGCGGGTCGCCCACACCAGCGGCTTCGCGGTGCCGCCCACCATCATCACGACCGCTCCGCGCGTGGCCCAGGAGTTCGTCGAGGAGTACCGGGACGTGGTGGTGAAGTCGGCCTCGGGGCCCCCTCCCGGCGAGCCGCCGGTGGCCCTGCCGACCACGCTCATCGGACCCGACGCGGACTTCTCCGGCGTCGCGGCCGGCCCCGCGCTCTTGCAGCAGTACATCCCCAAGCGCGCCGACATCCGGCTGACCAGCATCGGCACCCGTATGTTCGCCGCCAGGAAGGCCGCCGTGCCCGGACAGGTCGACGGGCGGTTCGGAGACACCGGACACGCATGGGAGGCCACCGCCGTGCCCGGCCGCATCGCCCGCTCGGTCCACGAGTACCTCGCCTTCACCGGACTCGCGTACGCCGCCTTCGACTTCGCCGAGGACGAGGACGGCGTCTGGTGGTTCCTGGAGGGCAACCAGGGAGGCCAGTTCGGCTTCATCGAGCTGGAGACCGGACAGCCCATCGCCGACGCGGTCGCCGAGTGGCTGTCGCAGCGAAGACCCGCGCAGCGTATCCCCGAGGGGCACTGACACTCCTCCACCACGGACTCGGGACCAGCAGGCGGCCGTACCCGTTTGGCGCGAATGGCGTTGTTGCTCACGGGCTTTGAGATGCGTAAGCGTGCTCTGTCATGGAACGTGACCGGAGCAGTACCGCCCTTTCCCTCTCCCGCCGTCAACTGCTCGCCGCAGCAGGTGTCGCCGGGGCCGCCACCGCCCTCGGTGCGGCCCCGGCGACGGCCCGGACCCGCGCCGGTCTCTCGCTCTCCTTCACCCAGGCCACCAACGGCTCGGCGACACTGTCACCCGCGGGCGACCGGTTGGTCGCCGAGGCGCAGAACGTCCTGTGGTCGCTCCCGCGCACCGGCGGCCGTGCCGTGCCCCTGACTCCGGCCGACCTGGAACCGAACCGGCCCGCTTACTCGCCGGACGGCAAGCTCATCGCGTTCTGCGCGTACCGGGGCGGCGGCTTCCACGTGTGGACCCTGCGCCCCGACGGATCGGACCTGCGCCGGCGCACCGACGGACCCTGGGACGACCGAGGCCCGGCCTGGTCGCCCGACGGCACCCGGATCGCCTTCTCCTCCGAGCGCGGCGGCGACCCGGTGCAGGGCAGCCCGTACCGCATCCACGTCCTGGACCTCCACAGCGGCGAACTCACCCGCGTCACCGGGCTCGCCGGGCAGGAGGGCCCCCTCCAGGACGGCCCCTGGGAGGACTTCGACCCGACCTGGTCGCCGGACGGGAAGCGCATCCTGTTCGTGCGGGCCAAGGCGGTCACCACACCCTTCGGGCTCGGCGTGGACGCCCGCACCGTCGCCGCCGTACCGGCCGACGGCGCGGGCCCAGTCGGCGTCGAACACACCGAGACCGAGATCGCGCAGGTCATGACGCCGGCTCTCGCCCCGGACGGCCGCCGCCTTGCCCATCTGCGGACCACGGCATCGCCCAACGGCTCCTGCACCCTCGTCGTCGACGGCAAGGCCGTCACCGTGACCGGGGACATCGCGCCCGTACCCCCGCGCTGGACCGCGGCGGGAGAGCTGCTGCTGACCGTGGACGGCCACTTCACCCTCGTACGCCCCGACAAGCCGGGGGAGGCGGAGCCGATCCCCTTCGAGGGCGTGCTGCCCGTGGAGCGACCGCGGTACCAGGTCAAGGAGTACGACCTCGGCGACGCGCGCGTGCGCCCGGTACGGGGCATCCACCTGCCCGCACTGTCCCCCGACGGCCGGCGCATCGCCTTCGCCGCCCTCAACTCGCTGTGGCTGGCCGACACTTCGGGCGGTCGTCCGCCCGAGCGGCTCCGGCAGTCCCCGGCCACTCGCTACCTCCTCGCACCGGCCTGGGCGCGGGACGGACGGTCCCTCGTGTACGCCGACGACCGCGACGGACTGCTCGGTGTGTACCGGCGGGATCTCGCCACCGGTGCGGAGACCGCGCTCGCGACGGGCGGACGCGTGCATCCGGCGCTGTCGCCGGACGGCGAGCGGCTCGCCTGCCTCGACATGACGGGGCGTCTCGTCGTACGTGACCTGGGCACGGGCGAGGAGCGCGTGCTGGTGACGCCGCTCGGCGGGGGCGGGCTGCCGGGCCGCACGAGCTGGTCGCCCGACGGCCGCCACCTCGCGCTGTGCGACCGCAACCGTCTGAACCTGCGCTTCCGCGAGGGCTACAACGTCATCCGGATCGTCGACACCACAACCGGGGCCGACCGGCTGCACGCCGTCGCACCCCATGTCTCCCTCGCCGACCGCTACGACTCCGGGCCGGTCTGGTCGCCCGACGGGCGCTGGATGGCGGTCGTCGTCGAATCCGCCCTGTGCCTGCTGCCCGTCGCCCCCGACGGCACACCACAGGGCGAACCGCGCCCTCTCACCACCGAACCGGCCGATCACCCTTCCTGGTCCGCGGACTCCAGGACGTTGCTGTATCTGTCGGGCGGCCGCCTCAGACTGATCGGCGTCGACGGACGTCACGCCCGCACGATGCGCGTCCCGCTGGACCGGCGGGGGCCGGTCCCCGCCGACACCGTGGTGCACGCCGGACGGCTGTGGGACGGCACGGGTGAGACGGTGCACGACGACGTCGACATCGTCGTGCGCGGTGGGCGCATCGCCTCCGTCGAACCGCACCGGGCCACCCGCAGCGGCGCGCTGCGGCGGATCGACGCCTCGAACCGCACCGTCGTCCCGGGGCTGTGGGACACGCACACCCACCCGTGGCAGAGCACCTACGGCGGACGCCAGACCGTCGGCCAGCTGACCTACGGGATTACCACCGCCGTGTCCCTCGGCGGCTTCGCGTACGAACAGGCCCGCATTCGCGAGGCGGTGGCGAGCGGTCGGCTCGCCGGACCCCGGCTGCTGACGAGCGGCGAACTCCTCGACGGCTCCCGCGTCGCGTACAGCATGGGGCGGGCCCACCGCACCAGGGACGGGCTGCGACGCTCGCTCGAACGAGGGGCCGCGCTGGACTGGGACTTCGTCAAAACCTATGTCCGGGCACCGAGTTGGGTGATGGAGGAGGCGGCACGGTTCGCGCACGAGCGGCTGGGGGTCCGCTCGGGAAGCCACCTCCTGTCGCCGGGCGTCCAGGTGGGGCAGGATCTGACGACCCATCTGCAGGCCACACAGCGAGCCGAGTTCGGGCACGCGATCACCGCGGCCGGGCGCGCCTACGACGACGTGGTGGAGATCTACAGCGCCCGGGGCGTCAACTTCGCCCTGATCGCCACCCCGTTCACCTCCGCCCCGCTGCTCGGCGCCGATCCCGCTCTCGCCGACGATCCTCGTGTCGCCGTCGTGATGCCGCCCTGGGACTCCGCGCTGGTACGGCAGTCGGCGGGCCTGCCGCCGACGGCGGCCCAACTGGCCACGCTGCGCGGGGAGACCGACATCTACCGGCGTGTGCTGGCCGCGGGCGGTCTCGTCGCCCTCGGCACGGACCAGCCGCTCGTCCCCGTCGGTCTCTCCCTGCATCTAGGCCTGCGCGCGCTGCACCGCGGCGGACTGTCCCCGGCCGGGGCCCTGCGCACCGTGACCGTGCTGCCGGCCCGTCTGTTCGGAGTCGACCGTGACCTGGGCACGGTGGAGCCGGGGAAGCTCGCCGATCTGACCGTGGTGGACGGCGATCCGTTCACGGACTTCGACACCCTCGTACGCACAGTGTCGGTGCTCAGGGGAGGGACACCCTACGAGACGGCTGACCTGGTCGCAGCGTTCGAGCCGTCGTCGCGGCGCGCGGCGAGGCGCGACGACTGGCTCGAGGTCGGGCGGCTCATGCGCAGGGACGGCTGCTGCGACTCGGGATCACTTGAGGCCGGCTGAAGGGGGTGGGTGGATCGGGGATCACGCCGAAGCCGCCGACCTGAGCGTATTCGGGATCACTTCGAACCCGGCTGAAAGGACTGGAGGAACACGTCCAGCGCCTTCCGGTTCGCGGTGCTGTCCCAGTCGTCCGCCGGGGTCGTCCAGCGCAGTGAGAAGCCCCGGTGATCGCCGATGAGGAAACCCCGGCCGAACGTGCGCTCGCGGACCCCGTCGGTCACGGAGTACCACTCCATGTCGGCACCCTTGCGGCCGCGATAGTCCACGGCACGGATGTCGCCCACCCGCTCGTAGCCGGTGGAATCGGCGCGCAGGGACGGCTCCAGCGTGCTCCAGACGGCCACGGGATCCGGGCCCAGCCGCGTGCTGTAGGTGACGGCAAGCGTGCGCGGGTCACCGCTCGCGCCGAAGGTGACACGGTAGGACTGGTCGGCTGAGCTCGTCGTCCGGAGGCGTTGCCAGCCCTTGGGGAGGTCGATGGAGAAGCCCTCGGGTGCCTGATAGCGGGAGAAGCCGGACGGCGCCTTCTCGCCGACGGTGACGGAGGGGGAAGGCGTGGGGGACGCCGATGGTGTCCGCTCGGGGAGCGTGCCGGGGGCGGCGGAGGGGCTGCCCACGGCGGTCCGTGAAGGAGCCGCGCCGGATGCGGAGGTGTCCCCGTCGGGCAGGCCGCCCGCCGCGGTGAGCACGGCGAAGCAGACGACGGTGATGGCCAGCGCCCCGCCCAGTAGGACCGGCCGGCTGACCGGCAGTCCGCCCTGGAGTCGTCCCGCGCGCCGGGCGACGGTGTCCGGATCCCGGAAGAGCGGCGGGGGCGCCGTGGCCGTCGCTTCGTCGCGGTCCTCCTTGAGGATGCGCGTCAGGGCCTCGCGTACGACCGGCTCGGGTACCCGCTCCAAGCGATCCCTGCGCAGGAGACCCTGAATGGCCGGTGCGAGCGGTCCCGCGCTCAGCGGGGCCCGGATGGGCAGCCGGTCCACGGCGCGCAGTGTGGCGTCGAGCCGTCCGCGGTCGCGGATGGGGGGTCGGCCCTCGACCATCGCGTACATCATCGCGCCCAGCGCCCACAGGTCCGCCGCCGGTCCGGTGCCCTCGCCACGGGCCTGCTCCGGGGAGGCGTACGACGGCGCGGTGACGCGTGGCGAGACGGTGGACCCCATGAGCCCGAAACCGCTCACCGTGATGGCGCCCCTCTCGTGCACGCGCACCTGACCGGGGCTCAGATCGCCGTGTGTCACCCCCGCGTTATGGGCGGCCGCGAGGACGTCGAGGAGGCCGAGCCCGACGCGGGCCGCGCGGATGTAGTTCACCGGGCCGCGCCCGAGGAGTTCGGTCAGCGGGACGCCCGGGGACGGCTCCGTGACCGTCCACACGAAGTCGTGTTCCTCGATCACGTCGACGACCGTGGCCACCCGGCCGGGACAGACCAGCCCCAGGCGCTCGGACTCGCGCAGGATCCGCGCGGCGGTACGGTGCTCCGCCTCCTCGCGCCGATGCTCCGGGAGCCGCGACCAGGTCAAGGCGACCGGCCGCTCGAAGTCGACGTCCTGGCCGTGCCAGCCGACGCGGCCCTCTTCCCGGTGGGCGACTTCGAGCAGTCGGTATCTTCCGGCGACCAACTCGCCCGTGGGGTCTTGCACCTTGACCATGTCATCCCTCGCTGCGCACCGGGCTCTCACCTTTCCCGGAAGTACGGAGGGTGTGTCGTCGGGTGTTCAACGCGGACGGTTCCCGAGGCCTGTTTTTCCTCAACTCCCTGACGGTCGCCCACGCGTGCGAAAGGTTCAGGCCGGCGGCGCGTGACGGCTCACCGCACGGGGTCCTTTCCGATGTAGGAGTCCGCGAACGCGGCCGCCGCGGCGGGCGAGCCCAGCAGCCTGCGCAGCCGCGCACCCGCGGAACCCGCCCGGAAGGGATCGCCCGACGACGGCCCATGCAGCAACTCCGCGAACCACTGCGAGAATTCCTGGTACTCCCATACGCGCCGCAGACAGGCCGCCGAGTAGTCGTGCAGCCCGCTGCCGTCGCCCGTCCCGAAGTAGGCGACGAGCGCGTCCGCCAGGAGCAGCGCGTCGTACAGCGCCAGGTTCATGCCCTTCGCCGCGATCGGCGCCACGAGATGGGCGGAGTCTCCCGCCAGGAACAGCCGTCCGTACGTCATCGGCTCCACGACATAGCTGTGCATGTCGAGTACCCGCTTCTCGATGAGCCGTCCCTCGGTGAGCGGTGGGGCACCTGTCACCGACAGCCGGGCGCGGAGCTCGGACCACACCCTGTCGTGCGGCCAGTTCTCCGGATCGTCGCCGGGCCTCACCTCCAGGTAGTAGCGGGTGACCTGGGGGCTCCGGGCCATGTGGGCGGCGAATCCGCGTGAGTTCACACCGAAGACGACACAGTCGGAGGACGGCGGTGCCTCGGCGAGCAGCGCCAGCCAGCCCACCCCGTAGTCGTTGCGGGCCAGGGAGCCGCGCTCAGGCGGCACGTAGGTGCGGGTCACTCCGCGCGCGCCGTCGCAGCCCGCGATGATCTCGCACTCGATGCGCCGGCGCTCGCCCGTGACCGGGTCCGTGTACAGGACCGAGGGCCGGTCGCCGTCGATGGCGTGCAGGGCAACATCCTGTACGCCGAACCGGATGTCGCCGCCGCGCACATCGGCGTACTCGCGCACCAGGTCGGTCACCAACAGAGGCTGTGGATAGACGAAGTGGCGGTCCCCGGTCAGCTCGGCGTAACGGAACCGGTGACGTTCGCCGTCGATTCGGAACTCGCACTCGCTGTGCGGCTGGGCCCGCTCCACGAGCCGGTCGGCCAGCCCCCGTTGGCGCAGGGCGCGCACCGCCCATTCCTCGATGAAGCCCGCCCGGGGCCGCTGTTCGATGAACTCCCGGCTCTCGTTCTCCAGGACCACGCAGTCGACGGACGCGGCGCGCAGGATGTTGCCGAGGGTGAGACCGGCCGGTCCCGCGCCGACGATGACGACGGGGACGCGCTGTACGGATGTGGGGGAGGGGGAAATCACTGGATCATTATGACGGTGACCCGTCAACGCCGGGCATCCGCCCACGTGTTGATGCCCCAGCGGGGCCCGAGGCCCGGTTCGGCGGGCGGCGCCTCACGCGAAGGCGGCACGCGGCTCGGGCAGCAGCGTCTTCGCCGGCCAGTCCAGGAAGTCGCCGTGGGTGTCGCCGCCGGTCTGCGCCGGCGCGATCTCGCTGCAGATCGCCTCCGCGAAGGGGCGTACGGCTCCGGCACGTCCCACAGCTTGGCCGACTCCACATCGGAGCGGGTCCCGCGATGGTTGACATGGCCCCCAGTGGTCCGCCGTCACCGAGAAGTCGAAGCCGACCTCCTCGGCCCGCACGACATGGTCGACGAGGCCACGTGGACCGGTCTGCTCCCTCGCCATCGTGTATCCGATGTGCACCATAAAGTGTGAATAGCCCGTTCTCGCGCCGCGTACACAACCACTCCAAGCCCACGCGCAACGCATGGACACGCGGGCGCCCGCACGGGAAAGATGGCGTACGCATCTACACAGTGTGCATCTGCCGCGCCGCAGCCACTGCCCCGAGCCGCCTGGAGGCCACCCGTATGAGTGCTCGTCCCCTGCCTGTCAGCACGCCCGGCGAGCAGGGTGTCGACGCGTCGGGCATTCACGCGTTCATCGATGCCGTCGAGGCCGCCCCGGACATCGAACCGCACAGTCTGATGATCCTGCGCCACGGTCACGTCGTGGCCTCCGGCTGGTGGGCGCCGTACACACCCGAGCGCCGTCAACTGCTCTACTCGCTGAGCAAGAGCTTCACGTCCACGGCCGCGGGATTCGCCGTCGCGGAAGGGCTGTTGCGCCTCGACGACCCCGTGATCTCGTACTTCCCCGAGTTCGATGCCGACATCACGGACCCGCGCAGCCGCGCCATGCTCGTACGGCATGTCGCGTCGATGGCGAGCGGTCACCTCGCCGAGACCTACGCCGAGGCCTTCCGGCTCGACCGGAAGGAGACCGTACGCGGCTTCCTGCTGATGCCGCCGGACCGCGACCCCGGCACCGTGTTCGCGTACAACCAGTCCGCCACGTACACGCTCGCCGCGATCGTCCAGCGCGTGACCGGCCAGTCGTTGACAGCGTATCTGCGGCCCCGGCTGTTCGACCCCCTGGGCATCGGGGAGGCCGCCTGGCGGCAGGGCCCGCCCGGCCGCGACCTCGGGTTCAGCGGCCTGCACGCCGCGACCGACGCGATCGCCCGGCTCGGCCAGCTGTATCTGCAAGACGGTGTCTGGGAGGGCCGGCGGCTGCTCCCGTCCGGGTGGATCGCGGAGGCCACTCGCGCGCACATCTCCACCGCGGACGGTACGGCCGAGGGGGCGCTGTCGGACTGGCAGCAGGGGTACGGATTCCAGTTCTGGAGGTCCCGGCACGGGTACCGCGGCGACGGAGCGTACGGACAGTTCTGTCTCGTCCTGCCCGAGTACGACGCGGTGATCGCGACAACCGCGGCGACCGAGCAGATGCAGGACCTGCTGAACCTGGTGTGGCGCCACCTGCTGCCCGCGTTCGGCACCGCCCCGCTTCCGGGCGAGGAGGACGACACACTGCGCAGCCGTCTCACGCGCCTCGCCCTGCCGCCGGTCGAGGCGCGTCCCGAGCCTGCTGCGCGCAGCGATGCCTGGGCGGGCGCCGAATTCGTCCCGGCGGGCGGTGCCTGCGCGGATCAGCCGACGCTGACGGGAGTCGCGGTCGCGGCGGGGGACAAGGGCTGGCGCGTGTCGCTGGCCGAGGGCGACCGACGCATCGACCTGCTGCTGGGTACCACCGGCTGGACCGTCGACTCCGGCCCTATCCCCACGGCCGTGAGTGGGGGATGGACCGACCCGGAGACCCTGCGCGTCGACGTGCTGTTCCTGGAGACCCCGCACCGCATGACGGTGAAATGTTCGCTCCCGGACCGCACGTTCACGGCACGGTGGCACACCTTCCCGCTGCACGGCGGCCCCCTGCACAAACTTCATGCACCGGCGCACCTGCCGTAACCGGCCGACGGAAAACGCCAGGCCACGCCACCCCTTCCGCCACGTAGAAATATCTACCAACATGCATATGCCGAGGGGCTGATGGGCAGTCGCCGGCCCCGCTGGCTGCGTCTTTCTCCGTGCGCGCCGAGCGGAGCGGACTATCCCCGGAGTGGGCCATGACGAACGTGATGTGGATGCAAAGTGTGGAGTGGCTCGCCGCAGCCGCCACGGATCCCCGGGCGTGCAAACGGGAGTGGGACCAGGGCAGCGGCGGCGTGCTCCTGGAGGCCGGGCGCTTCTGGGACGTGCTGAGCGTTCCCGAACAACTGGGGCTGCTCGCGCTGGACATACTTTGGTCCGACCCGCTTCAGGTGCCGGGTCCCACGCTGGTGGACTCCGCGGCCCGCCGTGTCGGCTTCTTCCTACCGCCCGATCCCGCCAGCCGCTGGGTGGGGTCCGGGCTCCGCCACCTCGGCAAGGGCTCCTGGGTCGCCGTACCGCCGCCGTACCGGTCCGCGGGACCCCTGGAGTGGATCATCCCGCCCGACGGGACCGGTGCCCTGCATACCGCCCTCTCCCTGGAGCTGGCGCTGCGTCAGGCCAACGGAACGCTCGCCATTCTGGCACCCCTCAGCGAGGAGTGACCCTCACCCAGCCGGGGAGACCGCGGGGTACGGGAACCGCGGGCACGGGTTCGGCTTCGTCCGCCTCCGGAGCCGGTGCGGCGAAGGAGGCCCAGAGCACCTCGCGCACATCGCGACGCTCGGGAACCACGCGGCCCTCGTCCCGCCACTCCGCGACGAGCTGAGCGTAGATCGGCGGATTGCTCCGGTGGTCGTTGGTCAGTTTGGCATGCGGGCTGCCGACGCGCGCGCGGGTCGGAACGCGGCGCAGTGTTGTCTGAGTGCTGTCCATGTCGGAGCAACGCTCGCGTACACGCCTGTGGTACGCGTCCTTGCCGTCACCCACCGGGTCGGGTGACCGCGCCCCCCATTCGGAGCAACGGCGGAACCGGCTCACCCGTGCTCGGTTCGGCCCACGACGACCCTGATCGCGTTGATCGTGAGGCCGGGGACAGCCGTGTGATCATCCCGCCGAAGGAGTGGCCCACCAGTACGTAGAGGCCGGGCACATGCCCCGAGGTCAGCGCGGTGCAGATCGATCTTCCGGCCACCGCCCATGTCCACCTGCCGAGCCACGTCGTCGGCGGTCGCGGTCGCCGTCGAATCCGCGGCGGCTGCCGCGGCCGTCGTCGCGCCGCGGGTGCCCGGGGCGGTCCGACAGACGGAGAGCAGCATCCGCACCGCCGCGGTCGAAGCCGGCATCCGCGCCGCCGCGGTCGAAGCCGGCACCCCGAGGGGCATACGTCGTCGCAAGGCACCACCCGGATCGGAGGCGCGATGCACCGCCACCGGGCTCGGCGTGAACCGCCGACCGGTGCCGTTTCCGGGCGACGTCCGCCTACTATGCGGCCCCGTAGAAGTGAGCCTGGCCCCCACGCCACTTCACCCATGCGGGATCGTCCAAGAGGTCTTCCGCGTCGGGCAGACCCGCCCGGCCGAGGAACTCGATCAGATCCTCGTCCGAGAACGCCACACCGAGGTTCTCGCCCCGCGCGGTCACCTGGCGGCCGCCGGTACCAAGGGAGGGATGTACTACCAAAGGAGCCCGTCCGGACATGTATCCAGCATCGTCCTGAGCGGCGCGACCCGCATCCGGACGGCCGCACATCGCTCCGGACGAGACCAGCGACGAGGTCACGTGGCGGCCCGGCGACGAGATCACGCTCGCCCTGGGCGTACTCGCCCTGGCCTGGCCCGGTGCCACTCGATCGGCTTCGGCCGGCTGATCCACGGATTCATGATCTCGGCGGCGGCGATCTCCGCGGAGGATCTGCCGACCCGCGGCCGGCAGGCCGTGCTCGGTATCCTCACCTCCCTCGGCGGGATCGTGCTGATCGTGTCGCCCTTCCACTCCATCGCCGCGCTGACGCTGGTCGCCGCAGTCCGGCTCGCGGTGCTCGGCGTGATGGGGATCGCGCACGGCATCCGAGTGCGGGCGCACCTCGCCCAATGACCTGAACTGGGATCAGGGGAGGTCTACAGTGGCCACAAAGTGGTTGAATTCAGTACCAAGAGTGACTGCTTCCCTACCCGAGGAGCTCCCCATGGATCCCGTGGACCTGGCAGCGATCGAGGCGGAGCGTCAGCGGATCCGGGACGTGTATCTGACCGAGGAGAGGCCGACGAGCTCTGCCCGCGGGGTGCACCATGTCGCGCTGTTCTCCTCGGACGTGCAGCGGACCGTGCGGTTCTACCAGGACGTCCTGGGGTTCCCCCTCACAGAGATGATCGAGAACCGCGACTACAAGGGCTCCACCCACTTCTTCTTCGACCTCGGCAACGGCAACCTCCTGGCCTGCTTCGACTTCCCCGGCCTGGACCTCAGCCCGTACGCGGAGGTCCTCGGCGGACTGCACCACCTCGCCATCTCGGTCGACCCCATCACCTGGCAGCGCTTGCGCGAACGGCTGGATGCCGCCGGAGTCGAGTACGTGCAGGAGAGCGGCACGTCGATGTACTTCCGGGACCCGGACGGTGCCCGCGTCGAACTGCTCGCCGAACCGCTCGGTGAGATGTACGGCAGGTCGCTGCGCTGAGAGCCCGGCTCATGGTCAGCACGGCCTGAAACGCGCCACATACGTCGAAACGCGCCACACGCGTCGAAACGCTCAGCGCAGATCGAAACGCTCCGCCCAGGTCATGACGTCCCCGGTGGTCGCGTTGCCCCCGCACAGCACCAGCCCCAGCCGGGCCCCGTCGCCGACGCGCTCCAGCACCCGCCGGGCCGCGGGCAGCAGACAGCCCGCGGCCGGCTCGGCCCACACCTTGGCGTGGTCGGCGAGGTCGAGGGTGCCCCGCACCGCCTCGCGGTCCGGTACCACGAGCACATCGTCGACCAGGGCGGACACATGGTCGTACGTCAGTTGCGAAACGGCAGGCGCGCTGAGCGTGGTCACGATCGAGGACAGCGGCACCGGCACCGGACCGCCCGCAGCCAGCGCCTGGGACATGGCCTGTGCGCCTTCCGTCTCCACACGCCAGATCCGCACCCCGGGCCGCAGCGCGCGCAGTGCCGCGGCGACACCCGAGATCAGCCCACCGCCGCCGATACTGACGAGTACATCGGTCAGTTCGCCGGCGTCCTCGGCGAACTCCAGGCCGACGGTGCCCTGACCGGCGATCACGAGGGGATCGTCGAACGGGTGGACGAGCGTCAGCCCCTCGGCCTGCAACCGCGCCATGAGCGCGAACGCGCCGTCCATGTCATCGGTCAGCCGCAGTGCGACGCCGGCCGATTCCACGATCTCGGCGGCACGCGGCGACGCCGACCGCGGCATCACCACGGTCGCCTTCACATCGAGCGCGGCGGCCATCACGGCGAGCGCGTTCCCGTGGTTGCCGCCGCTCACCGCCACCACACCCGCCGCACGCTCGGCCTCGCTCAGCGCGAGCAGCCGCGCCGTGGCGCCACGTGCCTTGAACGACCCGGTGCGCTGCAGCAGTTCCAGCTTCACCGTGACCGGCACCTCCAGCAGCGATGACAGCCCCGGGCTCGTCACTGTGGGCGTCCGCACGACATGTGCCGAGATCCGTTCCGCCACGGCATGGATCTCCGGGACACCGATCAAGACAGCCAACTTTCCCCCTGCGGACGCGGCGAAGTGAGAGACCGTGTGCAGCACCGCTCGGACGTGTAGTTGCCGTCAGCGCAGTGTCTCGGCCCAGTTCGCGGGGACCCGGCCGGCGGGTCCGGGTGTGGGCTGGTCGGCTGGGTGGTTGACCGGGGGAGCAAGGTCGGGCCCCGACTCATACAGCTCGGAGGTCTCGTAGTTCCAGAACCAGTTCTCGCCGGGTTCGAAGCTTTGGATGATGGGATGCCCGGTGCTCTGCGCGTGCGCGGTGGCGTGCTTCGCGGGAGAGTCGTCGCAGCAGCCGATGTGACCGCACTGGGCGCAGCGCCGCAGATGGAACCACCATCCGCCGACGGCGTCGCACTCGGAGCAGCCGGTGCCGCTCGGCGGAACGGCGGGGTCGATCCCGGTGGGTGTGCTCATGACGGCTCCTCGGAGGTGTCCGTGGCGGTCAGGGGAAGACGTACCTGGAAACGGGTGTCGCCGGGCGCGGACTCCACATGGATGCTTCCGTGGTGCTTGTTGGCGACGATCCGCCAGGAGATGTCCAGGCCGAGCCCGGTGCCCTCACCCACCGGCTTGGTGGTGAAGAACGGGTCGAAGATGCGGTCGCGGATCTCCGCGGGCACCCCGGGTCCGGTGTCACCGAACTCGACGAGCAACTGGTCCCTGTCGAGCGCGGTACGCACCGTCAGGGTTCCCTCGCCGTCCATCGCCGAGACGGCGTTGTCGATCAGGTTGGTCCACACCTGGTTCAACTCGCCCGGATAGGCGGGGACCCGCGGCAGCGTACGGTCGTACTCCTTGACGACTTTGATGCCCGAGCCCATCTTCCCCGAGAGCATCATCAGTGTGCTGTCCAGCAGTTCGTGCACATCGGCGACCTGGTAGGGCGCGCGGTCGAGCTGTGAGTACTGCTTGGCCGCGCCCACGAGGTGCGAGATACGGGATGTGGAGTCCTCGATCTCGTTCATGAGGAGCTCGGTCTCCACGGTGTAGTTCAGCCAGTGGACCGCGCCTTGGAGCGTCTCCTCGTCCACGGCTGCCGCGACCTGGTCCAGCCAGTCCGTGTCGAGCCCCGCCTGCACGAACGTCGGTGCCAGCTGCCAGCCGCCCGCGATGTCGTGGTCGTCGAGCCAGTCGGCGAGGGCGTCCTCCCGGTCGGAGGCTTCGAGCGGGCTGAGCGGCGTCGCCTTGGCGACCTGCTCGGCGGTGCGCTCCTGGATCTCGACGAGCGTTTCGAGCGTCTCGCGCTGGTACGGGCCGTGCGCGATCGCGCCGAGCTTCTGCCGCATCTTGGCGACCCGCTCCCGCAGCGCGGACGTGGCCCGAACCGCCGCCGCGGCGGGGTTGTTGAGCTCGTGCGTCAGCCCGGCCGACAGCGAGCCGAGTGCGAGCAGCCGCTCGCGCTGGCCGATCGCCCGCTGGGTGTTCTGACTGCCGAAGAACAGCCCCTCCAGCAGATGGACGGCCATGGGGAACCACTCCCGCAGGATCGCGGAGAACGTCTCCGCGGGCAGCACGAAGAACCGCGACGGCTCGGTGACCCGTGCGGAGCCCTTGTAGCCGGCCTCGGC
The DNA here is from genome assembly GCF_055566975.1 of Streptomyces sp. NPDC027189. Lineage (NCBI taxonomy): Bacteria > Bacillati > Actinomycetota > Actinomycetes > Kitasatosporales > Streptomycetaceae > Streptomyces > Streptomyces sp. NPDC027189. The sequence goes on from NZ_JBVHRI010000007.1 coordinate 353,492, forward strand.
AAGTCCGGCCAGATAGGCCTGCATCGCCCCCGCGTACACCCCGCGCTGGGAGGTGCGGCTGATCTCCACGTCGTCGCCGCCGACCCGGCGCGACATCACGATCGTGCCTTCGAGGAGCACGAAGAAGCAGGTGGCGGGCTCGCCCTCCTGGTACACATAGCCGGGCTCGAACAGTTCCACCCGGCCTTCCCGGCAGAGCCGGTCGAGCTGGTCGGCGTCCAGCTTCTCGAACAGGAACAGCGTGCTGAGCTCCGCCGGGCTGCACGGCACCGGCTGCCCGCTCATGACTGCTCCAGATAACGGTGGACGAGCATGACGGCCATGGCTCCCTCTCCGACCGCGGACGCGACCCGTTTCGCGGACTCGGCGCGCGCGTCCCCGGCCACGAACACGCCGGGCACGTTGGTCTCCAGGTGGTACGGCGGCCGGTCCAGCTCCCAGCCCGCGGGCGGCTGCCCGTCGGGCGTCATGTCCGGGCCCGCCATGATGAATCCGCGCGCGTCCCTCAGCACGGTCCCCTCCAGCCAGTCGGTGAGCGGCGCCGCACCGATGAACACGAACATCCACTGCGCGTCGACGAGTTCGGTGTGCCCGCTCGCCACATCGCGCAGGGTGAGCTGCTCCAGATGGTCCGAGCCGTGCGCGGCCTCGACGACCGTGCCGGTGCGCACCGTGATGTTGGGCGCGTCGTCGATCTGCCGGATCAGGTAGTGCGACATCGACGCGGACAGCGAGGAGCCGCGGACGAGGATGGTCACGGACTTCGCGCCCCGCGCCAGGTACATGGCGGCCTGCCCGGCCGAGTTCGCCCCGCCCACGATGTACACGTCGTGGCCCTGGCAGGCGGCCGCCTCGGTCAGCGCGGAACCGTAGAAGACCCCGCACCCGGTGAGGTCGTCGAGCCCCGGAGCCGCCAGTTGCCGGTAGGACACGCCGGTCGCCAGGATCACCGCGTGCGCGGAGATCGCGGAGCCGTCGGAGAAGCGGATGGTGCGCGACGCCCCGGTGACCTCGAGCCCGGTCACCTCGCGCGCCGTGAGGATCTCGGCGCCGAACTTCGAGGCCTGCCGTCGCGCACGGTCGGTGAGCTGCGCCCCGGACACGCCGTCGGGGAAGCCGAGGTAGTTCTCGATCCGCGAGCTCTGTCCCGCCTGTCCACCGGTCGCCGACCGCTCCACGAGCACGGTCCGCAGCCCCTCGGACGCGCCGTACACGGCCGCTCCGAGCCCCGCCGGACCGCCGCCGATGACGACGAGGTCGTAGAACTCCTCCGTCGGCGTCGTGGCCAGCCCCACATGGGTCGCCAGATCCGGATCCTCGGGCTCCACCAGCGGCGTACCGTCCGGTGTGATCACGAGCGGCAGCCGCTCCCCGTCCTGCCCGGCGGCCGACAGCAGCCGCTGACCCTCCGGGGTGTCGGACGAGTACCAGCGGTAGGGCACCTGGTTACGGGCCAGGAACTCCCGTACGCCCGAGGTGCGCGCCGACCACCGGTGCCCGACCACCTTGCAGGTCGCCACGGGCCGGTAGTCGCTGGCCCGCCACGCGTCCAGCAGATCGTCCACGACCGGATAGAGCTTCTCCTCCGGCGGGTCCCACGGCTTGAGCAGGTAGTGATCCAGATCGATCACATTGATCGCGTCGATCGCCGCGTTCGTGTCGGCGTAGGCGGTGAGCAGCACTCGCCGCGCGCCCGGATACACGTCGAGCGCCTGCTCGAGGAACTCGATGCCGTTCATCTGAGGCATCCGGTAGTCGGCGAGGATCACCGCCACCTGGTCGCCGCGCAGCTTGAGCTCCCGCAGCGCGTCCAGTGCGGCGTCCCCGGACTCGGCGCGCACGATCCGGTGCGCCTCGCCGTAGCGGCGCCTCAGGTCGCGGGCGACGGCGCGCGACACCCCGGGATCGTCATCGACGGTCAGAATGACGGTCCGCGCCGGATTGGCGGCCTGTGCCATGTGTCTCCCACCCCGAGCCGGTCAGTGTCGTCCCGGCCGCGCGGACGCCGTGGCGAGCCGTTCGGCCGGTACAGGCATCAATCGTATGTACGATCGGTCACCTTTGCTCAGGAACCGGGTACTCACGCGGGCGGCACGGGGGCGTCCGCCCGTGGCGGCAGTGCGTCGCGGACCTTGGGGAGGATGTTCGCGACGTAGTCCTCGACGGCCGTGTCCAGACCGATGTCGTGCTGTGCGTGCTCGGACAGGAACCAACGGTGTTCGAGGAGCTCGTGGTACAGCTCGGCCGGGTCCATGGAGCCGCGCAGGTCGGGCGGCACGGCGCGGACGGTCGGCCGGAACACGTCCCGCACCCAGCGGTGGGCCAATACCTCGGGGCGGGCGGCGAGGGGGTCGCCGGGCGCGTAGTCGTCCTGGGTGGCCATCCAGCTCTCCAGGTCGTTCAGGAGCCGGCGCGCCTGGTTCTCCTCGGTGTCGAGCCCCGTCAGCCGCAGCAGCTGGCGCTGATGGTGGCCCGCGTCGACGACCTTGGGCACGAAGGTGACGGTGTCGCCGCCCGGCGAGTGCGCTATCTGCATCTCGGCGACGTCGAAACCGAGGTCGTTGAGACGGCGTATGCGGCGGTCGATGTAGTGGTACTTGCCCGCCGGATACACGGAGGTACGGGTCAGCTCCTCCCACAGCCCCCGGTAGCGCGCGCAGATCTCCGTGCCGAACTCGATCGGGTCCACCGAGGGATGCAGGGCCCCGGCCGCCTCCAGGTCCAGCAGCTCGCCGCTGATGTTGACCCGCGCGAGATCGAGGTCGTACTCGCGCTGTCCGTTGCTGAGTTGGGGGTGGAGATCCCCGGTCTCGGCGTCCACCAGGTACGCCGCGTACGCCCCGGCGTCACGTCGGAACAGCGTGTTGGACAGGGAGCAGTCGCCCCACGCGAACCCCGCCAGATGCAGCCGCACCAAAAGCACGGCCAGCGCGTCCATCAGCCGGTGCATGGTGGCCGGCCGCATCGTCGTCTCGAACATCGAGCGGTACGGCATCGAGCCGCCCAGGTGCCGGGTGATCAGTACGGGCTCCAGCGGCGCGCCCTCCGCGTCGGTGCGCCCCGTCACCACGGCGAGTGGATCGACCGCGGGGATGCCGAGCCGGTCCAGGCTGCGCAGCAGCTCGTACTCGCGCACGGCGGGCCGCTCGGCGAGCTCCTTGACGGCCACCACCTCGTCTCCGGCGCGCGCGTAGCGCACCACATGCCGCGAGATGCCGCGCGGCAGCGGCACCAGGTGGTGCTCGGGCCACTCCTCCAGGGGCAGCTGCCAGGGCAGTTCGAGCAGGAGCGCGGGGTGCTCCGGATTGGTGGCGCTGATCTGCAATGCCATGGCTGGGCTGCCCTCACCTCAGGGTCGAACGCTGTCCGGACCTCGGGGTCGACCGACATCCGGCTCCAGCATCTACGAATGATCCCGGAGGCGGAAGACGCGGCGGGCGTTGCCCGACAGGAACAACTCGGTGGTCTCCTCGTCCAGGCGCAGGTCGGCGAGGTGTTCCAGCGCCTGAGTCGGCGTGATCATGGGGTAGTTGGTGCCGAAGAGAACCTTCCGCCGTCCCCTGCCGCGCAGATACTCCACCAGCTCGGGCGGGTAGCGGCGCGCGGTGTAGGCGCTGGTGTCGATGAAGACGTTCGCGTGCTTGTCGGCCACGGCGATCATCTCGGTGGTCCACGGATAGCCGATGTGCCCGCAGACGATGGTCAGTTCGGGGAAGTCGAGCGCGACCTGGTCGATGTACGGGATGGGCCGGCCGGTCTCCGACGGGCGCAGCGGTCCGGTGTGCCCGACCTGGGTGCAGAAGGGGACACCGAGTTCGACGCAGGCGGCGTACAGCGGGTAGTAGAGCCGGTCGGTGGGCGGCAGCTGCCACAGCCACGGCACGATCCGCAGCGCCACGAAGCCCAGCTCCTCGACGGCCCGCCGCAGCTCCCGCACGGCCGCGACCGGCTTGGCCAGATCGACACCGGCGACGCCGCGCAGCCGTCCTTCGGACCGGTCGACGAACTCGGCGACCTCGTCGTTGCTGATGAGCGGCCCCTGCGGCCCGTACCAGGCCGCGGAAAGACCGATCTGCACGTCGGCGGCCGCCAGTGCGGCCACCGTGGCCTTGACCGGCAGGGGTTCCTCCAGCAGTTCCATGCCCGTCCAGCGGCGCAGCGACTCGAACATCTCGTGGTTGGAGTGGCGGAGTGTGGGGTGCTGCATCCACGCGTCGACGACCGGCATGATCCCGTGCCTCCCTGAACCCATGGCTAAGCGTTTGCTTATCCGGATCCTAGGGGTGTCCGCGTTGCCCGGCTAGCAATGCACGGCATCGACCAGAGCCGTCAGCGCCGAGACCAGGCGCGAGAAACCCGGGCCCGCCGGACCTCCCGGTTCGGTCATGTATGTGTCCCGCCGGATCTCCACCATCAGAGCGCTCACCCGCGGTTCCCTCTCGTAGTACCGCAGCGGGACGTACGCCCCGGAGAACGGGCTGTCGATCCCCACACCCGCCGCGCCCGCGAACGCCTTCTCCACGAGGGCGACCAGCTCGGGCGGCGTGTGAAAGGAATCGGTCCCCACACAGATCGGCGGCCGCGGCCCGTCGCCGTGCAACTCGTACGGCAGCCGAGCCGTCGGATACGAGTGGACGTCGACGATCACGGCCCGCCCGGCCGCGGCCAGCCGGTCGGCGACCGCCGCCGTCATCGCCCGTGCGTACGGGTGGAAGTAACGGTCGATCAGCGGCTGCGGGTCGGCCTTCGTGGGCCGGAGCAGCGCCCGGTGCGTGGTCCGCGTGTAGACCGCGCCCATCCCCACGGCCAGCATCTCCTCCCGTTCGTCGGGGAACCGCTCGGGATCGACCACCAGCCGGGACAGCCGGTTGACGAACCGCCACGGCGTGACCCCGGCCTCCCCGGCCACGGCCGCGGCGAGTTCCGCGGTGTGCGCGTCCGTGACGTGGTCCAACTCGCTCTCCAACGCCGCGTCGTCGAGGAGGATGCCCTCGCGCACCGGCGCGGGCATCCGCCGCGAGGAGTGCGGGACATGCAGGATCACGGGCGAGTCGGCCGCGCCGGGCAGAAGTTCGAAGGAATCCAGGGCATCCAGAGTGTCGTCCATAGGAGATTCCTATCCCAGCCGGGCTTGCGCGAGCGCATGCCCGAGGGGGCCTGCCCTCACGCGCTTCCGCCGTGGCGTGCGTAGTGCTCGATCAGCGCCGCCCGTGTCGTTTCGAGCCGGTGGGCCAGAATGGCGCCGATCGTCCGGGTCAGGGACAGCTCCAGCGTCGGATCCGCGTCGAAGAGGGTCCGCACCTGAGCGGCGTCGAACTCGTAGGCCCGTACGGGGCTGAAGGCCTCGGCGCCGAAGTCCCAGGTGTGGGGCCTGAACAGCCATGACCAGCCGAGCAGATCACCGGGCCCCAGCGTCGCGACGGAGATTCGTCTGTTCGCGATGACCTGCTGGTACAGCGACACGGTGCCGGAGCGGATCACCCAGAAACGGTCCGCGATCCCTCCTGCCTCGAAGATCCTTCCGTCCGCGGGGAACGAGACCTCGCGGGCCACGCTCATCAGCCGTTCGCGATGTTCGGGGGAGAGGGCGGGCAGGAGCCGGAGAGCAGTGGGCATCGCGGACCTCCATCGCGCCGCCGGGGGACCGCGGGGTTCGGCGGCGCCTGTCGTACCGGTTGTATCCCGTCACCCTCTATTGGAGCCCGATCCGCGGAATCCGTCGCGTCGTGGGCGAGGCGACTTCGTCCGGCGGCGTGTGCACGGGCCACGCCGGCGCCGCCGGCGGTTCGACGGTCGGCGCGCCGCCGACCAGGAAGGGTGCCCCGCACCCCGACTGCGGTCAGCAGGGCGCGCCCCCGGTCGGCGCGCCGCGACGCCCGCGTGCCGACCACGAGGAGGCGCAGGGCGCCGACGGTCGAAGTCTGAACTACGCGCCGATCTTGGAGGTCACGGTGAAGTGCGCCCCGTCGGGGTCACTGAGGACCGCCTCCGTCGAGCCGACCCCCTGTTGATGAGCCGTGCCACCGTTCGCCCGCGCGGCCCGGGCGCAGGCCTCCACGTCGGAGACCGCGAAGTGAATCTGCCAGTGCGGCCTGATGGTGGGATCGGGCGCCGCCTCCACCGCGCCCGAGTGGATCCGGGCCACGATGTCCCCCCGGCTGCGCAGCACGACCTCGTTCTCCTCGTAGTCGACTTCGCAGCATCCGGCCTCCGAGGACGCCCAGCCCAGGACCTCTCCGTAGAACAAGGCGGCGTCGAAGGCGTCGCGGGTGTGCAGCCGGATGAAGGCCGGTGCCGCGCGCCGCCACGTCTCCCAGCCGGCCACGAGTTCGCCCTCCCAGATACCGAAGACCGCTCCGTCCCGGTCGGCCAGCAGTGCCGCCCGCCCCGGCGGGAACGAGATCGGCCCCACCGCGGTCGTACCGCCGCGTTCCTGGCTGCGGGCCACTGTCTCGTCCGCGCTGGCCACGGCGAAGTAGGGAGTCCACGCGACGGCCGTCTTCGCGACGAAGTCCACCTCGGCGACGCCAGCGACGGGAACTCCGTTCACGCGCGCGATCCGGTACTGGTCGCCCATCTTGCGGCCAGAGTGCCAGGTCCAGCCCAGCACGGCGTGGTAGAAGGCCTCCGCAGCCTGCAGATCGCGTGTGGACAGACTGACCCAGCACGGTGCGCCGAACACCGAGTGACTGGTGACGACCTCGCTGCGAAGCGTTCCGTCGCTCTTCATTGCCGTACCGTCCTGTCACTGGCCGGCAGCGGTCGGGGGCGGGTGCCAGGCCTTCGGCAGGCCCCCGCGACCAGCCCAGCCGTAAGAGGCCTCCCGGGCCGGAAGGCCTCCGACGGCATCAGTAGCACCTGCGGATCCGCTGTCCCATCAGCTCCAGCATCCCTCGCCTCGGCGTACCGCGCACCACACGTGGGCTATCGGCGCGGCCGCTCCAGCGTCAGCAGCAGCCCCTCGACCGCGCCGGGACCTATGCGGCCCTTGACGTCGGCGGAGGTGATCGCCTTCAGCGCCCACCCGTCCTCGGCGTGCTTGTTCAGGACCTTCTCCAGCTTGTCGCTGTCCAGCGCATCGCCGATCAGCGACTCCCGGAAGGTGACGACCTTGTACTCGTACGTGTAGGGGCTGCTCATGGCTGTGACGCTCTCCTGCGGTTCGATTGGCGTGGCCGGGCCCACCCAATCACTCATCGGCGCCGCGGCACAGGGCAGGGGCCTGCCCGAGACAGGGCTTTGTTGAGGCTTCAGCGATTCTTGGGAAGCCCTGTCGCTCGGACCGTACGTGCGGATGATGAGGGCCAGTCGGCAGCCGGTCCACCGAGTATGGGGCGGGACCGGCCGGGTGGAGGGGGAACGATGGGAAAGACACAGACCACGAGGCACATAGGCGATGCCGGAGACACCTCCGGCACGGTCGGGGCGGGCGGCTTCGCCGAGTTGCGGGCGCGCGAGTTCCGCTACCTCGACGAGGGAGGGCACACCTACCTCGACCACACGGGCTCCGGACTGACCCCACGCTCGCTCGTCACGGGGAGCGCCGAGCGGATCACCGGCGGATTATTCGGCAACCCGCACTCCGAGAGCCCGGCCTCCCGCGCCTCGGGACGCCTGCTCGCCGAGGCCCGCCGCGCCGTCCTGCGGCACTTCAGCGCCGACCCCGCCGAGTACGCCGTGATCTTCACGCCCAACGCGACGGGCGCCCTGCGCCTGGTCGGCGAGTCCTATCCGTTCGCGCGCGGCAGCAGACTGGTGATGTCGCTGGACAACCACAACTCGGTGAACGGGCTGCGCGAGTACGCGCGGGCCGGGGGAGCCGCGACGGCGGACGCGCCGGTGGACGGGCCAGGTCTGCAGATCGACGAGCGGCGACTGCGGGCCGTGCTGTCGACGGGCGACAAGGGGCTCGGCCTGCCGCGGTGGCGCGACAGCGCACGCTCGCGCGGACTGCTGGGAGGGCGTGTGGGTGGCTCACGCGTGCGCGGACTGCTGCGAGGGCGTGCGGGCGACGCAACCCGGGCGCCGGGGAAGCCGCGTTCGGCCTCCCGCTGAGCCGGCTGCGCTCGGCCGCACGCAGGCAACTCGGCTCCCTGGAGGACTACTTGTCCGCGTGACCCGTTGCGCGTGGGGAACATGATGAACGGCGTCCGGGAGGCTTTCGTGTCCACGACGGGCATCGCATCCCGGCGCCGTAGCGTTGTGCACCGTAAGGCGGGATCTCGTGACGGCGGACCCATGGTGGCGCGATGTGCTGGAGTGCTGCGGCCGATCTGGCAGCCGGTGCCGGTATCGCCGCTGTCGGGGTGGCCTGTGTGGCACAGGTGCGCAGAGTGGGGGATCTCCCGCTGGCCGCACTGCCGTTGCTGCTCGGAGCCCACCAGATCGTCGAGTCGGTGGTCTGGGACTCGAATGGCGGCAGTGGCCCCGCGACGGTCGCCTGGGCCGTGATCGCCCTTCCGCTGCTGGCGGTGTGGGTACCGGTGGGCGTGGTGTGCGCGACGCCGCGGCACGCCCGGCGCCGGTTGGCGCTCCCTCTGGTGGCCGGCCTCGCGACCGCGACGGCACTCGCGTATGCCCTCGTCGCACATCCCGTCACGGCCGAGATCCGCGGCCACACCATGGGTTACGTCGTCGACCTGTCCCACGCGGAATGGCTCGTGGCGGGCTATCTCCTGGCCACCGTCGGCGCGCTGTTGCTCTCCGGCGATCGCGGACTGCTGCTGCTCGGTGTGCTGGTCGCCGTGGGGGCGCTGATCTGCTGGGCGCTGTGGGAGCTGGAGTTCGTCTCGACGTGGTGCGCGTTCGCGGCGGTGTGTTCAGTGGCCCTTTGGTGGTGGGTGCGCGGACGTCGACGGGCGGGGGCGGGCGCGCGTCGGTGATGCGCGGGGGAAGGGGCGACCCACAGGGGTGATGCGCGCGTGCACGGCCCGGAGCACAGCGGTGATGACCGCAAGCGTCGCAGGCGGATGTGAGGAAGGTGTCAGGGTGTGGCAAGCCCCTCTCACCCGCACTCCTCCCGGCCCTGGGCGCTTAGCATCGGCCGCGTGTGCGCATATGTGCTGGTCGCGGAGGACGACGAGAAGCAGGCGGAGCTGATACGCCGCTCACTGCTGAAGGAGGGACACACCGCCACCGTGGTCCACGACGGCGGGGCCGCGCTCGACGAGGCCCGCCGCCACCGGCCGGACCTGGTCGTCCTGGACCTGATGCTCCCCGTCGTCGACGGCTTCGGCGTGTGCCGGGCACTGCGGCAGAGCGACGACATACCCGTTCTCATGCTGACCGCCCGCTCCACCGAGGACGACATACTGCTCGGCCTGGAGCTCGGCGCGGACGACTACATGACCAAGCCATACAGCCCGCGCGAGCTGATGGCCCGCATCCGCACCGTCCTGCGGCGCAGCGGACGCCCTGTCTCCGAACAGCGCGACGATCCGGTCGTCCGAGCCGCCGGAATCGCGGTGGACCCGGCCCGGCACGAGGTGAGATGCGAGGGCTCGCCCGTGGAGTGCACGCCCGCGGAGTACGAGATCCTGCTCGCCATGGTCGCCGAGCCCGAACGGGTGTTCTCCCGTCGGCAGTTGCTGCACCGGACCCGGGGGACCGACCGGGCGTCGACCGAGCGGGCCATCGACGTGCACATCATGAACCTGCGCAAGAAGATCGAGGCGGACCCCCGCAGACCGGTCCGCCTGCTGACGGTCTTCGGCGTGGGATACAAGCTCAGGGGGGACCGGGCGTGAGCCGCCGCATCCCCTTGCGCAAGCGCCTCCTGGTACGGCTGCTGATCACCTCCGTGCTCATCGCCCTGTGTTCCGTGGCGGCGACCGCATGGCTCGCCGTGCAGACCACGACTCGGGCCATCCAGGAGGAGCAGGGCCAAGTGCTCGCCGACGACATGGACATCCTCCGGCAGCTCAGTGGATACGCGGCCACCCATCCCGACTGGTCCGGCGTCGGGAGGACCGTACGCACGCTGTCGGACAGGACCGGCCGGCGCATCGCGCTGACGACCCCCGACCGCACGACGATCGTGGACTCCGCGGCCCGGAAGTCCGCGTTGCCGCCGCGGGCTGCCGCCACGGTCGACCCGCTGCACACCGACACCTTCACGGAGCCCGGAGCGCAGCTCAGCGGCATCGATCCGCGTGCGGTGGGCCCCTACCGGCTGACGGCCACCGAGCGCCTGAGGGTGGCCAAGCTGGCCGTGGTGCGCCAGAAGTGCTTCGCGCGCAACGGAATCGACATGGGCATCACGCAGATGCCCAGCGGCCGTTCCGTCCTCACGAACGCGGACGGGAGCACCGAGTCGGGCGATGTGCCGCTGGAGTGCGCGGACGGGCGGCTCTATTCCGCCACCGCGACGGAGGAGAAGGCCCTGGCGGCACTGACCGACCGCGTCGACGCGTGCCTGATCCGTCATGACATACATCTCGCCTCGCGTACGGGCGTCACGGTCGACATCACGGCCATGACCATGAAGCCCCGGTTCCTGCTGGGAAAGACGCCGAGCGATGAGCGGGGCGCCACGACCGCGACGACGAACGCATGCGTCGACAGCGCACGCCGGGAACAGCTCGCCCCATATGTCGCCCCTGCCACCGAGCTGTTCCTGGGCACGGGGGACAGCGCCGTCCCGCGCTTCGACATGTCGACGGCCAACAAGGCCAAGGTCGTGGGCGTTGCCGGTCTCGTCCTCGCCCTCACCGTGGCCGTGACCGCGCTGGTCGCCACCCGGCTCGTACGCCCGCTGCGCGCGCTGACGCAGGCCGCCCAGCAACCGTTGGAGCAGCACGTCCGCGTTCCCGTCACCACGCAGGACGAGACCGGCATCCTGGCCGTGGCGTTCAACGAGCTGACGGAGCGCCGCGAACGGATGGAGGCGCAGCGCAAGGCGATGGTCAGCGATATCGCCCATGAACTGCGCACGCCGCTCACCAACATCCGCGGCTGGCTGGAAGTGGCCCGCGACGGCATCGTCGACCCCGACCCGGAACTGCTCGCCTCCCTGCACGAGGAGGCGGTCGTCCTCCAGCGTGTCATCGACGACCTCCAGGACCTCGCGGCCGCCGACGCGGGCGCTCTCAGGCTGCACCGCGAGGAGGTCCGCGCCGACGAACTGCTCGAACAGGTCGCCGCGGCACACCGCGTCGGGGCGGAGGCGGCGGGCATCCGCCTGCTCACGTCGGCGGACGGCACGCCGTGGCTCGACGCGGACCCGGTACGGATGCGGCAGGCGCTCGGCAACCTGGTGTCCAACGCGATACGCCACACCCCGGCCGACGGCACGATCACCCTGTCCGTCCGCGGCCGGGACGCTCAGGTGGTCTTCGAGGTGGCCGACACCGGTACCGGTATCGCCCCGGACGACCTGCCCAGCGTCTTCGACCGGTTCTGGCGGGCCGAGAAGTCCCGCAGCCGGCGCACCGGCGGCAGCGGCCTGGGCCTGCCCATCGTCCGCCAACTGGTCGCCGCCCACGGCGGAACCGTCACGGTGACCAGCGAACCCGGTGTCGGCTCGGTCTTCACGCTGCGGCTACCCTGCACGACGGCTCCCGTCTCTCGTGCCGTCGAGGCCGACTGACCCGAGACCGGCGTATTCCCGCCGTCCGTGGTGGCGCCGGTACCAGGACCAGCGGTCCTGCTCACAGGAGGGATCTGGTTGCCCCGGCTCCCTCGGCGCAAGGTGTAGGCATGAACACCACTCCCAAGCAGCCGGAAGCCAGGAGCCGCGTCACACCTCTGAGGGCCCTCCTGGGAGGCACGTACGTCCCGCGCCGTGGCGGCACGCGACCGATTCACCGGAATACGTTGTCCGAGTCCTCCCAGATCGAGGGCTCACTGGTCGAGTGCTCCCGCGGGACCCGCGACGACGTCTGATACATCGCCTCGATCTCGGCGGCGAACCGCCGGACGATGGCGTCCCGGCGCAGCTTCATCGAGGGCGTCAGCAGTCCATTGGCCAGATCGAAGAGCTCCGGGAGCACCCGGAACACCCGGATGGATTCCGAACGGGACACGGTGCTGTTGGCCGCGGCGACCGCGCGTCTTACTTCCTCCCGCAATTCGTTCTCCTCGCGCGCGTCCCGGACCGGGGTTTCACCCTTGGCCCGGGCCGCGCGCCAGTGCGCGACGAATTCGGGATCCAGAGTGATGAGGGCCCCTACGCACGGGCGGTCGTCACCCACCACCACGGCTTGGTGGATGAGCGGGTGGACACGCAGACGCTCCTCAAGAGCCGCGGGAGCCACGCTCTTTCCGCCGCTCGTGATGATGATGTCCTTCTTGCGGCCGGTGATGGTCAGATATCCCTCGGAGTCCAGCCGCCCGATGTCGCCCGTGGCCAGCCAGCCGTCCAGGAACGACGCCTGAGTGGCCGGTGCGTCATTGATGTATCCCTGGAACACCGAGGGCCCCGACACGAAAATCTCCCCGTCGTCGGCCACATGAATGTCCGTACCCGGCAGCGCGCGTCCGACCGTTCCGAACTTCTCGCGTCCCACAGGCTGCGCGGTAATACCTCCGCTGGTCTCCGTCAGTCCGTAGCCGTCGTGCACGGGGATCCCGATTCCGGCGTAGAAGAGGGCGAGTTCACGATTCAGCGGCGAGCCGCCCGACACGGCGCCGCACACCCTTCCGCCCAGCGCGCCACGCAGCTTCTTGTACACCGTCTTCTCGTACAGGGAGTGCTGCAGCCGCAGATCGAAGCCGGGACCCGAGCCTCTGCCCAGCCGATGACGTTCTTCGGCCAGGGCGAAATCCTGCGCGGTGCGGACGGCGCGCTCGAACAGCGCGCCACGGCCCGTCTGCTGGGCCGTTCGCAGGAAGGTCTTGTAGATCTTCTCGAAGACGAAGGGAACGGCGTACAGGTAGGTCGGCCGGAAGGACAACATGGCCGCCGAGAGCGCCTCGTCACGCAGGTCGGGTTCGTGTCCCATCAGGATGCCGCCCCGCAGACAGAGCCCCTGGATCATCAGGCCGTACACGTGGGAGAAAGGGAGAAACGCGAGGATGGCCGGCTGTTCTCCCGGCGGAGCCGCCATGTGTCTCCAGCCTGCGAGCAGCGTGTCGCAGGGGCTCGCCAGGCTGCGATGCGTCAGGGCGCAGCCCCGGGGCGATCCCGTCGTGCCGGACGTGTAGGCGATGACCGCGGTCGAGTCGGGCAGCACGATCCGGCGGAGTGAGTCGACCGTCGTCGCCGGAATCGCCCGGCCCCGCTCGACGAGGCGCGCCAGCGCTCCGGTGTCCAACTGCCAGACGTGGCGCAGGAACGGGAGCGCGGCGCACGCGGAGCCGACCGTCATGACGCCCTGTTCGTCCTCGACGACCACGGCGACGCAGTGCGCGTCCTTCAGAATCCACGCGACCTGCTCGTGCGCGGAGGTCGGATAGATCGGAACGATCTCGGCGCCCACCGACCAGAGCGCATAGCAGAGCACGGTCCACTCGTAGCGCGTACGCGCCATGATGGCCACCCGGTCACCGGGGCGGATGCCGGACGTGACCAGCCCGCGCGCCAGATCGACCACCTCCTCCCACAGCTCGGCGGCGGTCACCTGCGTCCAAGCCATGGTGGAGGCGTCGGGGCGGCGCGCGATCTGCGGAAGGTCGGGTGTGTGGCGGGCGGCGTCGAAAAGACTGTCGGCGAGTCCCCCCTGCATCAGTGCGGTAGCCGGTGGAGAAAGTTCGGACTGGTGCATTCGCCGCTCCGGAATTCTCCTCAACGTGGCTGCACCCAGAGCCGCCGGTGTCGAGGATTCCCGAATGTAGCCCACACCGGCGACGGCCGTACACGATTCCCGGGCAGCTGGCCCACCGCTCGGATTCCGTTTCACGAACTGTTGCTTTCGCCAGGCGGCCCGGCCGGATCAGCGGGGCTCACGGCGGCGCCGGCTCGTCGGCGAATTCGGTCCTCCGGCGGGCGGAGATCCGTCGGCTGATGATGTCCGCGACACCGGACGGGGGCCCCAACTGCCCTGTGAAGCAGAGGGCTTGAGGCCCGCCGCCGTCGCCCGGGCATCACTCGGACAGCCGGCGAACCGCTTTGAGCAGGCGCCGCACGCCCACCACATGCCCGCCGGTCCCGATCACGAGCCGTCGATAGAGGCCGCCGGCCAGGCCGGGAAAGGCGGCCCGGGTCTCCGCCCGCAACCGCGATCGGCCCGGACCGACCTGTTCGAGGCGGAAGATCAGGGCGTAGGACGAGAAACGATGGCTCCCCTTGAGGACCAGCTCTCGTCCCGGGACCGCGGCCGCCACCCGAAAACCGGGAATCGTGGAGCCCTCGGCAAGGGGTCTCGGACCGGACGCCACGCAGTCGGTGGCACCGACCAGCCTCGCGTAGCCGATGGCACCAGGGCGCGAGAAGGATCGATCCAGCGTTTCGCCCAGGCTGTGCCAGACATCGTCGGTCCCCGCCGCGATGACCGTCGCGTGCTCATCGACGTACGGCAACGAAGCGATCTGCATCAAAGCCTCCGGGACGTCCGACGGCGGTCGGCGAACGCGCCTTGGGTGTCGTCGAGTTCGCGTCGAAGGGACGACCGCGTTCGACGTTCGACACGCCGCTCCCATCCACGAGCCCGTTCGACAGGCCGCGCCCACCCGATGATGCCACTGCCACTCCGTACGCCAGGCGACCCGGGTCAGGCACCGCGGCTCGATCGATTCCGCTCGACGAGCCCCCTGCGGCGACGTCTTGGAACGGGAGCCGCTTCCACGCATCGCGAAAGATCCCTGGTTCACCCTTTCGAGGGAAGGCCTCGGGCTGACAGACTCCGGAGGTGCCCGACTTCGACATGCTCGTCATCGGATCCGGCCCGGGCGGCCAGAAGGCCGCCATCGCCGCGGCCAAGCTCGGCCGTCGGGTCGCCGTCATCGACCGCCCCGACATGGTCGGCGGGGTCTCCATCCATACCGGGACCATCCCTTCAAAGACCCTGCGTGAGGCGGTCCTGTATCTCACGGGTCTCAGCCAACGGGATCTGTACGGCCAGAGTTACCGCCTCAAGGAGGACATCACCGTCGCCGATCTGACCGCGCGCACCGAGCACGTGGTCAGCCGCGAGGTCGATGTCATCCGCAGCCAGCTGTCACGCAATCACGTCTCCCTCTTCGCGGGCACCGGCCGCTTCGTGGACGATCACACGATCGCCCTGCGCGAAGTGAACGGCGATGAACGGCAGTTGAGCGCCGAGCACATCGTCATCGCCACCGGCACCCGGCCGGCCAGGCCCGCGACCGTCGAGTTCGACGGGCGGACGATCATGGACTCGGACAACGTACTGAACCTGGAGCAGGTGCCGCGCTCCATGGTCATCGTCGGGGCCGGTGTGATCGGCATGGAGTACGCCTCCATGTTCGCCGCCCTCGGCAGCAAGATCACGGTGGTCGAGAAGCGCCCCGGGATGCTCGACTTCTGTGACGTCGAAGTGATCGAGTCGCTGAAGTACCACCTGCGGGATCTGGCCGTCACCTTCCGGTTCGGAGAGACCGTCGCCGCGGTCGAGCGACATCCCCGAGGCACCCTCACCGTCCTGGAGAGCGGCAAGAAGATCCCCGCGGACGCCGTGATGTACTCGGCGGGCCGACAGGGTCTCACCGACGAACTCGACCTGGACAAGGCGGGCCTGTCCGCCGACCGGCGTGGCCGCATCACGGTCGACGAGCACTTCCGCACCGAGGTGCCGCACATCTACGCCGTCGGCGACGTCATCGGTTTCCCCGCACTGGCGGCGACGTCGATGGAGCAGGGTCGTACGGCGGCGTACCACGCCTGCGGCGAGCCGGTGAACCGGATGCACGACCTGCAGCCGATCGGCATCTACACCATCCCCGAGATCAGCTTCATCGGGCGGACCGAGGACCAGCTCACCGAAGACTGTGTGCCGTTCGAGGTCGGCATCTCCCGCTATCGCGAACTGGCCAGGGGGCAGATCATCGGCGACTCGCACGGCATGCTCAAGCTGCTGGTCTCCCCTGAGGACCGCAAGCTGCTCGGCGTCCACTGCTTCGGCACCGGTGCGACCGAACTCATCCACATCGGCCAGTCCGTCATGGGCTGCGGGGGCACGGTCGACTACCTGGTCGACGCGGTGTTCAACTACCCGACGCTCGCTGAGTCCTACAAGGTCGCCGCCCTGGACGCGACCAACAAGATCCGCCAAATCGATCGTCTCAGGGACTGACCACCACGCCGCGGGGCACAGGAGGGGCCGGGAATGTGGCCGCCGCTGTCGCATGCGCCTGACCACGCTGAAGGCGAGCGAGCAGATCACGCAGCCCGCCATCACCCAGCTCGTCAGCCGACTGGAACGCGATGGGCTGGTGGAGCGGCGCCCGGATCCCGAAGACGGCCGCGCGGTACTCGTGCAGGTGACCCCGGCCGGTGCCCAGGTCGTCCGCACCCGCTGGCAGGACCGCGTCCGCCGGTTCTCGCAGCTGCTCGAAGCCCTGACCCCCGAGGAACGGCGCGCCATCGGCGCCGCGCTGCCCGCGCTGGCACGAATGGCCGCGCTCATGGACACCGAGCGCTGACCGGCAGCGCGGCCTTCTCCCGACCCGGAAGGAATCCTCATGGCAGCCACAGCGCGTTTCCCGCTGGAGCCCGTGCCCATCCACGTGCCCGACGCCGTCCTCGACGACCTCAAGACGCGGCTGCGGCTCACGAGGTGGGCCGACGACGCGGGCAACGAGGACTGGTCCTACGGCGTCAGCCGTCGCTACCTCCAGGAGCTCGCCGACCACTGGCTCCATCACTACGACTGGCGCAAGGCCGAAGCCGCGATCAACACCTACGAGCACTACAAGGTGAACGTCCAAGGCGTTCCGGTCCACTTCATGCGCAGGCCGGGCGTCGGCCCCGACCCCACGCCGCTCATCCTCACGCACGGCTGGCCCTGGACGTTCTGGCACTGGTCCAAGGTCGTCGACCCGCTCGCCGACCCCGCCGCGTTCGGCGGCGACCCGGCCGACGCCTTCGACGTCATCGTCCCGTCCCTGCCCGGCTTCGGCTTCTCCACCCCGCTGCCGGACCACCCCGACATGAACTTCTGGAAGGTCGCCGACCTCTGGCACACCCTGATGACCAGCACGCTCGGCCATCAGAAATACGCCGCCGGCGGATGCGACGTCGGCGCCCTCGTCACCGGCCAACTCGGCCACAAGTACGCCGACGAACTGCACGGCATCCACATCGGTTCCGGACTGAAGCTCACCTTCTTCAACGGCGACCGGGCCTGGGACCTCAGCGGCGGGCGACCGATTCCCGAAGGCCTGCCCGAGCCCGTACGCCGGCAACTGGTGGCCTTCGAGCGGCGCTTCGCGGTCCATCTGGCCGCCCACGTCCTCGCCCCGAGCACCCTCGCCCACGGGCTCTCCGACTCACCGGTCGGGCTGCTCGCCTGGATCCTGGAACGCTGGGCGAGCTGGAGCGACGATCACGGCGATGTGGAGAACGTCTTCTCCAAGGACGACCTCCTCACCCACGCGATGATCTTCTGGGTGAACAACGCCATCGGAACCTCGATGCGCTACTACGCCAACGCCAACCGCTATCCCTGGACTCCCTCCCACGACCGCCGCCCGGTCGTCGAGGCACCCACCGGCATCACTTTCGTCGGCTACGAGAACCCACCCGGCGTCACCACCACCGAACAGCGACTGCAGAACTGGCTCGCCAGTGACCGCGCCGACTGGTACAACCACGTCAACCTCACCGCCCACGACAGCGGCGGCCACTTCATCCCATGGGAAACCCCGGACGCCTGGATCGACGACCTGCGGCGCACCTTTCACAGCCGACGCCACATCACACCGCCGCACGGCGAAACGAGACAGGGCACGGAGGATGACTGACATCACCACGGGCGAGTGGTGGGAACTGCTGCCGGCCCGCGTCCGGGAACGGGTCGACCGTTACGTCCTCCAGGACGCCCGATTTCAAGCGGTCCGCGTCGTCTTCGAAGCCGGCCGCTCCCGCGGTCTGGGGCTCAACGACGCCCAACTCGTCGTCCACGACCGATACCTCCACCACGGCGACAGGATCGCCCGCACCCCCGACGGCCCCCTCGACGTGGACTCCCTGGCCGCCCGTGCGGCCGACGCCGCCGGCCGCGTCGTGGCGATCGAGACCGTTTGGGACGGCGACACCGTTCACGACTGGTTCGTGGACCTCGTGGCCGTCACCGCCGATCCCGCGGCGGAACAACCGCTGGCGACCATCTACCGGAGCGCGGCCGTCCGGTACTTGGGTGACGAGGACCCAGGCCCGCTCCACCCGTCAGCGGTCGCGGCCGAAAGGACGGGCAGAGCTCTGGCCGCCCATCTCTCGGTCCCGTTCCATTTCGCGAGCCCGCACACGCCCGACGATGAAGCGCCCCGCCGGCGGCCTTGAGCGACAGCAGCGTTCAGGCAGCCGGTCGCCAGCCGAGTGCCGGGCCGAGCCGGGTGGCGATGTCGGTGAGGATCTGGACGTAGTCGGCGTGGTCGAAGGTGAAGGGAAGGGCGAACGCGACCTCGTCGATCTCCCGGAACGCCACGTGGGAGTAGAGCTGTTCGGCGATCCGGTCCGAGGTTCCGACGAGATCGGGCGCGAACATCATGCGCGCCGGCCCCTGCGGCGTAGCGGTCCGCGGGAGCCGCTTGCGGGCGTAGTCCTCGTACTTCGCCCGTTGCCCGGGCGAGGCACTGTCCGTGGGGATCACGACGAGCCCCTGGGAAACGCGGGCGCGATCGCCGTCGGGATGGTGGGCGCGGAAGGTCCGTACATGGGAGAGCTGGACCTCGGCGAAGTCCTCGGACTCCTCCGCCTTCACGACGCTGCTGGTCAAGAAGTTCATGCCGTGCTCCCCGGCCCACTGCGCCGACCGCAGGCTTCCGCCGCCGTACCACATGCGGCGGCCCAGACCGGGGGAGTGCGGCTGGACGCGGTCGGAGAACACCTCGAAGCCCTCGATCCCGCTGAAGTCGGTGGCGGCTTTGCCGCGTACGAAGTCCAGCAGCCGTTCCACGCGGTCGTAGCCGAAGTCCTCGGCGTCGGCGGTGTCGGGATACAGGGCGTGTTTGACCTGCTCGTAGTGCATCGGTGGGCCGACGCTGACACCCGGATTGAGGCGGCCCGAGGACAGGACGTCGACGGTGGCCAGGTCTTCGGCGAGCCGCAGCGGGTTCTCCCAGCCGACCGGTATGACCGCGGTGCCCAGTTCGATACGGCTGGTGCGCTGGGAGGCCGCCGCCAGGACGGCGACCGGGGACGAGATGCCGTACTGGAGATGACGGTGGCGCACCCACGCGCTGTCGAACCCCAGCCGTTCACCCAACTCGATGATCTCGAGTGTCGATTCGTGGCCACGGCCGGGGTTGTCCTGGTCGAACAGCCCAATGGTCAGGAATCCCAGCTTCCGCAAGGGGTTCGAGGGCAGTGGCACAGGCTCCTCCGTCGTCCGCGGCACGTTCTGCCGAACACCAGCGCTGATTGAATTGTCGCAGGCGATCACCCGGCGTCGCACCGGGACAGCCTTCCGGCGGCCGGGCGGCGACCGTACGGCGGTGCGATCCGGTGGCGAGACCGTCGCCGCATGGCTGATGTTCGGTCGGCCACCTCCTCGTTTCTCGTGCTCGGCGTCATCGACAAGTTGGGTGAGGCCACCGCGTACGACGTGAAGGCGGAGGCGGCTCGTACGGTGGCGCCGTTTTAGTCGGTGCCGCATGCGCAGGTGTACGCGCACTGCGACCGTCTGCTGGAGGCGGGACTGCTGTCGCAGGTGCGCCGGGAGAGCGGCCGCAACCGCCGCGTGCCGGCGCTGACGGAGCAGGGCAGGGCGCCCCAGCGAAGAGCGGCCGTGGCCTGCCCCGGGCGGAGCTGCTCGCCCGCCGGCCGGCGGACGCGCCCACCGCGTCGCGCACCTTCCGCGGCGAGGTGATCGCCCACGCCACCGAGGTCAGGGCTTGGTGCTGGGCGTGGCGCGTCGGGCGCCGGCCTCAGCAGGCGCGCCGGGCCGGCCGTGCGCCCGCGGTCAGTGCCCGGTCCGCTTGCGGAGCTCGGCGGCGGCCTTGTCGGTCATCTTGTGTGCCTTGGCACGCAGCTGCTCCCCGCGGCCGGCCCGCTGCATGGACGTGTCGCCTATGGCCTTGCCGAGGGTCTCCTTCATCTTGCCCCTGATCTGCTGCACCTTCGGGTTGCTCTTGGCCATCAGAATCGCCATCCTCTCGACGACGCCAGGGAACGCGGCCCGTCCAGGACCGATTCGTCTTTGTTTCACGGTGCGCCCGTCCGCGGGGCGCGGCAACCGGCACGGCCATCCGGAGCACCTCGGCGTCGGCATTTTCGGCCTGGACCGCCCGTGGGGCGCGCGGCGTCCGGAAGCGCATCGACCGGCCGCGGGAACGGGCTCCGGCTCACAGTGGACCATCCGGAAAGACGCCGACCGGGCCCTTCACGCGGGGCCCGGTCGGCACAGGGTGAGGCGGACCTACGAAGCGTCGCGCACCTTTCCGGTGAGCACCGGCCCGTCGTGCGGTTCACCGGAGTCGTCGTAGACGATCTCCTGAAGGCGCACCGCCTCCTCCGGCTCGGTCAGGGCGTCCGCGACGGTGGGGATGATCACCTCGGCGCTCGACCGGCCGGCGGGGACGGTGGCGTAGAGGGAGAGTCCTTGCACCGCGGACAGTGGCCGCGACGGCTGCGGCGACTCACCGGAGTTCTCCAGCAGCCACTGGGGGTCGACATCCGTGGTGGACAGTTCGGCGCCGCCCGTGACCGGCAGGACGCTGAAAGAGGCCTGGATGTCCGTGTCGGCCACCGCGGAGAGGGACACCCGCCAGCTCAGATTCCGGCCCTCGGTGACCTGGTCGGCGACCGGCGTCACCTTGATGGTGGGCATCGGGTCGTCGTTTCGCACGGTGACGCCGCCGCGATGGGCGCCGACCACCGCGCCGTGGACCGCCTTCACGAAGACGTCGTGCGAGACGTCGTATCCGAAACGGGTATTGCCCCGCACCTGGACCGGTACGTCGACGCTCTGATTCCCGGGCCGCACCGTCACCTCACGCGCCGTGGCCTCGTCCGACGCCGGATCGGCGACGAACAGGCGGACGGTGCCGCTGCCGTGCCCGGAGACCCGCACCGGCACGTGGTAGGTGCGGACTCCGGAGTCGCCCTCCTTGACCGTCAGCCGGCCGATGTCGACGCGGGGCAGCACGGCGGGCCGGACCGTCGCCATGCCGGGGCGCCAGGCCCAGGCGTCCATCAGCCAGGCCTGTCCGGACCGGCTGTGCGGGGTCAGCTCCAGGGCCGTCACGCGGTGCAGGTCGAGTCCGGCGCGGGCGGCGGCGGCCAGCGGGACGCGGACCTCCTGCCCCCAGAAGGAGGCGGTGCGCTCGGTTCCGGGCAGACCGTCCAGGTGGACGCGCCCCAGGGTGGCCCGGCGGCCGGAAGCGTCGGCGAGGGTCACGTCGAGCCGGGTGTCCTTGCTGTTCGGCGGCACGATCACGCGCAGCGCCAGAGCCTCGGCGCCGTCGACGGAGACGGCCCGCGTCGGCCGTACGCGCACCGCGGAGCCGGGAGCCGTCCAGCGCAGCGCGACGGCGCGCCGGCCCGGCTCCTTCGAGGTCTCCCACTGGGCGAAGTGCGGCGAGGTGCCTCGCGCGTCGGAGCTCAGGCAGGCCGCGGCCGCGTCGGTGTCCACCTCCGCGCACAGCCGGCCGCCGTCCACCGCGACGGAGCCGTCCGGCAGGAACGCCGGCGTCCGGCGTGCGCCGACCGCATGGGTGAGCACCCGGGCGGGGTCGGCCGAGGGCGCGCGCCGGTTCGAGCCGTCCAGCAGCGGACGCACCCGGTCGTCGCCCGCGACGAACAGCCGCGCCGCGGCGGCGATGTACGTGGCACCGGCGGCCTGCTGCTGATGGGCCGTCAGTCTGGTCGCAGTGCCCGGCGAGCACACCCGGTCCGGCTGGTCCCCGGCCCAGAAGTCGTCCTCGGCCGGCGCCTGGGCCTGTCCCGGAGTCCACTCGCTGTTGAAGAAGTTGTGGTTGGCACCGACCACGTACACCGCGCTGTGCAGGGCGGCGCCGCGGCTCACACCGCGCGTGCCGTCCACGTACATCTCGCCCTGCAGATCGGACACGTCGCCGTCGCAGCCGGGCAGGATCGTCACCGACGGTACGTCGGGGGTCGGGTTCTGCCCGAAGATGGTCGGGCCGATGAGGACGGTGCCGCGGATGTGCCAGCGCACCGGACCCCGGTAGCCGTCCTGGTCGGCCGGAGGGGAGTACAGGCTGTCCATGGCGGCCCGGTTCACGCCTTCGCCGCCCCGCGAGTGGCCGACGAGCAGGACGCGCGACAGATCGGCCGGAGCCGAGGTCCGTACGATCCGGGGCGCCGAGGACGGGTGCGCCGCCCAGTCCGCCCAGCGGGCCAAGTGCTGCCGCACCAGCGACGATCGAGCCTGTGCGCCGCCGTCCTCCGCGGCGTAGTCCTGACCGTTGATGCCGTTGGCGGAGATGGACACGGTCACATATCCCTGCGAGGCCAGCAGTTTCTGGTCGCGCAGATAGCCCCGGTGACTGGGGATCGGCTTCGAACCCGTGGGGCAGGGCCACTCGCCTGTCACGTCATCGCCGTGGCCCGTGAAGCAGGTGGCGTGACGGCCGTGCAGGAACAGTGCGAGCGGGCGGTGCCCCGGGGCGTCGGTGGGCGCGACCACGACCGCGCGCATCTCCACGGGTGCGGAAAACCCGGGCAGCCGCACCGAGTTGAGCGTGTACTCGCCGGTGACCGTCCGATACGAACCCGGTGTTCCGGGGTCAACCGCGTTGGCCGGCAGCGGGGTTGGCGGCTGGGCCGTGACCCCCGGTCGTCGGCTGGGCCGGTCCTTGTCGGCTGCTGCCGCGTCCAGACGGCGTTGACCGGTCACGGCCCGAAGGCCGGACAACTCCCCGAGCCGTGCGCCGCGCAGCGCGAGCCGGAACGTACGGCCGTCGTGCCCGCCGGCCGGCCGGCCCAGGAAACGGTCGCCGGCGTAGAACTCGACGCCGGAGTCAGTCACGGGCACCGGATCGTCCGAACGCCAGACCAGTTGTCTCGCCGCCCCCTCTCCGGTGATCTGCCAGCCCGCCGGAAGCTCTCCGCCGGAATCCGCGACCGGCGCGGACGGTGCCGCTCCTGCTGGCACCGGCTGGGCATGGGCCAATCCTGGCGATCCCGCGACCACCGCGAATAACGCAGCGGCGGCGATACCTATTCGCCGGACTCGGATCAAGGTTCTTCTCCTTCGGTCGGCATGCTCCCCGTGCGCCCCGGAGACATCCCGGAGCACTCCCCGTCCCACGAGGACGGCAGCCGGGCCCGAGGGGTTGCCTGACGTCACACGCGTATCGCCGCTTCAACTGCCGCGGGGTCACTGCTTGCCGGCGGGCGCCCGCGGCGGCAAGGAGGTACGACGCGGCAGCCGGCCTCCGGGTGGAAAATCCGATGCGGCGCCCGCGCGGGATTCCCTACACTCGCCACGAACCGCGCGCCGCAACGACATAGCGGCGCGCGCCATGACGAGTGAGGGGAGCCGGGCCGTGCGTGACCGCACCGCTGTCGTCGTTCCCCCGTCGCGCTACGAGGTGATCCTCGTGTCTTCGTACGCCCGGTGCCGGCTGCGCGGCCGGAACCGGACGCCCGTGACGAACTCCTGACCTCTGCCTGCTCGGTATCGCGTCGGCCGTATGCGCGCCTCGCGATGCCGTGCGCCGCCCAAGAGGTCTCACCGCAGCCTGAACACAGGCTTTTCGTCCCGGAATTGCGCTGCCCGTTCCGTATCACCCGAAAGGCCATGGGCCGTGCGTACCGACCTGCACCGTCACCTCACCAGTCCGCCGACCGCCGTCCGCAACCTGGGCATCCTCGCCCACGTCGACGCCGGCAAGACCACCGTCACCGAGCGGATCCTGTACCTCACCGGGACCACCCACAAGCGTGGTGAGGTCCACGACGGCACCACCGTCACAGACTTCGACCCCCAGGAGCGCGATCGTGGAATCACCATCTTCGCCGCGGCCGTGAGCTGCGCCTGGGACGGCCATCGGATCAACCTGATCGACACGCCGGGCCATGTCGACTTCTCCGACGAGGTGGAGCGCTCGTTGCGAGTCCTCGACGGTGCGATCGCGGTGTTCGACGCCGTGGCCGGCGTCGAGCCGCAGAGCGAGTCGGTGTGGCGTCGGGCCGACCGGCACGGCGTGCCGAGGATCGCCTTCGTCAACAAGCTGGACCGCGCCGGTGCCGACCTCGACACCGCGGTCGAGTCGATTCGGGAGCGGCTCCATCCGGCCCCACTGGTCGTCCAGTTGCCGATCGGCACCGAAGACGGCTTCACCGGGGTGGTGGATCTGCTGCGTATGCGGTCGTCGGTCTGGGCGGACGGCAGCGACACGGTCGAGGAGGGCCCGGTGCCGGAAGCCCTGCAAGAAGAAGCGCACCGGCGGCGCAGGCTGCTGGAGGAGGCGGTGGCGGAACTCCACCCGGTCGCACTGGAGGAGTTCTGCGCCCGGTCGACGGTCTCCGCGGCGACGCTGGTCTCCGCGCTGCGCGACCTGACCCGTACCGGTGAGGGCGTGGTGGTGCTGTGTGGCTCGGCCTACCGCAACCGCGGGATCGAGCCGCTGCTGGAGGCTGTCGTGGCCTACCTGCCCTCGCCGCTCGACGTGCCGGCCGTACGCGGCACCGGGAGCGGCGCGGCGCAGGAACGGCTCGCCGACTCGGAGGCACCGTTCGCGGGGCTGGTGTTCAAGGTGAACGCGACCGCTACCGGGCGGCTGACGTACGTGCGGGTGTACTCGGGAACGATCGACAAGGGAGAGGCGGTGTTGGACGTGGGCGCGCGGCGCACGGAGCGCATCAGCCGGATTCTGCGGGTCCAGGCCGACCGGTACGCGGAGCTGGACCGGGCGGTGGCCGGTGACATCGTCGCGCTGGTCGGCCCGAAGTCCGCCCGTGCCGGGGCGACCCTGTGCGCACCCGAGGCTCCCTTGCTGCTCGAACCACCGGTCGTCGCCGATCCGGTCGTCTCCGTGGCCGTCGAGGCCCGCAGGAGCATCGATACCGACCGTCTGGTGTCGGCATTGGCACGTCTGCGAGAGGAGGATCCTTCGCTGACGGTCCGGACGGATCCCGAGACCGGTCAGACGGTGCTGTCGGGGATGGGCGAGCTGCACTTGGAGGTGGCGGTCGAGAAGATCCGGCGCGCCCAGGGGCTGGAGGTCGCCGTCGGTCGGCCGCGGGTGGCCTACCGGGAGACGGTGACGCGAGGGGTGTCGGGGCTGGTGTACCGGCACGTCAAGCAGGACGGGGGCGCCGGTCAGTTCGCCCATGTCGTCCTCGATGTGGAGCCGCTGGAGGCCGACCCGAGCGGTGTCGAGGGGAGCGCGACGGGCTTCGAGTTCCGCTCGAGCGTCGTCGGTGGCCGGGTGCCGCAGGAGTACGTCCGCGCGGTGGAGGCCGGTTGCCGGGACGCGCTCGCCGAGGGACCGCTCGGCGGTCACCCGGTGACCGGGCTGCGCGTCACGCTGACCGATGGGGCGACCCATCCGAAGGACTCCTCGGAGATGGCGTTCCGCACGGCCGGCCGACTCGGGCTCCGCGCGGCGCTGCGCGCTGGCGCGATGGAGCTCCTGGAACCGGTTGTCGAGGTCACCGTCACGGTGCCCGACGACGCCGTGGGCGCAGTGCTCGGCGATCTGGCGGCACGGCACGGCCGGATCTCGGGCTCGCTCACGCGAGCGGGCGCGGCGGTGATCACGGCCACCGTGCCACTGGCTGAACTGTTCGGCTACGCCACGCGGTTGCGCAGCCGGACTCAGGGCCGGGGAGTCTTCACGACCCGCCCCACCGGCTACGCTCCGGCACCGTCCAGGGCAGCCCACGGGACGGCCTCCGGATAGCCCCGAGGACGACCCGAGTCCCATGGCCGGCCCCGCCCGAACCCGGGCGGGGCCGGTCCGGCAGCATCATGCCCGTGTTCCGGGGCCGGCCCGCGGACGTGGGTGGCGACCGCGCCGACCTGCCTCGCGAAGACCGTCGGGGGTGGCCACCCGTTCAAGCCGGCGCTCTCGCTGGACAATGGCGCGACCTGGCCAACGAGGACATCGTCGAGCTCACACGGCACAAGACCCCGACGGCCCATCTCAACGGGCTTTTGCACCACCTGCCGCCCGGCCCGACGCGGGATCATCTTCGCAGGCGGGTGGAGATCCGCCCGTTCCTGTCCTGACGGAGTGTCAGGCGCTGAACCAGCCGTGCCTCGGGATTACTTGGACCGTGGTCTGAGGCTGTCCGCGACCCGCTGGAACGTCTTCGTCAGCGGGTGCGGTGAGTGCCCGTCGTGCTGACGGGACTCTTCGCGTGCGGGGGAATCCGTACCCTGGAATTCCTTGATCTCGGCCAACGCGGCGTGGGCGAGGTCGGCCGCCTCGCGATACCGGTCGCGCGACTGGGTCATGGCGTCGAGCGCTTCGGCGTAGGCACTCACGAGCGCGCGTGCGTGGGCGAGTTCTTCCTCGAGGGTCAGCAGATGCCAGTTCTGCCGGAGAGCGGTGAAGGCTTCTTCCGCTGCTTCCGGCAGCGGCCAGGGCAGCGCGGCGTAGCGTTCGACCTTGTCCAGGAGTTCCCTCGGCTCCGAGCCGTCGAGGAACACGCTGCGCACGGTGAAGTCCTGCTCCTCGTACCCCGGTCGGGCAGGAGTGCCGGGCAGAATCACGGCGCCGCCCCGGGGCACCCGGACGCCCAGGTCGTACAGCGCCCAGTTGACGGCCTGGAGTTGCTCAGGTGCGGCGCGGTGTTCCACGACGCGGTGCCGCAGCGCGGGCGGCAACAGGCGCGCCAGCGGCAGGCGGCCACACTGGTCGGGAGTCATCGCCTCGTGGACGACGACGTTGATGCTCCAGCTGTGCAGCGCGGCGTCCTTGAGCAGCCGCCGGAGGGCCTTGTCGTCCTTCGGCAGCGGGTTGATGTCCTGAAGACGGAGGCCGGCGACGATGTCGTGGTCCCAGGGAATCTCGCTCTTCTCGGGCCAGAACATGGTCGCGGGGGAGGGCCACGCGGGGTTCCAGGGCCGCTCCGCCTCGGCTGCCAGAGTCCAGCGCCGCTCTGCGTCCACGCGGTCGCGCCCATCGGTGGCGAGCCGGGCCCGCACCGTGACGGCATCGTCGACGAGCCACCGGGCCTCGAAGACGTGGCCGTCGGCTTCTGTGGAGTTCTCCGTCTCCAGGAAGTCGTGGATCGTCTCGTCGGCCTTGAGCTTGCGCAGGTTCTCCCGCAGGGCCTCTTGCGGGGCGGGCCCGGCGTGGCGGCCGCCGGCCAGCCAGAGGGTTTCGGGGGCCGTGGTGTGGACTGTGCGGGACTTCGACATGGGTCACTTTGCATCTGAGGGCGGCGACGTGCGTGTCCCAGTATGGTCAGTGCGGCTCACAGGCCTGGAGTCGAGGTCAGCAGAGATCACGGACCTCCGCTCTCGGGTGACTATGGGAGGCTTTGTCCCATAGTCCATGGCAGATTTGTAGTCCATGGCGGATTTGTTCCATGTCCATGGATGACCGGGCCGGGGGTCCGTCCCCTTGAGCCTCCAGCGTCCGCCCCCGTGGTCCTACCGGGATCCCTGAGCGGCGGCGGGCGAGGAATCCCATCATTCTGGACACAGATGCGATCACGTCGCCCACATCGGGGAAGTCGAATCCCATGAGCGAATCAGAGCTTTCGCCGGAAGGCCGGCCCGTGGACCTGTACCTCGACCTGCTCCGCCTCCGTATGGCCCCCGCGGACTTCGCGTTGCTGCGCCGCATGGTCGACCCCGTACTCAAAGCGATCCAGGAGCAGCGCGCGGGGCCGATCGAGCTGAGCCTGGAAGGCGCGGAGGCGGACAGCGTCTCGCAGGAGGTACGCGACGAGGCGTCCCTCGTCGTCGCGGTCGCCGTCACGGGGCGCCTGGACAACCAGATCGTCGAAATCGAGACCGAGGAGACCGGGCCCGTCAGGGTCGTCACGGATTCGGGCACCGCGGCCGATCCCGCCCGGTGCCAGGAGATCGCCGATTTCATCGGTGAACGGCACCGCCAGGACGAGGAGCTGCGCGGCATCGCGGAAGTGAGTGGCCTGCCCACCGATGTCTGACGCCCGCCGCGTTACCGGGTCGGGCAGTCGGGGAACGCCGCCGTCGCGGCGCAACACACACCCATGGGTGGGCGGATGTCCGCCTCCGGACCATTGGCCACAACTGCCCTAAAGGGTGATATTTCGCTTCTCATGCGGTTATTTCTAGATCGTCCTATCCTGATGTCTGGAGGACTCGGGCACTCAACGGCCGGTCCTGAGCCGGCGGGAAAGCGGGCTTCCATGGCTGAGCGACTCAAAAGGCTGGGGATCATCGGCGAGGTGTCAGCCGAATTCCTCGGCACCATGATTCTCATCCTCTTCGGTGTCGGCGTGGTGGCCCAAGTGGTCGCCGGTGGAGCGCTCACAACACCGCCCGGTGGCCTCGGTAACCACGACAGCATCGCCTGGGCGTGGGGCATCGGTGTCACCATGGGCGTCTACGTCGCCGCACGGCTGAGCGGTGCGCATCTCAATCCCGCGGTGACCGTCGCCCTGGCCACGTTCAAGGGGTTCCCGTGGCGCAAGGTGGTGCCCTACGTGCTGGCCCAGACGGCCGGCGCCTTCGTGGCGGCTCTCATCGTGCGCTGGAACTACACCGAGGCGCTGGCGAAGGCGGACCCCGGACACACCCTCAAGACGCAGTTCGTGTTCTCGACGCTCCCTGCCAACGGCAATACGAACCTGCCGGTCCACGAGTGGGGCGCGTTTCGTGACCAGGTCATCGGCACGGCCATTCTGCTGCTGCTGATCCTGGCGATCACGGACCTGCTCAACACGCCACCCGGCGCCAACTTGGCCCCGTTCATCATCGGTCTGGTCGTCGTGGGGATCGGCATGGCATGGGGCACCCTCGCGGGCTACGCGATCAACCCGGCACGTGACTTCGGTCCCCGGCTGGCCAGTTTCATCACGGGGTACGGCGGAGCATGGCGAGATCAGTACGGGAACCTCTACTACTGGGTGCCGATCGTCGGTCCGCTGATCGGTGGTGTGCTCGGCGCCGGCGTGTACAAGGCCTTCATCGGCCGGTTCCTGCCCACGGCAGAGCCTGAGCCCCCCGGACGTGTCCCGCCCCCCGAGGGCTGACACCCACCAGAGAGGCAACACGCCATGGCGGACTTCGTGGGCGCGGTGGACCAAGGGACCACCAGCTCTCGTTTCATGATCTTCGACCACGCCGGCAACGAGGTGGCGAAGCACCAGCTTGAGCATGCCCAGATCCTGCCGCGCTCCGGATGGGTCGAGCACGACCCGGTGGAGATCTGGGAGCGCACCAACTCCGTGATGCAGAACGCTCTGCGGCACGGGAACCTGTCGCCGCAGGACCTGGCGGCGATCGGCATCACCAATCAGCGTGAGACCACCGTTGTCTGGGATCCTCGCAACGGCCGTCCCTACTACAACGCCATCGTCTGGCAGGACACGCGCACCGACTCCATCGCCGCGGCCCTGGAACGCTCGGGCCAGGGCGACGTCATCCGCCGCAAGGCGGGGCTGCCGCCGGCGACGTACTTCTCCGGCGGCAAGATCCAGTGGATCCTGGAGAACGTCGACGGCGTCCGCGAGGCGGCGGAGCAGGGACACGCCCTCTTCGGCAACACGGACTGCTGGGTCCTGTGGAACCTGACCGGCGGCCCCCACGGCGGTATCCACGCCACCGATGTGACCAACGCCAGCCGCACCATGCTGATGGACCTGGAAACCCTTGACTGGGACGACGAGTTGCTGGGCTTCTTCAACATCCCACGGCAGATGCTGCCCACCATCAACCCCTCGTCCCACCCGGAGGCGTACGGGGTGACGCGCACCACCCGGCCACTGCAGGCCGCCATCCCCATCGCCGGGGTGCTCGGCGACCAGCAGGCGGCCACCGTCGGACAGGTCTGCTACGCGCCCGGCGAAGCCAAGAACACTTACGGCACCGGCAACTTCCTGGTGCTCAACACCGGCACCGAGCTGGTCCGTTCGCAGCACGGCCTGCTCACCACCGTGGCCTACCAGTTCGGCGACAGCCCGGCGATCTACGCCCTGGAGGGCTCCATCGCGGTCACCGGGTCCGCGGTGCAGTGGCTGCGCGACCAGATGAAGATCATCAAGAATGCGGCCGACAGTGAGACCCTGGCCCGCACCGTCGAGGACAACGGCGGCGTGTACTTCGTCCCCGCGTTCTCGGGCCTGTTCGCCCCGTACTGGCGCTCCGACGCCCGCGGCGCGATCGTCGGCCTCGCCCGGTACAACGACAGCGGCCACCTGGCCCGGGCGACCCTGGAAGCCATCTGCTACCAGAGCCGCGACGTCGTCGAGGCCATGGAACAGGACTCCGGAGTCCATCTCGACGTGCTCAAGGTCGACGGTGGCGTGACCGCCAACGACCTGTGCATGCAGATCCAGGCCGACGTCCTCGGCGTTCCCGTCAGCCGCCCGGTCGTGGCCGAGACCACCGCGCTCGGCGCCGCCTACGCGGCGGGCCTGGCCACCGGCTTCTGGCAGGACACCGACGAACTGCGCACCCACTGGCAGGAGTCCAAGCGCTGGGAGCCCCAGTGGTCGGAGGACCAGCGTGCGGAGGGCTACGCGGCCTGGAAGAAGGCGGTGGAGCGCACGCTCGACTGGGCCACGGTCGAATAGAGCCACGGTCGTGCAGCCGGGTCGAAGGTCGTCATCCGATCTGCGCGTTCTGTGGGTCGGGGGATCAGCGTTCCGTGGGCTGGGAGGGGCTTCTGGGGGCCCGGTGGTGGCCGTCGACGGGACGGGTGAAGTGCGGCCGGTGGAGGTGGTGGGAGGCGGTGCGTTCGATGATCAGGAGGGCGGCGTCGTCGGCGGGTCGGTCGCCGACGTGGGCGAGCAGGTCGTCGTGGATGTGGTGCAGCAGCGTGTCGGGCCCGGAGGTGGAGAAGGACGCGACCCGCTCGGCGAGAGGGTAGAAGGCACCTGCCGGTGAGCGGGCTTCGATGACGCCATCGGTGTACAGCAGCAGGATGTCGCCGGTCTCGAAGGCGAACGAGTCCGGGCGGTGGCTTGAGGCCGGCAGTGCGCACATGCCCAGCGGGGGCACGGGGTGGCGGGCCTGCAGGGCCGTGACCTCGTGATCGTGCAGTAGCAGGGGCGGCGGATGGCCGCAGTTGATCAACTCGATTTGTGAGCCGTCGTCGTCGGGGATGTCGAGTACGAGCGCGGTGATGAAGTGTTCCCCGGGGTCGTTCTTGGTATCGGCCACGTCCTCCAGATCGCGGCACACGCTCACCTCCAGCGCCGCCGTGAGCTCGGGCAACGTGGCGTACCGATAGGCGCCTTCTCGGAACGCGCCCAGCAGGACCGATGCCTCACCGATGGAGGCCAGGCCCTTGCCGCGGACGTCCCCGATGATCACCCGGGTGGAGTCATCTTCGGCGCGGGCGACCGCGAAGAGGTCGCCTCCGATCTGGGTTTCGTCCTCGGCGGCCAGATACAGCCAGGCCACGCGCAACGGCCCGATCCGGCGGGGTGGCGGCCGCAGCAGAACCCGCTGCGCCGTCTCGGCGACCGATCGCGCGCGGCTCAGCTCCCGAGCACGCCGCTCCTGCACATGGCAGACGAAAACCACCAGTGACGAGAGCACACACAGAGCGATGATCTGGGCGATGTGGTTGGTCGTCGTCAGCCCGCCGTGGAGCACCGCGATGAATACCTGGGCAGCCACCGCCAGAGCCCCCACCGCAGCGGTCAGCCACGGCCCGGCGAAGGAGGCAGTGAGCGCGGGGGCGATGACCAGCAACGGCCCGAGATGGACAGTGGTCGGGGAGTGGATGTCCACCACGGTGATCACTACGATCAGCGCGAGCGGGATCGTCACCAGCCCGCGGCCCGACGACTGCTCCACGAGGCGGTCCACTGACACACGCCGGACGCCCACGTCTCCCATTTTGCCCCGGGTACCCGGGGCACCGCTCCCCGGCATTACGCGATGGCGTGGCCGGGGTGGTGGGGGGCGAGGGGGGAACGGCAGGCGGAATCGCGTATCCGTCGTCAGGCGACTTGCCCGCGGTGCGCGTGCCTGCCGTGCATGTGCCTGCCGTACGCGTGCCTGCCGTACGCGTGCCTGCCGTGCGCGTGCCTGCCGTGCGTCGGCCGCCGTCAGCCGGCCTCCGGGCGGCCGAGCGCTTCGATCCACTCGCGGATCGCCTCGCCCGTCGTCGGGGCGTGTGCCTCGAGCACGCTCAGATGACTGCCGGGTACCTCCACCGTGTCGTGGGGTCCGGGCCAGGACGACCACGACGACCAATCCTCCGGCATGTGCGGCAGCGGCTGCGTGGCGCGCACCAGCAGGGTGGGAACCTCGGTCGGTTCCGGCTGCCAGCCGCGGAACATCCGGGTGTACGCGCCCAGCGACAGCAGCGTCATGTCGTCCACCGCCGTGTCGAACCGCTCACCCACCGCCAGCGGGATCCGGGCGGGCAGGGCCAGCAGCGACGGCTCGGCCTCCCGGTCCGGGGTGATGCGGTAGGCGTCCACCAGGACGAGCCCGGCCGGGGGAGCGCCCTCGGCCGCCAGGCGCGTGGCCACCGCGTGCGCGGCCGAACCACCCATGGAGTGGCCCACGACGACGTACGGACGGTCGCCGAGGTGCCGCCGCACCGTCGTGGCATGCAGCTCGGTCAGCGTCTCCAGATCCCGCGCCACGGCGTCCCCGTGGTCGACCCCGGGGTGCCGCAGCTCGAAGACGTCCCGCTCCCCTTGGAAGCAGGGGGCGAGCCCCGCGTGCCAGGGCCGGCCGAGATTCGTGGCGAAGCCCGGCACGCAGACGAGCGCCGGGCCGCGCGCGCCCGTGGCCAGCCGCACCGGTGACACTGCGTGCCGGTCGCTGTCGTCACGGCCGAAGGAGGGCGCGCCGAGCGACGCGGTCACCAGCAAGTGCATCGCCGAGACGACGTCGCCCGTCTCGCAGACCCGCCGGTACAGGGCCGGCAGGGACTGGCCGGCGCGGAGGCCGCGCGGACTTGGCGGGCCCGGCGAGAGAGCCGGCACCGGAGCAGGCTGGGCGGCATGCGGGGGAGTGGACGGGGCGTTCGCCGAGGACGCTGGACTGGCGGCCCGGGCGGGGGTGGACGGGTCGGTTGGTGCCGGTGTGGACGGGATGCTCGGCGAGGATGCTGCACCGGCGGTCCGGGTCGGAGTGGACGGGTCGGTCGGTGCCGGAGTGGACGGGACGTTCCTCGAGGACTCCGGACCGTTGGTTTGCGCGGGGGCGGACGCAACACTCCCCGCCTGAGTGGACGCGACGCTCGCCGAGGACGCCGGACTGGCGGTCGGGCCCGACGTTGACGGGGCCGTCTGCGTCTGAGCGGGCAGGACGGTCTGCGGTTCAGCGGGCGGGACGGTCTGCGCTTGCGTGGGCAGGACCGTCTCGGCTTGAGCGAGCAGGACGGTCTCCGCCGGAGTGGTGTGGACGGTCTCCGCCAGAGTGGCCAGGACGGTCCGCGCGGGATGCGTGCGCGCCCGATCCCGATCACCTTCCCCCGGCGCGGCAGCCGCCGCTTCCGACAACTCCCCGCTCAACTCCCCGTACACGTAATCCGCGAGCTCCTCCGCGCTCGGCCAGTCGTACGCGACGGTGGCCGCCAGCGGTATGCCGGCCAACAGGCTCAGCCGGTTGCGCAGCAGCACGCTCATCAGTGAGTCGAGGCCCAGCTCGGGAAAGCCCCGGTCGACGGCGCTCGCGTCGGTGTGGCCGAGGACCGCGGCGACCTCGGCGCGGATCAGCTCCAGCAAGGCGGGCGCCCGCTCGGGCACCGGCAGCGACGCCAGCCGGTCCCGCCAGGCCCCGGCGGTGGCATCCGGCTCGTCGCCCCCGGCCGCCGCCCCGGGCGAGGCCGTCGGCCGGGCCGGACGCAGCAGCCCACGCAACGGCGGCGGCACCGGTGACCCGGCGGCCAGTGCCCCCGGCGAGCGGTCCAGCGGCAGCGGCGCGAGGACCGGCTCGCGGCTGCCCAGCGCGGCGTCGAAGAGTGCCAGACCGTGCTCGGGGGAGACAGCGCGCACCGCGCCACCGTGGACTCGGCCGGTGCGGGCCGCCATCCCTTCCCCGTCCGCCCACGGCCCCCAGGCCAGTGACAGCGCGGGCAGCCCGAGGGCGGCGCGGTGGTGGGCGAGCGCGTCCAGGAAGGAGTTCGCCGCCGCGTAGTTGGCCTGGCCGGGGTTGCCGAGCAGGCCGGCGGCCGACGAGAACAGCACGAAGTGCGACAGGGGCAGTTCCTTCGTCAACTCGTGCAGATGCCAGGCGGCGTGGGCCTTCGGTCGCAGCACCGCCGCCAGCCGTTCGGGCGTCATCGCCTCCAGTACGCCGTCGTCCAGGACGCCGGCCGTGTGCACCACCGCGCTGAGGTCGGGCCCGAACTCCTTGATGACGGAGGCCAGTTGGCTCCGCTCGGCGGTGTCGCAGGCCACCAGGTCCACCTGTGCCCCCGCTCGCTCCAGCTCGGCCCGCAACGCTTGCGCGCCGGGTGCCAGCGGCCCACGCCGACCGGCGAGCACGAGACGCCGGACCCCGTGACGGGCGATCAGATGCCGGGCCAGCAGCGCGCCCAGGGACCCGGTGCCGCCGGTGATCAGGACGGTTCCCCGGCCGAGCGAGCCGGCGGCCACCGACCCGGGAGCGGGCACCAGCCGGGGGACGCTCAACAGACCTGCACGGATGGAAAGTTGGGGCTCACCCGTGGCGACGGCGGCAGGCACCAGCCGGAGCGACTCGGGTCGGCCGTCCACGTCCACGAGGGTGAGGCGCCCGGGGTACTCCGCCTGTGCGGAGCGCAGCAGCCCCCAGATTGTGGCGGCGGGCAGGTCGGGCGTCGCGGAGGCGGCACCGCGCGTCACCACGACCAGCCGGCCGGAACCGGCGAGTCGCGTCCGCAACAGCTCCAGGGCTCGTACGGCCAGTACGTGGGCGGCAGCCGCCGGGTCGGCGTCCTCGGCCGAGGGGGCCGACAACGACGCCACGACCGTCTCGGGGACGCACGCAGGCAAGGACACTCCGGCCGCCGCACCGGAGTCCGCAGTCGCGAGCACCGCGGCCACGCCCAGGTCGTCGGGTTCCGTCACCGCCAGGGCGGGCACGTCGCCGACGGCCGGAACACCACTCCAGCGCAGTCGGTACAGCTCCCCGGCCGGGCCGGCACCCACGTGCGGGACCGGACGCGTGGTCAGCGACTCCAGCCGGGCCACCGGCGCGCCCGTCGGGGTGGCGAGGTCCAGGGCAACGGTGTCCGGGCCGGTCGTCGTGATACGTGCGCGCAGCGCGGCTGCCCCCGTGGCGTACAGCGTCATGCCTCGCCACGCGAACGGCAGCCGTGCCGGGCCGGCGGGCGGCTCGGCGAGCAGTCCGGCGTGCAGGGCGGCGTCGAGCAGCGCCGGATGGAGGGCGTGCCGCCGGGTGTCCGTGCCGGGCACCGGGCCGACCTCGGCGAACAGTTCCTCGCCCCGCCGCCAGAGGGCGGTGACGCCCCGGAACGCCGGCCCATACACGTGACCGGTGGCGGCCAGCCGGTCGTAGGCGCCGGTGATATCCACGGGTGTGGCGCCCGGCGGCGGCCACGCGGCGAGCGAGGCCGCGCGGTCCCGGTCGCCCGGGACGGCCGGTCCGAGCCTCCCCGTCGCGTGGTGGGTCCAGGCGCCGAGCGCGCCGGACTGCTCGGGCCGGGAGTACACGTCCGCCGCGCGGCGCCCGGTACCGTCCGGTTCTCCCACGGCCACCTGGAGTTGGATCCGCTCCCCTTCGGTGGCGAGCAGGGGCAGCGGGGCCAGGAGGGCGAGATCCTCCAGTACGTCGAGACCGCACGCGTCGCCCGCGTGCAGCACCAGATCGGCGAACGCGGCGCCGGGCACGAGGGCATGACCGCCCACCACATGGTCGCGCAGCCAGGGCTGGGCGGCGTAGGACAGCCGGCCACTGCACAGCAGGCGCTCCGTGCCCGGCACGGTGACCGTCTCCGTCAGCAGCGGGTGGCCGGAAGCGGTCACGGGGTCGGCGGTGCCGGCGGGCAGCCAGTAGCGCTGCCGCTGGAAGGGGTACGTCGGCAGATCGACCCGCCGGGCGCCGCTGTCCGCGTACACCCGATGCCAGTCCACCGGCACACCGTGGACGTGGAGTTGACCCAGCGCGGTGAACAGCGTGCGGTGTTCGGGTCCGGTGGCGCTCCGGCGGGCGATGGCCGTGAACAGCGGCTGCTCACCGGCCTCGGCCAGACCCGTCATGGCCTGGGCCGTGAGCTGCGCGTCCGGGCCGATCTCCGCGAACGCCGTCACCCGCCCCTCGCGCGCCAGCCACTGCACGGCGTCCCCGAACCGTACGGCCTCGCGGGCGTGCCGTACCCAGTACTCGGCCGACCGCAGTTCGTCCCCGGTGGCCGGGCGCCCGGTCAGTCCCGACACCACAGGGATGCGGGGTTCGTCGTACGCCAACCCGGCCGCGACACGTCCGAATTCGGCGAGTACCGGCTCCATCAGCGGGGAGTGGAAGGCGTGGCTGACCCGCAGCCGGGCGCTGCGGCGTCCCCGTACGGCGAACCGCTCCGCGAGCGCGAGCACGGGCCCCTCCCGGCC
Source organism: Streptomyces sp. NPDC027189 (assembly GCF_055566975.1). NCBI lineage: Bacteria > Bacillati > Actinomycetota > Actinomycetes > Kitasatosporales > Streptomycetaceae > Streptomyces > Streptomyces sp. NPDC027189. Next base: position 390,201 of record NZ_JBVHRI010000007.1, read on the forward strand.
GGAAATGACGACCGCCCGCGGACCGTTCACGGCCGCGATCGCGACCCCCTCGGCCAACTCGCCGCTCACCTCCGCCTCGGTGGCGTCCAGTGCCACCATGGCGCCGCCCTCCGGCAGCCGGTGCATCAACCGGCCCCGGGCCGCGACCAGTTCGACGGCGTCCCGCTCGGACAGGACGCCCGCGGCGTGGGCCGCCGCCAGCTCACCGACGGAGTGCCCGGCCAGGAAGTCCGGCCGCACGCCCCAGGACTCCAGCAACCGGAACAGGGCCACCTCGAAGACGAACAGGGCTGCCTGGGCGAAGTCCGTACGATCCAGCAGCGCGTTCTCGTCGGCTCCCCAGAGCACCGAGCGCAACGGACGTTCCAGACGCGCGTCGAAGCGTTCGCACAAGGCGTCGACGGCGGCCGAGAAGACCGGGAATGCCTCGTACAACTCCCGTCCCATACCCGGCCGTTGGGCACCCTGACCGGTGAACAGCAGGGCCGGTCGACCGGCCGACTGCACCGCGTGCGGCGCGGCCGATGCCGCCAGAGTGTCCAGGGCGCTCAGCAGCCCCTGGCGGTCGTCGGCGGTGACGGCGGCCCGGTGGGGGAGCACAGCCCGGGCGGTGGCGTGGGTGAACGCCACGTCCAGCGGGTCGAGTTCGGGCCGCTCACGCAGTGCGGCCGCGGTCCGCGCGGCCTGCGCCCGCAGGGCGGCGCTGCTCGCGCCGGAAAGCAGCAACGGCGGGGCCGCCGCGCGGCGACGGCGCGGTTCGACCGCGCCTTCCTCGGCCTCTTCCAGGATCACGTGCGCGTTGGTCCCGCCGATCCCGAACGCCGACACGCCTGCCCGACGCTGCCGCCCGGGCACGGGCCGCCACTCCTCCTCCTGGGTCAACAACCGCACGGCGTTCGACGACCAGTCCACCCGGGGCGACAGCTCGCCGGCGTGCAGCGTGCGGGGGAGCCGACCGTGCTGCATCGCCAGTACGGTCTTGATCACGCCGGCGACACCGGCCGCGGCCTGGGTGTGTCCGAGGTTGGACTTCAACGAGCCCAGCCACAGCGGGCGTTCGGCCAGCCGGCCCGGCCCGTACGCGGCCAGCAGCGCCTGCGCCTCGATCGGGTCGCCGAGCGCGGTGCCCGTGCCGTGCGCCTCCACGACGTCGACATCGGCAGGTGACAGCCCCGCATCCACGAGTGCCGCCTGGATCACCCGCTGCTGCGCCGGCCCGTTGGGCGCGGTCAGCCCGTTGGAGGCACCGTCGGAGTTGACGGCGGAGCCGCGCAGCACCGCGAGCACCGGATGTCCGTTGCGCCGTGCGTCGGACAGCCGCTCCAGCAGGACCAGGCCGACGCCCTCGCCCCAGGCGGTGCCGTCGGCCGCCGCGGAGAAGGGTTTGCACCGGCCGTCCGGAGCCAGCCCGCGCAGCCTGCTGAACGCGATGAACGGCGCGGGCGTGGCCATGACGGTCACCCCGCCCGCGACGGCCAGCGAGCTCTCGCCGTCGCGCAGCGACCGCGCGGCGGCGTGCAGGGCGACCAGCGACGACGAACACGCGGTGTCCACCGTCACGGCGGGCCCGCGCAGACCCAGGGTGTACGCGATCCGGCCGGAGGCCACGCTGCCCGCCGAACCCAGCGCGAGATGGGCCTCCAGCTCGTGCCCGGCCCGGTGCAGCAGGCGGCCCGCGTAGTCGGCGTGCATCACGCCCACGAAGACACCGGTGTCGCTGCCCCGCAGCCCCGACGGGTCGAGGCCCGCCCGCTCCACCAGCTCCCAGCCGGTCTCCAAAAGAAGCCGCTGCTGTGGATCGGTGGCCATCGCCTCGCGGGGCGACATGCCGAAGAAGGCCGCGTCGAAGTCCGCCGCCCGGTGCAGGAAGCCGCCCCTGCGGGTGACGGAGGTTCCCGGCCGGTCCGGATCGGGGTCGTACAACTCGGCCACGTCCCAACCGCGGTCGGCGGGGAACTCGGAGGTCGCGTCGGTGCCGTCCGCCAGCAGCCGCCAGAGGTCCTCCGGGGACTCGACGCCGCCGGGGTAGCGGCAGGCCATGGCGACGATGGCGATCGGCTCCCCGGGCTCCGTACGCCGTCCATCGCCGGACGCACGCGCGGGCTGTGGCCGGCTGTCGCCCCGCAGCGCGTCACGCACCCATGCCGCCGCGGCGGCGGGCGTGGGGTGGTCGAAGACGAGTGTCGCGGGCAGGTCGAGACCGGTCGCCGCGCCCAGCCGGTCGCGCAGCAGCACACCACCGAGCGAGGTGAGCCCGAGCTCGGTGAAGGGCCGGTCGGGATCGACCGCGCGCGCAGGCATCCCGGCCGTCCGCGCGGTCTCTTCGAGCACCAGGTCCAGCACTGCGTCGGAGACCGCCGCCAGTCGCTCGCGCAGCGCGGCCGCGGCGCTCGCCCGCTGCCCGGCCAGCCGCGCGGCCAATTCCTCGGCGAGCGCGGGCCGGACAATCTTGCCCGAGGGGGTACGGGGGACGGACACGGTCTCGTAGATCTCGTCCGGCACCTTGAACCCGGACAGCCGCGCCCGGCAGTCGGCGAGCACGCGCGCCGTGTCGATCCCGTGCGGTCCGGGGACGACGAAGGCGACCGGCACCTCGCCGAGGACGTCGTGCGGGCGGCCGACGACGGCGGCGTCGCTGACACCGGGGCAGGCGAGCAGCACCCGCTCCACCTCGGACGGGTTGATGTTCTCACCACCGCGGATGATCAATTCCTTGACGCGGCCGGTGACTTGGAGATGACCGTGCGCCATCCGCCGGCCGAGGTCCCCGGTGCGGTACCAGCCGTCCGTGAAGGCCTGGGCGGTGGCGTCGGGACGGTTGTGATAGCCGGCCATCAGACCGGGGCCGCGAACCCAGATCTCCCCCTCCTCCCCGTCGCCGACCTCGGCACGGGTGGACGGATCGGCCAGCCGCACCGCGAGCCCGGGCAGCGGCGGGCCGCTGGAGACGTCGTCCCGGGGCCCGTCGATCCGGTTGACCGCGATCTTCCCGCAGGTCTCGGTGGAGCCGTAGCCGTCGAGGAGGGGAGCGGCCAGCACATCCTCGACCTCCGCCCGCAGCTCAGGAGGACAGGGCGCGCCGGCGGTGACGCACACCCGCAGGGATTCGGGCACCGGATCGCCGGTCTCCCGCAGCGAGTCGAGCAGCAGGCGGTAGGTGGCGGGTACTCCGGCGAGCATGGTGAACGGCTGCCCGGCGAGAGCTTGAGCGACGCTCGCGCCCCGGTCGAGCAGGTGGGCACTGGCACCGACCGAAACCACTCCCAGCAGGCACAGCGAATGGGCGTAGCAGTGGAACATCGGCAGCGGCCAGAGCAGCCGGTCCCGCTCCCGCAGCCCGTACGCCGGTACGTAGGCCGCCGCCACCGACCACAGGGCGGAGCGCTGCGTGGAGACCACGCCCTTGCTCTCCCCGGTGGTGCCCGAGGTGTAGAGGAGCCAGGCGGGATCGTCGAGGCCGAGGTCATCGCGGGGCGTCCGGCCCGGATCCGTCCCGGCCAGCTCCTCGAAGACGAGGACGTCGGCGGGGGCATCGGCCGGCGGGGAGCCCGGGCCGACGACGACCGTCCGCACCCCGGGCCGCCCGGCCGCCAGTCGGGCCACCTGCGGCAGCAACGGCTCCTCGGTGACGACCAGGACCGCGCCGCTGTCGTCGAGAAAGTACGCCAACTCCTCGTCCGACGCGGCGGGGTTGAGCAGCACGCCGATCGCGCCGGCCCGCAGCACGCCGAGACAGCCCTCCACCAGCTCCACCCGATTGCCCAGATGGATCGCGACGCGGTCGCCGCGCCGGACCCCAAGCCGTGCCAGGTGCCCCGCCAACCGCCCGGTACGTTCCTCCAACTCCCGGTAGGTGACGGCGCGACGGGCGTCCCGATAGGCGGTCTTGTCTCCCAGTCGAGCCGCGTGCTCCCTCAACGTGCCGGGCAGCGCACGCACCAACTCGCCCTGAAAATCCGCCATCCCCGCCCCTTCGACCATGGCTCGCTCTCGGCAAACCGTACGTCAGCCGAACGGGCGCTCAGCGCCCCCACGCCCTGGTCCTCGTGAACGTCGCGGACCGGCGCCGCCCCCCATGAGGTTCAGCTCCCGGGCTGCGGTCGGCGGGCGGCCGTCTGGGATGCTGGCGTGGTGTCGACCACCGCGCGGATACCCGAGCCCGTCACCCCGGACGCCCCCCTGGCCTTGCGGCGGCCGCTGCTCACTCAGCAGTGGCTCGATCTCGCCTTCGTCCACTGGCCTGTCGACCCGGCCGATATCGCCGGACTGTTGCCGGACCGAACCGTCCCCGACGTACTCGATGGGATCACCTACGTCGGCCTGGTCGCTTTCCGTATGCACCGGGTCGGCTGGCTCGGGTCACCGGGGGTGCCGTATCTGGGCACGTTCCCGGAGACGAACGTGCGCCTGTACTCGGTGGACGCGCATGGCCGGCGCGGTGTGGTCTTCCGGTCGATGGACGCCGCCCGGCTCGTTCCCGTACTGATGGGACGGGCCGGCTTCCGGCTTCCGTACGTGTGGTCCCGTATGGCTGTCCACGCCGACGACGACGTCATCACCTACACCAGCTCACGGCGCTGGCCCGGGCCGCGCGGCGCGCACAGCCGTATCGTCCTCCGGCGGGGCGAACCGGTAGCGGAGCCCACCGAGTTGGAGCACTTCCTGACCGCCCGCTGGGGCATGCACAACACGTTCTTCGGCGACACGGGATATCTGCCGAACGAGCATCCACGCTGGCCGCTGCACCGCGCCGAGCTGCTCGCCTGCGACGAGAACCTGCTCGCGGCCGCAGGCCTGCCCACGCCGCTGGGCGAACCGGTCAGCGTCCTGTACTCGCCGGGCGTCCCGGTCCGGCTGGGGCGGCCGGCCCGGCCGGGTGGCATCCCGACCCCCTGAGCGCCGGCTACAAGGGCGGCGCATTGCGCCGCAGTCCGCCGTGTCGCCGGAAACCCGCGACGGCGGATCGGGACACACCTCGTCGGTCCGGTGACAGCAAGCACTGCCCCAGCCTCACAGCCGACAGATCCAAGCCAAGACACCATGGTCCGTTTTCGCGCGAGTCAGGCCGCAGGCCGGGACACCACCCGCCGATTCGCACAGTTCTCGCGTCTTCTGCCGCAAGGGTTACGCCTGGACCGTTCCGTAGCATCCGGACGCGGATGTCGACGCCGGCCGCTTCCTCGAACGAGTACCGGAGGCGACGGCACCACCTCCGCCCCGATTGCCGGGGCGGAGCCTCAATTGGTTGCCGGTCGGCGGTTACGCCGAAGACCTGGTCAGGGTCGGACCGGCTTGCCGCGTCCCCAGCCCCAGGCGAGCCTGTCGGCGCCGGACTGGTTCGTGGTGGCAAGCCACGGCCGGGCGGGATCGCCTGTCAGGGTCTGCAGCGAGTAGGTGTCGTCGGTACGCAGCCCGGGCCAGTAGACGGACCCCATCCTGAGCCGGCGGAAGGTGTCGGTGACGGCCTGAACGTAGTTGATGTAGTTGTCGGAGGGAGCCGGCTTGTTGTAGTCGAGGCCGGTGGTCATCGGGGCGCCGAACTCGTCGGCGACGGTCCGGTTGGCGCAGTCACCGATGCGCTCCTCGAGGTCGGCCACCCACTGGTCGTAGGTGGCGTAGTCCTTCCAGAAACCGTAGTGGTGCAGCGACAGGTAGGTGCCCTTCAGGCGCGGGTCGGCGCAGACGGAGGTGACGTGGTCGTTGTAGCCGGCGCCGCTGACGAACACCCGGTTGCGGGGCACCGAGGGGTAGGTGGCCAGCCACTGCGCGGCGATGTCGGCCCACTCGGCGTCGGTGTATCCGTGGGGCTCGTTCATCGGCTCGAAGTAGACCCGCGGGTCGTCCTTGTACGCGTTGACCACGGTGTTCCACATGGGCCAGTAGGTGGCAGGGTCGTCGATGAAGCCGTCCTTGCGCGAGCCCGTGCCCTCCCAGTAGGAGACGATGACCTTGAAGCCCCGGGCCGACGCTGCGTCGATCACCCCGCGATAGGACTTCCAGTAGGCCCCGTCGACGGTGTACGGGTTGATGGGCAGTCGTACGGTGTTGGCGCCCAGGTTCGCGCGGAATGCTGAGATCACCCGGCTCGCCTTGGCGTAGGTCTGGGCGTAGCTGTCGGAGGTGGACAGGCCGGACAGCACGACGGGGTCGTCGGCGAAGTTGTCGCGGGGATCGGCCCAGTTGACTCCCTTGAACCGGGTCGTGTCTCCGCTCGGTGCGGCGTGGGCGGGGCCGCCCGCGATGGTGGTGCCGCTGGTGCCCGCGATCAGGATCGCCACGAAGGCGGCACGCAGCCGCGGGGTGAAGCGGGTTCTGGCGGGGATTTTGCGCATCGACTTGCCCTTTCAAGAGATGGCGACTCAGTGCATGGCGGAGCCTGCGCGTGGCTGAGCGGCCGTCGGAAGGTGTGCCGGGCCGGACGGGTGGTGCCGGCTCGCCGTGGGTGGGCCCGGCGATGACCGGTGGTGTACCGGTCTGCTTGGCGCGGGGGAGTACGGGGTGCGGTCCTGGCGCCCGCGCCTCCGGCCCTACCTGGCGGAGGCCTCCTGCCAGGCAGGTTGTTCTGAGGTCAAGTCCTCTCTGCTTCACCGACCTCGACATCATGTTTACGTAAACACTCTTCGGCGAAGCTTGGCCTGGGCTCGGTTCAGGGTGATGTTTACGTAAACATGGCGGCGCCGGAATCGTGGCATCCGGCATAGCGATCGTCAAGGTTTCCCGCGCGTAACGTCGTTGCGTTGTGTCGCGGGTTCTCGGTCCGGGTTCGAGGCGGCGGGAATGGTGAAGTGACGGACCCGAACTGGCGGGAGTAGCGGGTTGCGGTCCCAACACCCCGCGCGTGCCCCGGCGTTGCCTGGTCTCCGCGCCCGCGGGAGATGGTTGGCTGCGTGGCCGGCGAGCCCGGATCGTCCGCGAACCGGAGACCCGTCTCGCGGTCTCGGCCGGGCGTCCCCACCCCGGCCGCCACCGCGACATACCAGGCGTGGTTACCGACTTGACCCAAGTCCTGCTAGTACGGTCCGCGTTGTATTCGGTGGGAATGTCTGCGGGGCGGAGTGGTGATGCATCAGACGGACGAGTCGGTGGGGGCGACGCGCACGGCCGTTCTCCCCGGCGGCCCCAGCCGCGCATCGCGCACCCGCGTCCCCCGCCGCCGTCTCCTCGTCATCGGGCTGGGAGTGGCGGTCGGCTGGGGCTGCACGTCCGCGGCGGCCGAGCTCGCCCGCTCCGGGTGGCTGGGCGCCCCGGCCTTCGGGGCCTGGCGGACGGTGTGCCTCGCCATCACGGTCCAGGCGCTGCCGTTTCTGCTGCTCGGCACCGCGCTGTCCGGCGCGATCAACGCCTTCGTGCCGGCCTCTGTGTTCAGCAGGGCCCTGCCCAGTCGCCCCGCACTCGCCGTCCCGGTCGCCAGCGCCGCCGGTGTCGTCCTCCCGGGCTGCGAGTGCGCGTCGGTGCCGGTGGCGAACAGCCTGATCCGACGGGGCGTCACCCCGGCCGCGGCCTTCGCGTTCCTGCTCTCCGCCCCCGCCATCAACCCGGTCGTCCTGACCGCCACCGCCGTCGCCTTCCCCGGCAGCCCCGCCATGGTGGCCGCCCGGCTGCTCGCCTCGCTCGTCACGGCCGCCGTGATGGGCTGGCTGTGGCTCTGGCTGGGGCGCGAGGAGTGGCTGCGGCCCGCGGCCCGCCACACCGGTCATCACCCGGGGCACAGCCGCTGGAACGAGTTCCGCCTCGGCTTTCAGCACGACTTCCTGCACGCGGGCGGCTATCTCGTCCTCGGCGCGGCCGCGGCGGCCACCTTCAACGTCACCGTGCCGCGCTCCGTCCTCGACACGTTTTCCGGCTCACCGTGGCTCTCCGTGCTGTTCCTGGCCGGGCTGGCGATCGTTCTCGCGGTCTGCTCCGAGGCCGACGCCTTCGTCGCCGCGTCGCTCGCCGGGTTCTCGCCGACCGCGCGGCTGGCCTTCCTGGTGGTCGGCCCCATGGTCGACCTGAAACTGATCGCCCTTCAGGCGGGCACCTTCGGCCGGGCGTTCGCCCTCCGCTTCTCCACCGCGACCGTCGTCGTGGCGGTTGCGTGCAGCGTGCTGATCGGAGGAGCCCTGCTGTGAGACACCGCGTACAAGTACTGCTCCTGGTCCTCTGCGGGCTCGGCCTCCTGCACGTCTCCCTGTTCTCGGACCTGTACCTGCGCTACGTGAAGGCGGGACTGCGCCCGGCGCTCATCGCCTCCGGCGCACTGCTCCTCGTACTGGGCCTGCTGGCGGCGGCCCTCGACGGACGGGCGGACGCGCGCGAGCCCGCGTACGACGGCGGTGAAGGCGCCCACGATCACGGCCATGACCACGACCACGACCGTGTCGGCGGTCAGGGTCATGGTGGTCACCACGATCACTCGACCACGCCGCGGATCGCCTGGCTGCTGTTCCTTCCCGCCCTCAGCCTGCTCTTCTACGCGCCTCCCGCACTCGGCGCGTACACGGCTTCCCGGGCCAACGAGAAGGCCGTCAAGCAGCAGAGCCGGTTCGACCGGCTCCCGGCGACCTCGCCGCTGCCCATCACCCTCACGGACTTCACCCAGCGGGTGCAACAGGACCGGGAGCGGAGCATCGAGGGCCGCAGCCTGCGGATGACGGGTTTCGTCACGCCGGCGCGGCAGGGCGGCGGCTGGTATTTGACCCGGATCATCTTCAACTGCTGCGCCGCGGACTCGCAGTCGATCAGGATCCGGATGTACGGCGGCCCCGCACTGCCCCACGACACCTGGGTCTCCGTCACGGGAACCTGGCACCCCTCGGGCACGCTCGGCACGAAGTCGGCGGCCCCGGCCCTCGACGTCCGCGCCACCAAGCGGATCTCGCCACCGGTGAACGCCTATACGGACACCCTTCCGCTCACACCTTCCTGATCCTGGGGGACCGTGACTGCCCATCGCCCCGAGAGGCGGCGGGTCGCCGTGTGGCCGCAACCGCGAAGCGCGAACCGCAGGCTGAGCCTGTTCTTCAACCCCTCAACCGAAACAGAGTCCGGCAGTTGGGCCCGCGCTGGGCGCCGCGCTGCTTCCGGCGGTGGCCGACGCGGTTGATCGAAGCGGCCACACCTCCCCGGCAGTCGGCGACCGGGCCGCCATGTTCGCCGGGGCACTGGCGGCCGGGCTCGCCACGCTGGTGGCACTGAGCGCCCGGCGAAGGTCACTCCGCACTCCGGCCCACACCTGACGCCGCCGCGCACGCCGGACCTCTGCCTGCTGTCGTCGCCCGCACAGCGTCGCCGGAGCGGCCATCCGACCGCACAACGTCGTCCGCCCGTACAACACGGCGAAAGACGAACCCGCCGGGTCGTCCCGGCAGGGCGGGAGACGGGAATGCGGTGACCAGGTCCGCTGTTACAACGCACGTAGCTGACATGCGCGAGTCAATATCGCGTGGTGTGGGCGGAAGGAGAACCTCATGGCACGCAGCAGTGCGCGTCCCGTCGTCAGGCTGAGGTCGACGGCTGGGACCGGCGTCACCTACGTGACGCGCAAGAACCGTCTGAACGACCCCGACCGGCTTGTGTTGCGCAAGTACGACCCGGTGGTCGGCGAGCACGTCGCATTCCGGGAGGAACGCTGAACCGAGCCCGGGGTCACCGGGCGGCCAGGACGATCGCGTGGGAGTACGGCAACAGCTACCCGCTGATCGACGATGTCGAGATCTCGCGGGCGAGCCGCCGTTCTGCACCGGGGTGTGGCGGGTCGTGGTCAGTGCCGGCCGCGCGCAGCGCTTCGAGCGTCGCTACGGTCGCGCGGCCGCGGCCCGGTGCTGAGCGCGGGCCGGTGTCCGGCAGGAGGAGAGCAGAGCTATGAAGGTGCGCAAGTCCTTGGCTTCGTTGAAGTCCAAGCCCGGGGCGCAGGTGGTCCGTCGGCGGGGCGTGGTCTTCGTCGTCAACAAGAAGAACCCGCGGTTCAAGGCCCGCCAGGGCTGACACCCGGGGAGACCCCGCCAGGGCTGACACCCGGGGAGACGATGGCGGGACCGGTCCTCGCACCGCGCGAGGACCGGGTCGGCCCTCCCCACCGTGTTCCTCGTCGTCGTCACGCCGACGACGACGCCGGCGGCGTCCTGCGCGTCTTGGGGCGCCGGGTGCCGAAGCTCCCTGCGTCCGACATTCGCCAACAGGTGCTCGGTGATCGCGGCGGCGAGGGCCTCGGCGCAGACTGCCACTCGACGGAGGCGGGGCCGGCCGCCCCACAGCGCACCCGCATCGAGTGCAGCGCGTGAAAACGAGCTGACCAGCCGCGGGGATGACCAACATTTCGGCGCAGTTCCCGAAGAGCGGGAACCACATGGGCAGGAACAGCAGCAGAGCCGGAGGAAACCGGAAGGCAGCGCCTGTACGGGGATTCGCCAACCCGTAGACGAAGCTGATCACGATGGACGGGACCCCGATAGGGGTGCCTCAGAGGCGCACCCGTCATCTCCTGGCCGGTTCGCGGCCCTGTCGGCTCACCACCAGGAGGTGGGGTACACCCCTCGCTGCAGACGGGCGGAGACCATTTGCACCACGACGAGCAGCACCGCACCGGCGGCCAGCAGGGGTACGAAACGATCGGCAGGCGGACTGGTGAGCATGATCATGACGGCAGTCGCCATGGCCGGCGGATGGGCCGCCTTGAGGACGAGCACAAGTCCGCAGGCGATGCCGCAGGCCACGGCAGCGGCCCAAGGGCCGTGCCAGCCGAGGGCGAGCACCGCGAAGCAGACGAGGCAGGACAGCATGTGGCCGCCGATGACATGGCGGGGCTGCGCGAGAGGTGAGTCCGGAGTGGCGGTGACGATCGCCATGGTGGCCGCGAGTGGCGGTATGAGCACCGATTGGTGCGCGAGCGCTCCCATGGCCACCAACGCGGCGAGTCCGACCGACGTGGTGATGGCGGCCGACGCGACCGTGCGCCGGGGCAGCCGCGGTTCGTCGGGCTTCCGCCAGCGCATCGCAGGCCGCTTCGTCGGGCGCGCCGGGGCATCCACGGTTCCGGGCATCCCGGGCGCGTCACATGCCATGAACGCGGCATTCCTGTCCGGACGGGAGGCCGAGAGCGGCAGAGCCGCCCGGCCGCCCAACCGCGTGCGTCCGCGTCAGGCGGAGGGGAGGCGCGATCTCTGGACTGCCGGTCGGTGTGCACACCTGCGGGGCGCACGGAATCAGCATGCGAACTCCTCGGAAACGCCCCCGCTTCCGGCCCACGGCGGCTCGTCGTCCGCGAAGGCGGGGATCATGTCCAGCATCCTGACCTCGGCGATGAACGCCTGTCCAAGCCCCCTTCCTTATCGCTCGATTGAGGGCCTCTATCGAACGGCTTCCGTGTGGGCCGCTGCCGGGTCCGGTTGGGCGCGTGTCAGAGGTTCACGCTCTTCATGCCGGCCTCGTCGTAGCGCTCCCCGGTCGGTGCGGGGAGTTCGGCCTCGATGCGTGCGAGATCCGTCTTCGACAGCTCGACGGCCACAGCGCCGGCATTCTGATCGAGATAGGTACGGCGCTTGGTGCCCGGGATCGGGACCACGTCATCGCCTTGCGCGAGCACCCAGGCGATCGCCAGCTGCGCCGCCGTCACGTCCCTCTCCGCGGCGATTTCCTTTACCTTCTCCGCGAGCCTGAGGTTCGCCTTCAGGTTGTCGCCGGTGAAGCGGGGGCCGCTGCGGCGAAAGTCGTCCTCGTCGAGCTCGTCGGGGGAGGAGAACCGGCCCGCAAGGAAGCCGCGGCCCAGCGGCGAATAGGGGACGAACCCGATTCCGAGTTCTCGGCAGGTGGGCAGGACCTCCGCCTCCGGGTCACGCGTCCACAGGGAGTACTCGGTCTGTACCGCCGTGATCGGATGAACAGCGTTCGCACGGCGGATGGTCTCCGGCCCGGCCTCGCTCAGACCGATGTGACGTACCTTGCCCTCGGCGACCAGCTCCGCCATGGCGCCGACGGTCTCCTCGATCGGCACGTCGGGGTCGACGCGATGCTGGTAGTAGAGGTCCACATAGTCGGTTCCCAGCCGCTTGAGCGAGCCGTGAATCGAGCTGCGCACGTGCTCGGCGGAGCCGTCCTGGCGCCCGATCGTGCTCATGTCACCCGCAACAGCGTCGTCCATCCGGTAGTTGAACTTCGTGGCGATCACGTACTGGTCGCGGTGTCCCTTGATGGCGCGGCCGACGAGTGTCTCGTTCGTGAGTGGCCCGTAGACCTGCGCGGTGCCGAGGAAGTCGATGCCCAGATCGAGGGCGTGCCGGATGGTCCTGATGCCCTCGTCCTCGTCGGTCGTGCCGTAGAAGGCGGACATCCCCATGCAGCCGAGGCCGATGGCTGACACCTGGAGGTCTCGCAGCCTGCGCTGATCCATGTGAGAACCGACCTTTCCCTGCAGAGTTGATCCTCGCTCCGAGAAGTGCGTGGCGGATGCCGCGAACTCCTGACGGCCTCTGCGGCCTTCATCCATTTAGCTGTGGATTCCGTGCGTCGGCATCTCGATGCCGCGATCCCCGCGAGGACGATCGCCCGCTGGAGTATCTGCGGGCTCGGGGGTCGCCGGCGAGGTCCCGCTCAAGCGGCTCAGGCACGCTGTCGCCTGCTTCCCGTCCGTCAGCGAGATCTGGCTCTTCCTCCTGGCCGCCTACCAGCGAGACCGCGACCTAGCCGCATCGTGAAGCGCTCACTCAGTCAGACCCCGCCACGAAGTTCTCGACGACCCGCCGGCGCCGAGGGAAACGGAGCCAAGAGCAACGGCATTGTCCTGGGCCGAGCCGTCGTCACGTCGGGGTTCCCGGGCCGGCTGCCCCCTCGTCCGGGAAGAGCGCCTCCGCATCGGCCAGCGACAGGGTGGGCCCCTTATCGGCGGCCGGCAGCGCCTGCTCGGCCCAGATCACCTTGCCCTGGGGCGTGTACCGGGTGCCCCAACGCTCGGTTATCTGCGACACCAGAAACAGGCCCCGGCCTCCCTCGTCCATCGTCGCGGCGTAGCGCAGGTGCGGGGAGGTGCTGGTGCCGTCGGCCACCTCGCAGATCAGCGTACGGTCGTAGATCAGCCGTACGTGGATCGGCTCGGAGCCGTAGCGGATGGCGTTGGTGATGAGCTCGCTCAGGACGAGTTCCATGCTGAAGCCGAGTTCGGACAGGCCCCACTCGTCGAGCTTGTGGGACACGGCGTCGCGCATCCCCGCGACGGCGGCCGGGTCGAGCGGTACGTCCCAGTCGGCGATCCGGTCGGGCGGCAGCCCCCGGGTGCGGGCGATGAGCAGGGCGACGTCGTCCTTGGGACGACCGGGCAGCAGCTCGTCCAGGACGGCCTGGCAACTTTCCTCGGGCGGCCGGTTGGGGTGGCCCGCCAGTGCAGTGCGCAGCATTTCCATCCCCACGTCCAGGTCGCGCCTGCGGTCCTCGATGAGGCCGTCGGTGTAGAGGACGAGCTGGGCGCCTTCGGCGACGTCCAGCTCGGCGGTCTGGAACGGCATGCCGCCGAGGCCGAGGGGAGGCCCGGTCGGCAGGTCCGGGAAGGTGACGGTTCCGTCGGGTTGGACGAGCGCGGGTGCCAGGTGCCCCGCGCGCGCCATGACGCAGCGGCGCGTCACGGGGTCGTAGATCGCATACAGGCAGGTGGCGCCCAGTATTCCCGCGGCACTCTCGGTACCCGCCTCGTCCTGGTCGATGCGGCCGACCAGGTCGTCCAAATGGCTCAGCAGCTCGTCGGGCGGCAGATCGAGGGTGGAGAAGTTGTGCACCGCGGTCCGCAGCCGCCCCATCGTGGCGGCCGCGTGGAGGCCGTGGCCGACCACATCGCCGACGACCAGCGCCACCCGGCTGCCCGGCAGGGGAATCACATCGAACCAGTCGCCGCTCACGCCCGACTGCGCGGGGAGGTAGCGGTAGCCGACGTCGACGGCGCTCTGCTCGGGCAGGGCCCGCGGGAGCAGGCTGCGCTGGAGGGTGACCGCCATGGCGTGTTCGCGGGTGTAGCGGCGGGCGTTGTCAATGCTGACCGCCGCACGGGCCACCAGTTCCTCCGCCAGCGACAGCTCCTCCTCGTCGAAGGGCTCGTGCTCCTTGCAGCGCCAGAAGTTGGCCATGCCCAGCACGACGCCGCGGGCTTGGATCGGGGCGGCGATGAGGGAATGGATGCCGTAGTCAATGATCTTCTTGGTGCGCTCCGGGTCCTGCGCGTGCCAGCCGGTGGCGGTCGACAGGTCGGTCACCAACTCGGAGCTGCCGGTGCCGTAGCCGCGCGCCTGGGGCGTGGACGGCAGAAAGTCGATGAGCCGGCCCTTTTCGTAGAGCGGATGGTCGTTCCGGATGCCGCACACGGCGGTGCGTCGGATGCCCGTCGCCGTGCGACCCGGTTCCTCGCCGTGCAGCACGGTGTCGGCCAGGTCCACGGTGACGAAGTCGGCGAAGCGGGGGACGGGGACCCGCGCCAGCTCGTCGGCGGTGCGCAGCACGTCCAGCGTGGTGCCGATGGCGAGTCCGGCGTCGTACAGCAGCTTGAGCCGCTCCCGTGCGATCTCCGCCCTGCCGGTCAACGCCTGCAGCTCGGTGGAGTCGCGCAGTGTCACCACCGTTCCCCTGGGACCTCCGTCGCGTTCCATGGGTCGCTGGTTGACCGCCAGCAGCCGCTCTCCCGCGAAGTGCACCTCGTCAGTGGCCTCGCGGCCGGATTCGAGCAGCGCCACCGTCTCGGGGTCGAGACTCGACAGCTCCGACACGCGCCGTCCGTCGACGTCCGGGGGCAGCTCCAGCAGCCGTCGCGCCTCGTCGTTCGCCAGCAACAGCCGCCCGTCGTCGGCGACGATGAGCACCCCTTCGCGCACGGAGTGCAGCACCGCGTCGTGGTGGTCGTACATGCGGGTCATCTCGTCCGGGGCCAGGCTGTGGGTCTGTCGCCGTAGTCGCCTGGTGACCAGTGCCGTGCCTGCGGTGGCCAGCGTGAGCGCCCCGGCGCCGGCGCCGAGGATGATCGGTAGTTGCCGCCACGCCTGCTGGGTCACGTTCTTGACCTTCAGTCCGGCCGAGACGAGGCCCACCACCTTGCCGCGCATGTTCTCGATGGGGACGGTGGCCTGTACCTCGTGGCCGAGCGGGCCGTGGACACTTTCCGTGTAGACCTTCCCAGCCAGCGACGGCCCGATGTTGCCCACGAACCGCTTCCCGATCCGGTCCGGGAGGGGGTGGGTGTAGCGGATGCCCTTGGTGTCCATGACCACGATGAAGTCGACACCGGCGGCCTTGCGCCCTGCCTCGGTCAGCGGCTGGAGAATCTTGCTCGGCTCAGGGCTCTGCAGTGCCACCAGGACACCGGGAGAGTGCGCGAAGGTCTGCGCTACGGCTATGGAGCGGCGCACGGCCTCGGCGGTGGTGTCCCGTTTCGACTGCAGGGCGAGGGCGATGACGCCACAGGCCACGAGCAGCACTACCAGGGCCACCTGGAAGACCAGCACCTGCCCGGCTACGCTGCGCGGGCTCTTGCTGACCAGTGGCCGGAGTGAGATGCGTCGAAAACCGGCGAAACGGTTCGCCATGTGACCTTTCTAGCACTGGTGATCCCGGGTGGCCATGGCCCCTCCGGGGAGGGATCCCCATCCGGCTCGGCCTCGGGGGCCTGCTCGGGCCCGCGTTGCGCGACCTCTTCGACCCGGCGGTTTTCGTCGCGCTGCTGTATCTCTCGATCGAGCGGACCGGGCATCCGCGGTTCGATCGGTCGATCCTCGCGCATGAAGTGCCTGATCCGCCAGAGCCCAATGCACACTTTGACCGATATGATGCATTTTGTGATCATGTCTGGACGGCTGCGGCACCGTCGTCCCCTCTACCTCGGCCAATGGGGAGTTGCCCAGCTGGCACCGGTGATCCTGACCGTCGTCCTCACCGGCCTGGCGTTCTCCACACCGAGGGAGATCGCCGTCAGCCGCCTACTGCCCGCCGCACCCGCACTTGCCGCCGCGATGTGGCCCGTCCTCCCCACGATTCTGCTGGGGACGTTCTGCCTGCTCGTCATGATCAGCCTCAGCTTCTTCTACACCGACCTGGGGACGCAGTACACGGCGGCTGCGATCATCGCGGTCACGTTGGCGGCGGCATACGCGAGCCATGTCCGACTCCAGCGGGAGGAGATACTCCTCCAGGTCCGGCTCGTCGCCGACGCAGCCCAGAAGGTGCTACTGCGCCCGCTGCCGCGCCGTATCGAGAACGTCGAGATGGAGTCGCTGTATCTGGCGGCCCAGGAGCAGGCCCGGATCGGCGGCGACTTCTATGAAGCCGCCGACACGCGGTACGGGGTCCGGCTACTCATCGGCGACGTTCGGGGCAAGGGTCTGTCCGCGGTGGGGGCGGCCTCGGCAGTGATCAACTGCTTCAGGGAGGCCGCGTACGACGAGCCCGACCTGAGGGGAATCATCCATCGTCTCGAGGCCAGCATCGCCCGCCACAGTGCTGTGTTTCCGACCAAGGACCGGCCGGAGCACTTTGCCACCGCTCTCATCGCCGAGATCCCGCGCGGCGGCGGCCACATCAGAATTCTCAACTGTGGGCACCCCCCGCCACTGCTTGCGCATCGCGGGAAGATCCGCGTCCTGGAGCCCACCACCCCCTCGCCGCCCCTCAACCTCGCGGCGCTCATCGGTGAGCACTACTGCGTCGACACCGTCGCCTTCACCCCGGGCGACCAGCTGCTGTTCTACACCGACGGCGTATCGGAGGCGCGGGACCGCGCCGGCGACTTCTTTCCGCTGTCGGAGTGGATGAGGCGGCAGGGCCTGGAACCGCCACCCCGCGAACTGCTCGACCGGCTTCACCGGGACCTGCTCGACTACAGCGGCGGACGGCTCGACGACGACATCGCGGCCCTCGCGGTGAGGTTCCCCAACACCCAGGGCCACGAGCACCCGGAGAGGCCCTAGTGGCGGGAAGCCATGGTGGGGGACTCGCCGATCGGCCGGGCACCGCACCCGGGATCACAGCCCGTACGACTGGACCACAGCCCGTACGATTGGGCGAGAACGGAGCGGAGGGCCTCCGCGGACATGTTCGCCGGGCCGAAGTCATGGGATGATCACGACGTCCGGACAGAACTCCGGACCCCGCGTTACGAGTCGTTCCTCGCGCGCGCCTGCGGCGCAACCGGTAGATGACAGACCGGAGGGCGGGGTACGTAAGGTGCCGAGCGCCGTCGCGCACACCACCCCTTTGCCGAAGGACTGTCGATCTTGGATCTCGCGCACCCCGAAATTCCTGCCGCACGCCGCCCGGGACGGATGTGGACCATCCGGGTCTCCGGCCACAGCGACCGTACCGCCTCCGTGACGTGCTCCTCCCCGTGCAACATGCCGCCCCGCTCCCGCGACCTGGGAGCACTGCGCCGCTTCGCCGAAGCCCACGCCGCCGCGCACGCTCGGGCGGCCAGCGTGCACCCGGACGCCGCCTGTGCCTGCCGGCAGGCACAGTGCGCAGCCCACGACGGGACTCAGGTGCACTGCGCGGGCAGCGTGGTCCTGGTCCTGCGCCACGATCCGGCCGTGGGTCAGGTCTGGACCCTGCTGGAAGTCTGCGCGGCCTGCGCACCGTTGATGACCCATACCCGCGTCGTCGGCCGCGCCCTGCCTCATACGCGCAAGGCGCCCACTGCGGCCGCGCAGACGTCCGCGCCCGCCGCCGCGGCGACGACACCAGTGGTACCCGGCGGCTTCAGCGCCCCGACCGGACCGGGGTTCAACAGCGCCGACACGCCCTCTGCGCCGTCGCGTCGTCGCTCGGGTGGGCGTGGCGGCCGTCCTCAGCGCCGGCAAGGCCGACAGGACCGGGACGGGTTCAGGGGCTAGAGCGGGTTCTTCGGATCATCCCGGGACGGCGGGGCTTGGCACGCGCGCCCCCGAGCTCCCGGCTGCGCTCGAGCAGGCAGCTACCCCTGCGCTGTCTTCGGTTGCCGACCCCCGATTTCCGGACTTCGCCCGAACGAGGGGACGCCGTCGCGTCGACGTCCTCCTCCGCCGGGCGGCTGCACACACCAAGCCCCGCTCACCGCCATTGGTCGGGTGCCGCGCCTGGGACCCGGCCTGATCCGAAAGCGCCCTGGGCCAGGACGGCCGGCTTGAGCACCTCCTCGCACCACTGGCGGAAGCCGGTGGGCGCGGACTGGGGAGTGCTCGGGGCGACGGCACCATAGAAACCCTGGTCCTTCAGGGCCTCCGTCATGTCGGCCAGTCCCTGCGCCCAGGCCTCGCTCGCCCCGAAGCGCAGCGCCGTCGCCTGGTAGTCCGCGCTGCTGGTCCGTTGGAGGCGCACCGGACGGTCCAGCACCTCGGAGACGACCCGCGCCATGCCCTCGGCGGACAGGTCGTCGGGACCGACCAGCGGGACGTCGTCCTGCCCGGTCCAGCGGCCGTCGAGCAGCAGCCGGGCCGCCGTGGCGGCGATGTCGCGGGTGGCGCAGGTGCGCAGAACGCAGTTCTCCGCCACCGCCAGGAAGAGCACACCCGCGTCGCGGATCGATTCGGCCTGGCCCAGCAGGTTCTCCATCAGGAACGGCGGACACAGCGCCCGGTAGTGGACGCCCGTGGCCATGATCGCCTCGTCCATGGCGAGCGAAGCCGAGATCTGCCCGGCGTTCCTCGCCACTCCGCGGCCCAGGGTCGAGACGCCGACGACCCGCTCGACCTCCTGGCGCCCGATCACCTCGAGCAGTGGCTCGGTGAAGTCGCGGAAGTGGCCCTCGACGCTGTCGGCCGACGGGGTCGGGGGTACCAGCCAGAACAGTCGGTCGGCGCCCGCGCACGCCTCCTTCAGAACGGCGGGATCGGCATGCGATCCCCGTACGACCTCGGTGTGTTCGCGCACCCGCGAGGAGAGGCGAGCGGGGTCGCGGGCGATCACCCGGATCCCCGCCCTGCCGTCCGGGGCGTCGAGGAGACGGTCGAGGACCTGGCGGCCGATCTGGCCGGTCGGGGTGGTGACGACGATCATGAACAAACTCCTGGCGGGAGGCTTCACTGGATGTCGTCGAGCCTGCTGCGTGGCGCGCCCGAACTGAAGGATCGATCCGCTCCCGCTTGTTACCCTCAGGGCAATACCGAACGGAGGGGAGAGAGCGTTGGAATCCCGCCCGCTGCGCTACTTCGTCGCCGTCGCCGAGGAGCTCAACTTCGCCCGGGCCGCCGAGCGGCTGGGCATCTCCCCGCCGCCCCTGTCCCGCGCGATCCGCCGGTTGGAGTCGCAGATAGGGGTCACCCTCTTCGAGCGGACCACCCACAGCGTGGCGCTGACTCCGGCCGGAGCGGTGCTCCTCGCGGAGGCGAGGATCGCGTTGGACGCGCTGCAGGCCGCCGAGCGGCGGGCCCAGCGAGCGGCCGCCCCGGAGCCGAAGCTGATCCTGGCGGTCAAAGCCGACGGGGACGGGGGACTGCTGGAGCCGATCCTGGCACGCTTCGCGTCCGAGCAGGCGGTCGTACCCGTCGCCGTCCGGCTGTGCGGCTGGCACGAACAGCCGCGACTCCTGCGCCAGGGAGAAGCGGATGCGGCTCTGGTCCACGAGCCCTTCGACCACACCGGCCTCGACACCGAGACGCTGATCGTCGAACCGCGCGTCGCGGCCCTTGCCGCCACCCACCCGCTCGCCGTCCGAGACAGCCTGGTCCTGGCCGACCTCGGTCTGCGCCCTGGTGACCTGCACCGCTATCTCGAGGAGATTCGCGGTGCGGGCCGCGACCTCGCCCAGCTGCTCATGCTCGTCGCACTGGGCGACGTCGTCCCCCTGCTGCCCGCCTCGGTCGCCGCCCGCTACCCGCGCCCGGGTGTCGTCTACCGGCCGGTCGCGGACGCCCCGCCCGCGGTCCTCGTCATCGCCTGGCCGCAGCAGTCCCGTTCGACGGCCACGGCGGCGCTCGTCCGCGCCGCCGCGTCCGCGGCCGACGCCGTGCGGGTCCGGCAGGCGGGCTGTTGACCTGGGAGGATTCAGCCACGTCAGATATCCCTCCGGCTGTCGGGCTTTCACCTCTGCATCCGGCCCTCGGCCGACAGGGCACCCACCGCGGAAGGCGTGTCGCCCCTGGCGCGTCCGCATGCCGTTGTGACGGCCGGCGCGACGACGTGGAGTGCCTCGGGCAGGGCCCAGGGTCCGTGGGTGCGTCCGGAAGCACGGTAGGCGTCGGCCGGGGCCCGCCCGGACGGCTCGGCCGTCGTCCGCCCAGACCGTGCACATCGGACGGTCAAGCAGGAACATGGTCTGGTGTAAGGGATGGAAACGATGGCATCTGTGCGCAATGGTTCCGACGGGCCCACTTCCTCAGAACCACGCGATTATTTCGATGCGTCCGTTGACGCGGCAGCGGTGGTATCCGCAGACGGTGTCGTGGTCGGCTGGACCAGGGGCGCTGAGGCGCTTCTCGGCTACCCCGCCCAAGAGGTCGTCGGCGGCTCTGTCGCGCCTCTGCTGGCGTTGCCCCAAGATCCCGCGCGTGCGGCCCGCATCGCGGAGCGGTGCCGCGCGGGCATGGGGTGGAGCGGTCTCATCCCTGTACGGCGCCGCGACGGCGGCCGTATCGAAGTCGACCTGCGGGTGTCCGCGTCCTTCCGCATCGGTGGAGACGAGTGTTTTCTGATCTCGGCGCGGGAGCAGAAGCAGCAATGGACGGTGGGTCAGTCCATCCTCGACGGCTTCCTGACCCGCTCGCCGGTCGGCATGGCGGTGGTGGATCTGCAGCTGCGCTACGTCTGGCTGAACGACACCTTGGAACACTTCGGCGGTGTGCCCCGTGAGCAGCGGTTGGGCCGTCGTCTGAGCGAGCTGCTGCCGGGGCTGCAGGCGGACACCATCGAGGGCCTGATGCGTAAGGTGCTGGTGACCCGAATCCCGGTCACCGACTACGAGTACGCGGGATGGAGTTGGGCCGATCCGCACCGCCAACACGCGTACTCCACTTCCTTCTTCCCCCTGATGGACGCCGACAACTCCGTCACCGGGGTCTGCTACATGGTCCTGGATGTCACCGAGCGGTGGAACGCCCGCCAGCTCTTGTCGCTGGTCAATCAGGCCGGGACCAACATCGGCAGGACTCTGGACGTGATGCGGACGGCTCAGGAGCTGGCCGACTTCGCCGTTCCGCGTTTCGCGGACTTCGTCATCGTCGATCTGCTGGAGCCGGTCCTGAGCACGGAGGGGCATGGCACGTGGCTGTCCGATGCCGGACCGGCCCCCGCCAAGCCCGCGATGCGCCGGGCCGGAATGAGCTCAGTGCGCGAGGGCTGCCCAGAGGCCGTGGCGCCGATCGGGGCCAAGGTCGACTTCGTCCCCCCGCCGCACGACGCGAACCTGCTCATCAACGGCGATCCGATCTTCATCCCGGTCCTCGACCCGGCAGACGACCTGTGGATTGCCGAGCAGCCTGCCAGGGTGGCACGCATTCGCGAGTTCGGACTGCACTCCCTCATCTCCGTGCCGATGCGGGCGCGGAACACCGTCCTGGGCCTCACCACGTTCGCCCGCTCGCTCAATCCCGTCTCCTTCCAGCCGGACGATGTCCTCTTGGCCCGGGAGTTGGTGGCGCGAGCGGCGTTGTGCGTCGACAACGCCCGCCGCTACACCCGGGAACACACGGCAGCAGTCACCCTTCAGCGCAGTCTGCTGCCCCACGCCCTGACGGGTGGAGAGGCGCTGGAGGTGGCCTCCTGCTATCTGCCGGCGGACGCGACGGGCGGGGTGGGCGGCGACTGGTTCGACGTGATCCCTCTGTCCGGCGCCCGTGTCGGCCTTGTCGTCGGCGATGTGGTCGGCCATGGCATTACGGCTGCCGCGAGCATGGGCCGGCTGCGCACTGCGGTTCAGACCCTGGCCGCCATGGATATGCCCCCTGAGGAGTTGCTGGCCCACCTCGACGACCTCGTGCTTCGGCTGAGCGATGAGGAGCCCGGCAACGAGTCGGCCAACCAGGCTCTCACGGCCTTCCTCGGGGCAACCTGCCTGTACGCCGTCTACGATCCGGTCACGAGACGTTGCACGATGGCCCGGGCCGGACATCCGCCTCCTGTCGTCGTCGCCCCCGACGGGCACGTCCACTTCCTGGAGCTTCCCGCTGGGCCTCCGCTCGGGCTGGGAGGGTTCGCGTTCGAAGCCACCGAGATCGAGCTCGCCGAGAACAGCCTGCTCGGTCTCTACACCGACGGCCTCGTCCAGGGAGCCGACCGCGCCATGGACCCGGGCATGTCCCGTCTCGGCGACGTGCTGTCCCAGTCCGACTCCAACCTTGAATCACTGTGCGCCTCCGCCGTGGAGCAGCTCGTGCCCGTGCCTCAACCCGACGACATCGCCCTTCTCCTGGCGCGCACGCACGCCCTGGAGGCCGACCATGTCGCCTCGTGGGATGTGCCCTCGGACCCGGCCGCCGTTGCTGATGTCCGAGCCCGGGCGACTCGCCAGGTGGCAGCCTGGGGCCTTGAGGAATTGGCCATGACGACGGAGCTCATCGTGAGCGAGCTGGTCACCAACGCGATCCGCTACGCCTCGCCGCCCGTACGGCTGCGACTCCTTCGGGACTCTCGTTTGACCTGTGAGGTCGCCGATGGCAGCAGCACCGCTCCTCGGCTGAGGCATGCCCGGAGCATGGACGAAGGCGGCCGTGGCCTGTTTCTCGTAGCCCAGCTCGCCCATCGCTGGGGTGCCCGGTACACCACTGGAGGAAAGGTCATCTGGGCCGAACAGGAGATCCCGTAACCACTGCGGCATCGCCTCATTCGGGTGACCATCTCGGGCGTCCCCGAACGGACGGTCAGTGCGATCAGTGCGAGGACGGTTCGGTCTCGGAGTGGTGCAGAACCCGTCGGCGCGGATGCCCCTTCCGCGGAGGGGGGCTCGGGTGCGCGGCCGACGTGCGGCGGACCGCGATCAGAGCGGCGTCGTCGCCGAGGCGTCCGCCGCCGTGGGCGAGGAGATCGCGCCGGATGTGGTGGAGGAGAGTAGCTGGGCTGTGGCCGGTCCACTGGGCGGCCCGTTCCGCGAGCGGGTAGAAGAGGCCGCGCGGACCGCGGGCTTCGATGACGCCGTCGGTGTACAGCAGGAGGGTGTCTCCGGCCTCGAAGGAGAACACATCCACGGTGTGGTCCGCCGGTCCTGTCCGGCCGACCCCCAGCGGGGGTGTGGGGTGGACGGGAATGGTGACGGCGTCCCCGTGGCTGAGCAGCAGCGGCGGGGGATGGCCGCAGCTGGTCATCCGGGTGATGGGGTCCTCGTCGGGGATCTCCATCAGCAAGGCAGTCACGAACCGTTCCCCGGCCTCTTCCTCCGGCTCGAAGTCGTCCAGATAGCGGGCGACGCTCTGTTCCAGGGCGACGGCCAGTTCGGGAAGGTCGGTGTGCTTGTGCGCGGCCTCGCGGAAGGCGCCGAGCAGGAGGGCCGCTTCTCCGATGGCGTCCAGGCCCTTGCCCCGTACGTCGCCGATCATCACGCGGGTCCCGCCGTCGATGCGGGTGGCCGCGTACAGGTCACCGCCGATCTGAGCCTCGTCTTCCGCGGCGAGGTAGAGGCAGGCAACCCGCAGCGGGCCGATCTCCTCCGGCAGCGGCCACAGCAGGACATGCTGTGCGGCCTCGGCGACCGAGCGCACCTGCGCCAGCTCTTTGCGGCGTCGCTCGCGCACCACGCAGAAGAACACGGTCAGCGACGACAGCACCGTCAGGGCGAGGACCTGCACCAGCACATTCCGGGTGAACAGCGCACCGAAGTGCCAGCCGATGAATGCCTGGGCCAGCACCGCCAGGGTCCCGATCAACCCGGTCAGGCGGGGGCCGGCAAACGACGCAGTGATGGCGGGCGCGATGACCAGCAGCGGACCGAGATGGACATCGGCCGGAACCAGCAGGTCCACCCCCGTGATCACCACGATGAGCGCAAGTGGAATCACCAGCAGTGCGTGGCTCGACTGCCATGGCTGCCGCAGTACGGCGAGACGCCGCCGCGAGTGCACGTCTCCAGCCTGCACCGTTCGGGCATCGCTGACCACGCGTGTCACGTCCGCCGACCCATCAGTCGCCGGCTTTGAACACGGGGTATGCGCAGCACCTCGTCGCGAGCGCATGGAGCGCCTCGAACAGACCATCGCGAAGCGCGCGCATCCGCGCCGGAAAGGCCTATCGCACCACCGAGCCAGGTCTGACGACCTAGGCCGGACGCCAGGACATACCTGCCCAATATGGTGTGAAACTTGAAAAGGCAGCATGGCGCAGAGAGGGGCACGAGTGGACCTGGACGCTGTCGCCGACGAGCTGTACGGGCTGCCGCCGGAAGACTTCATCGCCGCCCGTGATGCCCGTGCGGCCGCGGCCCGCAGCGCCGGCGACCGCCCCCTCGCGGAGCAGATCCGCAAACTGCGTCGCCCCAGCTCGTCGGCCTGGGCGGCCAACCTGCTGGTACGTGAAAAGCCCGACGAGATCCCGCCGTTGCTCCAGCTCGGCCAAGCCCTGCGCCAGGCACACCGCGACCTGGACGGGGCGCAGCTGCGCGAGCTCAGCGGCCGGCAGCACGTGCTGATCAACGCGTTGTCGCGGCAGGCCGGTCAACTGGCGAAGGAGGCCGGTCATCCGCTCAGCGACGGCGTCCAGCATGAGGTCCAAAGCATCCTCCATACCGTCCTCGCCGACCCATCGGCCGCACAGGAGTGGGCCGCGGGCAGGCTGGTGAAGCCTTTCAGTCAGACACTCGGCTTCCCCGCAGTGGAGGACACGGCCCTGCGCCGCGCCCCTGCGGCCCCCACTCCTTCAACCGCGCCACGTCCTGCCGCCCGGGCGCGCAGGGACCGCGCAGCCGACGAGGAGCGCCGCCGCCTTGTCGAGGTGGCCCGGCAGGCAGCGGCCGACGCCGAAAGGGAGCTCCGTGTCCTCGAGGACGAGGCGGCGACAGCGGGCCGGGCGGCCGACGAAGCCGACGAACACGAGAGCAGCCTCCAGCAGCGGGTTGGCGAACTCGCCGATGAACTGAAGCGACTGGAGAGCGAGCAGCGGCGGGCCCGGACAGCCACGCAGCAGGCGCGCGAGCGCGTACGGGCCGCTGACCGGCAGGTTCGTGAGGCCCGGCGCCGCGCTGAGGCCACTGCCGCACAGGCTGAACGCCTCGGCGGACAAGATCCTGGCCATGGCCGCACCAAAGACAGGAGGTGAGTGGCACCGACTGGGCCCCACAGGGCCGCGAGGCCTGCATTGTGCGCAGGCTGCGAGGTGGGGGGCCGCCCGGCCGGCACCGGCGTGGCTGACGCACCGGTACATGTGGTTTCTCGGGCGACTGATCCTCATCAGCCCGTACGCAGGCGCACGGAGCCGGTGGCGGGCGACAGGGGCCCGTGACCAATCAGCTTCTCTCGACCAGGCGGGCGAGGTTGTCCAGCGCCATCCGGGTACCCAATTCGTTGTCCTCACGTGGCACATCATCGGGAATGCCCTCGTGCACGATCACGACCTCCGTCGCGTCGTCCACCTGGGTGAGGGAGGTGGTCATCGTCATCGTGCCGCTCAGTGCATCGTCGGATGTCTCGAATGCGAACACCTCGATCACCAGTTCGTTGGGAACGAGTCGTGCGAAGTGGCCGCGGTAGGTGTCCGTGTGGGCGTCCGACTTTCCTGAGCCGGCAGCATCGTTGTAGGTGAGCGAAATGCGGAACGCGCCGCCTTCGCGAGGGTCGAATGCGTGGACATGGCTGGTCATGCCGGCGGGCACGCGCCATGCCGCCACCGAGTCCGGGTCGATGAGCGCCTGATAGACGGCTGCGGGGGCCGCCTTCACGCGCCGTGAAACGTGCGTGGCATACATAAGAGGCAACGTACTGCCGTACGGCCGAGTCGTGGCCGTTCGAGCGGGCGTGATCGACCAGTCAGGCCCGGGCTTGTTGTCGGCGGCAGGACGCCATCGGAGGCCGCCCGGCTGCGTGTGGACGCCGTCGCACGCAACGCGATGACCGGCGTCGGGCCTGGCTTTGAGGGTGTCCGGCCTTCATCCGTGATGGCCCGTCATATCCGGCTGGCGCGCTTGCGGGTGGGGTGATGATGTCGGGCCTGAGTGATGGGCCTTACAGTCACCTCAGGCCCGCCCATGTGCCTCCTGCGAGCGTCGCGACAGTGAGTCGATGACCACCGCGGCGAAGAGCACCCCGCCCGTGATCACGAACTGGAGGGCAGTGGGGGTGTCGGTGAGGGCCATGCCTGAGGCGATCGACTGGATGACCAGCATGCCGAGCACCGCGGACCACGTCGTACCGCGTCCTCCGAACAGGCTGGTGCCACCGATGACGGCTGCCGCGATGGCATTGAGCAGCAGGACGCCCGAGCCTGAACTCTGGCTGACCGAGGTGATGCGCGAGGCCAGGAACAGGCCGCCGAGCGCGGCCATGGTGCCCGAGACCGCGAGCACCGCGGTCCGCACCCTCGTCACACTGAGGCTGGCACGACGGGACGCTTCGACACTGCCGCCGAGTGCGTAGATCTGCCGCCCGTAGTGCGTGCGGCGGAGAACGATGTCGAGGCCGGCCACCACCACGAGGAAGATCAGGAGGGCGAGCGGCAGGCCCTGGAACTGGTTGAGCACATACGCGGTGGCGAACGTTATCACCGCGACCGCTCCCGTGCGGACCGTGATTCCCCGGAGCGAGCGGTACGGCATGCCGACGGCCTTGCGGCGCCGTCTGCCCAGGTAGGACACGAGGAAGACCATGCCCGTGGCGACCGCCGCCGCTGCGTAGGCAGCGGCGGCGTTGGTGAAGTAATAGCTGGTCAACTTCGCGACGAGCCCGTTCTCGTCGAGGTTTACGGTGCCGCTGTTCCCGAGGATGTAGAGCATGAGGCCGTTCCAGGTGAGCAGCCCCGCCAGTGTGACGACGAACGCCGGCACCCGGGTCCTGGAGAACGAGAAGCCCTGGACGGCTCCCGTCGCGGTACCCGTGAGCACCGCGAGGATCAGGGCAAGCCATTCCGGCACGCCGTTGTTCACGTTCAGAACGGCGAAGACAGCCGCCGCGAGGCCGCTGATCGATCCGACCGACAGGTCGAGCTCACCGAGCAGCAGCACGAAGACGATGCCGACCGCGATCAGACCCGTGCCCACGATGTCCACGCTGAGATTGGACAGGTTCCGGGGCGAGAGGAAGTTTTGGTTGAGGGACTGGAAGACGATCCAGACCGCGGCGAGGACCAGGACGACGGGGAGCACGCCCAGTTCTCCGGCGCGCATCTTGCGTCGGAAGACGGCGACGCAGCCGTTCACGGCACGGGCGATGGTCCGCGCGAGGTGCGGCTGACGGGCCTCGGCGGTGGGCGTGGCCGGTTCGGCCCGCGTGTTGTCCGCCATGTTGCGCACCCCTTTCACCACCCCGCTTCCTGGTGGACCGTCCGGCGCGGCACGTTTTCCGCCGCGCCGGTGATGGAGGAGATGATCTGTTCGTGAGACGTGGTGTTCACGTCGAAGAAGCCGTTGTTCTGACCGAGCCGCAGCACAGCGGCCCGGTCCGCGAGCGCTTTCACGTCGCCCATGTTGTGGCTGATGAGCAGTACCCCCAGGCCGCGGTCACGCAGCTGGTCGACGATGTCCAGGATCTCGGTGGTCTGCTCGATTCCCAGCGCTGCGGTCGGTTCGTCCAGGATGAGGAGGCGCGGGTCGCCGAGAAGCGAGCGAGCGATGGCGACGGTCTGCCGCTGGCCGCTGGACAGCGAGACAACGGGGCCGCGCAGATCGGGAACGCCCCTGGTCAGGCGTTCCAACAGGTGCCTGGTGCGACGCTCCATCTCCACCTCGTCGAGGAACCCGAACCTGCGCATCTCCCGCCCGAGGAACAGATTGCCGACAACGTCGAGGTTTCCGCACAGCGCGAGGTCCTGGTAGACGGTGGCGATACCGAGGTCCCGGGCGTCGTGGGGGCGCCTGATGTGGACTGGCCGGCCCTCCCATTCGATGACGCCCCTGTCCGCGGGAGCGACGCCGGAGATCACTTTGACCAGGGTGGATTTGCCGGCCCCGTTGTCGCCCAGAAGAGCGACGACTTGGCCGGCGTGAATCTCCAGCTCGATGTCCGTGAGGACCTCGACGACACCGAAGCGCTTGCACACGCCGTGCAGCGCCAGCAACGGGGGAGTCAGCACGGAAACCATCTCCTTACCGGGACACGGACCCGGTCGGAACCCGCCTGTCAGGTCAGCCCGGCCTTGTCGCAGGCGGCCCCGAGTTGGGGAGTGCAGATCTGCTGGATCGTGTACATGCCGTCCTTCACCAAGGTGTCCTCGATATTGGCGACAGTCACGGACACCGGGGTGAGCAGAACGGCCGGAACCGTCTTCCCACTGCGGGGCGTCACCTTGTCCGTGGCGATCCGGTCAAGGCTTTGACCGCGGGCCGCGGCCACGGCCATGGAGCCGCCGGCGGAAGCCTCGGGTTCGAAGGGTTTGTAGACGGTCATGTACTGATCGCCGCCGACGATGCGCCGCACGGCTCCGATTTCGGCGTCCTGCCCGGTGACGGGGGGCAGTGGGTCGACCTTGTTCGCTTTGAGCGCGGAGATGCTGCCGGCGGCGAGGCCGTCGTTGGCGGCATAGACCCCGTGGATGTTGTCGGCGCCGAGGGCGGAGATGGCGCCGGACATGTTCCTGTTCGCCGCTTCCGCACTCCACTGGAGTGTGTCGTACGCCTTGCCGATCTTCACTCGCCCGTTGAGTACGGACAGTGCGCCCTTCTTGAACGACACCGCGTTCGGGTCGCTGAGATCGCCGTTCATCATCACGATCTGGGCGCCGGGCATGTCGCCCATGGCCTTCAGCAGCGCCCTGCCCTGGAGCCTGCCGACCTCCTCGCCGTCGAAGGAGACATACCCCGAGATCGGGCCCTCGGCGAGACGGTCGTAGGCGATGACCGGGATACCTGCTTCGTGGGCTTTCCTGACCGCGGGGCCGAGCGATCTGGCGTCCACGGCCACGAGCACGATGGCTTCGACACCCTTGGTGACCATCGAGTCCATCTGCTCCTGCTGAGTGGCCACATCGCTCTTGGCATTGGCGTGTTCGACCGTGCAGTCGTCGCACAGCTCCTTGATCTTCTTCTCGAGCAAGGGCCTGTCCTGTGTCTCCCAACGAGCCGTGGTGGCGTCCGGCAGCAGCAGCCCGATCTTCGGCGTGTCTCCCCCGTCGGGGTCGTTCCCGGTGTCCGCCCCGCAGGCCGAGAGAGCAACGGCCGTCGAGACCGCGGTCACGGCAATGGCCGCGTCCCGTATGAAGGCCTTCATTGACAGACCTCCTTTGTCGTTCGCCTGCGTGGCCAGGGAGCGCTCACGGTCACCCGCGACCGGCCTCCATCGGGTACGAGGTCTGGGTGCCGCGCCCCGTCGGTGTACGCCAGGTGGTTGGTGGCCGGGTCATGGAGGACCAGCGGGGCCGCACCGGGCTCTGCCGTCGGGTCTGGTCGGCACGCTGCGCGTGGGAAAGCGGCTCGCGTGCATCGCTGATGTCAAGGTGCGTGTGCGGGCGCCTGGGCCATATGGGCCACGTAGTACGCGGCGCGACGGCACTGGCCGCGATGAGCGCCGGATACCCGCGTCGGTATGGAGATCCAGGAGAACACCGGTCCCTGCCTTCACGGGCAGTTGCGGCTCCGGCGGCCACGGGGCGACGTCGCCCGCCCCGGCGAGGTGGGGACTTGGCCCGACCAGTCCGGCACCGGTAGATCCCTCATTGAGCATGGCGACACCCGGCCTCCTCACCATGCCACGCGTGCTGTCGGCCGGAAGCCCAGCAGCCGACAGCCGGCCACTGTGCCGACGCCCTTCGTCCGCCTGAACGGACCGCGCGGACGTGGCAAGACGACCACGTCGCCAGTGTGGCACCGGCTGCGGTCATCTGCGAACGCAGCGGCTCCGGCCAGCGATGTTCGGCCGAGGGCACCCTCGCTGTTCGGCCCGAGGTACGAGGATCCCGGGAACCGGCGCCCGGGCCTGCTATCGACGGCAATCAAGTGGATCTGTCCGGTAGGCCCTTATATGCCACTCTGGTAAGTGGGTGCCCCGATCTCAACCTGTCGGCACCTGCGGCATGGACGGGAGGTTGGTTGCGGACATGCCTCATGACGGCCGTGCCCGGGCCGGGGTCTCGGATCCGCGGGCATCCGAGGCCGAGGCCGCAGACACCGGTTCAGCGCCTACGAGGTCAGAGGCCGCCGCGAGTGATCGGGCTCTGATGTTCGCCGGAGCGGCGCTGGCAGCGGTCTATGTCGTCGGCGTCGGGAACGAAGTGCTGCGGTTGGTGGAAAAGTCCGGAGGCGCCGCTTCTTCCGAGTGCGGGCTTCCGGAACGTCTGCCTCTGTCCGGTGGGTCACCCGCGGCGCACGCCTTGCGCACCGGCCGGCCGCTGTGGCTGGATCCCGGGGCACTCGCTTCATTCTCCGAGGGCGGGCCGACGCCGCTGCGGGCGGAGGCGTCGCTCGGTGCACTGCCACTCGGGACGGAGGGCAGACGGCTGGGTTGCCTCGTCGTCGGCGCTTCCGCGGACGCCTTCGAGGCTGAGCAACGGCGCTTCCTGGAGCGGTACGCCGACGCGGTCACGGGCGTACTGCAGGCCGGGGCCGGCCCGCCCATGCCGTCGTCGTTGCTGGGACCCGCGTTGCAGAGTCTGCGCGTCGGCTCTTTCGTCCTGGTGCCGGACACCGGCCTGATCGAGGTGGACGAGACACTGCTCGAGCTCGTCGGCATCACGCCGCACGACTTCGACGGCAAGGCGGACACCCTGCTCGCGCATGCCCTCCCGGAGGACATGCCCGCGCTGATGTCGGTCCTGGAGCCGTCCACCCAGGCGTTCGGCCGACGGGAGCTGGAATTCCGAGTCCGCTGTCCCACTGGCGAAATGCGCTGGCTGAGCCTGAGTTGCCGGGTGGTGGAGAGCACGGACGACCGGCGGGAGCAGGTGCTGGGCGTGGTGACGGCGGCCTCGCTCCTGCACCGGAGGGCCGACGACGTCTCCAGGATCCAGTGGCTGACTGCCGCACTCGATGAGGCGGCAACAATCCCTGACGTCGGCCGAGTGGTGGTCACCGCGCTGCGTGAGCCGCTGGGCGCCGACCGGGTGGCGCTCGCCGAGTTGCAGGACGACCGGCTCGTGATCGCCGTGCTCGACCCGCCACAGGCCGCCGCGTGGCCGGAGACATGGCGTTCCGAGTGGCGTTCGGAGTGGCGTTCGGAGTGGCCCGACGCACCGGTCAGCGCCCTGCCCACCGTTCAGACGGCTCTGCGGGACGGGCGCATGGATCTGTGGCCCGCCGGCTCACCCCTCGAACCCGGACTCGCAGGCATCGGCACCGGAGGCCTGGCCGTCCTGCCGCTTCCTGCCAAGGGCCGGGCCGCCGGCGTGTGCCTGGTCGGCTGGGATCAGCCGCACGAGTTCGTCCCTGAGGAGCGGTCCCTGCTGACTGCCACCGCGGCGCTGGTCGGGCAGGCCCTCAAGCGTGCGCACGCGCACGACGCCGAACAGGAGCTCGCGACGATGCTGCAGCGCAGTCTGCTGCCCCGGAGCCTGCCCGAGCTGCCCGGGGGGACCGCCGTCGCCCGCTATCTGCCCGCCAGGCGGGGGCTGCAGGTGGGCGGCGACTGGTACGACGTCATCGCCCTCTCCGAGGATCGGGTGGCGCTGGTCATCGGTGACGTGCAAGGACACAGTGCCGGAGCCGCGACGATCATGGGCCAGATGCGTACCGCAGTCAGGGCGTACGCGGTGGAGGGGCACCCGCCCGACGTGGTCGTCTCGCACGCCAACCGCCTCCTCGTCGGTATGGAGACCGATCTGTTCGCCACCTGCTGCTATGCAGAACTGGACATGGAGGAGGGCAACATCCTTTTCGTCCGGGCCGGACACCTGTCACCGCTGGTACGCCATCCCGACGGCACTACCGAGGAGGTGCAGGTCGAGGGAGGGCTCCCGCTGGGCGTTTCCTCGGAGGGGGAGTTCCCCATGACCGCCGTCGCACTGGCCCCTGGCAGTGTGCTGGCTCTGGTCACCGACGGCCTGGTCGAGGCTGCCGACCTGCCCCTGGACGAGGGTATGCACCGGACGCGTACCGCTCTTGCTGCGGCGGATCCGGCGGATCCAGGGCTGATGGCCGACGAACTGCTCGGCGACGTCGGCCGTCGCGAGGACGACGTGGCGCTGTTGCTGCTGCGCTACGACGGCATGAAGACCCGGCCGATACGGGCCGGTTGGGTGGTGTGGCGGCTGCCCGACGCCGTCATGCACGCGCGTCGTTTCACCGCGCGCACTGTGCGGCGGTGGAAAGTCGAAGAAGTAGCCGATGCCGTGCTGCTGGTCGTGTCCGAACTCGTCACCAACGCCCTGGTGCACACCCAGGGCCCGGTCCGCCTCGACCTGACGCTCCGTGGGGACCGGGTGCGCGTCTGCGTGAGCGATTCCTCGCCGCGTGCGCCCGCCAAGCCGGTGATCGTGGACTGGGAGTCGACCGGCGGCCGCGGCCTGCTTCTGGTCGAAGCCATGTCGTCGTCCTTCGGCTCGGTGCCGGTGGCCGGCGGCAAGCAGGTGTGGAGCGAACTCGTTGTGCCGCAGCGCGAGCCGACTCCTGCGGACTCGGGGCCTCGCATGGCGCAAGGGGGTCTGCGATGAGGACCAGTACGTGCCACGTCGTCGCGGCACTCGTCGCCGGGCTCATGACGATGCCCCTGGCCGCCTGCGGAGGAGACGGCGAGGCGGAAACGGACAGCTTCGCCGTCGGTCTGCTGCTCCCGAGCCGAGCGGTTCCCCGCTGGGAGCAGTCCGACAAGCCGCTGATCGAGAAGCGGCTGAAGGAGCTGTGTCCCCGCTGCACCATGGAGTACGCCAACGCCGAGAACGACGCGATGCGGCAGCGGCAACAAATGATGTCCATGATCACCAAGGGGGTCAGGGTTCTGATCCTCGACGCCGCCGACACCAGGGCGCTCCGCTCCTCGGTCCAGGAGGCGCACAAGGCGGGTGTTCCGGTCGTCGCCTATGACCGGCTCGCCGAAGGCCCGATCTCGGGCTATGTCAGTTTCGACGGTGCGCAGGTCGGCAGGCTCCAGGGCGAGGCGCTCCTGAAGGCCATGGGGGACAAGGCGAACGGTGGGAACGTCGTCATGATGAACGGCGATCCGACCAGCGCCAACGCGGCGTGGTTCAGGAGGGGCGCCTTGTCCGTCATCGCCGGCAAGGTGAAGATCGCCAGATCGTACGACACCGTGGACTGGAGCACGGAGCGAGCCCATGCCAACATGTCGGCGGCCGTCGCGGCCATGGGCCCCGACCGGATCGGCGGTGTCCTGGCGGCCAACGATTCCATAGCCGCAGGTGTCATCTCCGCTCTCAAGAGCGCCCGTGTCGGGAAGCTCCCTCCCGTCACCGGCCAGGACGCCGACCTCGACGCTGTGCAGCGCATCGTCAAGGGCGAGCAGTACATGACGGTGTACAAACCGTTCGGGACGGAAGCCGTCGCCGCCGCCGCCATGGCCGTCGCTCTGGGTCGCGGCGAGGATCTCCGCGACATCGCCACGACGACGATCGACAGCCCCACCACCAGGAACATCCCGTCCGTCCTGCTCACTCCGACCGCGGTGACGGCCGGCAACATCAAGCAGACACTCGTCAAGCAAGGCGTGTACACCATCGACCAGATCTGTACCCAGGAGCTCCGGCCCGCCTGCTACAGAGCTGGACTCACTCGGTGACGAGGACCTCAATCGAGCCCGCCACTACCAGGCTCTCGTCACCATCGCCTGCTTACGACTCTCGCTCGCCTGACATTGCGGACACGACCTAGGCGTCTCGGACGGGCTGGTAGGTGAGGAAGGCGAGGCCGTCACCAAGGGTGTGGGCCTTGATGAGGCGCATGGGTTTCTTGTCGCTGATCTCGCCGAAGAGGTGCCCGCCGGCTCCGAGCACGACCGGGAACACGGTGAGCCGCAGTTCGTCGACGAGGTCGTGCTCCATCAGCGTGTGCACGAGCTGGATGCTGGCGTAGACGACGATGTCGCCGTCCAGCTCCTGCTTCAGCTTCGAGACCTCGTCCACCACGTCGCCCTTGAGCACCCTGCCCTTGAATGCCGTCGAGTTGCTCCACTTGGGCTCTTGGAGGGTGGAGGACACGACGTACTTGGGCAGGCTGTTCAACCTGTCCGCCCACTCGCCGCTGCGGGACAGCCACCGCGCGGCGAACCACTCGTCGCTGTGCCGGCCAAGCAGGAGGGCCTCGGCGCCCCGGGCCTCGTCGAGTTCGAGCTTGCCCCACGCCTCGCGGTCCTTGTCACTCATCTCGAGGAACCAGCCGCCGCGCGTGAAGCCCTCCTCGCCGGTCGGATCCTGGACGACACCGTCGAGCGAGACGTTCTCGCTGATGATGATCTTTCCCATCTCGGTTCTCCTCGGTCGGCGTTGTCAGCTACCACTGAGATAGACACCGCGGCGCCGGGAAAGTGGCGC
Source organism: Streptomyces sp. NPDC027189 (assembly GCF_055566975.1). Taxonomy (NCBI): domain Bacteria; kingdom Bacillati; phylum Actinomycetota; class Actinomycetes; order Kitasatosporales; family Streptomycetaceae; genus Streptomyces; species Streptomyces sp. NPDC027189. The sequence continues at coordinate 424,650 of NZ_JBVHRI010000007.1, forward strand.
CGGCCAACCGCCCCTTTCGCCCTTCGGCCGGTGTCCATACACGATGGAAGTGCCGCAGGGTGTGGGAGGAAGGTGGCGTGAGGGTGGTAAAAGGCGACCTGATGTCCCAGGCACGCGCCGGGGATGGCGAGGCATTCCGGGAGCTGATCGAGCCGTACCGCCGGGAGCTGCACGTGCACTGCTACCGGATGCTCGGATCGTTCCAGGACGCCGAGGACGCCCTGCAAGACACGCTGCTTGCCGCCTGGCAAGGCTTCGCAAGGTTCGAGGGGCGCGCCTCGCTGCGGACCTGGCTGTACCGGATCGCCACCAACCGGTGCCTCAACGCGCGCCGGTCGGCCGGCCGACGCCAGGCCAGGGAGTGGGACGTGCCCAATGTTGAACCACCCGAGCCGACCCGGCTCGGCGAAGTCGTCTGGCTCGAGCCCTACCCCGACGCCTTCCTCGAGGGTGCCATCGACGCGCCGCTCGGCCCGGCGGCCCGCTACGAGCAGACCGAATCCATCTCCCTGGCCTTCGTGACCGCCTTGCAAGTCCTGCCGCCACGCCAGCTCGCCGTGCTCATCCTGCGCGACGTCCTCGGATTCCACACCGGCGAGGTGGCCGACATGCTGGATTCGAGCGTCGAGTCGGTCAAAAGCGCTCTCAAACGGGCGCGCGCCGGCCTGCAGCACCGACGGCCCACGACCGACGACCGCGAACCGCCGCCCGTCTGCGAGTCACGCTCCGAGGATGCGATCGTGGCGAAATTCGTCCGCGCATGGGAGTCCGCCGATCTCGATGCGTTGGTGGCCCTGCTGACCGACGACGTCTTCATGTCGATGCCACCGATGCCCTTCGAATACCAGGGCCGCGACGTCGTGGCGCGCTTCTGCGCCAGCATCTTCAGGGCGGGGCGCCGGTTCGACCTCATCCCGACGCGAGCCAACGGCCAACCGGCGTTCGGAGCCTACCTGCGCGCCACAACCGGCAACCGCCACGGGACCGGTCTCTACGTCCTCACCCTCACCGGCGACCGGATCTGCGCCATGACCCGCTTCGACAACAGCGTGCTCCCATGGTTCGGGCTACCGCGATCACTCCCAAGCCGATGACCGGCTTGTTGGCGGTGGATGTGCGCGGCAGCGGCGGATGCGTCGGTGCAGCTGCCGGCATCCAACGTGCCGGCCGCGGCATGGTTGCCGACGCTGGTGAGGATCTGGCCGGTTGCGGTCAGGCCCGGTGCGCTGGGCCGGTCCAGGCGCGCGGTGACGGCCGCGCGGCCCTCCGGGCAACGCCGACGGGGGTCGGGCCGCCGACCGGAGCGAGCGAGGGCGCCACCGGCTCGCCCTCGCCGGCGTCGGCCTCGGCCCGGCGCAGCAGCCGGTCACGGCGACCAGCAGGCCCCATCCGGTGAAGACCAGGCCGAGTTGATGGGCACTCAGCTCCATGGGGTACGGGGCGTAGCCCAGCATGGTGAAGAAGCCCCAGTTGTAGAGCAGCGCCATGATGCCCATCGTCAGCAGCCCGCGGTGCCGCAGTGCTTTGAGCGGTGCGTTGGGGGAGATGGTGCGCTTCGGCTTGGGTTGGGGAAGTTGCGCGAGGTCGCAGGCCGGACGGCGTCAGGTACGGACTTGCCGGTGCTGGATGATGCGTGCGAGCGCGAGCAGGGCGATCCGTACCGCCTGGCGTTCGGACTCGGTCATGTCGCCGACCAACTCCTGGAGGCCCTGGGCGTGTGCGGCGCGCCGTTGCCGGATCACCTCCATGCCGGTGTCGGTGGCCTCCACCAGCACGCCGCGTCCGTCGCTGCGATCGGCGGCGCGGCGCACCAGGCCCGCTTGCTCCATGCGGGTGACGAGCTGCGTCATGTTCGGCTGGGAGATACCTTCGGCCCGGGCCAGATCGGTCAGCCGGTGCGGACCCGCCCGTCCGATCCGGGCCAGTACGGGGGAGGCCGCCGTGCTCAGCCCGCCGGTGATGGCGCTGCGACGCACGTACCGGACCAACTGGTCGACGGCGGTGATCAGGTCCTCCGGTGACGCGGCCGCGTCCTGCGGGCCCATAACCTCCTTAGGCGTAAATGCATCATGCATGTAGATGTATGGTGAAACAAGATGTGCCGGGAGCCTCAACGGCTTGGGCGTCGCCGTTCTCAGCGCAGTGCGCACCCGGTCGCTGCGGCCGCCGGCCCCTCCCATGCGGCGACCCCGAAGAACCTCCCCGGCCCCCCGCCACGACCACGGTGCCGTCGAGACTCAACCGCACGGGCAAGCAACACCGGCACGGCAAGACCCGCACTACGGGGCGCGTGCTGGTGCGGATGTGGCGGGCTGGGTCATAGGCGCATGATGACCAGTGCGGTGTCGTCGGTGAGGCCGGCGGGCGGGAGCAGGTCGGTCAGCAGCGCGTCGGCGAGGGTTTCGGGGTCGGCTGACTGGTGGCGGGCCAGCGATGTGGCGAGCCGCATGAGTCCGGTGTCGATGTCTTCGCGACGCCGTTCGATCAGGCCGTCGGTGTACAGCACGAGGACGGCGCCGTCTGTGAAGCGCACGTCGGCCTGAGGCCGGGGGCCGTCTTCGAGGCGGGCGCCGAGTGGGGGGTCGGTGGCCTGGTCCAGGAAGTCGACGGTGCCGTCCCTCTGCAGGAGGGCCGGTGGGGGGTGGCCTGCGCTGCTGTAGGTGATGGTGTGGGTGTTCCAGTCGACGAACGTCGTGGCCACTGTGGTGTTCTCAGCACCGCCGATGGAGCGGGCGTACAGCTCAAGGACTTCCAGGGCCTGGGCGGGGTCGTCGACGGCGCGGGAGGCCGCGCTGAGCGCGCTGCGCAGTTGTCCCATGACTTTGGCCGCGGGCAGGCCGTGGCCGACGACGTCGCCGACGGAGACAGTGATGCGGTCGCCGGACAGGTCGACCAGGTCGTACCAGTCGCCGCACACGTGCAGCGTGTCGACGGCGGGCCGGTAGCGTACGGCTGCTGGGTGGCGGCCGACCGGCCGGGGGGCGGGCAGCATCGCCTCTTGCAGGCTCAGCGCGACTTCGCGGGCGCGGATGAGTTCGGTGACCTCCTCCACCCGGTGCAGCAGCAGCGCCACCCGCTTGTCCGGCCCCAGGATGGGGATGTTGCTCAGGCTCCAGTACCGCTCTTCCCGTACCCCAGGGTCGGCGGGGTCCTCCAGGTCGTAGCGGAGCAGCGGCATGGTTTCGCACACACCGGTTTCTGCCGCCCGGTGCAGTGACGCCTCAAGACTCTGCAGGGTGTTCGCGGCGGGGTCGGGGAAGTGGTCGGCCAGGTGATGGCCGACCACCTGCTCCCGGGTGCGGCCCAGCACACGCAAGAACGCCTCGTTGACGTCCACGTAGACCAGCTGCGGGGTCAGCAGCGCTACCGCCCCGGGAAGGGTTCGGAACACCGCCGTGTAGTCGATCTCCCGATGTGTCACGTCTTGCCGCCTCGACGCCGCTGTAGGTCTGACTGCTCACGATAGGAGCAGGAGGCCAGGGCCGTGGCCTTCCTCTTCCCGTGGAGCTGGGCAGGTCACACGGGCGGCCCCCGGGCGGCCGCCAGCAGGGGATGGAGGGAGCTCACGCAGCGCCCTCGGCAGGGTCTGCCGACCCGTACAGCCAATGCCCGCCAACCGCTAGGCGCCGCAGTCAGGTTGGAAAGGAATCAGTGTGAATGGCGAAGGGACGTAAGGTCTGTCTCGTCAACGCCAGCGGTCAACCGAGAGTTGGCCCCCAGGAGCGCGGAGCGGCCCCCTTGTAGCAGCCGCCGCCGAGCGGCACCGCGCAGGCCCTGACGGTCAGTAGCCCGCCGCGATACCGGCGTTGTAAGAACCGGGCTTCGCCGCGGGTGCGATCCCGAGCGCATCGCCCATCAGCACCAGGAACTTGACCGCCGCCGCAGGATCGGTGCCGGCCGCGTACAGCGAGCCTGCCCACCGCCTGCGCGGCTGCGGTAGTGGTCAGCGCGGACTGCGGAGAGCGGTCCAACCGCGCCCCGGTGCTGCTCACCCAGGCCGGCACATCGCGAACCGGTGGGCGTCAGGAGTGGTTCAGTAGGCGGCCAAAGGCGATCGCACGGCCTGCCCACCCTCGTGGTCATGTGCTCCCACGAGGTGGCCCGCACCCGCTGGCCGACCGTGGCTGTCTTCATGTAATCCCAGCCTGGTATCGGGCCAAGCCGCCCGTTGACGCCAACTAGATACTGAGTGTAGATACTGAGGTATGACTGTTCCTCTGGCACTCCTCGGACTCCTCGAACGGGAGTCGAGCCACGGCTATGACCTCAAGCGCGACTACGACACGTACTTCGGCCGAGGCAAGCAGCTGCCCCCAGGGCAGGTCTACTCGACCCTGGGCCGCCTCGCCCGTGACGGAAAGGTCGAGGTCGGCGAGACCGAGTCCGGCTCGGGGCCGGACCGCAAGCGTTACGTGATCACCGAGCTGGGGGTCACGCAGGTCGAGAGCTGGCTGACCGAGCCGGAAGAGGGTGAACCGCACCTGCAGACTGTGCTGTTCACCAAGGTCGTACTGGCGCTGTTGCTGGAGCGAGACCCCCGCGTGTACCTCGACATCCAGCGCGCCGCCCACATGGAGCGGATGCGGGAGCTGACCGAACTGCGCCGGACCGGCAGCACGATCGACGCGCTGCTCGCCGACCACGGCGTGTTCCACCTGGAGGCCGATCTGCGATGGATCGACCTGACCGTGGCGCGGCTCGCCGCCCTTACAGCGGAGGTGCGCTCATGAGTTCGGACGAAGGCTTCCTTGTAGAAGCGCGGGAGGCCGTCCTGTCGTTCGGACAGACGCCCGCACTGCAGGGCGCGAACCTCTCCGCCGCCGAAGGCGAGATCCTCGCCGTCACCGGCCCGAGCGGCTCCGGCAAGTCAACGCTGCTGCACTGCCTGGCTGGGATCCTCGTACCCGACTCCGGCGAGATCTGGTTCGACGGCCGCCGCATCGACACCCGGCGCGAGCCCGAGCGCAGCGTGCTGCGCCGGGACCGCTTCGGCTTCGTCTTCCAGTTCGGTCAGCTCGTCCCCGAGCTGACCGCCGAGGAGAACGTCGCCCTGCCGCTGCTGCTCGCCAAGTCCCGCAGGGCGAGCGCGCTGGCCGAGGCCCGGTCGTGGTTCGGGCGGCTCGGCCTGGACGGTTTGGAGGGGCGCCGGTCCGGCGAGCTCTCCGGCGGACAGGCGCAGCGTGTCGCCCTGGCCCGCGCCCTGGTCTCCCGGCCCAAGGTGTTGTTCGCCGACGAGCCGACCGGGTCGCTCGACTCGCTGACCGGCGAGCACGTGATGGACCTGCTGGTCGCCTCCGTACGCGAGGAGGGCACCACTGTCATCCTCGTCACCCACGAGCCGCGTGTGGCCGCGTACGCGAACCGTGAAGTCATTGTCCGCGACGGCAAGGTGACGTCGCTGTATGTCGAACGGCTCACCTCGTGATCCGCCTCGGCCTGCGCCTCACCCTGAGCGGTGGCAGGGAGGCCGCCGCCCGTCTGGCCGTCATCGCGGCCGCCGTCGCCCTCGGCGTCGGCCTGCTGCTGAGCATCCTGGCGGCTATCAACGCCACCGCCACCCAGAACAGCCGGAACGCCTGGTTCAACACCGGCTCCGGCAAGAGCGCGTCGAGCCAGTTGGCAGCGAAGGCCGACACGGACCCGCTGTGGTGGCTGCTCAGGGCGGACCACTTCGACGGCGAGATCATCGGTCGCGTCGACGTCGCCGCCACCGGCCCGAACTCCCCAGTCCCACCGGGCCTTTCACGCCTTCCCGGACCAGGCGAGTTCTACGCCTCACCGGCCCTCAGCAAGCTCCTCCACTCCACCCCGGTCGCCGAACTCGCCGACCGCTACCCCGGCCACGAGGTCGGCACGGTCGGCAGGGCGGCGCTCCCGGGCCCCGGCTCCCTGGTCATCGTCATCGGCCACAGCCCCGACCAGCTTGCGAAGCAGCACGACGCCACCCGGGTCACCTCGATCACCACCGTCACCCCCAGTGCCTGCAACGGCACGAACTGCACGGTCAGGGCGGGCATCGACGACAGAGGCATCAAGCTCATCCTCTCCGTCGCGGGCACCGCCCTGATCTTCCCGGTGCTCATCCTCATCGGCACGGCCACCCGGCTGGCAGCCGCCCGCCGTGAGCAGCGCTTCGCCGCGATGCGCCTGGTGGGCGCCACGCCGCGGCAGATCTCAATGCTCTCGGCCGTCGAATCGACGGTCGCCGCGGTCATCGGCACGGCCGTCGGCTTCGGCCTCTTCTCCCTGTTCCGTACGCAGCTGGCGGCGGTCAACCTCACGCGTACGCCGTACTTTGCCAGCGACCTCACTCTCAGGACCGGCGACATCCTGCTCGTCGCCATCGCCGTCCCCGTGGGGGCCGCGATCGCGGCCCGGATCGCCCTGCGCCGCGTGCAGGTCTCCCCGCTCGGGGTCACCCGGCGCGTCACGCCACGCCCGCCGCGGGTCTACCGGATGATCCCGCTGGCCGCCGGCATCGCCGAACTCTCGTACACCATCGGCCGGGTGCCCAGGAGCACCAACGGCCAGATCTGGGTCTTCGTCCCGGGAATCCTGCTGGTCCTGACCGGACTCGTCATCGCCGGACCCTGGCTGACCATGGCCGGAGCCCGCGTCCTGGCCCGGCTCACCAGCCGGCCCGCGCTGCTGGTGGCGGGTCGGCGGCTCGCGGACGACCCGAAGGCCGGCTTCCGCGCGGTCAGCGGGCTGGTCCTCGCCCTGTGCGTGACCAGCGCGGCCGTCGGGATCATCGGCTCGCTGAACGCCGAGCGCGGCATACCGAAGGGCAGCCCGACGGTCGCCAGTGCCCTGGTCGCCAACTACATCCAGGGATTCAACCGTCCGGGGGAGCCGGTCGGAAGCGTGCCCCCGCTCTCGGCGGCCGCGCTCGGCGAACTGAATTCCGTACCGGGCGTCAAAGGCGTGCTGATGATCCACACGAACCCGCTCGGCACCAGGGACCCGGCCTGGCGCGGCCCCCAAGACGTCGGGACACCGCCGGTGGCCGGCCTGGCCTCGTGCGCCGAGCTCTCGAAGATGCCGGCCTACAGCACATGCGCCCCCGGAGCCGAAGCGGCGTCGGTCAGCGAGGACTACACCCTCTTCGGCACGTACAACTGGGAGCACTGGCCCACGGCATGGCCCGCCGCCGCCATCTCCACCCAGCGGCTCGCCCGCCTCCCGGTCCAGCAGATCGCCGTAGCCACCAACGGATCGACGTCGGCGATCGAACGTGCGCGCACCATCCTCGCGAACACGTATCCCGACCAGGACGTTCCGTGGACCGTCCGGGAGGACCATGCCGAAAGTGGCGCGCAGCTCGCCGGATACCAGCAACTGGCCAACGTGGTCATCCTGGTCAGTTTCCCCATCGCCGGCTGCAGCCTGGCAGTGAGCGTGGCCGGCGGCCTGCGCGACCGCAAGCGCCCCTTCAGTCTGCTGCGGCTGACCGGCATGCAACTCGGGGTGCTTCGGCGGGTGGTGCTGCTGGAGAGCGCGGTCCCGCTCGTGGTGGTCGCGGTGGTGGCGCTTGGGATGGGCTTCCTGGCTGCCCAACTGTTCGTGCAGGCACAGTTCAGGTACTCGATCCGGGCGCCGGGGATCCAGTACTACGCGATCGTGCTCGCCGGGCTCGTCGCCTCGCTGGGGGTCATCGCGTCCACGATGCCGCTGCTCAGGCGGATCACGGGACCCGAAACGGCACGCAACGAGTAGCAGTTACGACGACGGCTCGGACCGGCTGACCGCAGCCGGTCCGAGCCGTCCGTCGTTCAGTGCGGCTGGATCGCGAGCTCGTACTCGAGCAGCGGGACCAGGCCGCCGCCCATCAGCACCGGTACGCACGTGTAGATCGTGTTCTTGCTGACATCTCGGTGTCCACGACGTCGTCATCGACCCGGCCGCCGCCGCTCACCGCACCGTGCTCCGACGCTGTTCCGCCCTTGAGACACGCCTGCTCGTGCAGGGCGCTGCGGGTCGCCGAGGAGGCTCGCGATCGACAGACTTGCTGTCCGCTACGAAGCGACATTGCTGATCGCCGCCATCAACGAATGGCTGTGACCGGCACGCGACCACGTCTCAAGCCCACACCGCTTTGACCACGGTATGGCCTGCTGAAGCCGCCCGCCTGTAGAACCCTAGAAGGTCTCTGTGATGGTCGAGGAACTCCTGCCTGACCTGCGCCTCGTCCCAGCCGGACCAGACGAGCTTGGCACTGGCGACGTACCACAGCTCGTCGAAAGAGACAGTCGCCAAGAAGGCTGCGGCCTGTGACACCCCAGGCGGTTCCAGAATCATCAGGGGCGGGTTGGAGGGGTCGGCATCCGCGCTGTGCGCCACGGGGCGCCCGCCGTAAATCGGCAGCGTCCAGAGCTTGTCGGCATCCGCATCGAGGACATCGGCAGCGGCGTAGAGGTCATTGACGGAGTCCCAGACCTTGTCGATCGAATCGGCGATGCCCGCTGCGTACTCGTCGGGGTGGTTCTCCCAAGCCTCCCACATGAACGCCGCAAGCCAGGTGTGGTCGTCCCGGATCTCGGATTCCGCGACGGCGCGAAGGTGTAGGTGGATGCTCACGGCGACGAGTCCTCGAGTTCGGCGGCCCGCCTGTCGGGCCGAACGGACAGAACTTATTCGACGGCACTGACGGCGAGACGTCCCGTCTCCCAACGAGGGATGCGCGGCACTGCCAGGACGCCCTCCGACACCCGAGCGCCGAGTGTCGTCGAAATCGACCTCTGCGGGTAGCCACCTCTACGGGACTTTCGCAACAGGCCCACGCCCGGCGGCTAGATGATCGATTCCAAGGGGTTAGTGGCCGAAGGCGGTCAGTGATCGCAGTACTGGCTGTCCAGTGTGGTCGGTGTGCCAGATTGAGGCGGTCAGCGTGAGGATGCGCTGCATGACGCGGGCGGTGACGCCGGCTGGCGTGCGGCCGCGATGCTGTTCGAGGTCGAGCTGCCCCTTGAAGCTCTCGTTGACCGATTCGATGACCTGCCGCAGCGGCTTGAACAATGGTGCCCCGGCCCGCTCCGGCTCGCCTTTGCGGGCCGGTCGCAGCAGCCGGACGTCCAGTTCGGCCAACTGGTGCTCGAAGTCGCGGCCGAAGTAGTTCTTGTCGCCGATCAGCGTCTGTCCGGGCCGGGCGGCCACCAGTTCCGGTTCGGCAGCGAGCAGGTCCAGCAGCGTCTCGCGCTCGTCGGCCTTGGCACCGGTCAGGGCGAAAGCGATCGGCAGACCCTGAAGGGTGCACACCAGGTCCAGTCGAAGGCCCCAGAAGAAGCGGCTGTGGCTGGCGCAGTAGCCGTACTCGGCCCATCCGGCCAGGTCGGACCGCTTGACGGTCTCGCGGGAGCGTCCGCACTCGACCGGCGTGGAGTCGACGATCCACACGTCGTCGCTCCATACGGTGGTGTCGGTGGCCAGCACCCGGGTGACCCGGCGAAGCAGCTCGGCGGCCTTGTGCAGACGCTTGTTGTAGCCGGGCTGCTTGGGCAGATACGGGAACAGGTGCCGCAGGTGAACACGGGCATGCCGCAGCCAGCGGGCCTCGGAGGTGAAGCCGAGCATCGCCTGCATCATCGCCAAGGTCACCAGTTCCGCGTCGCTGAGCTGGGGCGCGATGCCCACGGCCGGCCGCCACGGGGCCAACTGCGGCCAATCCTTCAGCAAGTCGTCGGTCTTCACATAGAGTGCGGTGACGAGGGAGTCCAGCTCTGTCTTCACACACCGACGTTGGACTCCTTCGCCACATCCACGGGCCCTTTCCCGCACATACAGGCCCCTGCGGCACCGGTCAGAGCAGCCCGTGCCAGCTGTCCAGCAATGACAGCCCCATTCAAGAGCTGGCACGATGTCCAGCATGGGCCGACTGGTAACGCTGAAGGAGAACCTCGCATCCCGCCGTCAGCACGCGACTCTCCAGCGGGAGTCCTTTGACGGTGCGGATCTCGCTTCGGTGCGCTTGCGGCCGTTGTGGTTCACGCGGTGCACATTTCGTGAGACGGATCTCCGCCAAGCCACTCTCGACGGCTGCCACTTCAAGCTATGCGATCTTCGCGGGGCGAATCTGAGCGGCGCCTCCATGCGGGGGGTCACTCTGGCGGGCTGCGATCTGACTGGCGCCGACCTGCGCGCCGCGGATCTGACCGGCGCCCGTTTCGGCCGGGTCCTCACCGGTGCCCCACCCCACGGGCTGACGAATGCCACCGATGTCAAGCTCGACAAAGCTGTTCTCCGCGATCTCCAACTGGAAGAGGTCATCGGCTGGCCCGTGACCGGGTGATCGACTCGCCCCGGAAGCGCGAACACATGCAGCGGGCGTCGACCAAGCCTTGGAATCGATCATCTAGCAGGATATCGGGCTTTAGGGTACGGGTGTTCGAGTCGTGCCGCGGTGGACTCTTACGGCTAAGTCGAGGATGTCCAGTCGGGTTTCGAGCCGGCAGTGGCTGCAGGCGATCAGGCCGGTGGCGATCAGGCGGCGGGCTTCGTCGCGGCTGACTGCGCGGTGCCGTTTGCCGGTCATGTGGCAGTCGCCGACGTGGGTCTGGAGGGGCGGCCGTCCTGCGCCGATGCCGAGTTCGACGACCCAGTCCGGCGGTAGCGGGCGGTTGCGTCGGCCGCGTTCCTCTTCCCTCTGGCGCTGCCGGAGGGCTGCGATCTTGGCGTCGATGCGCTCGAGCCACAGGGTGTGCCAGACCTGCGTTCTGTGGAATCGGCTTTGTCAAGCTTGCGGCCTGTCGGCCAGCTGGGCTGATTGCCGGCATGGCTCATAGCCGGATGCGCCGGTGTCCGAGTTCGTTCGATTGATCTGGAAGACGTTAGTTGATCTTTCGCAGCATCACGGCAGCGCTGATGAGCGGCTGGTGCGACGTTACGACCCAGTCGCTACCGAGGCGCCACAGCTCTGCCGCGCGCTCCCGAGACTGGGTGTACCCGAGAAACTGTGTGCCCGCTGAGCGGGCACCCTCGAGATCCATGAGCTGATCGCCGACCAAAAGGCATAAGGAAGGGGCCAGGCCCATGTGCCTCACGGCAGCGTCCACCGTGTAGGGGTCAGGCTTCATGTGGCGCGGCTCGTGCGGGTCGCGCCCCACGACGATTTCGATCTTCGACTGCAGGGCATGCCCCTTGAGGAACGTCCAGATCGGTCCGACGGAGACGTTGCTGACAATCGCGAGGCGCATGTCCAAGTCGAGCAGTACGTCAGCGAGTTCCACGAAATGTGGTGCCAAGCTCGCTGACCTCCCAGCGTCGGATTCATAGCGCGTTGCTATGGCCTCTGCCAGCTCTAGCGGCCGACGATTGCGGGGAGCCGGGGACGGCCGGTCGAACATGTCCCCGATGCGTTGGAGGAGGCCGTGAAAATCGTCGCAGTCCTCCACATCGGGGTCCAAAGTTCCCCAGACCTCCCGCGCCGCGTACTTCATGCTGTCAGCGACATGTGCGCTAGACCTGCCACGGAAAAGATCAGCGACTGGCCCGTCAAAGCTGAAGAAGACGGCCCGCATGGACCCGAGCAGCGCCTGCAGAGCTCCCTGTTCGCCATATGCGTTGCCCATGGGCTTCCCCCCTGCATAGCCGGTTCCGCGACCCATTCTGATGGAACGCGTCAGGCAGAAAGTGGCTTCGGAGTCAGGATTGTGGCGTCACGCCCGGCCTCGCTGTCAGCGGTGATGTCGACAAGGCGCACGCTGTCGACGTACAGCGGGGCGTGACTGGGACGGACGCGTCGGTGGATCTGGTGGAAGTGCTCCAGGATGACCTCGGCCGTGGCGTTCGACTCAGGCAGGTGCAAAACGCCGGTGTCGTACGAGGTGGTGTGGGAACCTCGCACGATCTCGAAGGCCCTTGTGGTGGCGGTGCGCAGAGCGGTCAGGAGCTTGTCCGGTCCAAGATCAAAAACAATCTCGCTGGCGTACGGGAGTGGACTGCCCACCGTGACAGTGAAAGGGGCGACGGTCCCTGCTTGGTCAACTCGTCAACGCGTGCCCGCCGCTCGCCCTCGCCGGACTCGGAGGCAGGCTTCTGGCTCAGCCGGTAGAGCGTGATGTGAAACCACTGGTCGCCGACGTGGGTGAGAGGGTCGTCCTCGTCTCGGTAGATGGCCGGGTCTCCTCCGGCTTCGGGCGTCAGCCGGTCTTTCCACCCCACCGTGTGTCGGTCCGTGCCCAGTCTGCGGCCCATTGCTCCATGCGCCGCCGATCCAGCCACGCCCTTGAGGCATGGGCGCCGACTGCAACCAATCCGCCGGTGATCCCTGCGGTCAGCACTCCTGCCAGGGCGGACTGGAGCCGTGCCTCCTCGTGCGTCACGGGTTTCGAGGTGAGCGCGCCGTGCTTGTCCGTCCACACCGTGACCTGGGTCCCGGCCGGGGTCTCGGGCCGTACCTTGGTCTGGCCGGTGTGCTTCGAGCCGTCCGGTGCGGCCCAGCGGGCCGTGGCCCAGACCCGGTCGTCGTCGGCTGCGCCCGCGGACGGCTTGTCCCTCGCGTCTTCGACGAGCACGGCGGTGACCGCCTGTCGCTCCACCCGCTGCCGGTCGAGGACTTGCTCCACCGCCCTCTGGGTCGCCAGGCCGGCCAGGAGACCCCCGACCAGCGCCAGAGCGCACGCGGCGAGCAGAACCCAGGCTTCGAGGACGTCACTGCGCCGCCTGAGCGGATTACGCCGCCACCGCCACAGCCGCACCTTCGAGCTCTGCGTCCTCGCCACGGTCGACACCTCCTTACCAGCGCCGACATCACTCGATTTCAGTGTCCTCCCTTGAGTGCCCCGGGGCTCCCGCACGTACGGCGGAGGGTGTCGGGCTCTTTCCCCGAGGCCGGCTGGAGGACGGGCCGGAGCGGAGAATGGTGTTGTTGCCCTGCTTGCCGGTTGGGCGGTGGTCGGATTGACGCAGCAGTACCTCGTCGGGGAGACCTCCGTGCTCCTGGCCGAATTGCAGGCATCCGGTACCGATCCGGCCGTCACGCTTGAACTCGCGCGACTGCGTCGTCAGGCGGAGACGGGGCCCGTCAGCGGGCTCGGCCGGGTGGCGCTGCGTGCGCTGGAACTGGCCGACGAACTGTGCCTGGATTCGCTACGGCGGGGCGACGTCCTCGCCTTCGCCCGCCAGTGCGCCTGTGGGGCCGAACTGCGCGAGTTCTGCGTCTGCGCGCAGCTGGCCGACGTATGAGAGTCCCAAGCGTCGTCGCGCGGGCGCCGCCTCGGTCATGCCGGGGCAGTTCACCACGCCGTGCTGGGCAGCTGACCAGGCTCTTGCCGGAGAGACGTCTTTTCAGGCGAGAGAGGCGCGACGTTCACGCTTCGAGGCCCCTACAATTGAAGAGTTCTTCAATTGGTTAGTTGCGCTGGTCAATAGATGATCCAGGGTGCGGAGGTCGGGGTGGGCGCAGCCGTCGAGGCACTGCTGGCGCGGGTGCGGGCGGCCCGGGCCGGGCTGGCGGCCGCTGTGGCGGACGAGGACGCGTATGCCGTGGCGGTGGCGCAGGACGAGCTGGACGACGCGGTGCGGCTGGCCCGCGGGTACGGGCTCGACGTCGAGGCCGCAGGGGCGGACGAGGAGTGATCGGCATGCCGGTTCCGCTGTATGAGGCGAAGGCGGAGTTCTTCCGGATGCTCGGGCATCCGGTGCGGATAAGAGTGCTGGAGCTGCTGCAGGACGGGGCGCTGCCGGTGCGTGACCTGCTGGCCGCTATCGAGGTCGAGCCGTCGAACCTGTCGCAGCAGCTGGCGGTGCTGCGCCGCTCCGGGATCGTCACCGCCACCCGGACCGGTTCCACCGTGGTGTACGAGCTGGCGGGCGGGGACGTGGCCGAGCTGCTGGCCGCGGCGCGCCGAATCCTGTCGGTTCTGGCGGCGGGCCGTCAGGAGCTGCTGGAGGAGCTGCGTGCTGCGGAGTCGGCGCGGTGATGCGCGGACATGCGTTCCGCCCGTGGCGCCGGGGTCGGCCCGCGGCAGCGATGGAGTACGTGCCGTCGCCGGTGCGGCGCCACGTCGTCTCGGTGCCGGTCGGGCCGGATGCGGTGCGGCTGGCCCGTGAGGCGGTGGCCGGACGCTTCACTGAGGTCGGTGTCGCGCCGGGCTCCGCCTTCGCCGACGCGGTGCTGCTGGTGGTCAGCGAGCTGGTCACCAATGTGCTGCGGCACGCGCCGCAGTCCCCGGTCGCGGACGTGGGCATCGCGGGAGGCGCGGGGCAGCTGGTCGTCAGCGTCGCCGATGCCGGGTCACGTCTGCCCGACCTCGAACCGGGAGCGGTGGGGGCGGGACTGCAGCTGGTGGCCGAGCTGGCCGCCGAGTACGACGGCGACGTCAGTGCGGAACCGGCTCTCGACCACGACGGCAAGGTCGTCCTCGTCCGGTTCGGCATGCCGTCGTAAGAACAACGTGGCGATCACATGGAGCAGGGAGACAACGCGGTGACAGACCAGGCAGCCGACGGGCCCGCGGGCGAGCGGCGCGAACGTAAGGTCAAGGACAGGGAGTGGCGGATCGAGCGGGGTGTCGCGATCCGGGCAGGCTTCTACATCTTCGGCACCCATCTGTTCGCCGGATTCGTGTGGCTGCTCTTCTACCTGGGCGAGCACGCCCACAAGTAACCAGGAAGCCGTCAGGTCCAGGTGCCCACGAAGATGGCTGATCGGCCTCACATTGGGGCCGAACGACCTCTATGGGACCACCGTTCCGGTGGCGTTCGGACGGGCCGCGAAGCAGGCCGGGCTGGCGCTGGTAGCCGTGGTGCCCACGCTGAACCGGGTGCCTGCGCTGCTGCGGGAGCGGGACCGGCTGGCGGCCGGGGAGTTGCTGGTCGTCACGGGCGCCGCATGCCCCGTATCGGACCCCGCCGAGCTCGCCCGATACCTGACGATGCTCACGCCCTGGGTCGACACGGAGATGGACCACGTGGTGCGGATCCGGGCGGACATCGTGACCGGGTACCGGCTGGTGAGCGGCGAGACGGGCTCCTGACCGGTCAGAGGTCGTTGCCCGCGTAGGAGAGATTGAAGCTCTTGTTGGTCAGCGGGAAGTCCGGGACGATCGTGTCGTTCAGGGCGACCGGCAGCGCGGGCCAGTTGAAGAAGGACGGGTCGACCGGCTTGACCCGCGTCAGGGTGCCGTCGGCGGCGAGCTCGACGCGGGTGGTGATGGTGCCCCGCCAGCCCTCGACGATGCCCACGCCGCTCCGAGGACTTGCCGCAGCAGCGGGCGAAGGTCCCAGAACCGCGCCAGAGGTGACGCACTTGCTCAGCTCCCGGATCAGCGCCAGGGAGGCGTCGATTTCCTCGGCGCGGACCAGGAAGCGGGCCAGGACGTCGCCGCTGGGGTGCACGGGAACGTGTGCGGGGCGCCCGTGCGGGGTGAAGGGGTGGGCGATCCGGGCGTCCGAGGACAGGCCGCTGGCGCGGGCGACGTAGCCCAGGCAGCCGATGTCGCGGGCGGCCTGGGTGCGCAGGATCGCCGTGCCGGTGAAGCGGTCGTGGACGGTGGAGTGGCCGAGCGCCAGCCGCACGATCTCACGGATGTCCTCGCCGATGGCCTCCAACTGGGCGTGGCTGGGCAGAGTACGCAGCGCGCTGCCGCCGGGGACCACGCCACCGCGCAGCAGTCGGTGTCCGGTCACCGCGTTGTTGAGGCGCAGGAGTTGTTCACGGACGCGCTGGGCCTGGGCGTTGAGGATGCCGTGGCCGACGTCATTGCAGAGCATGCCGAGGTCGGCGACGTGATTGTGGAGGCGTTCGAGTTCGAGGAGCAGGGCGCGGGCGCACTGGGCCTGTTCGGGGACGGCCGTGCCGGTGGCCTCCTCGACGGCCAGGCAGTAGGCGAGGCCGTGGCCGACTGCGGTGTCGCCGCTGATGCGTTCGGCGAGCGGGAGCCCGGCTGCGACGCTGCGGCCTTGGAAGAGCTTCTCGATGCCCTTGTGGACGAACCAGAGGCGGGCCTTGAGTTTGAGGATGGTCTCGCCGACGACGGAGAAGCGGAAGTGGCCGGGTTCGATGAGCCCGGCATGGACGGGGCCAACGGGGATTTCGTAGACGCCGTCGCCGGTGACTTCCAGGAACGGGTAGGGCCCTTCCTGCTCGCCGAAGGCGGGCGGCTCCCCGGCGTCGGGGTGCATCGGGTACCAGCCCTTGGGCCAGTGGAAGTGCCGTACCAGGCGGCGGGGCAGCGGGTGGTCGAGGGGCACGATGCCGTGCAGGTCGTGCATCTCGCGTTCGAACCGGCCGGCGGGGAAGGAGAGATGTGCCAGGCTGGGCACCTCGGGCCGGGTCGGGTCGAAGCGTACGTGGAGCTCGATGCGAGTGTCGGGCGGCCCGGAGACGAAGAGGTACACGAGGCGTACGGCGTCCGCGTCGTGGTGGGCGGCGACCATCGCCAGGCGGTGTCCGTCGTGCAGCAGCGCCTCGGCACGCTCGGGGAGTTCGGCGGCGTGGACCTCGTGCAGTGTGCGCATCAGTCAGGGCCTTTCGAGGACGGCGGCGGCCTGGGTGAGCAGGCCGCCCAGCGGGCCGGCGGCAAGGCCGAGGGCGGCGCAGGCCGTCAGGCCCACGGCGAGGGGCCACAGAGCGGAGGGGCTTTCGCCGGTCGGCTCCTCGGGGCCGAGCAGCATCCGCGCGGTGCGGGTGGCCAGCGCGGCGAAGGCGATCAGGACGAGCAGCAGGGCTGCGGCCGTTGCCCAGCCCAGTCCCGCTCCGGCGGCGAATCCGGCGCGGGCGATGCCCAGTTCGGAGGCGAAGAGGCTGAACGGCGGGAAGCCCAGCAGCGCGACGACCGCGAGCCCGAACAGCGCGCCCAGCCAGGGCGATTGGGCCAGCACCCCGCGCACCCGTCCGATCTTCGTCGTACCCCGCAGGTGCAGGATCTGCCCGGAGGCGCAGAATGCGGTGGCCTTGGCAAGCCCGTGTCCAGCGATGTGCAGCAGCGCGGCAGCCAGGGCGAGCGGGCTGTTGATGGCCGCGGCCAGGGCGATCAGGCTCATGTGCTCCATGCTGGAGTAGGCGAGCATCCGCTTGTAGTCGCGCTGGGCCAGCAGCAGGCCGGCCGCGAGGGTGAGGGTGAGCAGGGCGATTCCGGCTAGCAGGACGCGGGTGAAGTCCGGGCCGAGGGCGGCGTCCGCGATGACCCGGTAGCGCAGGATCGCGGCGAAGGCGACGGACAGCAGGACGCCGGACATCAGCGCGGAGACCGGTGCGGGGGCCTGACTGTGGGCGTCGGGTAGCCAGGCGTGCAGCGGAACGAGGCCCGCCTTGGCGCCGTAGCCGAGGACGATGAGGGTGATGCCGAGCCGGGTGACCGCCGGGTCGAGGCGGTGGGCGCGGGCGAGCAGGGTCGGCCAGTCCAGCGCCCACGCCTCGGAGATGCCGGCCTGCCGGGCGGCGTAATAGATCAGCACCGTGCCGAGGAAGGCCAGCGCGATCCCGGCCGAGCAGATCACCACGTACTTCCAGGCTGCCTCCACCGAGGCGCGGGTGTAGCGGTGGCCGACCAGGAACGCGGTGACGATGGTCGTCGCCTCGATCGCCACCCACAGCACGCCGAGGTTCGCGGTCACCACGGCCAGGCACATCGCGGCCAAGAAGGCGTGCACGAGGGCGTGGTAGCGCCACACCGTGCGGCCCGTCGCCCGCCCGGCGGCCCGCTCGCTCGCCAGGTAGGCGGGCGCCGAGGCGCAGGCGATCAGCGCGACGGTGCCGACGACCAGCAGCATCCAGGCGGTCAGCGCGTCTGCGCGCAACAGGCCGGAGAACGCGGACACCGATCCGCGCCCGACGTCGGCGGCCAGGAGCGCGCCGCAGGCCAGGATCACCGCCGGAGAAGTCAGTGAGGCCCAGCCGGCTGGATGGCGTCCACGCGCCTCGGGAGCGACAACCGGCCCACCGGGCGCGGTGGAGTCTCCTGCTTCCCCCCTGTTGTCTGTCACACTCGCGGCCCCTCGCGCGGTTCCGCGAGAGGCGCCAGCGGCAGCTTTCGCCACAAGCGGTGGACGACCGTCCTTCTCCTGCCTGCCCGCCAGCACCGCACGAGGAGTTCCGCGTGTGACGAGTCCGGTGAGGGTGTACCCGGCCGCCACGGCCAGGGGAGCGGCGACGGGCGCGGTGAGCAGGAGCGCGGTCGGTGCGGCGTTCATCAGTCGTGCAGCTCCCGCAGGTCGTCGATGTCGGTGGTGCCGAACGCCTCCCGCACCCGCACCGTGAGCAGTTGCAGGACCAGGACGGCGAGCAGCACGTCGAAGGAGACGCCGAGTTCGACGATCAGCGGCACCCCGGAGGCGGCCAGGAAGGCGGTCGCGGTGATGCCGTTGTCGAGCAGCAGGAAGCCGACCACCTGGGCCAGTGCGCGGCGCCGGGTCACCAGGACGAAGAAACCGATCAGGACCACCGCGAGACCGACCGGCAGCGCGCGGGTGGCGGGCGTGGGGTCCAGTTCGACCAGGGGGCGGGCGACGGCGTAGGCGAGCAGGGTGAGGGCAGCGGCGGTCAGCAGTGACGCGGCCACGTTCACCAGCGGCTCTGTCTCGCGCACCTCCTCGCTGTGCGTGTACGCCCGTGCCCCGTCCTGGTCCCGGGCCCGATCGGCGACAAGTGCGTCCAGAGCTCGGCGGATCAGGTACGGCAGCAGGCCGGCCCGCAGTGCGCCGATCCCGGCGGCCACCACGATCAGGTCCCAGCGGTCCTCGTGCAGCCCGAGCAGCAGAGCGATGGCGGCGAGGGCGAGTCCCTGCAGGGCGAAGAGCCGTACGAGCGCGGCAAGTTCGCGCCTCCACAGCACGACCACGGCGGCCAGCAGGAACGCCCCGCAGGCCAGATCGAGAAGCTGGATGAACAGGCTGTCACTCATCACTCACCGCCCAGGAAGTACGAAGCGGCCACCGCGAGCAGCGCCAACAGGAAGGATCCCGCGAGGAGTTCGGGCACGCGGAACAGCCGCAGCTTGGCCCAGAACACCTCGGCCGCCGCGAGTGCCATGCCCAGGGCCGCCACTTTCAGCACCACCAGGAGCAGGGCGAGCAGTACGGCGGTGAGCGAGGCGCCGGTGGCGATCCCCCATGGGGCGAACAGCGAGGCCAGCAGCCCCAGCAGCACGGTCAGCCGCAGCTGCGCGCCGAACTCGACCAGGGCCAGGTCCGGTCCGGCGTATTCGAGCACCATGGCCTCGTGGACCATGGTCAGCTCCAGGTGGGTGGAGGGGTTGTCCACGGGCAGCCGCCCGCTCTCGGCCAGTACCGCGACCGCGAGCGCGGCAATCGCCAGCAGTCCCGCAGGGGAGGTCAGCCGGGCCGGCTGGTCCGCCGCTCCCACGACGATGACGGGCAGGTTGGTCGACCCGGCCGGTATCGACAGCGCGAACACCGCCATCAGGATGGTCGGCTCCACCAGCGCGGCAATCGTCATCTCCCGGGAGGCGCCCATGCCTCCGAACGCGGTGCCGGTGTCCAGGCCCGCGAGCGCCAGCGCCAGCGTGCCCAGTGCCAGCAGGGCCACCACCACAATGAGATCGGCCCGCCCACGCACCGGCGTGTCCGTGGAGATCAACGGCACCAGCACGGCCAGCACCAGCGAGGTGGCGACCAGCAGCGGCGGCGCCCACCGGAAGGCGGGCCCCGTGCCGATGGGGGTGATCGGTTCCTTGCGCAGCAGCTTGCGTACGTCTCGCCAGGGCTGGAGCACCCCGGCGCCGGCCCGGCCCTCCAGGCGGGCCCGGGTCTGCCGCATCAGACCGGTCAGCAGGGGCGCGCCGGCCACCACCGCGCCCACCTGGAGGACGATTGCCGTGTATCCGACCGTGTTCACCAGCCCACCACCAGCACGACCAGCAGAGTGACCAACCCGAAGAAGCCGTAGCCGAGATAGGCGTGCACGCTGCCGCCCGCCAGCCGCCGCGCCGACTGCCCGGCGGCGGCCAGGATGTCGAGCACAGGCCGGTACAAGCGGTGCTCGATACGGTCGGGCACCCGGTTGCGGAACTTCACCCGCTCGACCAGATATGCCGACTCGCGCACCGGCGTGACGTCCACGTCCTGCTCAGGGGCGAGCACGTCGTCGAAGACCCGCTGCAGCGGTTCGGCGAACGAGGTGGCCGTATAGGCCATGCGCGGGGTCGGCGCCCCGCCCCCGCAGTCCCACAGCCTCGCCTGCGTACGCCGCTGTCGGCGACGCGCAGCCCAGCTCGCCGTCGCCGTGACCACGGCCAGCGCCACCGTCAGCGCCGCGACCACCCACAGCGGGGACAGCGAGGCGGAAACCTCGGCCAGGCGCACCCGCAGCCCGCCGCCCGATACCGGGCGCGTCCCGGCGAACCCGGCCGCTGCCACCGCGCGCTCCAGGCCGTCGCCCAGCAGCCCCGGCACCAGGGCCAGCGCCGCGCACAGGGCCACGAGCAGCCCCATCCCGGCCAGCATCAGCGGGGGCGACTCCTTGGCCGCCGCGGCCGGTTCACCGCGCGGTCGGGCGAAGAAGCCCACGCCGAGCGCCTTGACGAACACCGCCGCCGCAAGCCCCGCCGACAGCGCGATCACCGCGACCGCGAGCGGCAGCACGATCGCCGTGGTCACCCCGGGCACGGCCAGCCCGTGGATCATCGACTGCAGCAGCAGCCACTCGCTGATGAACCCGTTGCCGGGCGGCAGCGCCACTGCGCCCAGCGCGCCGACCGTGAACAGCCCGGCCGTGACCGGCATCCGGGCCCGCAGACCGCCCAGCAGATCCAGGTTCCGCACCCCGGTGGCCCGCAGTACCGAGCCCGCCGCACCGAACAGCAGGGCCTTGAACGCCGCGTGGTTGACCACGTGCAGCAGCGCGGCCGCCAGCGCCAGGCCGGCCAGCGCGTCGTTCCCGGCGTGGGCGAACAGCCCGGCCGCGCCCACGCCGAGCACGATGAGCCCCATGTTCTCGGATGTCGAGTAGGCCAGCAGCCGCTTGAGGTCCGAGGCCATCGCGGCCTGCAGGATCCCGTACACCGCCGAGAGCCCGCCCATGGCCATCACCAGCAGCCACCACCAGGCAGGTCCCCCGCCCAGCAGATCGAACCCGACGCGTACGAGGCCGTAGACACCGAGATTGACCATGGCCGCGCTCATCAACGCCGAGACCGCGCTGGGCGCTTCGGGATGCGCGCGCGGCAGCCAGGCGTGCAGCGGCACCAGGCCCGCCTTGGACGTGAACGCCACCGCCGTCAGCACGAAGACGAGCCCGCGCACCGTCGGCGACATCCCCGCGGTGCCGACGCGCAGGGCGGCGAAGGTCTCTCCTGCGGCCTGAGCGGCGTACACCATCAAACCCGCAAGGAGCAGGACGAGTCCGAGGTGGGTCATCACCGCGTACCAGACGGCCGCCTCCCGTACGGCGGGCCGGGCGCGGTGCTCGGCCAGGACGAGGAGCAGCGAGGTGAGCGCCATCAGCTCCCACAGCAGCAGGAACGTCGACACCGAGGCCGCCGCGGGCACCAGCAGCAGGGTCAGCGCGAACAGCGGCAGGACCGCCTGAGCGCCGCGCGAGCCGAGGCCGTGCGGGCCGTGCCCGGTCACGTAGCCGACGCCGTAGACCGCCACCGCCGCCACCACGGCGCCGGCCACCGCCATGAACAGTCCGGACAACGCGTCCACGGCCAGATGCGTCCCGGCCAGCGGGAGCAGCCCGGGAATCCGGGCCGCCCAGCGGCTTCCTCCCAGTGCAGCCACACCCGCCGTGCCACCGGCCACCCCCACACCTGCCGTCAGCACGCCCACTGCCCAGCCGCGCACCCGCTGCGGCAGGACCAGCCCGGCCGGTGCGCCCGCCACGCCCAGCGCGGTGGCCGTCGCGAGGGCGGCCGGAATCAGGCTCACCGTCCGGTCACTCTCCTCAGCGCCGCGACGATGTCACCCGGCTCCGGCGGGCACCCGGGCACCGCCAGATCCACCGGCACGATGTCGGAGACGGCGCCCTCGACGCCGTACCCGCCCGCGAACTCCCCGCAGTTGATCGCGCAGTCGCCGACCCCGACCACCAGGCGCGGTTCGGGCATCGCGGCGACCGTGCGCCGCAACGGCTCGGCCATGTTGCGCGTCACCGGCCCGGTCACCAGCGCCACGTCCGCGTGCCGGGGCGAGGCCACCAGCCGGGCGCCGTACCGCTCGGCGTCATAGACTGGGTTGAAGGCTGCGGCGATCTCGATCTCGCAGCCGTTGCAGGAGCCCGCATCCACGCAGCGCACCTGCACCGAGCCACCGAACTCCTTGGCTGCGAGCGGCTGTTCGCCCTCCGGCCTGGGCGGGGCAGGCTCGGCCACCCGGCCGGTGTCCCGGATCTTGCGCAGCAGGCCCATGAACCCTCCTGGCTCGGTGAGGTCCTGTCCGCGGGTGTCCAACAGGCCACCTGCGACCGGAGTTACATCACTCGGGGTGAAGCGGCCGCCTCCCGGTACCTCAGAGCGCTGTCAACTCTGTGGAGGCGGCCGCCGTTTGAGGGCCGCCGCTACGACGGCGGTTTCGCCTGCGTCTGGGCAGCCTGCAGATCGGCGAGCAGTTCGGCCTGTCCGGCGAGCACGCCGGACAGGATGGTGCGGGCGACCCTGAGCAGTTCGGCGATGTGCGGGCTGGTCAGCGAGTAGTACACGGTGGACCCCTCCTTGCGGGTCACCACCAGGTTCGCCCGGCGCAGCACCGCCAGCTGCTGGGACAGGTGGGCCGGTTCGATTCCCACCTCGGGCAGCATCTCCGCCACCGCGTGCTCGCGCTCGCTCAGCAGCTCCAGGACCCGGATGCGCGCCGGGTGGCCGAGCGTCTTGAAGAACTCGGCCTTCAGTTGGTACAGCGGCGTGCTCATCGTGCCGTCCCCTCCCTGGCAGAGCAGTACGGCCGTACCGGCCGGTCCTCGGCGCATGGCATCCACCCACTCGTCAAACACATGCGGCCCATCCTGGCGTGCGGCAGCGGCCACGCCGAATCCGCGCACGAGAACTGAGCCGCCCGAAATCAGCGGTGACGACCTCAACAATTGCTAAGATTAGCAACTCCATACGTGGTGTGAGGGAGGCTGGCGTGAGAATCATTCCGCTGCACGGCGCGGGCGTCGCCTGGTTCAAGTGCCCCGCGTGCCGCCTCAAGTGCCGGCCCACCGCCGTCGGCCCGGACGGACAGTGCCCGCGCTGCGGCGAGGCCCGCATGCTGAAACTGTCCTTCGGCGGCCGGACAGCCGCGCCCTCGTCGGACGGCGACCGAAGCTGACCCGCACACGGCACGCACGCAGGGAGTGGGCCATGGGTGACTGGGCCGTCCAGGGCGGCAGCGGGATCCGCTTCGAGTGGGGGCCTGCCGGTGCGGGCCGCCTCGCTGCGGAAGCCGCCTGTCTGGTCATCGTCGATGTGCTGTCCTTCACCACGGCGGTGAGCGTCGCCGTCCAGCAGGGCATCCGGGTCCTCCCGTTCTGGCTGCCCGGCAGTCCCGCCACCAGAGCCGAGCGGACTGCGGCGGAGAAGGCCGCCGCCGTCTACGCCCGGCAGTCGGGTGCGCGGCTGGCCGTCGCCCGCCACGCCGTCACGCCCGACAGTCCCTGGTCCCTCTCCCCGGCCCACCTGCGCCGCGCCCCGTTCGTTGCCCGTCTGGTGCTGCCGTCCCCGAACGGTGCGGCGATCGCGGCGGCCGCACCGCCGCGTACGCGGGTGGTCGCCGCCAGCCTGCGCAACATCACCGCGGTCGGCAGCTGGCTCACGGCCCGCGGCTACGGAACTCCCGAGCATCCGGTAGCCGTGATCGCCGCGGGCGAGCGATGGCCGGACGGCAGCCTGCGCCCCGCGCTTGAGGACCTGCTCGGCGCCGGTGGCCTGATCTGCGACCTGCACGCCCAGGGCGCGGGACAGCTGTCCGCCGAGGCGGCCGCCGCGAAAGCGGCCTACGAGGGCACCGCCGACCTCCCCCGCGCGGTCGCCGCGAGCGTCTCCGGCCGGGAGCTGACCGCGACGGGCTTCGCCGAGGACGTGGCCATCGCCACGGAGGAGGACATCAGCACCGTCGTACCCGTACGGGATCCCGACGGCGCCTTCGCGCCAGGCTGATCCCGCCGGGCTCACTCTCCCGCGTCGTCTCCGGCCGGCCACCCTGTGGTCCGCCACTCGTGGCGGCCCTCCGGCGGCTCGCCGGGCCGTGTGCTGTGCGCTGCGAGCGCGCCGGCCAGGTCGGCGTGCACGGGGATGGGCGGGCAGTCCCCACCGGGGACGAGGGACCCGTCGGCGGGGATCGCGGCCAGTTCCAGGCTGCGGCCCGCTTCGCCGAGACGCCGTGCGGCCTCGATGATCGCCAGTTGCCCCTCGGCCGACCAACTGCGCAGCTCGGTCAGGTCGACGACGACCGGACCGCTCCCGCGTCCCACCACCCAGCCGACGGCACCAGCGAAACGGTGAACGGCATCCGGGCCCAGGTATCCGGAGACGGACAGGATGCCGAGGTCCTGCTCGACGGTATAGCGCCACTCGATGGTCATGGTCGTCAACTTCCTTGCGCGGTCGGCCCGTTCGGTCAGAGTGGGAGGGTGATCCAGATGCTCTTCCCCTTGCCGTCGGCGTCGCCCCGGACCACCGCGGTGCCGCCCAGGCCGAGGGTGAGTTCCATGACCGTGGCCAGACCACCCGTTCCGGTGCCGGTGACCGCGCCGTACAGAGGCGGCTGGTAGGGGTGGCGGTCATGGACAGCGAAGGCCAGACAGTCCTCGCCTGCCGCATAGATGACGGTCACCTGCGGGGAGAGCACCGCCGCGTGCCGGACGCTGTTGGTGACCAGCTCGCTGAGGATCAGCAGGGCCGGGCCGACGGTGGGATGGCGCGGGTTCATGCCCCACTCGACCAGGGCCTGCTCGGCGGTCTCCCGGGCCATCCGGACGGCGGACGGCATCGCAGGCAACGTGAGCACATGTCGGTAGGGCAGGGCTTCGAGCCGGGTGCTCATCACGCCTCCGCGCGGGCGAGGCGGAATCCGCTCACGGTCTGGGGGTGCAGGCGCAGCAGGGTGTCGTGGGGCCCATGGGACCAGCCGGCGAGGGTGCGCTGGTAGTGGGCGGCCTCGTCGGGATCGGTGATCACATCGACCGACCCCGCGACGGTGACGCTCCAGCCGGCGCCGGTCGCCGCGCGGACCTCGTCCACGTGGTACGTCGCTGTCCGGGGAACCGCGGCGGCCGGGGCGGGCGTGCGCACCACCAGACGCCCGTACTCCCACGTGTGCCGGCCGGGCCGGATGACGGTCAGGTCCCGCTGCGTGTACACCAGCCGGCCCAGTGCGCTGCCCTCCAGCAGCCACAGTGCCTCGGCACCGGAGACCTCGACCATGCGCAGCGATGCGGGCTCAGTGCTCATCCGACGGTTTCCTCTGTTTCCTCGCTGATGGGCCGGGAGGTCTGGGCGGGCAGCGGCGGCATGACACCGGCGCACTCCAGGTAGGTGCGGGCGCCCCGGATCGCCTCGGGCGTGGTGGCGTACTCGCGTCCCTCCCGGCGCAGCAGCTCCAGTGCGCCGACCGAGTCCAGGACCTGGCGCTGGCCGGGGCGTATCCCGGACGTCATGACGACGATGCCGCGCCGGCCGAGCTTCTCCACCGCGTCCTTCAGGACGAGCGCGCCGGTGGCGTCGATGGTGGTGACCCGGGACATGCGCAGGATGACGACGCGCACGTCGGCGACCTCGGCCAGTTCCAGGAGGAAGCGGTGGGCGCCGGCGAAGAACAGCGGACCGTCGATGCGGTACGCCACGATGTGCTCGGCGAGCAGCGCGTGCTCCTCGGCACTGTGGTCACCGCGGTCAAGCGGGACATGGTCCAGCCGGGCCTGCTTGGCCACCGCACGCAGGGCGAGCGCACCCGCGACCACCAGGCCGATGATCACGGCGTAGACGAGGTCGAGCGCGAGGGTCGCGACGGCGGTGAGGACGAGGATCAGCGCGTCGGAGCGGGTGGCCCTGGCCATGGCCCGCAGCGAGCCGACCTCCACCATGCGGATCGCGGTGGCCAGCAGCACGCCCGCGAGCGCGGCGAGCGGGATCCTGGAGACGAGGGGCGCGGCCGCGAACACGATCACCGCGAGGATCACAGCGTGGGTGAGGGCCGCCAGCCGGGACCCGGCGCCGGTACGGACGTTGACCGCGGTCCGCGCGATCGCGCCGGTCGCGGGCACCCCACCGAACAGCGGGGCCGCGATGTTGGCCAGGCCTTGCCCGAACAACTCGCGGTCCGGGTCGTGCTTCTGGCCCACCGTCATGCCGTCGGCGACCGAGGCCGACAGCAGGGACTCCAGAGCGGCCAGCGCCGCCACCGCGACGGCCGGGGCGAGCAGCGAACCGAGCGCGCCCGGGTCGAGGAAGGCGAGGGACGGCGCGGGCAGGCCGGACGGCAGGTCCCCGATCGGCTTCGCCGCGTCCAGGCCGGCGACCTGCGCCACCACGGTGGCCGCGATCACCGCGAGGATGGAGAAGGGGATCATGGGCCGCCAACGGGCGCCGACGAGCATCACGGCGGCGACCGCCACGGCGAAGGACACGGCGGTCCAGTTCGGGGTCTTCGCGAACTCCTCCAGGGCGCGCCAGGTCACCACGAGAACACGGTCCCCCTCGGGCTTGGGCACCCCCAGGGCGTTCGGGATCTGCTGGAGACCGATCACGCAGGCGATGCCGAGAGTGAAGCCCTCGACGACCGGGGCAGGCACGTACTGCATGTACTTCCCGGATCTCAGCAGGGCGAGCGCGACAAGCATCACGCCTGCCATCAGCCCGACCGTGAGCACTCCGGACGGTCCGTATTCCGCGACGATCGGCACCAGCACCACCGTCATCGCGCCCGTCGGCCCCGACACCTGAAGATTCGAACCGCCGAACACCGCGGCGAGCGCGCCGGCGATGACCGCGGTCGCCAGCCCCGCCTCGGCGCCGAGGCCGGAGGAGACGCCGAAACCGAGCGCGAGCGGCAGCGCGACGATCGCCACCGTGAGGCCTGCCAGCAGGTCCCGGCGCGGGGCGCGGCGAATCTCCGCCACATCCGTACGGCCGGGCAGCAGCGCGGTGAGCCGGGGCCCGACCCGGCCAAGCGAGACTCTCATTGCGCGGCGACCTCGGCTTCCCGCAACTCGGCCAGCAGCTCGTTCTTCCCTGCCAGCATCTCGGTCAGGATCCGGCGAGCGGCCCCCATCAGGTCGGCGACGTCCCCGCTGGCGAGCGCGTACACCACGGTCGAGCCCTCGCGCTGGGAGCTGACGATGCCCGAGCGGCGCAATACCGCCAGCTGCTGCGACAGGCTGGAGGGCTCCACCTCGATCTCGGCCAGCAGATCACGTACCGGCATCGGCCCGTCCTGCAGCAGCTCCAGCACCCGTATCCGTACGGGATGCCCCAGCATCCGGAAGAACTCGGCCTTGGCCTGGTACAGCGGAACGGACACAACCCCTCGGCTTCCCCGACAGCGCCCCACCCGGGGCAAGCGAAGGCTGTGCCCGTGGCTACCTGCGGGCACTGCCAACACAGCATCTAACCAATTGCAAAATTTTGCAATTCAGCATCCTGCTGCCGCCCGGAAGAATCCTCCACGAACGGGAAGACCAGCCGAGGCGGAAACGGTGACAGACAGCCGGTCTCCCACCACCAGCCGAAGGTCAGGCTTTCTTGACCACGCTGGACTTGAGCTGCATCGCTCCGAAACCGTCGATCTTGCAGTCGATGTCATGGCCGTCGACCCCGTCGACCAGCCGGATGCCGCGCACCTTGGTACCGGCCTTGATCCCCGAGGGGCTCCCCTTGACCTTGAGCGCCTTGACGACGACCACGGAGTCGCCGTCCTGCAGCACATTGCCGACAGAGTCCCTGACCACCCGCTCACCGGCGGCATCCCCGCCGCCCGCGGCGCTCTCGGCGGGAACCCATTCGTGGCCGCACTCCGGGCACACCACGAGGGCGTTCATCTCGTAGGTGTACTCACATGAGCACTTCGGACAGGGAGGAAGATTCTCGATCACCCTGTCAGGATATCCGTCCGCGGCCTACGCCCCGACGGGACGAGAAATGACCAACCTCGACATGGCCGAGGCCCTGCCCGGAACGAGGGACCGGTCTAGGCCGTGGCCCGCCTGGCCGCCCTGTGCGCCACCCGGATCACCGGTTGGGCACAGGATTCCCCATGGCACCGACTCCTATCGCCTGGCGCACGCCAAGGCTTAGCAGACGTTCCTGCGCTGGGCTCTCCCGCCACGTGTCCCGTGACAGCGAAGGCTGCTTGCGTGCCACCGATGTTTGACCGCCGTAGGACTGACCTGTGCACTCCCTCGTGCTCGGCAACGTCCCACGATCACCAGGCCCCGGGGTTGCGAGGTAGTGAACCCTCCTGCGGGCGATGCGAATGCAGCCCTCGGGCCGGCAAGGCCCGCGGCCGGCCAGTTCCTTCGTTGATCAGTTCTTGGCTTGGTAGTACGCATCCCAGCTCTGCTGAGCCAAAACAGCACGAGGAAGAGCGCGAGGAGGAGGTCGTCGGACAGCGACTCGCCCTCGTCATGCAGTCGCACGCGTATGGGACGGCTTCCGCGTTGGTCGTAGGAGATCTCGAGCGGGCCGACGGCACACACACGGCCGCCGCGTCGGTCGTACCTCAGTTCATAAGGGCCGATGCGCAGCAGGCGGCCGCCGAACCTGCTGTGCTCACAGCTCCACTGACCGACGGCGAGCGGCAGGCTGGACCACCGGCGGTAGGTGATCTCGATGCCGCCCACGGCGCACAAGGTTGAACTGAACCGCTGGTACTCCAGCGTCCATGAACCCAGGGCGCGGGGTGTGCTGTCCAGCCACTCCCGTTGGCCATAGGCGATCTCCACGCCGCCGATTCCACGCAAAAGCCCTTTGCCGTACGTCAGCTCGATGTCCACGCCTCGACTCACCTCTGGGGAGGGCGCCACGATGACCGGGCCTGTTGGTTCGGGGGCGGATCCGAGGAGCACACCCGGGCCGCTGGAGCCTTCCCCGTCAGGGCTCAGCACGAGTTGTCGTCTCGTGGTGGCGGATGACCTCCGCGATCAATGAAGTCCAGCATCCAGCTTCACACGTGCGATGAACTCCCGCAGCACGGCGATCTGGCGGGCCCCAGCGGGCGGGCCCGCCGGCCGGAGGTTGTGCTCGGCATTGAGGTAGCCGACCTGCTGGGTTGACTGACGCGGTCAATCTTCGACGGCACGAACCTCACGGTCATCAAGCTTCCCTACGTTCTGTTCCGGCACCGGGCGAGCCGTTCGTATGGTTGGCCCACCCAGGGGCGTCGGGTGTGGCTTTCAACCTTCTGCCGCTTGTGGCTTCCACTGATTGGCCGCCCGACGCCCCACGACGACTCGGCTGCCAATTAGGAATTGCGAATGATCGCTCCGTAGGGAATCGACACGAGGTCGTCCGTCGGGAGGCATCTGCACACCGCACCGCACGGAGGCACTATGGCCGCGATCTGGGCCGGCATCGACGCAGGCAAGACCCATCACCACAGCGTCGCGATCGAGGAGAGCGGCCACCGGCTGCTGTCGCGACGCGTCGCGGCGGCCATCGGTGGACCGTCTCAACTCCACTGCACTTCCCCGTGGTTCGCCAGGCCACCGATGAGAGTGCACGCCGCTGACCTGCGGCGACGACCTCCTGTCGTGTTGCGGGAGGCGGGTGACATTCGCGTGCCGGGCAGCGACTGCGCGCATTCGGAGGATCTCGTCGTGATCCGCACCTCGCCCTCGACGGACACCCAGGTAGTACGCCCTACTTCGGTGCCTGGAGGCCGCCGATCTTCTGCTCAAGCAATTCGGCCAGCCGCAGCGGGGTGCGGTCCTCGAACATCGGACCGATGAGCTGCACTCCCACCGGCAGACCCTCGGGCGACCGGCCCGCTGGTATAGCGGTGGCGGGTAGACCGGGCATGGTGGCCAGACCGGCCCAGACGAGCTGGTCGAAGTACGGATACTCGACGCCGTCGATGTCGATCCGACGTTTCATCAGGTCGGGGTTGTGGTCGTGCGGGAACGCGGGAGTGGGCGTGATGGGACACACCACGGCGTCGAACTCGGCGAAGAACTGCCGCCAGCCATGGCGGTGGAGCTCGCGAAAGCTGTTCGCCTCGATCCAGTCGCGGTGGCTGAACACCATGCCGCGCAGCCGCGCCGCATCGAGACTCTGGTCGTCTGCGCTCAGTCCGGCGGCGCGGGCCTGCAGCTGCTCGTACGCTTCGACGGGAAAACGTGCAACGGAGCCCGAAAACAGGAACTGCGTATAGAGCACCGCGGCTTCGGTCAGATCGGGCAGCAGCGGACTGTCCCGCTCGACGCGGGCACCGCCGTCGACAAGCGCGTCGGCCACCCGGCCCACGCCCGCCCGCACGGCGGACCCGGTCGGAATGAGCGGATGCTCGTCGAGGACCAGGACCCGGAAGTCGCGGAGCCGTTCGTGGCGCGCGGGCGGCAGCGTCAGGTGGTACGCCACACCGAGCGTCAGCGGGTCCGGTCCGGCCATGACGTCGAGCAGGAGCGTGAGGTCGCGAGCGGTGCGCGCCATCGGACCGACGACGGCGAGGTCGTGCTCGACCGGCAGGGCCGGCCCGGGCGGCGGGACCATGCCGCGGCTCGCCGCCAGCCCGAGTGTCGGCTTGTGCGCGTAAATGCCGCAGAAATGCGCGGGGGTGCGCAACGAGCCGGCGAGGTCGGAGCCGATGGACAGCGCGCCGAATCCGGACGCCAGGGCCGCCGCCGAGCCGCCGGAGGATCCGCCCGACGTACGACGGTGGTCCCACGGGTTGTTGGTGGTGCCGTAGATCTCGTTGAAGCTCTGCACGTCCTGCAGCCCCAAAGGCACATTGGTCTTGCCGAGCACCACCGCGCCCGCGGCCTTGAGCCGCGACACCTGCACCGCGTCCTCGGCCGGCATGTAGTTCCGGTGCAGCGGCATGCCCCAGGTCGTGGGCAGTCCGGCGATGTTGTAGGACTCTTTGACCGTCACCGGAATGCCGAGCAGCGGCCGGTCCTCACCGCGGGCGCGCGCCTGGTCGGCACCGCGCGCGGCGGCCCGTGCCCGGCCGAAGTCCGGCACACAGATCGCGTTGATCGCCTTGTCGTCCCGCTCGATACGGGTGATCGCCTCGTCGGTCAGTTCCGCCGAGGTCACTTCACCGGAACGCAAGGCAGCCGCGAGGTTTTCGGCCGTCGGAAAATTCCACTCCATGAATCCGACCGTATCGGCCACTGGAAGAGGTCATGAAATGCCGCTTCGCACAACGAGTTGGATGTCTCAAGACTCATGATGTTTCTCTCTGGCCACAGACGATTCGCCCGCCCGCTGGCGATGGCGACGCGCTGCGGCTTCGCCTCCGCCTGGACGGAGACTGACTGTCACGGTGGAGTTGACACGCGAACCTCCCCTGCCCCACGTCATGGCCGCCGTTGTCTCACGTCGTGGCTCAGCGGCGTTGTCTCAGGGACGTGGCATTTCCCTCACGGGCCTGTGAGGGCAACGGCCGTAGGTCGCGTGCCGCGGTGGCTTACGGCTGCTGCCCGGTGGCTTTCGGGGCGGGAGCGGGACGTTCTGTTGGCCGCGGTGCGGTCATGTCGAGCAGGAGCAGGGCGTCGTGGTCCGGGCTGCCGGGTTCGGCGGTGTAGACGCCGATGCGCTGACCGGGGGTGCCTTCCACGTGCAATGACTGTGAGGTCAGGGTGACCGTCCCGACTTGGGGGTGCTGGAACGTCTTGTGCGCGGGCTTGCGTCCGGTCACCTCGTAGCGTTCCCACAGCCCCGCGAAGTCGGGGCTCTTGAGGAGGAGTTCGCCGACGAGGTTGGTGAGGTCGGGGGCGTCGGGGGCGGTGCCGGCGATGGCACGCAGACGGGCGACGCATGCGGTGATCTGCCGGTCCCAGTCGGGGAAGAGGTCGCGGGCTGCAGGGTGCAGGAAGAGGTAGCGGGCCAGGTTGCGCTGTTTGACGGGCCAGTCGTCCAGGCCCGCGTAGAGGGCGAGGCCGCCGGGGTTCCAGGCGAGCATGTCCATGCTGCGGCTGATGACGTAGGCCGGGTTCGGGCGCAGTGATTCGAGCAGCAGCTTGAGGTGGGGGCGCACGGTGCGGCTGGGTGCGGGCGGTGGTTCGGAGACGTAGCGGGCGGCGCGGGCGGCGAGCTCGCGCAGGTGCTGGTGTTCCTGGTCGTCCATGTGCAGAGCGCGGGCGAGCGAGTCGAGGACGGCGGGGCTGGGGCGAGTCTCCTTGCCGCGTTCCAGGCGCACGTAGTAGTCGATGCTGATGCCGGCGAGGGTGGCCAGCTCCTCGCGGCGCAGGCCGGGGGTGCGGCGGATGCCGGCACCGATAGTGAGGCCGACGCGTTCGGGGCTGGTTTGGGTGCGGCGGGCGCGCAGGTAGCGGCCCAGCTCGGCGCCCTCGCTGTGCGCGCTCTCGGATGCCATGACTCCAGTCTCACCCGTTGGGCACCCGCCGTGCAGGCGGGAGGGGGGCCCTGTCATTACCCCTGAAGAGCCCGCCCTGCCACACCGGCTCAATCCGGGCGAAGGTGAAGGAGCAAGACGCCGGTACCCCGGCCCCGCCCAGCCACCGCAGGCACGACCTGCCAGGCAGGGCGAGAGGGAGGGTGCCGGGCAGCACCACGAACCGGAGAGGGCGAAATGCGGTACATCAATCTGCGTGACCTGGAGGTTTCCCGGATCGGGCTGGGTGCGATGGGCATGTCCCACGGCTACACCGGCTCCGGCACCGACGAGGCGGAGTCGATCAGGGCCGTGCACCGGGCGCTGGAGCTGGGCGTCACACTCATCGACACCGCTGAGATCTACGGCCCCTACACCAACGAAGAGCTGCTGGGCCGGGCGCTGAAGGGGCGCCGGGACCAGGTGGTGCTGGCCACGAAGTTCGGCCTGGTCGCCCACGGTGGAGAGGGGGCCTGGAATCTGGACTCCGGACCGGCCAACGTCCGCGCCGCCGTCGAGGGCTCCCTGAAGCGGCTGGGCACCGATTACATCGACTTGTACTACCAGCACCGGGTGGATCCGAACACGCCGATCGAGGAGACCGCCGGCGCCGTCGCCGAGCTGATCGCCGAGGGCAAGGTGCGCGCGTTCGGCCTCTCGGAGGCCGGCCCGGACACGATCCGCCGCGCCCACGCCGTCCAGCCGGTCACCGCGGTCCAGTCGGAGTACTCCCTGTGGACACGGGGGATCGAGGAGCGCGTCCTGCCCGTGCTGCGGGAGTTGAACATCGGCCTGGTGCCGTTCTCGCCGCTCGGCCGCGGCTTCCTGACCGGCACCATCCGCTCCACGGACCAGTTCGACGCCTCCGACTTCCGTCGCGACAATCCGCGCTTCACCGGCGAGAACTTCCAGCGCAATCTCGCGATCGCCGACGAGGTGCAGGCCCTGGCCGCCGACGTCGGCGCCACGCCCGCGCAGGTGGCCCTGGCGTGGCTGCTCGCCCAGGGTGACGACATCGCCCCGATCCCCGGCACCAAGCGGGTCAGCCGCGTCGAGGAGAACACGGCCGCCGATGCCGTGACGCTGACCGGCGAGCAGCTCGACAAGCTCAGCAGCCTGCCGCCCGCCGCCGGCGACACGCACACCGAGGCGCAGGCGCAGATGCTCGAACGCTGACCCTGCGCCCCCACCGCTCGGTTCGGCACCCCGTTCCCCCGTTTGGAGTACCCCCTTTCATGCGTGCAGCAGTGTTGTACGGCGCCGGAGACGTCCGCGTCGAGGACCGGCCCGATCCGGAGATCGTGAATCCCACCGACGCTGTCGTGCGCACGCTCGCCGCGTGCGTGTGCGGCAGTGACCTGTGGCCGTACCGATCGATGCCCGCGACCGACACCGGCCGACCCATGGGCCACGAGTTCCTCGGCATCGTCGAAGAGACCGGTGCGGACGTAACCGGCCTGAAGACAGGCGACCTGGTCGTGGCGCCGTTCACCTACAGCGACAACACCTGCGACTATTGCGCCACGGGCCTGCACATCTCGTGCCGCAACGGCGGCCGATACGGATTCGACGGCGTCGACGGCGGGCAGGGCGAAGCCATCCGCGTCCCCTACGCTGACGGCACCCTCGTGAAGCTGCCGGTGGCCGCCGACTCCGCACTGCTGCCGTCGCTGCTGGCCCTGTCGGACGTGATGACCACCGGCCACCACGGCGCGGTCACCGCCGGCGTCACCCGCGGCGACGCCGTGCTCGTCGTCGGTGACGGCGCGGTCGGCCTGTGCGCGGTCATCGCTGCCAAGCGACTCGGAGCCGAGCGGATCGTCCTCGCGGGCCGCCACCAGGCGCGCACCGACCTGGGCCACCACTTCGGCGCCACCGACGTCGTCGCCGAGCGTGGAGAAGAAGGCATCGCCCGTATCCGCGAGCTGACCGGTGGTGTGGACAAGGTGATCGAGGCCGTCGGCACCCGCCAGGCCCTCGACACCGCCCTGGGCGCGGTCCTGGACGGCGGCACCATCAGCCGGCTCGGCGTCCCGCAGTACGAGCAGGGGCCGATCGGCCCCGCCGAGTTCATGCGCAACATCACCCTGACCGGCGGCGCCAGCCCCGCCCGCGCCTACATCGAGCAACTGCTGCCCGACGTCCTCGACGGCGCCATCGCCCCCGGCCGCGTCTTCGACCAGGAATTCACCCTCGCCCGGACGCCGGACGCCTACAGGGCCATGGCCGACCGCAGGGTCCTCAAGGCCCTCATCCGCCCCTGAACCCCCACCTTTTCCGTCACCCGCACACCGCGAAGGACCCCGCTCATGCAGTACGTGACCTTGAACAACGGCGTCGAGATGCCGCTCCTCGGCTTTGGCGTCTACCAGATCCCCGCCGAAGACACCGAGCGCGCCGTCGCCGACGCGCTGGCCGCCGGCTACTGCCTGCTGGACACCGCCGCCGCTTACGGCAACGAGGAAGCCGTCGGCCGCGCCATCAAGTCCAGCGGCATCCCGCGCGAGGACCTGTTCGTCACCACCAAGCTGTGGGTGCAGGACGCCCCCGCCGAGGCCAACACCCGACGTGCCTTCGAGACGTCCCTGAACAAGCTGGGCTTGGACTACCTCGACCTGTACCTGATGCACCAGCCCTTCGGCGACGTCTACGGCCAGTGGCGCGCCATGGAAGCCCTCAACCGTGAGGGCCGCGCCAAGGCGATCGGGGTCGCCAACTTCTACCCCGACCGGCTGATCGACCTGATCGTCAACAACGAGATCACCCCCGCGGTCAATCAGATCGAGACCCACCCCTTCTTCCAGCGCGCCGACTACCAGGACCTGATGCGGGAGCACGGCGTGCAGATCCAGTCCTGGGGCGGGTTCGCCGAAGGCAAGAACGACCTGTTCAGTAACCCGCTGCTGGCCGGTGTCGGCAAGGAGTACGGCAAGTCCGTGGCGCAGGTCGTGCTGCGCTGGCTGACCCAGCGCGGTGTCATCGCGATCCCCAAGTCGGTTCGCGCCGAGCGCATGGCGGAGAACATGGACGTCTTCGACTTCCAGCTCACCGACGAGCAGCTGGCCCAGATCGCCACCCTCGACACCGGCAGCTCTCTGTTCTTCGACCATCATGATCCCGAGATCGTCACCTGGCTCGCCAAGCGTCGCCTGGACGCCTGAACCCGCACGCACAACGGGACGAGCGGCAGCACCATGCTCGAGCTGTCGCTCGCCGCCCCTCCCGCTGCCAGATCCCTCCGCGAAGGGCACATCTGTGAACCAGCAGGACCCCACCACAGTTCGGCGACGTACGATCCTCCGCGCCGCGTTGCTGACAGGAATCACCGTCATGACCGGACCCCACCTCACCAGCTGTACACCCGCCGACGACCAGCAGGGATCCGACCAGGGGCGCCAGACGTCGCCCAGTGCACCGCCGACCGGCACAGCGCGCGGCAAGGTGCTGCTCGCGTACTTCTCCCGCCCCGGCGAGAACTACTACTACGGCGATCGCACCACGCTGAAGGTCGGCAACACCGAAGTCATGGCCCGCAAAATCCAAGATCTCATCGACTGCGACCTGTACCGGATCGAGCCCACCGCCCCCTACCCGGAGAGCTACGGCGCGACCGTGAAGCGCAACGTCCGCGAACAGGACGCCGACGCCCGCCCCGCCATCAAGGGCTCGCTTCCTGACCTGGACAGCTACGACACCGTGCTGCTGGGCAGCCCCATCTGGAACGTCCGCGCACCCATGATCATGACGACGTTTACGGAGAAGCTCGACTTCACCGGCAAGACCGTCGTTCCTTTCACCACCCACGTCATGAGCGGCCTGGGCACCACCGCGCGCGACTACGCAGCTTCCTGCCCTGGCGCGACCTTCGCCGACGGACTGGCAGTGCAGGGCGAAGAAGCCGACCAAGCCGACAGCGACATCCACGCCTGGCTGCAGCGCATCAGCCTCATCGCCTCCTGAACCCAGCAAACCCAGCGGACCCAGGCCAGCTCATCTCCTCCTCGGGCGTCCCGGACAGGACCCGGCCGGGCGGAGCGGAACGTCGTTCTTGAGCAGTGCCAGGCGCACGGTGGCGAGGCTCGTTCCTTCCCGGTCCGCGATGTCCTGGAGCGACAGGTGGTCTTGCTCGTACCAGGTGCGCCATTGTTCGATGCGGGTGGCTGTGTGCTGAGTGCGGCGAAACCGGGGCGGGCTCCAGTCGACCGGGTGCCGGGACAACAGATAGATGACGTCGGCCGTGGTGGTGTTCAGATCTTGCGCGACCTGGGCGACGGCGAAGTCGCCCACGGGCACGGCCTGGTGGAGCCGGGCAACGGTGATGCTGTCCGGATCAGGCCCCGGCAGGTGGAGGCGGCGCAGACTGGCGGCGTCGAGTCGAGGGGCCCACTGGACGGGTTCGCCGATGCCGTGCTCGTCGAGGATCGTGCGCGCGGTGTGGGTGAGCAGTTCGGCCTCGGCGGGCAGGATGCGCCAGCGAAACCGCAGGTACTGCTGGCGCTGTGAGGCCGTTGCGGGGGCGATGGCCGGGTGCGAGGTACTCCTCGTCGGTCAGGGGGCCGACTTTGGGCATCTGTACCGCCGCGAGCACATGACCGACATCGTCCAGGCCGTCGCCGGGTTGCTCACTCCCCGTAGCGGTGGCCGTCGCCCAGCAGGCACCACACTCGGACGGCGAGCTCAGGATCAGACGGCGGTTCCGGGCCACGCTGATCACGCCCCTTCCGGAGCAGGGGAGGGGGCGTCGGTAACTCCGGCCGCGGCCTGGCCCTGGTCGGCCGGGACAACCTCTGCCGCATCGTGCTGCGCCAGAGGGACCGGACCGGCGCGGCGAACATCGGCCTGTTTCACTGCGGTGAGCGTCGCGTAGACGACGACATTGGCCTGGTATCCGGTGTTCGCGACGTAGCCGCCGCAGGTGATGACCCGTAGTTCGGGCAGGTCGGAGCTGCCGTAGACCTTTTTGTTGGGGAATTTCTTCTTGTCGTAGACCTCCACGGCGTCGACGGTGAATACGGCTGTGCGCCCGTCTGCCCGGCTGATCTCGATCGTGTCGCCCTTGGCCAGGGCGCCGAGCTGGTAGAAAACGCCGGGGCTGCCGCCGGGCAGGTCCACATGCCCGGCGGTGAGGGCTGTGCCCGCCGAGCCTGGTGCGGTGCCCTGGCCGTACCAGCCGGCGAGGTTGGGGTTGTCGGCGGGCGGGGGCCGTAGCGCCCCCGCGCTGTCGAGGTCCAGCTTTGTCATGGGGGCGTTCACGTTGATGGCGGGGATGCGAAGTCGGACGGGCTGTGCGGGGGGCAGCGGCTGGGCGGCGGTGCGGCCGGGCGTGGGGCCGGCCGAGGGGGTGGAGAAGGCCTGGCCGGCCGAAGGCTGCGGTGGCTGCCTGTCGTGCATCGCGCCGATCATCAGCACGGTACCTGTCACCAGTGCCAGTGCCAGTGCCAGGTGCGTGACCGTGCGGACGAAGGTGTGTAGGGGCGCGCTGGTCTTGAGTGCGGGTTCCATCGCGGTTGGGCCTCTTGCCTGCAGCCGGGTGGGGTTCATTCGTGCGGCCCCTCGGGGGTGTGTGCGGTGCCGGGGGCAGGCGCGGGGGAGTGGGCGGTCAGGTTCGGTTGCCGTGTGAGCGGCGGCGCATCCTGAGCAGACACCCGGCGGCGGCCGCGGCGAGCAGCACACCGCCCACAGCGATGGGTGTATCGGTGTCCCTGGTATCTGCGAAGCCCGCTTCGACGGCGCCGTTCGGCTGGCGGCCGGTGATCTGGTATGTGTCAATGATCTTGGTCCGTGGCGGGCACTTGACGGTGACGGTGTCGGTGTCCGTGTCGGGACTTCTGTCCTCCGGGATCTGGAACTCGCCGGTGAGCTCGCCCTCGTGGTCGCCTTCGAAGAGGTGGAACGGTCCTCCCGCCTCCGACTCGCCCTTGCCGTAGGTGACGTCCGGGCCGCAGGCCGTGGTGCTGACGGTGACCGTAGAGCCCGGGGAGGCATTCCCCGGGCGGATGTGGAGATCTGAGTCACCGGCGCCGACAGCGGACGGACTCTGCAGAGCCAGGACACCGATAACCATGCCGATACCAGCGCCAACGTGTGTGTTTCGCAAGGGAATCCTCCAATGGAGCAGTGACCGGCCTGTCTGCGCGGTGCCCCTGTTGTGCTCCACCGACGAGGCAACCGACACTCCGTCAGCTCCGCAACATGACGCATCGGCACATGTGTCACTCGGGCAGGCGTAATGACTGCTCTCGCATGAGCATTTACGCAGGTCGCTGCAGCAGAGGCCGACGCAGTGGAGGATTCGCCGGCGGACAGCGGATGGGCTAACGGCCCTCGTCCCCAGGCTGACCCCGGCGCACGGTCGTATGCGCAGCCACCCCGTGGGACCCGCTCACCGGCCCGCCACCAGACGTCCAGCAGCTCATCGTCCGGTAGGCGAAGACGCCGCCACAGCCTGCCATCCTGCGTGCCGAGGGCCTCAAACACGTCAACTCCCACGGACCACGGTGTTGCCAAAATCGGTCCTTGAGCGCGTGCAGGCGGCGGCACTTGGCGTGCCACTCCGCTCGTGAGCCGTAGCCGCGCGTCAGCCCGGCCCACGTGTCCGCCGCGGCGTCCAGCGGGCGGGCGAGGCGGGCCTCGATTGCCGCACGAGGCGCTGAAGGCCGTGAGCGCCAGAAGGCCCTGGTGGCTCGATGTTTGACGGCACACCGCCGGAACGGCCGGTATCGGGCCCGGGTGTGGCCCGGCAGGGTCTGGGCCAGGCGGAGCCCGGGGAACTTCCCCCTCAAATCCCCGGGCTCCGCCCGGCGGCCGTGGCCGCCCCGTACCACGGTCCGTCTGGTGTGGTCGACGGGCTTATCCTCGCCGCCCGGGACTCTGCAGGTCATTGATGGCCAGCGCAGGAACTGTTGATGTTCAGCGCACCACATACGGGGGTGTTCGCGATCGAAGTCGACCTGTGTGGCGTGCCGCCTGACGAGCGCTTCGATGGTCAGCGTGCTGCTGCGCGGGTTCGTGCGCACAGTGGCCGACCAGATGTCCGTCCTCAGCGGTACGGGGCGGAGGGAGGCGTTGAACGCAACGGCCGTCGGACTCGTCACGGCTGTAGTTGACGCATAACGCGCTTCCCCAGGCCGTTTGCGATGCAAGACTATGCATGTGGGGTGGAAGCGGCGCCCTGCGTCTGTCTGGGGCGGCTGCCAAGACGGGGTGTGACTATAGGGTGTTGACGCTGTGTAGCCGGGACCTGCCGGCAGCCGAGCGGTTCAGCTGGTTCTGCGAGCTGGTGGCACGCGACATGGCACCGCACGACATCGTCACCGAGCACGTCGCGGACTTCTCAGCCTCGGCGACGCTGTTGTCGCTGGGCGACGGGATCGGTGTCTCCAGCGTCGTGTTCCCTGCTATGCAGTCGATACGTTCGCGACGCCTCATCCAGCGTTCCGACCCCGAACTGTGGGTACTGGCCCTGGTCGTCAAAGGGGCCATGCAGAGGGAGCAGGGCCGTAACCAGGTAAATCCGAGCCCCGGTGACCTGGTCCTCTACGACACCTCTCAGCCGTACTGGGCATCGATCGCCACCGACGACGTGGCCCAGTCCATCGTGCTGCATCTGCCCCGGCGCGCGGTGCCCGTTCCGGAGCAGGCGTTGCGTCGGATGGTGGCTACTGCGCTGCCGTCCCGCACGGGCATCGGTGCCCTGCTCAGCCAGTTGCTCGGTGGGCTCGTCGAGCAGGGGCCGAAGCTGGAGGCCGGTCAGACCAACCGGCTGACATCTGCCGTGGTCGACCTGACCACCGCGTTCCTGGCGAGTCTGATCGACACTGACGGGCCGCAGACCATAGCCGCACGACGGGTGGCGCAGCTGCACCAGATCAAGTCCTTCATCCGGTCCCGGCTCGGCGAGCCGGAGCTCACCCCCACGGCCGTCGCCGCGGCCCACCACATCTCGCTGCGCGCCTTGCACTACCTCTTCCGGGAGGACGGCAGGACGATCGGTGAATTCATCCGGGAGCAACGGCTGGAGCGCTGCCGGGCCGACCTTGCTGACCCCCGTCTGGCCGGCCGGAGTGTCGCCGCGATCGCGGTCCGCGCCGGTTTCTCCGATGCCGCCGCCTTCAGCCGGACCTTCAAGGCTCGCTACGGAATGCCCCCAGGCGAATACCGCCGAAGCCACGGAGAACCGCAGTCGCGGAACCTCGCCGGGCGGCCTGGCTGAGGTACCTCTTGCGCCTCGGATGGTTCCGCCCTCACCCTCCAATTGGGGCACCAGACCGGTCCGTCGCCGGTCGACCGGGCCGGGCCGACTCCTCGATACCGAACAGGCCGGGCCGACTCCTCGATACCGGATACGTGCCCGTACGTGACTGCGAACCCCCTCGATCACCCGGCCCGACACCCGTAGCGGAATACGGAGTACGTCATCCATCGCAGTCGCGCCAGGGTCGGGTCACGGGCCCGCTGTTCGTCCTGGGCCTTGCGTGTCAATGGCACTCGCTATCGTCCATGCCATGACCGCAAGTGATCATCTGCTCGACCTGATCCAGCACACCCCGGACATCCACGGGCTGCTGCGGTCATCCTTCAGTTTCGACATCGGGCGGAAGCGGTCCGGCGAGGGCTTGAGGCTTGCTTCGGGTGCGCCCCTGGAGGCAATCGCCGGGGAGTCCGCCGGTGGGACGTATTTCCTGTGCGCTGAAGAGGACGGCCGCCGGCCGGTGGTGTTCGCGAGTTCCGAAGGGGAAGGCGGCCTGATCGCCGACGACCTGGCGGGCGCACTGGAGATCATCATCGGGCTGCAATGGCAGGACTGCCCCAGGTTCTCCGCCGGGGGCAACATGGAGGTCATGCAGGTCTCTGCCCAGCACCTCGAACGGTACTTGGCCAGGGACAATCCCGAGATCGCCGAGGAACGTGCCCGCGTGGCCGCGGCCCTGTCGCTGCGTGTCGTTCCCGTCGGCGACCTCGTCATCCGATTGCGGGATGCCGCCTCAAGGACCGAGCCTCACTACGTGTTGGCCACCGAGGACGGGCAGACATATGACCCACCGTTCGGCGCGTACTCGGAGCCTCGCCACGGCGGCTGGCGCTGAACCGGACGGGTCCCCGATCGTCGGTCCCACCGACATCGGCATCTCGCCTGACGCCTGACGACGCGTCTGGGCAGACTCTGCGACGTGACTGCTGACCTTGTTCGCGACGACAACGATGAAACGGCGATTGACGGCTCCCACGTCAGGGCGTTGAAAGGGGGCTCACGGTCCCTCGCCTGTCGAGGCGGCCGCCCTGGATCCCAGCACCACGGTTGGTGGGGCTCTTTGGATTCCGTCAGTGATGCGCACCCCTCCACTTGGTTCAGTGCTGAAGGAAGTGAGGAAGGCGCCGAGCACGAGCACACGTGTGACTTGCTCCTGATAACGGCATGCCAGCGTGAACATGATCGCCTCATGAGTCGGCCTGCGGTGACCTGGCTCCAGCGGCACCCAGTCGTGCTCCAAAGCAGGCTCCCTCCCTGCGGCAGCTCGCAGAACGGGCACGTGAACTACCCACCACCGAAACGGTGCGGCCCCGCCTCAACAGCCCCCGTGCGCCGAGCCTGCGGACAGAAACCGCAGGCCGCACCGTACGAGCCAGACGGGACGCGCGGGCAGGTCAGGCCCAGCGCGACGCGCGAGACGGGGCGCGAACCTGTCAGCTCGCACGGCTCCGGCAGCTGCACGACTACGCGTCCGGAGCACTCGACTCCAGCAGTTCCGTCCACACCTGCGCCGCGATCAGATCAGCTTCATCCTGCGGCGTCCCTGCCTTCACGAGGATGATCCCGCGGCTGCCGTCCGGGAACTTCACGCTCCGCGCCTCCATGCCCAGCCGGCCAGACGTCGACTCCTCCGGCATGCTCGCTCCTCCAGTCGGGGAGACCACGCTAAAACGCCCCCACCACAGTCTGCAGGGGCGTTCGGCCAGACGGCCTACAGCTCAGTCAGCGTGTACGGCGCCGACGGCGGCGACAAGAGCAGCCTGATCGTCTGCCCGAGCATCGCCGAAGCGGGCCGCCTGCCTCGTGGAAGGTCGCCAGGAAGCCCCAGACGGGGCGCGCCGGCCGACCTCGCGCTGCGTAACCGTGACGCTGCGATCGTGCCGGAAGCCTCCCCTTCGGGGAGTGGAAGTCCAGTCCGCCGCCGACATCTTCCATCGCAAGGCGACGCCGTTGCCCTCCGCGTAGAGCAGCGTGCCGTCCTGCGCCTGCGCCGGCGCCAAGTCGAAGTCCTGGCTGCGCCACTGGTAGGTGCCCGGCTGGACGTCGCCGGCGTTGTTGTACTTGTCCATGACGCCGCTGGTGGAGTTGCCGCTGTCGAAGGCGATCGACGCCCCGTCCAGGGCGATCCACTTCCAGCCGTCATCCGAGGGCGCCGGCTGGTCAGTTGCAACCGCGGTCATCGCCTTGCCCTTCGTGACTCCTCCCTCCGGATAAATCCGGAGGGCTTCTCCCGTCAGTGGCTAGGCCACGGCAGGAAGGACCAGCCCGGCCCTGATCGCAACGTTGAGTGCACCGACCTGATCGGCGTTGGCGATATGCCCGCACCGGGTGCACTCGAACTTCTCTTGGGTGGTGCGGTTCTCGCCGGACACGTGCCCACACTTGGGGCAGGTGCGGGAAGTGTTGCGGGGGTCCACTGGGATCAGCTTGCGACCGGCGCTTTCAGCCTTGTGCGCGAGGATGCCCAGGAACACCCCCCAAGCCGCATCGTGAATGCTCTTGTTCAACCCGGCCTTCGCGCCAGCACCGTTGGGCAGGAACGCCCCCGCGTTGTCGGGGTCGGGCTTGGGCTTGGGCACGCGGACCATGTGCGCGATGCGAAGCTGCTCATGCGCAATCACGTCGTAGGCGCGGACCATCGCCAGCGCGGTCTTGTGCGCGTGGTCGGTGCGCTGCCGCCTGACCTTGCGGTGCAGCTCGGCAACCTTCTCCACCGCCCGCCGGTGCCTGGCGGTGCGGTTCT
Source organism: Streptomyces sp. NPDC027189 (assembly GCF_055566975.1). Classification (NCBI taxonomy): domain Bacteria; kingdom Bacillati; phylum Actinomycetota; class Actinomycetes; order Kitasatosporales; family Streptomycetaceae; genus Streptomyces; species Streptomyces sp. NPDC027189. The sequence continues at coordinate 468,068 of NZ_JBVHRI010000007.1, forward strand.
CACGCTTGCGCCGCGGGAACGCACTCAGCGCGCGCTGCGCACCGGCGAGGGCATCGGCGTTGCGTTTGCCGTGCCTCGGGTTCGGCTGGTGCTCGCCCTGGGAGGTGGTGAGGAAGTGGGCTACGCCCATGTCGATGCCGCACAAGGCACCGGTC
>NZ_JBVHRI010000008.1:0-397784 GCF_055566975.1 Streptomyces sp. NPDC027189
GGCGGGCAGGCGAAACCACCCACTGGCGGGCAGGCGAAACCACCCACTGGCGGGCAGGCGAAACCACCCACTGGCGGGCAGGCGAAACCACCCACCGGCGGGCAGGCGAAACCACCCACCGGCGGGCAGGCGAAACCACCCACCGGCGGGCAGGCGAAACCACCCACCGGGGCAAGCCCGACCCACCCACTGGGGCAAGCCCGACCCGCCCACCGGCGAACGCGACCCGCGCAGCCCTCTGAGCGGGCCAATCGCCGCTTTTTAGGTCAACTCGCCCTTAAATGGTGCGAGTGACCACGCCCGCGCACCCCGCGCACCCCCCTCACCCTTCCCGCGAGGCCGACACCGTCGCCCACCCCGCACCGGACCGACGTACGGCGCTGCGCACGGGCGTCGCACTCGCCGCCGGAACACTGACCGCCGGCTGCTCCACAGCAGGCGCCGCAGCCCCACCCCCGGCGGCCCACAGCGCACCCCGGGCCACCCCTGCCACCCACACCGCGTCCCAGGCCCCAGTCCCACCCCCCGCCCGCACCCCCCGCCGCTTCCCGAACCAGCCCGAGCAGATCACCCACGGCCCCCGCACCCGCCCTCAAGTAGCGCTCACCTTCCACGGCCAGGGCGACCCCACCATCGCCGAGGCGGTCCTCGGCGAAGCCGAGAAGGGCGGCGCCCGCGTCACCGTGCTCGCGGTGGGCACCTGGCTCGACGAGCACCCCGACATCGCCCGCCGCATCCTCGACGGCGGCCACGACCTCGGCAACCACACCCTGCGCCACCTGGACATCAACGCGATGTCGGAGGCGGACGCGCACGCGGAGATCCGCGGCTGCGCGGAGCGCCTGACGCGGCTCACCGGCTCGATCGGCACCTGGTTCCGACCGTCCCGCACTCCCCACGCCTCACCCCTCGTAGCACGGCTCGCCCGCACCGCGGGCTATCCGCACACGCTCTCCTACGACGTCGACTCGCTCGACTTCACCTCGCCGGGCGCGCCTGCCGTCACCCGCAACATCCTGGGCGAAGTCCGCGCCGGATCGATCGTGAGCCTGCACTTCGGGTACGCGGACACGGTCGCCGCACTCCCTGCCGTCCTCGAAGAACTCCACCGCCGCGGCCTGCACGCGGTCACCACCACGGAGCTGCTGAGCTGATGCACCACACCACCATCAAGCGCGTACTGATCGCCGGCGCCGTCCTCGCCGCGCTCGCGGGCTGTGGCAGTGAGCCAAAGGAACACGCGAACGAGGCCCTCGGCACCAAGGCCGCCATCCAGCCCGCCCCGCCGACGAAGAAGGCGGTCCAAGGGCTGCCCGGCATGCCCCCCGTGCTGGACCCGACGGACGTCTACGCCGCCGACCGCCCGAACAGGCTCTCCCCAGTGGTCAAGGACTTCCCCGCCCGCGTCTACGTCCCCAACACCCAGTCCAACACCGTCACGGTCATCGACCCGCGTACGTACCAGGTCATCTCGACGATCCCGGTCGGCGCCCTGCCCCAACACGTGGTCCCCTCATGGGACATGAAGACCCTGTGGGTCAACAACGACAAGGGCAACACCCTCACGCCCATCGACCCGAAGACCGGCAAGGCGGGTAAACCGGTCAGCGTGCACGATCCCTACAACCTCTACTTCACGCCCAACGGCACGTACGCCATCGTGATGGCCTCCCTCGACCGCGAACTGGTCTTCCGTGACGCGCACACCATGAAGCGCGTGAAGACCGTGCCGGTCAGCTGCTACGGCGTCAACCACGCCGACTTCTCCCTCGACGGGCGCTACTTCATCGTGTCGTGCGAGTTCAGCGGCGAACTGCTGAAGGTCGACACGCAGAAGATGAAGGTGGTCGCGCAGGAGAAACTGCCGTTCAACGGCTCCATGCCGCAGGACGTGAAGATCTCGCCGGACGGCAAGAGGTTCTACATCGCCGACATGATGGCCAACGGCGTATGGGTCCTGGACGGCGACAAGTTCACCAGGCCGACCCTGCTGCCATCCGGCAAGGGTACCCACGGCCTGTACGTCAGCCGCGACTCGCGCGAGATGTACATCTCCAACCGAGGCGAAGGCACCATCTCCGTCTTCGACTTCACGCAGAACAGGCTCACCAAGAAGTGGTACCTGCCCCAGGGCGGCAGCCCCGACATGGGTGGCGTCTCCGCGGACGGCAAGGTCCTGTGGCTCTCCGGCCGCTACAACTCCGAGGTGTACGCCATCGACACCCGTACCGGCATCCTGCTCGCCCGCATCCCGGTCGGTAGCGGCCCGCACGGCCTCGCGGTGTACCCGCAGCCGGGCCGCTACTCGCTCGGCCACACGGGCATCTTCCGCTGACGGGCCCGCAGTTGACATCGGGCGGATGACACGCCGCCGTACGGGTGATGATCCCCGACCCGCCGCCGCGGAACCGTGATCGTGCTCCTCGTGATCACAACTCGCCTGCGGCGGCGGGCCGCTGCCGTCGTCCTCTCCCTCGGGGCCGTCTTCGCGACGTCCGCCGCGACCCCCGCCTCTCCCGTCCCGGCGACGGCAACCAAGTCGGCCGCGCCCGTCTGTCCCCAGTTCGCCGACCCGATCAAGGCGGCCGCCGACCGCCGCGTGAACGTCGCACGCATCACCCCCGACCCGGTCTGGCGCAGGACCTGCGGCACGCTCTACCGCAGCGACAGCCGTGGCCCGGCGACCGTGTTCGAGCAGGGCTTCTACCCGAAGGACGTCGTCAACGGGCAGTACGACATCGAGCAGTACGTCCTCGTCAACCAGCCCTCGCCGTACGTGTCGACGACGTACGACCACGACCTGTACAAGACCTGGTACAAGTCCGGCTACAACTACTACATCGACGCGCCCGGCGGCGTGGACGTCAACAAGACCATCGGCGACACCCACAAGTGGGCCGACCAGGTCGAGGTCGCCTTCCCGGGCGGTATCGCGCGCCAGTACATCATCGGCGTCTGCCCGGTCGACAAGAAGACCAAGACCGAGATCATGAGCGACTGCGCGAGCAACCCGAACTACGAGCCCTGGCACTGACCTCCGAGCGACCCCGGGGACCCGCTCAGCGGGTGATGAGCAGCGCCTCCGACCCCACCGGACGGTAACCGGCCGCCTGGAACGCCCGCAGACTGCGGGCGTTCCCCGGCGAGATCTGGGCCCACACCGGTTCGCCCCCGCTCAGCTGCCGGGCCGCCGAGACGAGCGCACGCCCCAGCCCTCGGTGCCGTACGCCCTCGTCGACCTCGACCGCGGCCTCCAGCCGGCCCGCGACGCCGCGCCCCATCACGAGCACGCCGCCCTCGGTGGCCCACACCCGCACGTCGTCGCGGCGCCTGCGGGAACTGACGACCCGCGGATGGTCGGGGTCGTGGATCTCCTTCAGCTCGAGCGGTGGCTCGCCCGGGAGCGGGGAGCCGACCGTGAGCACGTCGATGGTGTCGCCGGCCCGCCCGGTACGCTCCATCAGCGCCGCGAGGAACCGCGCGTTCATCGGCGCGGCGAGCGCGTCGCAGTCCACCGAGGCCAGCGCCTCGCGCACCCACCGCGGATCCTCGTCGGTGAAGACGACCGTGTGCGCCGTGAAGGCGATGACCCCCGCGTCCCGGTGGGAATGCTGACGCACGACGGTGAGAGAGCCGTCGGGAGGCGGAAAGACACCACGAGCCGCCGCGTTCAGAATGTCCCGCAGAGTGTCAGCCACGACCGCGCCCCCGCACCTCGAGTCCCCACGTTTGCGTGCTCACCTTGAGTCTCCACCCACTGGAAGGCCCACACTCCCAGACATGATCGATGACGGCACCGGACTTTTCACCATCGGAGAGCTGTCCCGGAGCACCGGCCTGTCCGTCCGCACCATCCGCTACTGGTCGGACGAGGGTGCCCTGCCTCCGGTGGCCCGCTCCTCGGGCGGCTACCGCCTGTACGACGCCGCGTCCGTCGCCCGCCTGGAGCTGATCCGCACCCTGCGCGAACTGGGCCTGGGCCTGGACGACGTACGCAAGGTGCTGGCGGGCGAGACGACGGTCGCGGAGGTGGCGGCCGCGCACGTGGTGGCGCTGGACGCGCAGATCCGGTCCTTGAAGGTGACCCGGGCGGTGCTGTCGACCGTGGCGCGACGCGGTTCCACCGCGGAGGAGATGACACTCATGAACAAGCTGGCGCGGCTGTCGGCCGCGGAGCGCAAGCGCATCGCCGACGACTTCATGGAAGAGACCTTCGGGGGCCTCGACACCGCGGACCCCGACATCCGCACCAGGATGCGATTCGGCCTCGCCGAGTTGCCCGAGGACCCCACGCCGGAGCAGGTGGACGCGTGGGTGGAGCTGGCCGAGCTGTTGCAGGACAAGGGCTTTCGCGCGCGCATGCGGAAGATGATCGAGTTCAACGCGGCGGACCGGGGGCCGGACGTACCGGCCGGCACCTCCCTGTGGTTCATGAGCCGCCTGGTGCAGCTCGCGGGCGAGGCCCTGGAGCAGGGCGTCGACCCCGAGTCGCCCGGGGCCGAGGAGGTGCTGGGCCCGTTGCTCGGCAACGCCGACCGGGCGGCCGTACTGGAACGCCTGGAGTCCGCGGCGCATGTCGAGATGGCCCGTTTCCGGGAGCTGAACGCGCTGGTCCGCGGCACGGAGCCGCTGTCCGCGCACCGTGCGGAGTTCGCCTGGGTGGTCGCCGCACTGCGTGCTCGGCTCGCCCGTTAATCTGACCTCCGTACACATGGCAGTAATGCACTACGAAGGGGCGGATCGGTGGCGGACATCGAGGAAGCACGCAAGCAGTTCGAGCGGATCGATACGGACGGTGACGGTTTCATCACCGCTGCCGAGTTCAAGACCGCCCTCGCCCAGGGCGGCGACTGGAACGTCACCGAGTCGGTGGCGGAGGTCATCATCGCCAGCCGTGACCTCAACGGCGACAAGGTCCTCTCGTTCGACGAGTTCTGGGCCCACCTGAGCAAGTGACACCCGCGAAGGGGCGCCCCCGGTGATCCGGCGGGCGCCCCTTCGTCACGCAGCGCGGGAGGCGCTCAGGAGGCGCGCCTGCGGTACTGCCCCGGCGCCACCCCGTACTCCCGCTTGAACGCCTTGGCGAAGGCGAACTCGGAGGTGTAGCCGGTGCGTTGGGCCACCTGGCGCAGGGGGATGTCGCCGGTGCGGAGCAGGCGGCCCGCGGTCGTCATGCGCCACCAGGTGAGGTACGTGAGCGGGGGCTCGCCCACCAGCGCGGTGAACCGTCGGGCGAATGCCGCGCGGGAGAGGCCGCCGAGGGCGCCGAGTTCCTCGACCGTCCAGGGGTGGGACGGGGCGCCGTGGATGGCACGCAGGGCCGCCGCGACCGCCGGGTCGGCGAGCGCGGCCGACCAGCCGGTGGGATGCCCTGAGCCGTGCCGCTCGCGCTGCCACCAGGCGCGCAGGATGTACAGCAGGAGCGTGTCGAGGAGCGAGTTGACGATCGTGTCGGAGCCCGGCTGGGGCTCCTCCAGCTCCATGCCGAGCAGTTCGACCGCGGCTCGCAGCGAGCGGTGGGCGCCGACGCGGGCGGGGAGGTGGACCACCTCGGGCAGCTCGGACAGAAGCGGATGCGCGCGGGCTCGGTCCAACTGGTAGGCCCCGCACAGCAGAACGGTCGACGTGCCTGTCGACGGCCGTGGAGGCGGAGGTTCCGGCCACGTACCGTCGGGCCGCAGCCGTACGTCTACGAGCGGTACGTCCACGCCGCTGGCCAGCGCGTGACCGCGGCCGTGCGCGAGGAATGCGATGTCGCCGGGGCCGAGCGCCACCGGCTCCCCCTCCGCGGGAAGCAGCCACGCCGAACCCTGCAGCACCACATGGAACCCGGCCCCGTCCGAGGACTCGAAGCGCATCCCCCAGGGCGCGTACTCGTCCCGGCGCGAGGAGTGCGGGCGCCCGGTGCGCATCGTGGCGATGGCGTCGCTGAGTACGTCCATGCCCATACGGTAGCGCGCGGGCACCATGGCGAGACGAACGGACAGAAAAGCGAGACCAACAGGCATGGATCGTCTCGCACCGTGCTCCTAGCGTCATGGGTATGTCATCAACCGCTTCACGCACCGTGCTCTTTCACGAACTCGGCGGCCCGGACGTCCTGAAGATCGAGGACGTCGAGGTGGCCGCCCCCGGCCCCGGTGAAGTCCTCGTACGCGTCGAGGCGTTGGGCCTCAACCGCGCCGAGGCCCTGTTCCGCGCGGGGACGTACTACTACCAGCCCACCCTGCCCGCCTCGCGGCTCGGCTACGAGGCGTCCGGCACCGTCGAGGCGGTCGGCGAGGGCGTCACCGACTTCGCCGTGGGCGCCCCCGTGACGACCGGCCCCGGCATCGAGATGAGCGCCCAGGGCGTGTACGCGGAACGCGTCGTGCTGCCCGACACCGCGGTCGTGCCGCGCCCGGAGACGGTGGACGCGGTCACCGGCGCCGCGGCGTGGCTGACGTACACGACGGCGTACGGCGCGCTCCTGGAGACCGCGGGACTGAAGCCCGGCGACCATGTCCTGATCACCGGCGCGTCCAGCGGTGTCGGCACCGCCGCGATCCAGGTCGCCCGCCGCATCGGTGCGATTCCGCTGGCCACCACCCGGTCCGAGGCGAAGAAGCGCCGGCTCCTCGATCTCGGGGCGGAGCATGTGATCGTCTCCGACGACGAGGACGTGCCGAAGGAGGCCCGGCGGCTCACCGGCGGGCGCGGGGCGGAGGTGATCTTCGACGCGATCGGCGGTCCCGGCTTCCGTCCGCTGGGCGAGGCGCTCGCGGAGGGCGGTGCGATGCTCGTCTACGGCTGGCTCGATCAGCGACCGGCCGAGCTCCCCTGGAACTGGCCGCTCACCGTCCACGCGTACGCCCATCCCGCCCTGACCTCGACGCCGGCAGGCCGCCGCCGCTCCACGGCCTTTCTGAACGCGGGCCTGCGCGACGGTGGCTTCCGGCCACCGGTCGCCGAGGTCTTCGAGGGGCTCGACCGCATCGGGGACGCCCACCGTCTGATGGAGAGCAACGCGCACTTCGGCAAGATCGTGGTGAAACCCTGATGGCGGTCACCCGGGTGCCGTACACCCCGGAATAGCGAGTCCGCACCCGGGGTTGGTGACCCCCATCAGGACCATCAACCCCGGAAGGGCCTGGCACTCATGAAGATCGGCATCATCGGCGCGGGCAACATCGGCGGCAACCTCACCCGGCGGCTCACCGCCCTCGGTCATGACGTCTCCGTCGCCAATTCCCGCGGTCCCCATACACTCACCGCGCTCGCCGAGGAGACCGGGGCGACACCCGTCAAGGTCGAGGACGCGGCACGCGGCGCCGAGGTCGTCGTGATCACGGTCCCGGTGAAGGCGGTCCCGGACCTGCCGTCCGGGCTGCTCGACGAGGCGGCGGACGGTGTCGCCGTCATCGACACCGGCAACTACTACCCCCAGCAGCGCGACGGCAGGATCGCCGCGATCGAGGACGAGGGCCTCACCGAGAGCCGCTGGACGGCCCAGCAGATCGGCCACACCGTCATCAAGGCCTTCAACGGCACCTACGCCCAGGACATCCTGGACCGCCCCCGCCCGGCCGGCGCCCCCGACCGCATGGCCCTCCCGGTCGCCGGTGACGACGAGGCCGCCAAGCGCGTCGTCCGCGCCCTCGTCGACGACCTCGGCTTCGACACCGTCGACGCCGGCGGCCTCGACGACTCCTGGCGCCAGCAGCCCGGCACCCCGGTCTACGGTCTCCAGGAGGGCCTCGACGCGGTGACGAAGGCCCTCGCCGAGGCACCCCGGGGGCGCTCGGCGGACTTCCGAGCGTGATCCCGGGTGCTCCAAGCGGTCTCGGGGAGTCCAGGCACGCCCCCGAGACCGCTTAGACGATCCGCAGCGGCTGGTGCGGCCCGTCCGGCAACTCGACCTCGACCGGGTCCCCGGGCCGCACCACACCGGCTTTCCGTACGACACTCATGACACCGGACTTGTAGACGACGCCGTCGCCCCCGTCCTCCCTTCCGACGACCTGCTTCAGCAGCCCCTTCTGGAAGTTGTCGATCTGTGCGCACGGATTCCGCAGCCCGGTTATCTCGACGACGGCGTCGTCCCCGAGGCGCAGCAGCGCCCCGACCGGCAGCCCCAGCAGGTCGACCCCCCGAGTGGTGACGTTCTCCCCGAGCTCCCCGGGAGCGACGACGAACCCGGCCTCGCGCAGCTCGTCGAACAGCTCCTCGTGCATGAGGTGCACCTGCCGCAGATTCACCTGCGACGGATCCTTCTCCATCCGGAACCGGTGCTTCACCGTCGTCCCGGCATGCACGTCCCCCTCCACCCCGAGCCCGGCGAGCAGCTTGATGCTCTCCCGGTTCGGCTTGGTGAACGAGTACGTCCCGTTGCTGCTGACCGCTGTGACGGTCCCGCCCATGTCCTGCTCTCCGCTCGGCCGATGGCATGATCACGTCCGTGACCAGCGAAATCGTAAGGCCCGCTGCCGGAAAGTACGTCCTGTTCGACGTCGACGGAACGCTGATTGACGCGGTGGACAACCAGCGCCGTGTCTGGGGGACATGGGCGACGCGTTACGGGCTGGACCCTCAGCAGGTCCACCGCGTGGCGCTGCGCACCCGCCCCATGGAGACCTTCGCGACCGTCGCCCCGGATCGCGACCTGCGGGAGTGCCTGGCCGCCCTGCACGAGCTGGAGGACGAGGACGTACGCTCCGGCGTCTACTCCGCCTTCGAGGGTGCCGCGGAGCTGCTCGCCGCGCTGCCGCCCAGGCGCTGGGCGCTGGTCACGTCGAACTACGAGCACCGGGTGCGCGGCCGGTTCGCCCGGACCCGTCTACCCGTTCCGGAGGTGCTCGTCGACGCCGCCGCCGTCGAGGAGGGCAAGCCGTCGCCGGGGCCCTACCTGCTGGCGGCGAAGCTCCTCGGCGCCGAGCCGGCCGACTGTCTCGTGGTGGAGGACGCGCCGTCGGGAGTGGAGGCCGGGCTGCGTGCCGGAATGACGGTGTGGGGAGTCAACGCTCCCGAAGTGGACGGCGTCCACCGCCACTTCGGGAGCCTGCGCGAGGCGGTGCCCGAGATCCTGGCCTTCGCGGCCGGGGAGCGGTCAGTCGCCGCCCGCCCAGTCGACTAGCGCCGCCTTGCTCGTGAAGTCGGCGACGTCCTTGTCCAGGGGGTCGTCGGTGTACTGGTGGAAGCGCCACTTCGCCTGGATGCGGGGCTTGCCCGCGGTCACGTAGTCGGCGATCCACAGGCCGTCGCCCGCATACGAGGTGGTGTCGACGTTCAGCCAGTAGTTGCGGTTGGTGTAGAGCACGACCCGGTGATCGGGGCGGAGTTCCTTCACCTTGCGGATGAAGCGGTCCTTCTCCGCGTTGCTCGCGTGGGTGCCGTCGCCGGTCGTCTCCCAGTCGACGGCGAGCAGGTCGCCCGCCTTCTCCGGGGCCTTGCTGACGAAGTACTCGGCCTGCGCCGTGATGTTGCCGGGCCACAGGAAGTGGTAGAAGCCGACCACGCAGTCGGCGTCACGGGCCGTCTTCACCTGGGCGGTCAGCTTCGGATTGACATACGAGCGGCCCTCCGTCGCCTTGATGAAGACGAAGGAGAGGCCGTCGGTGTCGTACGAAGAGGACTGGTAGGCGCTCACGTCGATGCCGCGCAGCATGGGGACTCCCTGAAGTGCCGGTGGGGGGAACAGGAGTTGTGGTTGATTCCTGCCCCACCCTGGCACGAGTGATCCCCGCCCGCGGCGGGAACCTCAACCTCCGCTCTGCGGGGGCAAGTTCACACTGTCCGGCCGGTGAGCCTGACCCGCTGATGCCTATCCACAGCTGGGGCAGGCTGTGCGTTTCGGGTCGGCCCATACTCGGATCCATGACCGGAAAATCGCAGCTCGGGGACTTTCTGAAGGCGCGGCGCTCTCAGCTGCGTCCCGAGGATGTCGGGGTGCCCACCTACGGGGAGCGTCGGCGTGTGCCGGGTCTTCGGCGCGAGGAGTTGGCGCTGCTGGCGGGTGTGAGCGCCTCGTACTACACCCGGCTGGAGCAGGGGCAGTCACTGAGTGCGTCGCCCGAGGTGCTGGACGCGATCGCCGGGGCTCTGCGGCTGGACGAGTCCGAGCGGCGGCACCTGCACGACCTGGCCCAGGTGGACAGGCATCGCCTTCGGAGCCGGCGGCCTGCGCCGGAGCGTATGACGGAGGCGACGGGTCAGTTGCTGGACGTGCTGGCCGATGTTCCCGCGATCGTGCTCGGCCGGCGCAGTGACGTCCTGGCGTGGAATCGCCTGGGCCACGCGCTGTTCGCCGGGCACCTGGACCCTGGCGCCCCGGACCTGTCGGCGCAGCGTCCCAACATGGCCAGACTGGTGTTCCTCGACTGTCATACCCGCGACCTTTACACGGACTGGCCGAGCAAAGCCAGGGCGGTGGTGGGGAATCTGCGCCTGGTGGCGGGCCAGTACCCGGATGACGCGGCGTTGCACGCGCTGGTGGGTGAACTGAGCGCAAAGAGCACGGAGTTCGCCTCGATGTGGGCCGACCATCGGGTCAGGGCGTGCACCGTCGCCGCCTATGAGATGCGGCACCCGCTGGTCGGCCTGCTGACCGTCGTTCAGCAGACCCTGAGCCACGGGCCGGGACCCAACGTCGTGGTCGCCACCACGGAGGCGGGCTCGCCCTCGCGGGCGGCGCTGGCCCTGCTCGCCCAGGCCATCACCCAGGACCCCATTACGGCCGACCCGGCGCAGCCGGGGCCCCGGGCCGGCACTGGCTGACCTCACACAACGTCACCGGGCGCTCGGCCTGCATCGGCGAGCACCCTTCCCACCCGGGCACGGCCGACGACCGGCCGCGCCCGGAGCAGCCCCGGGGCCGCATGGCCCCGAGCAGAAATTCACCCACCCAACCCGTGCGTCGACGTGTTGCTGCCGCATGCCCGAAAACCAGTGAAGGAACGATGCTCAAGAAACTCTCCACGTCCGCGGTGTCGGCGGCCGCCCTTGTCGTGGCCGCTGCCGCGGCGCTCACTCCGGCGTCGGCGTCGGCCGGCTCCGCCCCGCTGAGCAGCGCGCGGATCGCCGTGCACTTCGACCTGGCCAAGGGCCAGACGCCGGAGAACATCGCTCTGGCACCCCACGGCGCCGCGTACGTCACCTTCGCCCAGGGCCGCCAGATCGCCGAGGTCTCCCCCAAGGGCAGCACCCGGATCCTGGCCACCCTGCCCAAGCCGGCCGACGGCGGTATCCACACCCCGGTGCTGGGCTTCCCGCTGACCGTCGGCATCGTCCTTGCCCACGACGGCACCCTGTACTTCCTGTACGCCACAGGCACCCCCGACCTGACCGGCGTGTGGCGCCTGCGCCCCGGTGGCGAACCGCAGCGGATCGCCGCGCTACCCGCCAACGGCCTGCCGAACGGCCTGGCGCTGGACCGGCGCACCCGCACCCTCTACGTCGCCGACTCCGTGCTCGGCACCGTGTGGAGCGTGCCCACCACCGGGGGCACCCCCACCGCCTGGTCCACCGCACCCGAACTGGCCTCCACCGGCTTTCTCGGCGCCAACGGCCTGAAGATTCACAACGGGGCGGTCTGGGCCACCAACCTCGACAAGGGCACCGTCCTGCGCATCCCCATCCTCCGGGACGGGCGCGCCGGTTCGGTCCGGACCAAGGCCACCGGTCTGCCGGGGATCGACGACTTCGCCTTCACCGGTCGCGGCGACCAGTTGCTGGCCGCCCTCGACGGCCCGAGCGAGGTCGCGCTTGTCCAGCCCGACGGCAGCCACTCCACCGTGCTGAGCTCCGCCGACGGCCTGCAGAACCCCACGTCCATCGCCCTGCGCGGCGACACCGTCTACGTGCTGAGCGCCGGCTGGATCACCGCCAAGGACCCCAACCTGATCCTCGCCCACCTGAACGACTAGGAACCCACACCGTACGGAGAAGAACCATGCAGGAGATACACGAGATCACCTTGGGCGATGTCACCATCACCCGGATCGAAGAGATGCACGGGCCGATCATGCCCGCGGACCAGTTCTTCCCGGACCTGCCCGAGCAGGCATGGCAGGACCATCGCGAGACGCTCGTGCCCGATCACCTGGGCGCCGATGACGCCATGGTCCATGTCGCCATGCAGACCTGGCTGCTGCGCAGCGGCGGCAGGACCATCCTGGTCGACACCGGCGTCGGCAATGACAAGCCCCGCCCGGCCGTCGCCGTGTGGGACCACCTGCAGCTGGACTACATCGGCAACCTCGCCCGCGCCGGTGTGCGGCCGGAGGATGTCGACCTGGTGGTCAACACCCATCTGCACGTCGACCACGTCGGTTGGAACACCCGGTTGGTCGACGGCGCCTGGGTACCCACGTTTGTGAACGCCACCTATCTGATTCCCAAGGCCGACTTCGAGTTCTGGAACCCGGCGAACAATCCGGACGTCGCCGGCGGCGTCAACGAGAACGTGTTCGAGGACAGCGTCGCCCCCGTGCACGCCGCAGGCCAGGTCCAGCTTTGGGAGAGGAGCCACGCCATCGACGTGCACCTGCGCCTGGAAGCAGCCCCCGGCCACACTCCCGGATCCAGCGTCGTCAAGCTGGAGTCCGGCAGCGACCGGGCTCTGCTCGCAGGCGACTTGATGCATACGCCGCTGCAGGTCACACACCCGGACCACAACAGCTGCTTCTGCCAGGACCCCGCGCAGGCCCGCACGACCCGCCGCAGGCTGCTCGGTTGGGCCGCCGACGTCAACGCCCTCGTGCTTCCTGCCCACTTCAGCGGCCACAGCGCCCTGGAGGTCGAGGACAAGGGAAGCGGCTTCGCGATCAAGAAGTGGGCGCCGTTCGCCCGGTACTGACACCGGCTCCCCACCCGCCGCCGCTCCGGCCGACCCGGAGCGGCGGCGCCCACAGGAGCAACCAGCAGCGAGGAGAAGCGAGATGGCGCCTGCCGATTCCGCCACTGTCACCACTACCTCCGGCCCGATCCATGGCCGCCACCATGTACACGGCACGACCTTCCTCAACGTGCCCTACGCCGCACCACCCGTCGGGCACAGGCGTTTCGCCGCGCCAAGCCCTCACACCAGGTGGACCGAGGTCCGTGACGCGACACGGCCTGGACCGACCGCACCCCAGCCCGTCCGGGACGCCTTCGGCACCCTCGACATGTCGCCTTACTTCGGCCCGGGCTGGCAGCGCTGCGACGACTACCTCACCATGAACATCTGGGCACCTCTGCCGGACGGACCGACGCGGCCGGTCATGGTGTTCGTGCACGGCGGAGGTTTCGTCGCCGGCTCCAACCGTGCACCGCTCTACGACGGAACGGCATTCGCCCGCGACGGCGTCGTCCTGATCACCGTCAACTACCGCCTGGGCGTCCCCGGCTTCCTGCACCTGCCGGACGCGCCGGACAACCGCGGAATGCTCGACGTCCTCGCCGCCCTGCGCTGGATCCAGGACAACATCGCCCGCTTCGGCGGCGACCCCGGCAACGTCACCCTCTTCGGCCAGTCAGCAGGAGCCGCCATCGTCGGCGGCATCCTCGCCGACCCGGTCTCCTGCGGCCTTGTCCGGCGGGCCATCATCCAAAGCGGCACCGGCACCGGCGCCTTCACCCCGGACCAGGCAGGCATCGTCACCACGCAGGTCGGACGCGAGCTGGACATCGAGCCCACCGCCAAAGCCCTGGCCGACTTCCCCGCCGCGCGCCTCGTCGGCATCCTGCCCCGCCTGACCGGCCTGGATCTGCGCACGCCCACCCACCACGATCCGCTCGGCGGCATCACCGCCTTCAGCCTGGTCAGCGAGCAACAGCCCGCCACCGCGGTCGCCGCCGGCCGCGGAAGCGACATCGACCTGCTGATCGGCTCCAATCTCGACGAGGGCAGCCTCTACCTGGCCCCGCTGGGAGTCCTGGCAAGCACCACCGAGACCGATGTCCGAGACACCGCAGCACGCTTCCACTCCTGCCCCGACGACGCCGTCCGCGCCTACCGAGCACAGCACCCGTCCGCTACCGCCGCGGAACTGCGCACCATCATCCTCGGCGACGGGCTCTTCAGAGCCGGCACCCGGCAGCTGGCTGCCGCACACGCGATCGCCACGCCCGGGCGGACGTACTGCTACGAATTCGCCTGGCGCTCCGACGCGGTCGACGGACAACTGGGCGCCAGCCACGTGATGGAGTTGCCCTTCGTCTTCGACCGCTTGTCGCTGCCCTCGCTGCGCGGCCCCCGAGGACTGCTCGGCAGCGCCGAACCGCCCGCCGCGCTCGCCACCCGGGTCCACCGATCATGGGTGAGTTTCGCCGAGACCGGCAGCCCCGGCTGGCCCGCCCACCAATCGGCCGGGGGGTACGTCCAGCACCTCGGCGCCACCTGACAGGCACTTGCCACCAGTACCAGCGACCCGTCCCGTGTCCGGCGGCTCAGCCCTGGCAGCACCCCGGAGCGCATAGCCCCCGCTGCCGCACCACTCCCAGGAGATTCCATGAGCATCACGACCCCCGACCAGAACACATGCGAACGCCCGCAGGCCGAGGACTTCCACTTCACTCGGAAGGCGTGGATCGCGGCCGCCCCGTCGAAGGTCTACGACCTTGTGAGCGACGTGTCGATGATCAGCACCTGGAGTCCGAGCGCGAGTCAGGTGAGCTACGACGAAGGAGCAGGCCCGCAGACCGGCTCCCGGTTCAGCGGACGGAACAGGCGCGGCGGGAAGGAATGGACGAGCCGCTCGCAGGTGCTCCACGCCCAGCCCGGCGAGGAGTTCGCCTTCGTCGTCGACGGTCTTGTGCAGTGGACCTGGACCTTCCAGCCGCTCGGCACCGGGACGGTGGTGCAGCAGTCCTGGCAACTGCTGGGCCTTGACCCGGTGCTGGGCAGCACTCGCGCGGACCTGGAGGCCCTGCTCGCGCACATGGCGGACAGTGTCGAGACCACGCTGGTCTCCCTCGCGCACTGGGTCAGCGAGGAGAACGCCACCTGCTGACCCCCACGGTGCCCCTGGGCTGCACGAGCAGGGCCGGCGAGCCGAACTTCGCTGAGGTCCGCTCAGGTCTGCGTTGTCGTTGACCAGCCTGGTTCCTGTGCGATAACGACTCGGGTTGACCATCAGGCGAGCACCGGGCCCAGCTCGTCAACACTCCGGTGCCACGCGAGCCGCACGACGAACCGGCGTACTCGTAACGCGGCCGGCGGTGGTGTCGCGTGTGGGGTTGGCCATCAGGCGAGCACCGCTTCCACGGCGGGGCGGATGGTGGAGAGTGCGCCCAACTCGCGGGCGATGTACTGGAGTTCGCTGACCCCGCCGCGTCCGCTTCGGCGCAGGTAGCGGCCGAGTGCGGACAGGGCGAGGGTCTCGCCGATGCGGCTGCGGTGGCGCATCGCGTCGACGACGCTGCGGGCCGCGTTGTACAGGGGGATGGTCTCTCCCGGGGCTGCTTCGAACCGTTCGACGCCGAGAGTGAAGGTCTTCGAGGTGTACTGCGCCACTACGGTCGGCGGATAGGAAATCGTGGGGCGGCGTGAACCGCGCGGTACGGCGATGTGTACTGCTGCCGGGATGTCGTCGATCAGCTCGTGCAGGGCCAGGGCGGACTCACCGCACACGACGGCGCGAGGAGCCCGCGCGCACACGGCCAGCAGATCCGCGTGCGCGGTCTCCGGCGCGTCTGCCCGCCGGTACACCCCACGGGACAGTTCGTCTATCTCCCCCTCCGCGACCAAGGACGCCAGATCGCGGGGGGAGAGCAGTGCCTGTCGTGCCTGTGCCGTCGTGAACGTGGGGGCGAGGCCGGCCAGCCGCTGCTCCAGGCGCGGGTTCTCCGCAGCACTCATGTATCGAATGGTACCCCTCCACCGAGCTTGGGGGATCGATTTGATACATTCTGGCGGCGGCTGACGGTCAGGGCGGATCGGAACCGTGACCGAGGATGTCACGAACCCCCAGGTCGGACGCCTGTCCCGGGGGATTTCCCGGGGAATTTTCGGGGACTTTCAAGCCTGTCTCAGGGACATTTCGGGGACTTTCCGCCGTGTAAGCAGGGAAGGCCCTGACAGCGCTGAAAGTTACGAACGCGCAGGTCAGGGCCCATCCCCTCAACACTCGATGATGTTCACCGCGAGCCCGCCCCGCGCCGTCTCCTTGTACTTGACGCTCATGTCGGCGCCGGTTTCCTTCATGGTCTTGATGACCTTGTCGAGGGAGACCTTGTGGGAGCCGTCGCCGCGCATGGCCATCCTGGCGGCGGTCACGGCCTTCACGGACGCCATGCCGTTGCGCTCGATGCAGGGGATCTGGACTAGGCCGCCGACCGGGTCGCAGGTCAGGCCGAGGTTGTGCTCCATGCCGATCTCGGCGGCGTTCTCGACCTGTTCGGGGCTGCCGCCCAGGACCTCGGCGAGGGCGCCGGCGGCCATCGAGCAGGCGGAGCCGACCTCGCCCTGGCAGCCGACCTCGGCGCCGGAGATGGAGGCGTTCTCCTTGAAGAGCATGCCGATGGCGCCCGCGGCCAGCAGGAAGCGGACCACGCCGTCCTCGTCGGCGCCCGGCACGAAGTTGATGTAGTAGTGCAGGACCGCCGGGATGATGCCCGCGGCGCCGTTGGTGGGGGCGGTGACCACGCGGCCGCCCGCCGCGTTCTCCTCGTTCACGGCCATCGCGTAGAGCGTGATCCACTCCATCGCGTGGGCCAGCGGGTCACCCTCGGCGCGCAGCTGGCGGGCCGAGACGGAGGCGCGGCGGCGGACCTTGAGTCCGCCGGGCAGGATGCCCTCGCGGGACATGCCGCGCGACACACACGCCTGCATCACGCGCCAGATGCCGAGGAGCCCTTCGCGGATCTCCTCCTCGGTGCGCCAGGCCCGCTCGTTCTCCAGCATCAGGGCGGAGATCGACAGGCCCGTCTCGCGGGTCAGTCGCAGCAGCTCGTCGCCCGTGCGGAAGGGGTACTTCAGGACCGTGTCGTCCAGCTTGATGCGGTCCTCGCCGACGGCGTCCTCGTCGACCACGAAGCCGCCGCCCACGGAGTAGTACGTCTTCTCCAGCACGAGCTCACCGGAGGCGTCGTACGCGAAGATCGTCATGCCGTTCGCGTGGTACGGCAGCGCCTTGCGGCGGTGCAGGATCAGGTCGTCGTCGAAGGAGAAGCCGATCTCGTGCTCGCCGAGCAGATTGATCCGCCCCGAGGACTTGATCTGCTCGACCCGCTCGTCGGCCCCCTCCACGTCGACCGTCCGCGGTGACGCGCCCTCCAGGCCGAGCAGCACCGCCTTGGGGGTGCCGTGTCCGTGTCCGGTCGCGCCCAGGGAGCCGTAGAGCTCGGCGCGTATGGAGGTCACCGGGGCCATCAGTCCCTCGTTGCGCAGCCGCCGGGCGAACATGCGGGCCGCGCGCATCGGCCCCACCGTGTGGGAGCTGGACGGCCCGATGCCGATCGAGAACAGGTCGAAGACCGAGATGGCCACGGGGACTCCTTGGTGGGTTTCGCCTGACGCCGTTGTCGGGCGGAGGTGGTGCATGGGGCGGGGCACCGCGCTCGTTGTCCAGTGTGCGCGGTGCCCCGGACGTTCGTACGAAAGGAACCGTACGAACCAAAACGTACGACAGAAAGCGTACGAAATTACTTCAGGCCGGGGTACAGCGGGTGCTTGTCGGCCAGAGCGGACACCCGGGACTTGAGGGCCTCCGCGTCGTAGGACGGCTTCAGCGCCTCGGCGATGATGTCCGCGACCTCGGTGAAGTCCTCGGCCGTGAAGCCGCGGGTGGCGAGGGCGGGCGTGCCGATGCGCAGGCCGGAGGTGACCATCGGCGGGCGCGGGTCGTTCGGGATGGCGTTGCGGTTGACCGTGATGCCGACCTCGTGGAGGCGGTCCTCGGCCTGCTGCCCGTCCAGCTCGGAGTTGCGCAGGTCGACCAGGACCAGATGCACGTCCGTGCCGCCCGACAGGACGTCCACGCCCACGGCCTTCACGTCGTCCTGGACCAGGCGCTCGGCCAGGATCCGCGCGCCGTCGAGCGTGCGCTGCTGGCGCTCCTTGAAGTCGTCCGAGGCGGCGATCTTGAACGAGACGGCCTTGGCGGCGATCACATGCTCCAGCGGACCGCCCTGCTGACCCGGGAAGACCGCGGAGTTGATCTTCTTGGCCAGCTCGGCCGTCGAGAGGATCACGCCACCGCGCGGGCCGCCCAGCGTCTTGTGGGTGGTGGTCGTGACGACATGGGCGTGGGGCACCGGGTTCGGGTGCAGGCCCGCCGCCACCAGGCCGGCGAAGTGCGCCATGTCGACCATGAGGTACGCGCCGACCTCGTCCGCGATCCGGCGGAACTCGGCGAAGTCCAGCTGGCGCGGGTACGCCGACCAGCCCGCCACGATCAGCTTCGGCCTGGACTCCTTGGCGAGGCGCTCGACCTCGGCCATGTCGACCTGACCGGTCTCGTCGTTCACGTGGTACGCGACCACGTTGTAGAGCTTGCCGGAGAAATTGATCTTCATGCCGTGGGTCAGGTGCCCGCCGTGCGCGAGGTTCAGACCCATGATGGTGTCGCCCGGCTTGAGCAGCGCGAACATCGCGGCAGCGTTGGCCTGGGCGCCCGAGTGGGGCTGCACATTGGCGTGCTCGGCGCCGAACAGCGCCTTGATGCGGTCGATGGCGATCTGCTCGACCACGTCGACGTGCTCGCAGCCGCCGTAGTAGCGGCGACCCGGGTAGCCCTCCGCGTACTTGTTGGTCAGGACCGAGCCCTGGGCCTCCATGACCGCGACCGGAGCGAAGTTCTCCGAGGCGATCATCTCCAGGGTGGACTGCTGGCGGTGCAGCTCGGCGTCGACGGCGGCGGCGACGTCCGGGTCGAGTTCATGCAGGGGCGTGTTCAGAAGCGACATGTTCTACGACCTCTCAGCCGGCGGAAAAGGCGGTGTACTCGTCGGCGGAGAGCAGGTCGGCCGGCTCCTCCGCGACGCGCACCTTGAACAGCCAGCCGCCCTCGAAGGGCGCGGAGTTCACCAGCGACGGGTCGTTGACCACGTCTTCGTTGATCTCGGTGATCTCGCCGTTGACCGGGGAGTACAGGTCGCTGACCGACTTCGTCGACTCCAGCTCGCCGCAGGACTCACCCGCGGTCACCGTGGAACCGACCTCCGGAAGCTGGGCGTAGACGACATCGCCGAGCGCGTTGGCCGCGAACTCGGTGATGCCGACCGTCGAGACGCCGTCCTCGGCGACCGACAGCCACTCGTGCTCCTTGCTGTAGCGCAGCTGCTGGGGGTTGCTCATGGCCTGAATTCTCCTGTACGCGGGGGAGTGCTGGTGAATGGGGGGACTGCTGGACCTGCCGGTGAGCAGGGAAGAAGCGCGCGGTGTCGCCTTTGGCTACGTCTGGACCGCGCTCAGTCTCTACTTCTGACGCTTGTAGAACGGCAGCGCCACGACCTCGTACGGCTCGTGGCTGCCCCGGATGTCCACACCGACTCCGGCCGTGCCCGGAGCGGCGTGCGCGGCGTCGACGTACGCCATCGCGATCGGCTTGCCCAGCGTGGGGGACGGGGCGCCGGAGGTGATCTCGCCGATCACCTTGCCCTCGGCGACGACCTGGTACCCGGCGCGCGGGACGCGACGGCCCTCGGCGATCAGGCCGACGAGCACCCGTGGCGGGTTCGCGGCAGCACGCTCGGCGGCGGCCTCCAGGGCGGCACGCCCCACGAAGTCGCCCTCCTTCTCGAACTTCACGACCCGCCCGAGCCCGGCGTCGAAGGGGGTCAGCGAGGTGCTCAGCTCATGCCCGTACAGCGGCATGCCCGCCTCCAGGCGCAGCGTGTCGCGGCAGGACAGGCCGCAGGGGACCAGCCCGACCGGGGCGCCCGCCTCGGTCAGCGCCTGCCACAGCTTCTCGGCGTCCGAAGGGGACACGAACAGCTCGAAGCCGTCTTCGCCGGTGTAGCCGGTGCGCGCGATCAGCGCCGGGACGCCCGCGACCGTGCCGGGCAGACCCGCGTAGTACTTGAGGCCGTCCAGGTCGGCGTCGGTCAGCGACTTGAGGATGCCGGGGGACTCGGGGCCCTGCACGGCGATCAGCGCGTACGCGTCACGGTCGTCGCGCACCGACGCGTCGAAGCCCGCGGCACGCTCCACCAGGGCGTCGAGCACGACCTGCGCGTTGGAGGCGTTGGCGACGACCATGTATTCGGTGTCGGCCAGCCGGTACACGATCAGGTCGTCGAGGATGCCGCCGTCCGCCTGGCAGATCATGGTGTAACGGGCGCGGCCCACGCCGACGGAGGCGATGTTGCCGACGAGGGCGTGGTTCAGGAGCTCGGCCGCCTGCGGGCCGGTGACGGTGATCTCGCCCATGTGCGAGAGGTCGAAGAGACCGGCCTTCGTGCGGACGGCGAGGTGCTCGTCGCGCTCGGAACCGTAGCGCAGGGGCATGTCCCAGCCCGCGAAGTCGGTCATCGTCGCGCCGAGCGAACGATGCAGGGCATCGAGCGCGGTGTGACGGGGTGCGTTGCTGCTCATCGGTGGGGCTCCCAAGGCATGACGGCGAGGTCGTTCCTCCCCATCTGTCATCGGAACCTGAGAGGTTCATCACGACCCCGCGAAACGGTGGTCCTGACTTGCACCTTGGGTGGAGCCACTGGTCAGCGGCCCGCTTTTCAGATGTGCCTCGCCCGCGCGGTAACGGGGCCTGAGAGATTCAAGGGAGGGACTTGCTCCTTCGGCGCCCCGGCACGTCGTACGTGACCGGGAACTCTCCCGCGCGGATTCAAGCGGCCGGTATGCAGTTGGCGGGCACATCATTGCACGCGCCGTCCGATCCCGGCAGTCCGCATCTGTAACCGGCCTGTGGCAGTCCGAGTACGGAAACAGGAAGCATCGCGCATTACCTTCTCTTTACACTCGACGGGGATGGGACTCCAGACCCAAGGGGAGGACGATCACGGTGAACAGGACCTCGGCGTACGCGACGACCTCGGGCATCGCGCTGCCCAAGCAGCCCGGCGCCCGGGCCCGGGAGGCGTGCGGCCCGCTCCCGACGGCCGTCGTCCGCGACCTCAGGGACCGCGCGGGACGCAGCCCGCACGGGCTGTACTTCGGGGCGTCCGACCTCGTCGTGGTCACCGGGCTGCCGGGCAGCGGCAAGTCGACGCTGATGCGCCGGACCGTCACGGGCGCGCGCATCGACTCCCAGGACACCCGCGACCGCTGGGACGACCGGACGGCCCGCTGGCTGCCGTACGCGGTCTACCGCCCCCTGGTCCGCCTCGCGCACTACGCGGGACTGCGCCGCGCCCTGCGCTCCGGCGCCGGAGTCGTCGTGCACGACTGCGGTACACAGGCCTGGGTGCGCCGCTGGCTCGCCCGCGAGGCGCGGCGCCGGGGCGGCGCGCTGCACCTGCTGCTGCTCGACGTCACGCCGGGAACCGCCCTCGAGGGCCAGCGCGAGCGCGGCCGCGGCGTCTCGCGGTACGCGTTCGCGCGCCACCGCGGCGCGGTCACCCGGCTGCTGCGCTCCGTCGAGAAGGGCGACCTGCCGGAGGGCTGCGGCTCGGCGGTCCTCATGGACCGGGACGCTGCGGACGTGCTGCGCCGGATCGACTTCGGCGGCTGAAGGACCGTACGAGCCGATGCCGGCAAAGGTCGTACGAAACAGGCGTACGAGATGGTCGTACGAGCCCACTAACCTTGCCAGCCGGAACACCGGAGCACCCGAACAGCGGTTCACAGCAGGCGGTAGACAGATGGACTTCCCCGACTTCCCGGCACAGGCGCACCCCCATCCGCACGGCGGATGGCCAGGCAACGAACTGGAGGAGGTGCTGTCGGCCTCCCTCGGCGTGCCCTCGGCGGGTGCCCGCATCGTCGAGGTCCTCGGCCGCAGCTTCGTCTGGGTACCCCTGCCGAACGGCGGCGGGCCGCAGTCCGGGCCGCTCGACCTGCCCACGCTGGAGATCGAGGGCCAGGCGTACGTCCCTGTCTTCAGCTCCGAGGAGCAGTTCCGCCAGGTCACCGGCGGACACATGGCGTACACGATCGCGCCCGCCGTCGAGTTCGCCCGCGGGCTGCCCCCGCAGGTCGGCATCGCGGTCAACCCGGACGGCGTGGTCGGCGTACCGCTGCCGCCGCTCGCCGTCGCCGAGCTGTGCCGGGCCGGGCGGACCCCGCTGGACGGGCCCGCGAGCGGCGGCCGGGTGCGGCTGTTCGAGCCCGACTGGCAGGAGGACCCGGTGGACTTCCTGTCCGCCGCCTCCGCCGAGTTCGCCGAGACCGGCGTCGTGCTGACCGCCCGCCGCTGCCTGGCCAGTATCGAGACCGCCGACCCGGTCATGTTCATCGGTGTCGAACTCTCCCAGTGGGAGGGCGACCTGCGGCCGCTCCCCATGGAGGCGTTGGGCCGAGCCCTGAACAAGGTCGCGGTGCGGTGGCCGGTGAACCTGGTCCTCCTGGACGTGGCCCAGGACCCGGTGGGCGACTGGATGCGCGCCCAAGTGCGGCCCTTTTATCAGCAGGCCCACTAGGAGCGCCCTTCTTGGGCGCGGGGCTGTGACCTATGCGGCTCCGCCGCGTGGGCACGAGGAACCACGGTCGGCCCGCAGCCGCGAGACGACATCAAGTCCCGAGCTCTTGCGCGGCTGCTGTCGGCGGCTCCACTTAAGCTGGTTTCATATCCGGGGCAACTTCTCGAAGGGGCGGTACAGGTGAGCGCCAGCAGCACCGCGGCCGGGCAGGTCGAGCACATGCTGCGCCAGGTGACGCCCGGGCGCTACGACGCCTACGAGGCGCTCCTTCGCGCGCTCGCGACCCCGTCGTCCGGCCAGATCTGGATGCTCCTCTGGCACGGCCAGGCCGGTTCTCCGGACGCCCAGTACGGGAACATGGAGGTGGACGGCTTCGGTTACGCGCCCTGTGTCACCTCCGCCCAGGAGCTCTCGGCCAGCGGCTGGAACCGCTCGTACGAGGTCGTCGACGGCCTCGACGTCGCCCGCACCCTGTACCCCGACCACTTCGGTCTCTGGCTCAATCCGCACGCCCCGGGCGGCGGCGTCGGCATCCCCTGGCTGGACCTGCGCCGCATCGCCACCGGCCTGGAGCGCCAGCCCGCGGGCCCGCTCCGGCTCTCCGAACCGGGCATCGAGATCCCGCAGTTCTACGCCCTCCTCTCGCAGAACGCGCACCGCACCTCGGCCGTGCGCTCGCTGCGCCGCGCCTGGGTGCAGCCCGCGCTCGGGGCGCCGTATCTGGCCATCGGCCTTGACGTGTACGACACTTCGCCGCCCGCCGTCGACTCGGTGCGCGCGATGATGCAGCAGTCCATCGGCGCGGTCCCGGACGGGCTGCCCGTCTCGACCGTCGCGATGTCCGACGAGTACGACCCGGTGGCGATGTGGCTGCGGGCCAACGCCCGGCCGTTCTACGACCGCGAGGCGCACGCGGCTCCGGCGCAGGCACCGATGGCCGGCGGCTACGGCTATCCGCCGGCCCGCGGCGGCTACTGACCGCGGGACCGGGGCCCGGGGATCCCGGATCGGGCCCGGCTGTCATCATGACCTCGTGCGGCCGTGTCGCGCCCCGCGCCTCGCGGCTGACCTGCGCGGGAGGGAGCGTAAGGGTCAAATGTCCGCATTGCGGATGATGCATACCGAAAGGGTGCCTCTTGGGTCTTTTCGACCCAATTGCCCCCCGTCCGGCCCGCGTTACCCACTGTTCGGATAACGGAATCCCCTTGAGCGCATCACGGTTGCGCATACTTTCTCCGTCAGGCCTGGCACGTGATCGTGCGGGCACTGAAGACTCCCCTGTCAGACATGGGGTCATCGATCCTGTGAGCGAGTGCAAGTCGAAGGATCAGCCGGGAAACCACTCCGCACCATCTGCGGTCCCTCCCGGCATGCAAGTGAACCAAGCCGCAGACAGCGGCGGGCGTAGGCCGGTCACCACCGGTCAGAGGGGTCGGGTCACTGTGACCGCACCGATCGAGACCACCGGGGCGGCAACGGAAGCACAGCCGGAGGCCGTGCTTGCCGGTGTCGACAAGGGGCAGATCGAGGGCCGTTCCCTGGGACAGATCGCCTGGACGCGCTTCAAGCGCGACAAGGTGGCGGTCGCCGGCGGTGTCATTGTCGTGCTGCTCATCCTGGTGGCCGTGCTCGCGCGGCCCATCCAGGCGATGTTCGGGCTGGACCCGAACGCGTTCCACCAGGAGCTGATCGACCCGAACACCTCGCTGCCCAAGGGCGGCATGGGCGGGATGAGTGGGGACCACCCGCTGGGTGTGGACCCGAAGTTCGGGCGCGACATCGCCACTCGCATCCTGGAGGGCTCCTGGGTGTCGCTGGTGGTCGCCTTCGGCGCCACGATCCTGTCGAACGTGATCGGCGCGATCCTGGGCGTCGTCGCGGGCTACTACGGCGGCCGGGTCGACTCGATCATCAGCCGCCTGATGGACACCTTCCTCGCCTTCCCCCTCCTGCTCTTCGCCATCTCCATCTCCGCCACCCTGCAGGGCGGCGCGTTCGGCCTCGAAGGGCTCCCGCTCCACCTGAGCGTGCTGATCTTCGTCATCGGCTTCTTCAACTGGCCCTACCTGGGCCGGATCGTGCGAGGCCAGACCCTCGCCCTGCGCGAGCGGGAATTCGTGGACGCCTCCCGGGGCATGGGCGCCAAGGGCCCGTACATCCTCTTCCGGGAGCTGCTGCCCAACCTGGTCGGCCCGATCATCGTCTACTCGACGCTGCTCATCCCGACCAACATCCTCTTCGAGGCGTCCCTGAGCTTCCTCGGGGTCGGTATCCAGCCCCCGCAGGCGTCCTGGGGCGGCATGCTCAGGGAAGCGGTCACCTTCTACGAGGTCGACCCGCAGTACATGATCGTGCCTGGCCTCGCCATCTTCGTGACCGTGCTGGCGTTCAATCTGCTCGGCGACGGTCTCCGCGACGCTCTCGACCCGCGCAGCCGCTGAGGCCGGCGGCACACCGAGAGCCCATCAAGTTTCCGACAATGGAGGGGAACCCGCCCATCATGCGAAGGTCAGCGCTGGCCGCAGTTGCGGCCATCGGCTCCGCGAGCCTGCTTCTCGCAGGCTGCAGCAAGGCCGATGACAACAAGAACGACGACAACACCAAATCAGCTGGGGCCAACGCAGCGACCAAGGATGTCGTCAACGCCTCCACGAAGAAGGGGGGCACGGTCACTTACGAGCTGTCCGATGTCCCGGACTCCTTCGACCCGGGCAACACGTACTACGCGTACATGTACAACTTCAGCCGGCTGTACGCCCGCCCGCTGATGACGTTCCAGCCCGGCGCCGGCGAGAAGGGCAACACCCTCGTCCCGGACCTCGCCGCGAGCAAGGGCGTCCCGAGCGACGGCGGCAAGACCTGGACGTACAAGCTGCGTACGGGCCTGAAGTACCAGGACGGCTCGGCGATCACGTCGAAGGACGTCAAGTACGCCGTCGAGCGCTCGAACTTCGCGCGTGACGTGCTCTCCCTCGGCCCGAACTACTTCCAGCAGTTCATGGCCGGCGGCGACAAGTACAAGGGCCCCTACAAGGACAAGAGCGCCAAGGGCCTGTCGTCGATCGAGACGCCGGACGACACCACCATCGTCTTCCACCTGAACCAGGCCTTCCAGGAGTTCGACTACCTGGTCGCGGCGCCGCAGACGGCTCCGGTGCCCCAGGCGAAGGACAAGGGCGTCGACTACGTCAAGAACATCGTCTCCTCGGGCTCGTACAAGTTCCAGAGCTACTCCGAGGGCAAGCAGGCCGTCCTCGTGCGCAACGAGAACTGGGACGCGGCGACCGACCCGCTGCGCAAGCAGTACCCGGACAAGATCGTCGTCAACCTGAAGGTCAACGCCGAGACGATCGACAAGGACGTCCTGGCCGGCGACGCGATCGACCTCGGTGGTACGGGTGTCCAGGCCGCGACCCAGGCCCAGGTTCTCGCCTCCGCCGACAAGAAGGCGGGCACGGACAACACCTACGGTGGCCGTCTCGTCTACATGGCGATCAACACCAAGGTGAAGCCGTTCGACAAGGTCGAGTGCCGCAAGGCCGTGCAGTACGCGATCGACAAGGTCTCGGTGCAGACCGCCGAGGGCGGCCCGATCCGCGGTGACATCGCCTCCACCGTCCTCCCGCCGGACATCCCGGGCTACGAGAAGTCGGACGTCTACGCGTCCGCCGGCAACAAGGGCGACGCGGCCAAGGCCAAGGAGCAGCTCAAGGCCTGCGGCAAGTCGACGATCAGCACGAACATCTCGGCGCGCAGCGACCGCCCGCAGGAGATCGACGCGGCCACCGCGATCATCAACTCGCTGAAGCAGGTCGGCATCAACGCCAGCCTGAAGCAGTACCCGTCGGGCAAGTACTTCACCGACTACGCCGGTGTCCCGAAGTTCACCGAGAAGAACAACATCGGTCTGATCATGATGCAGTGGGGCGCCGACTGGCCGTCCGGCTACGGCTTCCTGCAGCAGATCCTGAACGGCAAGGCGATCAGCCAGTCGGGCAACACGAACCTGTCGCAGTACGACAACAAGGACGTGAACTCCCTCCTGGCGAAGGCGATCGGCACTCAGGGCACCACTGAGCGCAACAGCCTTTACACCCAGATCGACAAGCAGACCATGGACGACGCCGTCCTCGTCCCGCTGACCTACTTCAAGGTCCTGCTGGCCCGCCCGCAGAACGCCACCAACGTGGTGTCCACGGCAGCCTTCAGTGGTCAGTACGACTACCTCAACATCGGCACCACGAAGAAGTAGCAGCCCCGGAAGGCAGGTGAAGGCATTGGTGCCCGCGGGCTTCGCGGCCCGCGGGCACCAGCGCCGATCCCCGTGATCTCGTACATCCTCCGTCGGACGGTAGCGGCAGTGATCCTGCTGCTGGTCGTCTCCGCGGTCACCTTCGCCATCTTCTTCCTGTTGCCACGGATGGCCGGCCAGACCGCCGACCAGTTGGCGCAGCAGTACATCGGCAAGAGCCCGTCGAAGGCCGACATCATCGCGGTCAAGCACAACCTCGGTCTGGACCAGCCCCTTTATGTCCAGTACTGGCACTTCATCAAGGGGATCGTGGCCGGCGCCACCTATAACCTGGGCCCCACCACGGTGCACTGTGACGCGCCGTGCTTCGGTTACTCGTTCAAGGACCACGTGGCGGTCTGGCCGGAGCTCACCTCCCGCCTTCCGATCACCCTCTCGCTGGCCGGGGGCGCCGCCGTGCTGTGGCTGATCTCGGGTGTGACGGTCGGTGTGATCTCCGCGCTCAAGCCGCGCTCGTTCTTCGACCGCACCTTCATGGGCGTCGCGCTCGCCGGTGTCTCGCTGCCCATGTTCTTCACGGGCAACCTGGCGCTCCTCCTCTTCACCTACCAGTGGCCGATCTTCGGCCGCACCTACGTCCCGTTCACCGAGAACCCCGCGCAGTGGGCCAACACGCTCTTCCCGGCGTGGTGTTCTCTCGCACTCCTGTACTCCGCCATCTACGCGCGGCTCACCCGCTCGGGCATGCTGGAGACGATGAACGAGGACTTCATCCGCACGGCCCGGTCCAAGGGCCTGCGCGAGCGCAACGTGGTGGTCCGGCACGGACTGCGCGCTGCGCTCACCCCGATCATCACGGTCTTCGGCATGGACCTCGGCCTGTTGCTCGGCGGCGCCGTGATCACCGAGACCGTGTTCTCGCTGCACGGCATCGGCGAGTACGCGGTGGATGGCATCACCGACAACGACCTGCCCAAGATCCTCGGCGTGACCCTGCTCGCCGCCTTCTTCGTAGTGATCGCAAATCTCCTGGTGGACCTGCTGTACGCCGCCGCCGACCCGCGGGTGAGGCTCTCGTGACCGAACTGTCCAAGACCGGCGCCGCGGTCGGCGAGCCCGTCTCCGCCCCGTCGGACGCGCCGAGCGCCTTCCTCGAAGTGCGCGACCTCAAGGTGCACTTCCCGACCGACGACGGCCTGGTCAAGTCCGTCGACGGGCTCAGCTTCTCGGTGGAGAAGGGCAAGACCCTCTCCATCGTGGGCGAGTCGGGCTCCGGCAAGTCCGTCACCTCGCTGGCGATCATGGGCCTGCACCGGCTCGGCGCGCGCGGCAAGAACGTCCAGATGTCCGGCGAGATCTGGCTGGGCGGCAAGGAACTGGTGAACGCCGACCCGGACGAGGTGCGCAAGCTCCGCGGCCGCGAGATGGCGATGATCTTCCAGGACCCGCTCTCGGCGATGCACCCGTACTACACGATCGGCAACCAGATCGTGGAGGCGTACCGCGTCCACCACAAGGTCGACAAGAAGACCGCGCGCAAGCGCGCCATCGAGATGCTCGACCGGGTCGGGATTCCCGAGCCCGCCAAGCGCGCCGACAGCTACCCGCACGAGTTCTCCGGCGGTATGCGCCAGCGCGCGATGATCGCGATGGCGCTGGTCAACAACCCCGAGCTGCTCATCGCGGACGAGCCGACGACCGCCCTCGACGTCACCGTCCAGGCGCAGATCCTCGACCTCATCCGTGATCTGCAGAAGGAGTTCGGCTCCGCGGTCGTCCTCATCACCCACGACCTGGGTGTGGTCGCCGAGATCGCCGACGAGGTCCTGGTGATGTATGGCGGCCGGTGCGCGGAGCGCGGTCCCGTCGACACGATCTTCGAGCAGCCGCAGCACCCGTACACCTGGGGTCTGCTCGGCTCGATGCCCCGCATCGACCGGGAGACCTCCGACCGGCTCATCCCGGTCAAGGGCCAGCCGCCGAGCCTCATCAACGTCCCCTCGGGCTGCGCCTTCCACCCGCGCTGCCCGTACGCGGACCTGCCCAAGGGCGATGTCACCCGTACCGTGCGCCCCGAACTGCAGCTGGTCGGCAGCGGGCACTACACCGCCTGCCACCTCTCGCAGGAGGACCGTACGCGGATCTGGACCGAAGAGATTGCGCCGAAGCTGTGAGTGAGACAAAGAAAACGGACGCCGCCGACGCGGTGATCCCGCAGCAGGCAGCGGCCGCCGAGGACCGCGCGGACTCCGCGAAGGGTTCGGACGAGCGCGAGGTCCTGCTCCGGGTCCAGGGGCTGAAGAAGCACTTCCCCATCCGGAAGGGCGTCCTCCAGCGCCAGGTCGCCGCGGTCAAGGCGGTCGACGGCATCGACTTCGAGGTCCGCAAGGGCGAAACCCTCGGCGTCGTCGGCGAGTCCGGCTGCGGCAAGTCGACCATGGGCCGGGTCATCACCCGCCTCCAGGACCCGACCGGCGGCACCATCGAGTTCGAGGGCCAGGACATCACCTCGCTCAGCGCGGGGAAGATGCGCCCGCTGCGCCGGGACATCCAGATGATCTTCCAGGACCCGTACGGGTCGCTGAACCCCCGGCACACCATCGGCTCGATCGTCTCGGCGCCCTTCCGGCTCCAGGGCGTGGAGCCCGAGGGCGGCGTGAAGAAGGAGGTCCAGCGGCTGCTCGAGCTGGTGGGCCTGAGCCCCGAGCACTACAACCGCTACCCGCACGAGTTCTCCGGCGGTCAGCGCCAGCGCATCGGCATCGCCCGCGCGCTCGCCCTGAAGCCGAAGCTGGTCGTGGCGGACGAGCCGGTCTCCGCGCTGGACGTGTCGATCCAGGCGCAGGTCGTGAACCTGATGGACGACCTGCAGTCCGAGCTCGGCCTGACGTACGTGATCATCGCGCACGACCTCTCCGTCGTCCGCCATGTCTCGGACCGCATCGCGGTGATGTACCTCGGCAAGATCGTCGAACTCGCCGACCGCACCTCGCTGTACGAGGCGCCGATGCACCCGTACACCAAGGCCCTGATGTCGGCCGTGCCGGTGCCGGACCCCAAGCGCCGGGGCGCCAAGAGCGAGCGGATCCTGCTCAAGGGCGACGTGCCCTCGCCGATCTCGCCGCCGAGCGGCTGCCGCTTCCACACGCGGTGCTGGAAGGCCACGGAGATCTGCAAGACGACCGAGCCCCCGCTGCTCGAGCTGAAGCCCGGTCAGCAGGTCGCCTGCCACCACCCGGAGAACGCCGAGGACCAGGCGCCGCAGGACACGGTGCTGCTGTCGGCGGCGAAGGAAGCGGTGGAGCTGGTGATTCCGGCGCAGTCCTCTCCGGAGGCGCCCGAGGCGTCGGAGGAGACTTCGGAGCCGGAGGCCGCCGAGCCGGTGGTCGCAACGGCGGCGGTCGCAACGGCGGCTGCCGACGAGGAGACGCCTGCCGAGGCCGAAGCCGAGGAAGCCGAAGCCGAGGAAGCCGACGACCCCGCGGAGGCGGAGACCGAGGCCGCCGAGACTGACGGCTCCGCCGAGACTGACGCCTCCGCCGTGACCGAAGCAGAGGAGACTGACGCCTCCGCCGAGGCCGAAGCCGAGGAGACTGACGCCTCCGCCGAGGCCGAGACCGAGGCCGCCGAGGCGAAGCCCGATGCGGCGGAAGCTGATCGTCAGGAGTCAACTGGCAAGTAGGCCATGACGGCTTGGCAAAGTCATGAACATGCTCGTACGGGAGAGTGCAGAGTCTCGCGTGTCCGTTAGTTCGGAACACGTTCGAAAGGGACGCTCATGGCACTCTCCCGTTCGGCACGTTCAGGAGCCCTCGCCACCGCGGCGGCCTCCTTCCTCCTCATCGCCGCCTCCTCCGCCCCGACCCCGGGCGCCGACGGCATCGGCGACCCCTACTTCCCGCAGCTCGGCAATGGCGGCTTCGACGCCAGCCACTACGACCTCGACGTGGCGTACAACCCGGACACCGACCGTCTCGACGGCCGTACGACTCTCACGGCGCGCGCCACCCAGAGCCTCTCCGCCTTCGACCTGGACCTCCAGAAGCTGGACGTCACGAAGGTCGAAGTGAACGGCAGACGCGCCGACTTCACACGGTCGGGCGACGAGATCCACATCACTCCGCGCGGCGCCCTGCCCAAGGGCAGGACCTTCACGGTGACCGTCACCTACGGCGGTGTCCCCGAAGCCCTCAACGGCCCCATCGTCTTCGGCTCCGACTACGGGTGGATGAAGACCACCGACGGCGTCTTCGTCGCCTGTGAACCCAACGCCGCCTCCACCTGGTTCCCGTCCAGCGACCACCCGTCCGACAAGGCCACCTACGACATCCGCATCAAGGCCCCCAAGGGCCTGACCGGCGTCTCCAACGGACGCCTCATATCGACGTACGACAGGGGCGGCCAGACCGTCACGCACTGGCGCGAGAGCAGGCCCATGGCCACCTATCTCGCGACCGCCACCATCGGCAGGTTCGACGTGAAGACGGGCACGACCCCCGCCGGGACGCCCATCTACGTCGCCATCGACCCGGTGCTCGCGAACAGCAACAGCGTCGACGTGTACAGCGTCACGGCCGAGGCCACCGACTACTGGTCGCAGGTCTTCGGGCCCTACCCCTTCGAGGAGACCGGAGCGATCGTCGACGACATGCCGGAGGCCGGCTTCTCGCTGGAGGTCCAGTCGAAGCCCGCGTACTCCGCCGTGCGTTCCGAGACGACCATCGTGCACGAGCTGGCCCACCAGTGGTTCGGCGACTCCGTCTCGGTGGAGCGCTGGAAGGACATCTGGCTGAACGAGGGCTTCGCGACCTACGCGCAGTGGCTGTGGTCCGAGCACAAGGGCATCCGCTCGGCGCACGACTCGTTCGTGGCCGGGTACAACGCGCGGCCCGCGGACTCCGCCTTCTGGCAGATCACGGTCGCCGACCCGCAGCGCGACACCATGTTCGCCTCCGCGGTCTACCAGCGCGGCGCGATGACGCTCCAGATGCTGCGCGAACGCATCGGCGACACCGCCTTCTTCAAGCTGCTGCCCGCCTGGACGAAGCTGCACCGCTACGGCAACGCGAACACCGCGGACTTCATCCGGCTCGCCGAGAAGATTTCCGGCCGGCAGCTGGACGACCTGTTCCAGACCTGGATCTACACCACCGGCAAGCCCGTGGTGTAGGTCGCAGGACCTGCCGCGAGCCTTGCTTTGTAAGGTGCACGCCCGTCGGCGGGTGAGAATGTTCGGGTGCTTCAGGAACTGTTCACCCCCTCCGTCCAGCATGTGCTCGACCTCGTGGGGATCTTCGTCTTCGCGATCTCCGGCGCGCTGCTGGCCGTCCGCAAGAACTTCGACGTCTTCGGCATCGCCGTACTCGCCGAGGTCACGGCGCTGGGCGGAGGGCTGTTCCGGGACGTGGTCATCGGGGCCGTGCCCCCGGCCGCGTTCACCGACCTCGGCTACTTCAGCACCCCGCTGCTCGCCGCCCTGCTCGTCTTCTTCCTCCACCCGGAGGTGGAGCGGATCCAGGTCGCCGTCAACGTCTTCGACGCGGCGGGGCTCGGCCTCTTCGCCGTGGCGGGCACCACGAAGGCGTACGAGTACGGGCTCGGCCTGACCCAGTCGGCCGCCCTGGGTCTCGCCACCGCGGTCGGCGGCGGTGTGCTGCGCGACGTGCTCGCCAACGAGGTGCCCTCGCTGCTGCGCTGGGACCGCGACCTGTACGCGGTGCCCGCGATGGTGGGCGCCACGATGGTCGTGCTGTGCATCCGCTACGACGTGCTGTCCCCGTTCACCAGCGGACTCGCGGTGGTCACCGCCTTCGTCCTGAGGCTGCTCGCGATGCGGTACCACTGGCGAGCGCCGCGTGCCTGGCACCGTCGCTCGACGGCAACTGAGCCGGAGACCCTGTAGCCGACTTGGCTCCCTTGGCGCCGGTGCCGATCTGCTGGGTCAGCCAGCGGAACACCTCCGGCACCTGTGGCCGCCACAGCCCCATGTCGTGACCGCCCGCGCTCCTCGGCAGCAGCACCACGTCCACGGTCGTCGGCGGCTTCGCGATCTGCTGGAGCGCCGCGCCCGCCTGGTAGCCGTCGCCGGACTCGCCGGAGAAGTAGAGCGCGACGCGCGGCGGGGTGCGGTAGGCGCGCAGCAGCAGGTAGGGGTTGTTCTGCCGGCGCAGTGACAGGCTCTGCGCGGCGAGGGACTTCCGTTCGCCGATCGGGTCGTTGTAGCCGGACAGGCTCGCCGCCGCCCGATAGCGGTCGGGGTGGGCGACGGCGAGCTTCGTCGCGCAGTGCGCCCCCGCCGAGTAGCCGGCGGTCGCCCAGCCGTCGGGAGCCGCCTCGGCGCGGAAGTTGTCCGTCACCATCTTGGGCACGTCGATGCTGAGCCAGCTGTCGGCGTTCACCGTGCCCGGGATGTTCGCGCAGCCCGTGTCCACCTTGGCCAGCAGCGTGGTGCGCGGGGCGACCAGGATGAACGGTGCCACCTGGCCTGCGCGCATCATCGGCAGCAGTTGCTCGTGCACCTTCAGCGAACCGAACCAGGCCTTGGCCGAACCCGGATAGCCCGGCAGCAGCTCGACGACGGGGAACTTCCGGTGCCGGTAGGCGGCTTCGTGGTACTGCGGTGGCAGCCAGACGTAGACCTCCGCGTTCACCCCCGACACCCGGCCCTTGAGCTGGGTGACGCGCACCCCGCCCGCCTGGTGCATGCCGGGACCGTCGGCCTGGGCGAACGTCTGCCGGACCTTGGGCAGTTGCTCGAGGGCGATCCCGCCGGTGCCGTCCGTGCCGAGGTCGGCGGCCTGCTGGACGTGGTTGCCGGTGCCGAGGAGGTCGGCCCAGTTGTCGTACAGGCTGTTGGCGTTGTTGACGAGGACGAAGACGAGGGTGATCGCGGTGCCCTGGGCGAACAGCAGCATCAGCAGCCGGGCGGCGCTGCGCACGGGCGCGGGGCCGCGGACTCGGGACCAGAGGGCCAGGGGCAGGACGAGGGCGAGGGCGAACAGCGCGATCGCGGTGAAGAGGAACGGCGTCCCGGTGAGGCTCATGTCAGTTCAGAGGAGAGACAGAGGCGATTGGTCACGGTCCATAACGGACACTTACCGAGAAATTGCCTAATCCTCACCCGGGGTGCCGGGCGGTGTCACATGGCCGAAACAGTCAAAGCTACCGCTTAGTAATTTCCTGTTGTACCGTTCAGGCATGCCAGAAGCAGCTT
This sequence comes from Streptomyces sp. NPDC027189, assembly GCF_055566975.1. Taxonomy (NCBI): domain Bacteria; kingdom Bacillati; phylum Actinomycetota; class Actinomycetes; order Kitasatosporales; family Streptomycetaceae; genus Streptomyces; species Streptomyces sp. NPDC027189. Next base: position 33,960 of record NZ_JBVHRI010000008.1, read on the forward strand.
CGGTACAGGCCGTACGGGCCACGATCGGCGACAGCGAGTTCGACCGCGACACCGCGGTCACCCTGCGCGAACCCGGCGTCTATGACATCGACCTCTCCGCCGGGTGGACGATCATCAACGCCGTCAATGGCGGCTATCTGCTGGCCGTCCTGGGCCGCGCGCTCGCGGACGCCCTGCCGCACTCCGACCCGTTCACCATCTCCGCGCACTACCTGACCGCGTCCCAGCCGGGACCGGCCGTCGTCCGCACCGACGTCGTCCGCACGGGGCGGACGCTCTCGACCGGCCAGGCGTCGCTCCTCCAGTACGACGAAGAGGGCCGCGAGGTCGAACGGATCCGCGTCCTCGCCTCGTACGGCGATCTCGACACCCTGCCCGACGACGTCCGTACGACCGCGGAACCGCCCGCGATCCCGCCGATGGACCAGTGCTTCGGACCGCAGGACGCGCCCGCTCCGGTCCCCGGCAGCTCGGCCATCGCCGACCGGCTGTTCCTCAAGCTCGACCCGTCGACCCTGGGCTGGGCGCTCGGCGCGCCGTCCGGGAAGGGTGAGATGCGGTCCTGGTTCGGGCTCGCCGACGGCCGCGACGCGGACCCCCTCTCGCTGCTCCTCGCGGTCGACGCCCTGCCGCCGACCGCCTTCGAGATCGGCCTGTCCGGCTGGGTGCCGACCGTCGAGCTGACGGTGCATGTGCGCTCCCGTCCGGCCCCCGGCCCGCTGCGGGTGTCGATCACCACGCGCAACCTCGCCGGCGGCTTCCTGGAGGAGGACGCCGAGGTGTGGGACAGCGCGGACCGGCTGGTCGCGCAGTCCCGCCAGCTCGCGCGGGCCAGGCTCGGCTGAGTCCCGGCCCTGCCTCACACGGTGACGAGCGGCCGGCGGCCGAGCCAGGCCGCCAACCGCCCGTAGGCGTCGGCCCCTTCGGGGGCCGGCACCGCCGAGTCGAAGGGCAGCTCTTGGTCGTCGCGCTGCCCGTCGGGCAGTACGCGGTGGGCGATCGCGAGCGCGAACTCGGCCAGTTCCGGGTCGAGTTCGCACGGTCGGCCGAGACCCTCGGACAGGTCCCAGGTGTGGGTGACGGCCTCCATGACGTACCCGGAGAGCGCGTTGCGGCCGGGCGCCTCGCCCCACGGCACGCGCACGGGCGCGTCCATCCGGGTGTCGTCCGCCCAAGCCTTCAGGACCCGCGTCCTGGCGCCGTCGTACGCGGCCGGCCAGCCGTCGTCCCCGACCTCGTCCGCGAACGGGCGTACGGCGATCCCGTCGCCGCCCTCGCCGATCACCGCGATACGGCGGGTGCCGCCGACGATGTGCGACAGCAGGGTCCGTAGGTCGAAGTCGGCGCACGGAGTCGGAGCGTTGAGCTGCTCCGGTCGTACCGTCTTGACCAGCGCGGCGATCTGCTCGGCGGCGCGGGTGTACAGGGGGCGGGGGTCGATGGTGTTCGCGGTGCTCTTGGTGTTCATGGCTGACCTCTTCCGTGTGGCGGTGTGCCCCCACGTTCGCCGCATAACCTGACAGTTTCCGTCAACATTTGCACGGTCCTTCGACGAGCGCGATTCTGGGGGCGTGAAGTCCGACCGCCTGCTCTCGATCCTGCTGCTCCTGCAGACCCGCGGCCGTGTCCCCGCGCACGAACTCGCCGACCGCCTCGAGGTGTCGGTGCGCACCATCTACCGGGACGTCGAGGCCCTGTCCGCCTCCGGTGTCCCGGTCTACGCCGAGCGCGGGCGGCACGGCGGCATCGAACTGCTCGCCGGATTCCGTACGGACGTCACGGGCCTGACCGCCGACGAGTCCCGCGCGCTGTTCATCCTGGCCGCGCAGGGCGCGCACGCCGCACTCGGCCTGGACGCGGCGCTCGGCTCGGCGCTGCGCAAGGTGATGGCCGCGCTCCCCGCGCCGCACCGGCCCGCCGCCGAGGTCACCAGCCGCCGCATCCTGGTCGACGCGACGCGCTGGAAGGGCGGTCCGCAACCGGCTGTCGACCTGGAGGTGCTGCAGGACGCGGTCTTCAGCGACCGCCGGCTGCGGCTGCGCTACCGGCACAGCGGGGCCGCCGAGCCCAGCACGTACACCGTCGACCCGTACGGGCTCGTGTCCAAGGCCGGCGTCTGGTACCTGGTCGCGGACCGGCGCGGCAGGCCCCGGCTGTTCCGTGCCGACCGGGTGCGGACGGCCACCGTTCTGCCGGACCCCGTGAGGCGGCGTCCGGGCGTCGAACTCGGCGACGCCTGGGAGGTGTTGCGGCGCCAGGTCGAGGAACGTCCGGGCGGTCTCGATGTCACAGTTCGGGTACAGCGCTCCCGCCTCGACATGTTCCTGCGTCTCAATGCCTCCTCGCTCTCGGCGTTGCCCGAGGACGACGGCGCGAGCGAATGGGTCCTGGCCCGGCTGTCGTACGGCTTCATCCGCGAAGCGCGCACGTTGCTGGCCTTCGGGGACGCGGTGGAGGTCCTGGAGCCGCCGGAGGCGCGGGCGGAGCTGGCGGAAGCGGCCGCCGCCATCAGCGCGGTGTACGAGGGGGATTGAGCGCTGCGCGGGGGCCGTTGGTCCACAGCAAGGCACAGCTTCGGCACAGCGTGGCCCTACGTGGATCTGGTGCTCTGGCTCCCCGCTCATCCGGCTTTCATAAACCGGCCTCGTGACCTGACTGGGAGTCACCCTCATGAACCGTCGTGCGCGACTTGTCCCCGCCGTTGCCCTGCTGGCGCTCTCGCCGCTGCTCGCGGCCTGCGGCTCGGGCGACTCCTCGTCGTCCTCGAACAGCGGCACCTCCGGGCAGAACTGTCAGCGGCCGTCCGGCATGCCGAGCGGGGGTCCGTCCGGGCGTCCCAGCGGTGCGCCGTCCGGGATGCCGTCGGGCGGCGCGTCCGGGACGCCGTCGAACATGCCCACCGGGAAGGCGCCGTCCGGCAACCCCTCGGGCATGCCGAGCGGCGGTCCCGGTGGCGGTATGGGCGGCGGTCAGGGCGGCTGCGGCGGCGGCCCCGGCGGCCAGCAGGGCCAGGGCCAGCAGGGTCAGGGGCAGCAGGGTCAGGGGCAGCAGGCTGCCCAGGGCTGACCCAGGTCGGCTCTCCCAGGGGTGACGCGCTCGGTGAACGGGTGTGTCACCCCAGCCAGTTGTGGCGGCCGATGCTGATCAGCCGCATCTGGCGGCTCGTCACGCAGGCCACCCGCTCCCGCTCCTGATCGGACCCCTCCAGCGCTTCCAGGAAGGCGGAGGCCGCCATCAGCATGTGGTCGACGTACAGGCCCGCGAGCATCAGCAGATCGTCGTCGCTCCACCCCTTCGACTCGGGGTGTTCGGCCAGCGCGACCTTCACCTCCTCGGCGAACCGGGCCAGTTGCGCCCTGATCGCCTCCCGCACCGGCTGGACGCCGCCGTGCCGCTCGCGCGCGATGAAGCGGACGTGCGCCGGGTACGCCTCGACATGGCGGGCGATCAGGTCGACGGCGCGCGCGATGCGCTCGTCGCTGTCCCCGGGCGCGGACACCGTGTCCTCGATCATCGGGTGCAGGCTGCCCAGTGCCTCCTCGACCAGTGCCACACCGAGATCCGCCGTGGAGCGGAAGTGCCGGTAGAAGGCGGTCGGGGCGACTCCGACGGCGCGGGTGACCTCGCGCAGACCCAGGCTGCTCAGGCTCTGCTCCTCCAGGAGTCCCAACGCCGCGTCCAGGAGCGCCTGTCGGGTCTTCTGCTTCTGGGCCTGTCGGATGCCGAGAGTGTGACTCATACCATGCAGTTAACAACTGTTCTCTGTAATTGGAAAGCCGGGCGACGCGCTAGACTCAAGAGTCAGTGAACAAGTGTTACTACAACCGTTCACTGAGTCGTCAAGTCCCCGAAACAATCGGGCCTCACTGTCGAGGCATCGATCCCGGGGTCGGGACATCGAGACTTCCACGAGAGGCTTCTCATGCTGTTCCTCGTCGCCGCCCTCCTGCTGCTGGGTGTCGTCATGGGCTCCGTGGCCCACGCGCCGCTGCCCGTCACCCTCGTCGCCGCCGTCGTCATCGGCATCTGGCTCGCCGTCTTCGCGGTCCGCGAGCGCAACGCCCGCCGGCGCCACACCTCCGCCAACTGACCGCGGCGTCACACCTCCGCCAACCGACCGTTGGTGCCAATCCTCAACCAACCGACCGTTGGGAGCTGACCCACATCATGGAACTCACCACTACCCCCGCCAGCCGGACCGCTACCCCCGCCAGCCGGACCGCCACCCCCGCCACCCCCGCCAGCCGGACCGCCACCCGGGACGCCGACGGCATGGCCGTCGCCTCCTTCATCCTCGGCCTCCTCGGCCTCCTGGTCCTCAACGTCTTCCTGGGCCCCATCGCCATCGCCCTCGCCTCCGTCGCCCTCTGGCGCGGCACGACCCGCCGCGGCCGCGCCTTCCTCGGCCTCGGCCTCGGCGTCGCCGACCTGGTCGTCCTGGTGGCCTTCATGCAGTTCGACAGCACGGTGTCCTGGAACTTCTAGGGATACGGCTACCGTCTGCGGGCCCCGCAGGCGCTGTGGACAATCGTTCCGCAGGGCGCAGGGCGCAGGGCGCAGGGCGATAGGGGTCCCCCCTGTTCGAGCGAGGCCGAGAACTCGGGGGAGGGTGGGCACAGCCCGCAGCGCCGGGCGCGCCGCACAGGGGCCCAGCCCCGACGCCGGGAAGGCGCATCGCCAACCCCGGGTGCGGGCCAGGCGTACGACTACCCGTGGGGGGCAGAGGCCGTGGAGCGCGGGCCCGTAGAATCGGGCCCACCATGGCTTACCTCGACCACGCCGCGACCACCCCCATGCTCCCCGAGGCGGTAGAGGCACTGACCGCCCAGCTGAGCATCACGGGCAACGCCTCCTCCCTGCACGCAGCCGGCCGCCGCGCACGGCGAACCGTCGAGGAAGCCCGCGAAACCCTGGCGGACGCCCTCGGCGCACGCCCCAGCGAGGTGGTCTTCACCTCCGGCGGCACGGAGGCCGACAACCTCGCGGTGAAGGGCCTGTACTGGTCCCGCAGAGACGCCGACCCGGCCCGCACCCGCGTCCTCGCGAGCCCCGTCGAGCACCACGCCGTCCTCGACGCCGTCCACTGGCTCGGCGAACACGAGGGCGCCACGGTCGAGTACCTGCCCGTCGACTCGTACGGCCGCGTCCACCCGGACGCGCTGCGCGAGGCCATCGCCCGCAACCCCGACGATGTCGCCCTCGCCACCGTGATGTGGGCCAACAACGAGATCGGCACCGTGCTGCCGGTCCGCGAACTGGCCGACGCCGCCGCCGAGTTCGGTGTCCCGCTGCACTCCGACGCCGTCCAGGCCTTCGGTCAGGTCCCCGTCGACTTCGCCGCCTCGGGCCTCGCCGCGATGACCGTGTCAGGCCACAAGGTCGGCGGCCCGTACGGCATCGGCGCGCTGCTGCTCGGCCGCGAGTACAGCCCCGTACCCGTGCTGCACGGCGGCGGCCAGGAGCGCCACGTCCGCTCCGGCACGCTCGACGTGCCCGCGATCGCGTCCTTCGCCGTCGCGGGGCGGCTCGCCGCCGAGCAGCGCGAGTGGTTCGCCCGCGAGATCGGCGCCCTGCGCGACGACCTGGTCGAGGCCGTACGCAAGGCCGTGCCCGACGCGATCCTCGGCGGCGACCCGGCCGCCGGAGGCCGCCTGCCCGCCAACGCGCACTTCACCTTCCCCGGCTGCGAGGGCGACTCCCTGCTGCTCCTCCTGGACGCACAGGGCATCGAGTGCTCCACGGGCTCGGCGTGCACGGCGGGCGTGGCCCAGCCCAGCCATGTCCTCCTCGCCACCGGCACCGACCCCGACCTCGCCCGCGGCACCCTCCGCTTCTCCCTCGGCCACACCTCCACGGACGCCGACGTCGAGGCGGTGGCGAAGGCCATCGGCCCGGCGGTGGAACGGGCGCGCACGGCGGGACTCAGCTAGCGGAGGCCGGGCCTTCGCGCGCCGGGCCCTCCGGCGCGGGGGTCAGGTCTTCGCCGTACGAGCCTCACGGACGAGCCGTATGTACCGGTCCCAGTCCCAGTACGGCCCGGGATCGGTGTGGTCCGTCCCCGGCACCTCCACGTGGCCGATGATGTGCTTCCGGTCGACGGCGATGCCGTACCGGCCGCAGATCCCGGCGGTGAGCCGCGCCGAGGCCGCGTACATCGCGTCGGTGAACGACGAGGCGCGCTCGACGAAGCCCTCGTGCTCGATGCCGACGCTCCGCTCGTTGTACTCCCTGTTCCCCGCGTGGAACGCCACGTCCAGCTCGCGGATCATCTGTGTGATGTGGCCGTCCTTGCGGACGACGTAGTGGGCGGCCGCGCCGTGCCCCGGGTCCTGGAAGACCTTCACCGCGCTCTTGAAGCCGCCCTGGGTGACATGGATGATCACCCGGTCTATCGAGTAGTCGTCGGGCCGGTCCGCGCGCCGCCAGTTCGCCGCCGACGCCGCCACCCACTGGGCGCCCCGGAAGTCGACCGCACCCGCCACCCGCGGCTTCTCCACGCCGGGCAGCCGCCACCACAGGTGCCCGAGCTCGTCCCGCGCCAGCGCGGCCGTGCCCACGGCGGCCGCCGCACCGCCGATGAGCAGCGCCCGGCGTCCGATGAGCCGATCGCTGTCCCCGCCCTTTTTCTCCCCCATGCGATCTTCAACGGATACTCGCGGGCTCCGGTTCCCACGGCCCCGTACTCTGGAGGGGTTATGACTGACACCTCGCAGCGCCCCCTCCGCGTCCTCGCCGCCATGTCGGGTGGAGTGGACTCAGCCGTAGCCGCCGCCCGCGCGGCGGAAGCAGGCCACGACGTGACGGGCGTACACCTCGCGCTCTCCGCCAACCCCCAATCGTTCCGGACCGGCGCGCGGGGCTGTTGCACCATCGAGGACTCGCGCGACGCCCGCCGCGCGGCGGACGTCATCGGCATCCCCTTCTACGTGTGGGATCTTGCCGAGCGCTTCCGCGAGGACGTGGTCGAGGACTTCATCGCCGAGTACGAGGCGGGGCGCACCCCGAACCCGTGCCTGCGCTGCAACGAGAAGATCAAGTTCGCCGCCCTGCTCGACAAGGCGCTGGCGCTCGGTTTCGACGCCGTCTGCACCGGCCACTACGCCAAGGTGATCGTCCGCGACGACGGCACACGTGAGCTGCACCGCGCCTCCGACATGGCCAAGGACCAGTCGTACGTCCTCGGGGTGCTCGACGACCGCCAGCTCGCCCACGCGCTGTTCCCGCTCGGCGACACGGTCACCACCAAGGACGAGATCCGCGCCGAGGCCGAGCGCCGGGGCCTCGCCGTCGCCAAGAAGCCGGACTCGCACGACATCTGCTTCATCGCCGACGGCGACACCCAGGGCTTCCTGGCGGGCCGGCTCGGCAAGTCCGAGGGCGACATCCTCGACGAGTCCGGCGCGAAGCTGGGCACCCACGAGGGCGCGTACGGCTTCACGATCGGCCAGCGCAAGGGGCTGCGCATCGGCACCCCGGCCGCCGACGGCAAGCCGCGCTACGTCCTGGACATCTCGCCGGTCGACAACTCGGTGACGGTCGGCCCCGCGGCGTCCCTCGATGTGAGCGCGTTGACGGCCGTCAAGCCCCGCTGGTGCGGCGCGGCCCCGACCGGTCCCGGCACGTACACCGCTCAACTCCGCGCCCACGGTGGCGAGACGAGGGTGACGGCAGAGCTCGTCGAAGGCTCCCTGGAGGTCGCCTTCACGGAGCCGGTCCGCGGCGTCGCCCCCGGCCAGGCGATCGTGCTGTACGAGGGCACGCGTGTGGTCGGCTCGGCGACGATCGCGACGACCACGCGCGCGAAGGCAGCCGTTTAGCCGGCCTCTCGGCCGGTTCGACCGGTTTCTTCGGCCTCCTCCGTCGGCCGGCTCAGCCGAAGAACTCCGCCAGGAGCGGCGCGAGGGCCTGAGGGTCCACCATGTGGGTCTGGCCCTCCAGCGTGCGGTACGACCCCTCGGGCGCCGTGTCCGCGACGGCACGGGCCGCCGCACGCAGCCACTCGGGGCTCGCGCCGCCGGCGACGGAGAGCACGGGCACGGTGACCGAGGCCAGCCGGTTCCGGGGCACCAGGCCGTCGCCCATCGCCGCGTTGTCGTACGCCAGCGTGGGCGCGATCGCCTCCATGTCCGGCCAGGCCGGGGACTGGCGGGCGCCCGCGATCATCTCAGGGGGAGTGCCGGCGAGCGCCATGAAGAGCTCGACGGCGTCCCCGCGCCGGTCCTCGCCGAGGAGCTCGGTCAGCCGCTCCGTGTACTCCCGGCGCTCCTTGCCGCCGCCCTCGTAGACGGCGAACGGCGTTTCGTAGACGGCGACTTTGCTCACGGGCAGTCCGCTCGCCGCCGCCTCCAGGACCAGTGCGCCGCCCGACGAGATGCCGTAGAGCGCGGCGCTGCCCCCGGACGCCTCGATCAGGGCCGCGATGTCCTCGACCTCACGGGCCACCGCGAACGGCGCGGTGTCGCCGCTGTCGCCGCGCCCCCGGCGGTCGTACGTGACCGCGCCGAAGCGGTCGGACAGGGCCGCCGCCAGGGGCGCCAGCGTGGCGCCCGTACACATGGCGCCGCCGACCAGGACGACCGCCGGGCCGTCACCGTGACGTTCGTACGCGATGGGGGTTCCGTCGCGCGAGAGGGTCTTCTTGTCCATGCCTGTGGAGACTGCCGCAGGGCACGGAACTAATCGGTCATGACACTTCCACTTCGTAGAAGCAAAGGTGGTCCTTGATCTGGGCAACGTCCGGCTTGGGGTCGGGGTAGGACCAGACGAGGTCGGGAGCGTCCGGCAGTGACCAGTAGGACGCGTCGCCCTTGAAGGGGCAGTGCGTGTGGGTGTCGGAGGCCGTCAGCAGGTCCAGGCGGACGTCCTCGGGCGGGAGGTAGTAGCGCACGGGGCAGCCGGTCTCGCGCAGCACCAGGGGCCGGGCGCTCTCCGCCAGGACCTGGTCGCCGTGCACGACGCGTACGCGCTCCGTGCCCTGTTCGATCGTGATCGTGTGTCCGTTAGCCATACCTGGACAGCACACGCGGGACCCGTGTTCTTCCCTCGTACCGTAGGCACATGAATATCTGCGTCTTCCTCTCCGCCGCCGACCTCGACGACCGTTACACGCGTCCCGCGCGGGAGTTCGCCGAACTCCTCGGCAAGGGGGGTCACACGCTGGTGTGGGGCGGTTCGGACGTCGGTCTGATGAAGGTGGTCGCCGACGGTGTGCAGGAGACGGGCGGGCGGCTGCTGGGCGTCTCCGTGGACTTCCTGGCGGCCAAGGCCCGCACGGGCGCCGACGAGATGGTCATCGCACGTGACCTGGCCGAGCGAAAGGCGCTGCTCCTGGCGAAGGCCGACGCCGTCGTGATCATGGTGGGTGGCACCGGGACGCTGGACGAGGCGACCGAGATCCTGGAGCTGAAGAAGCACGGGAAGACGGAGAAGCCGGTCGTGCTGCTCAACACGGAGGGCTTCTACGACGGCCTGAAGCAGCAGTTCCGGCGCATGGAGGACGAGGGTTTCCTGCCCAGGCCCCTCACCGACCTGGTCTTCTTCGCCGAGGAGCCGGTGGGCGCGCTGGCCTACCTGGAGGAGAGTCACGGCACCCAGTGATGCGAGCATGGCGGGCATGGCTACACATGTGATCACCGGGGCGGGTTCCGGCATCGGCGCGGCCGTCGCCCGCCGCCTCCACGCGCGCGGGGACGAACTCGTGCTGCACGCGCGCGACGCCGGCCGCGCCAAGGAGCTGTCGGCCGAGTATCCCGGGGCGAAGACCCTGGTGGGCGACCTTGCGGACCCGGACAGGCTCTCCTGGGCGTTCTCGCACCAGACGCTCCCGGACCGCATCGACTCCCTTCTGCACATCGCGGGAGTGGTCGACCTGGGCCCGGTCGGCGAGCTGACCCCGAAGTCCTGGCGCCACCAGCTCAACGTCAATCTGATCGCCCCCGCCGAGCTGACCCGCCACTTCCTGCCCCAACTCCGGGTCGCTCACGGCCACGTGGTCTTCGTGAACTCCGGCGCCGGCCTCAACGCCCACGCCGACTGGTCCGCGTACGCCGCCTCCAAGCACGGCCTGAGGGCCCTCGCGGACTCCCTCCGCCACGAGGAACACGCGAACGGCGTCCGCGTCACCTCCGTCTACCCCGGCCGCACGGCAAGCCCCATGCAGGCCAAGGTCCACCAGCAGGAGGGCAAGCCGTACGACGCCTCGAAGTGGATCGACCCGGAGTCCGTGGCGACCACGATCCTGATGGCCATCGACCTGCCGCGCGACGCGGAGGTCAACGACCTGACGGTACGACCGGGGCGCTGACCTCACGGGAAGCATTCCGTAGGCTTCCGGGGTGAGCGAAAACAGCGAGTTCAGGTTCGGTCCGGCGACCGGGGTCGGGTCCATGCCGGGCGGGGATGCCCGGGAGGCCGCCAAGACGGTCACGGGGTCCTTCGAGGACTTCCCGTATCTGCCCGAGCTGCCCGCCCGCGGGCCCGGCGCGGACATGATCGGGCGGACCGCCGGGATGCTGGTCGAGCTGTACGCGCGCGTGGAGCCCAGCGGCTGGCGGATCGGGGACCGGCCCGGGCGGGACACCAAGCGGGCCAGGTCGTGGCTGGGGGAGGACCTCGACGCCCTGGAGGAGTTCACGCAGGGGTACGAGGGCCCGCTGAAGGTGCAGGCCGTCGGCCCCTGGACGCTCGCCGCCGCGCTGGAGTTGAAGAACGGCGAGGTGGCCCTCTCCGACGCGGGTGCGTGCCGGGACCTCGCCGGGTCGCTCGCCGAGGGGCTGAGGCTCCACCTCGACGAGGTGCGGCGGCGCGTCCCCGCTGCCCGGATCGTCCTCCAGCTCGACGAGCCGTCGCTCATCGCCGTGTTGCGCGGGCAGGTCAAGACCGCCAGCGGCTACCGGACCCACCGGGCCGCGGACCGCCAGGTCGTCGAGGCCACGCTGCGGGACGTCATCGGGGTTCACGGAGGCGGCCCGGTCGTGGTCCACTCATGCGCACCGGACGTGCCGTTCGCCCTCCTGCGCCGGACGGGCGCGGCGGCGATCTCCTTCGACTTCGCACTCCTCACCGAGCGTGACGACGATGCGATCGGTGAGGCCGTGGAAGGCGGTACGCGGCTCTTCACCGGTGTCGTCCCCAGCGTGGACGGCCCGTTGTCGGACCCTGCCGGTAGCGTCATGGGTGTCAGAACGCTGTGGCGCAGGCTGGGGCTGCATCCGGGACTTCTCGCGGAGGCGGTCACGGTCACTCCGTCGTGCGGGCTCGCGGGAGCTTCCCCCGACTTCGCCCGCAAGGCACTCGCCCACTGCGTCCGGGCGGCGAGATCCCTCGCGGACAACCCAGAGTAACGGGAGGACAACACGGTGGCCGGCGACAAGCAAGCGGAGACGACGGTGCCCGCCGAGGCACGGGAGAAGCACGCGCAGCTCGCTGAGCAGATCGAGGAGCACCGCTTCCGGTACTACGTGAAGGACGCCCCGGTCGTCAGCGACGCGGAGTTCGACAAGCTCCTGCGTTCCCTGGAGGCGCTGGAGGAGGCGTACCCCGAGCTGCGCACCCCCGACTCGCCGACCCAGAAGGTCGCGGGGGCGTACGAGACGGAGTTCACCGCCGTCCAGCACCGCTCGCGCATGCTCTCCCTCGACAACGCCTTCAGCGACCTGGAGCTGGCCGCCTGGGCCGAGCGCGTCGCCAAGGAAGTGGGCACCTCCGACCACCACTTCCTGTGCGAGCTGAAGGTCGACGGCCTCGCGGTCAACCTCACCTACGAGCACGGCCGCCTCACCCGCGCGGCGACCCGCGGCGACGGCCGTACGGGCGAGGACATCACCCCCAATGTCCGTACGATCGCGGAGATTCCGGACCGCCTGAAAGGTGACCGAGTCCCGGACCTCGTGGAGATCCGCGGCGAGGTCTACTTCCCGATGGAGAAGTTCGAGGAGCTCAACGCCCGCCTGGTGGAGGCCGGCGACAAGCCCTTCGCCAACCCGCGCAACGCGGCGGCGGGTTCGCTGCGCCAGAAGGACCCGCGCGTCACCGCGACCCGCCCGCTGCACATGGTCGTCCACGGCATCGGCGCCCTGGAAGGTTTCGAGGGCCTCACCCGTCTCTCCGAGGCGTACGAGTTGCTGCGCTCCTGGGGCCTGCCGACCACGCGGTACGCCAAGGTGGTCGACGACCTCGACGGCGTACGGGAGTTCATCGCGTACTACGGGGAGAACCGCCACTCCGTGGAGCACGAGATCGACGGCGTGGTCGTCAAGCTCGACGAGATCCCGCTCCAGGGTCGGCTCGGCTCCACCTCGCGCGCGCCGCGCTGGGCGATCGCCTGGAAGTACGCGCCCGAGGAGGTCAACACCAAGCTGATCAACATCCGCGTCGGTGTGGGGCGTACGGGCCGGGTCACGCCGTACGCGCAGGTCGAACCGGTCACGGTCGCGGGCTCCGAGGTCGAGTTCGCCACCCTGCACAACCAGGACGTGGTGAAGGCCAAGGGCGTCCTCATCGGCGACACGGTCGTGCTGCGCAAGGCCGGTGACGTCATCCCGGAGATCCTCGGCCCGGTCGTCGACCTGCGCGACGGCAGCGAGCGGGAGTTCGTGATGCCGGCCGAGTGCCCCGAGTGCGGTACGGCGCTGCGGCCCATGAAGGAGGGCGACGTCGACCTGCGCTGCCCGAACGCGCGTACGTGCCCGGCCCAGTTGCGCGAGCGGCTCTTCTACCTCGCGGGCCGCAAGGCGCTGGACATCGAGCACTTCGGGTACGTCGCCGCGGCGGCCCTCACCAAACCGCTGGAGCCGGCCGAGCCGCCGCTGGTGGACGAGGGCGACCTCTTCGACCTCACCATCGAGCAGCTGCTGCCCATCAGGGCTTACGTCCTCGACCAGGACAGCGGTCTGCCCAAGCGCGACCCGAAGACCGGCGAGGAGAAGATCGCCACGGTCTTCGCCAATCAGCAGGGCGAGCCCAAGAAGAACGCGATCGCGATGCTGGACAACATCGCGGCCGCCAAGGACCGTCCGCTCGCCCGCATCCTTACGGGTCTGTCGATCCGTCATGTCGGGCCGGTCGCGGCCGAGGCGCTGGCGCGCGAGTTCCGCTCCATCGACCGGATCGAGCAGGCCACCGAGGAGGAGCTCGCCACCACCGAGGGCGTGGGGCCGATCATCGCCGCCTCGCTCAAGGAGTGGTTCGCCGAGGACTGGCACCGCGAGATCCTCCGCAAGTGGCGGGCCGCCGGGGTGCGGATGGAGGAGGAGGGTGCCGGCGAGGACGAGGGGCCGCGCCCGCTCGAAGGGCTCACCGTCGTCGTCACCGGCACGCTCGAACACCACACGCGGGACGGCGCGAAAGAGGCTCTGCAGAGCCGAGGAGCGAAAGTGACCGGTTCTGTCTCGAAGAAGACATCATTCGTCGTGGTGGGCGAAAATCCTGGTTCGAAGTACGACAAGGCAATGCAGTTGAAGGTTCCGGTTCTGAACGAGGAGGGCTTCGCCGTCCTGCTCGAACAAGGGCCGGACGCAGCGGCGGAAGTCGCGCTTTCGATCGAGGAGTAGCGGTTGAAGGCCACCCGTTCGGCGCATATCAGATGCATACGGGTGGCCGGGTCGCATTCGGGCAACCGTCGACGACCGGTGCCCGTGGAAGCCTTCTGCGGCCTACTGTTGAGGTGTGCGCCTGCCGTGCCCAGCTGCGGTTGGGGCATCCCCTGCTCTTCGAGAGCCTGGGGAAGGGTTTTCAGACGCGGCGCCGTTGGCAGTTGTCGCCGTCAACGGACCGAGTGGCGTGGGCACCGCCGGCTGTGAGAGGGACGGGAATGGAACCGACCGAGAGCGCCGCCCCCGACTCACGGCTGCGCCTGCGCCGGATGACCGGCGCATGGATGGCCGGACTTCGAACGGGGCGGCCTTCGGAGCACGTCGGCACGGACGGCCGAGACTCCGACTCCCTCACGGCACCCACCGCTCCCGGCGTCGGCAGGCTCACCGCCGAGCGCGGCACCGGCCTGCCCGGTCACGATTCCGAACGGCACGTGTCCTGGCCCGTGCTGCCCGCGGCGGTCGTCGCGGCGGCCGGGTTCGTCCTGGGCGCCGGCTTCTACCGGGCGTTCAGCGGCGACCACGCGCTCTTCCCGTCGGGGACCGTCGGCTGGTCGCTGGCCGTGCTGACCGGCATCATCGTCGGCCATCTGGTCGCCCTCGGCCGGGCCCGCTGGTGGGGCGGCACCGGCTCCGGCGCGGCGCTCACTCTCGCGGTCCTGCTGCTGTACGGCTGGGTGCCGGCCGGAATGGTCAGCCTGACCGTCGTCGTCCTGGTCGGCGTCGCGCGCCGCAACCGCTGGCGTCAAGGCGTGCTGCACGGCGCGGTCGACATCCTCGGCATCGGCGCCGGAGCGCTGGTCCTGGCCGCGTGCGGGCGGTTCCCGTCCGTCGAGACGCCCTGGAACCCGGAGAACTGGACGTTCGCCGCCGCTCCCGAGGTGGCGCTGGTCGCGGCCGCGTATCTCGCGGTGACCCGCACCCTGCTCTGGTACCTGCACGCGCCGCGCACCGGCGGTCTGCCCACCGTCGCCCGTACGGCGCTGGTCAGACAGGGGCTCGTCGCGGTCGCGCTGCTCGGGATCGCGCCACTGATCTGCGTGGTCGCCATCGCGCTGCCGATCCTGCTGCCGCTGTTCTCGATACCCCTGATCGCCCTCGACTCCACGCTGTGGATCGCCCGCGCCCGGGCGGAGGAGCAGCTGCGCGACCCGCTGACCGGGCTGCCCAACCGGCAGTGGCTGCTCGAACGCACGTGGACGGCCCTGGACGATGCCGAGCGCATTGGTGCGCGTTCCGCCCTGATGTTGATCGACCTCGACCGTTTCCGTTCCGTGAATGACACGCTGGGGCATCTCGCCGGCGACCGGCTGCTCCTCCAAATAGCCGACCGGCTGCGGCTGGCGCTGCCGCGCGGGGCGGAGGCCGCGCGGCTCGGCGGCGACGAGTTCGCCGTGTTACTGCCGGTCGCCGACTCCACCACGTCGGCCACTCGGGTCGCCCGGGGCCTCGTCGCCGCACTCGGCTCGCCGCTCGACCTCGACGGACTCACCCTCGTGCTGGAGGCCAGCGCCGGGCTCGCCGTCTTCCCCGACCACGCGCTCGACGCGGAGGGGCTGCTGCGGCGGGCGGACGTGGCGATGTACCAAGCGAAGCGGGACCGTACGGGGGTGGAGGTGTACGAGTCCAAGCGGGACTCCAACACCCCCGACCGGCTCGGTCTGCTCGGTGATCTGCGCCGGGCCCTCGACGCCGGTGACGTCGAACTGCACTATCAGCCGAAGGTCCGCTTCGACGGGCAGGTGGCCGGCCTCGAGGCGCTGGTCCGCTGGGTGCATCCCGAGCGCGGGAAGGTGCCGCCGGACGAGTTCATCGCCATCGCCGAGTCGTCCGGGCTGATGCCCCACCTCACCGAGTACGTGCTGGAGACGGCGCTCGGACAGGTCGCGCGCTGGCGGGCGCAGGGCCTGAACGTGCCGGTCGCGGTGAACGTGTCGCCACGCGATGTGCACACCCCCGGGTTCGCCGGCGCGGTCGCCGCGCGGCTCGCCCGGCACGGGGTCCCCCCGGGGGCCCTGCAGCTGGAGATAACGGAACACGTACTCCTGGAGGACCCGCAGCGGGCCGCGGACACCCTGGCCGGGCTGACCGGGCACGGCGTGAAGATGTCGCTGGACGACTTCGGTACGGGGTACTCCTCGCTCGTTCATCTGCGCCGGCTGCCGGTCAGCGAGCTGAAGATCGACCGCTCGTTCGTCGCACGGCTCGCCGTGGACACGGAGGACGCGGAGATCGTGCGCTGCACGGTCGACCTCGCGCACTCGCTCGGGCTGCTCGTCGTCGCCGAGGGCGTCGAGGACGACGAGACGTGGGAGCGGTTGCGGGACCTCGGCTGTGACGCGGTGCAGGGGTGGCTGGTCGCCGCCGCGATGCCCGCCGATGAGGCCACGGCGTGGCTCCGCGCCCGGGGCTCGCGGGGGTGGCAGCGGCCGCGGGCGGCCTTGCCGGCCGCCGAGTAGGCCCGACGGTTCGCTGTCGGGTGCGGGTGCGGGTGCGGGTGCGTGGGCGTTTCGCCTTCGTCTCCCACCCGCGCACCGCCCGTCACTGTTACCCGCGCAGTGGACCTCTCCCGTGGGGGATCACCACCACCTTCGGCCACCCGTAGCGGGCAGGTTCCCAGCGCCCCTTCAGGTGCGCGGGGAACTGCGCGACCAGCCACAGTCGGCCCGCAGATGAAGAACGTCGGGGCCGTCGGGAGCCACGGACGGACGGGCGGGCGCCGACGGTGAGGAACCCCCACAGGAGAGGTCCACTTGTCGGGTAACCGGCACGGTCGGTGCGCGGGTGGGCGAGCCCCGGAAGAAACCCGTGCGCGGGCATCCGTACCGGCGCCATAGGATTGGGCCCAAACCACACACACTCACCCCAGAGGATCGCTGCATGCCTGGCATCACGCGCGAGGAGGTCGCCCACCTCGCACGGCTGGCGCGTCTGGAGCTGAAGGGCGAAGAGCTCGACCACTTCGCAGGCCAGCTCGACGACATCATCGGCGCGGTCGCCCGCGTCAGCGAGGTCGCCGACCAAGACGTACCGCCGACCTCCCATCCGCTGCCGCTGACGAACGTCATGCGTGCGGACGAGGTCCGTCCGTCGCTCACCCCCGAGCAGGCGCTCTCCGGCGCCCCGGCCCAGGAGCAGCAGCGTTTCAAGGTGCCGCAGATCCTGGGGGAGGACTAATCACATGACGGACATCATCAAGCTGACGGCGGCGGAGATCGCCGCCAAGATCGCGGCGGGCGAGCTCACCGCCGTCGAGGTCACCGAGGCCCACCTCGCCCGTATCGAGGCCGTCGACGAGAAGGTGCACGCCTTCCTGCACGTCGACCGGGAAGGGGCGCTCGCCCAGGCCCGCGCCGTCGACGCGAAGCGTGCGGCGGGCGAGAAGCTCGGGCCGCTCGCCGGTGTGCCGCTCGCGCTCAAGGACATCTTCACCACCGAGGGCATCCCGACCACCGTCGGGTCGAAGATCCTCGAGGGCTGGATTCCGCCGTACGACGCGACCCTCACCAAGAGGCTGAAGGCCGCCGACGTCGTCATCCTCGGCAAGACCAACATGGACGAGTTCGCCATGGGCTCCTCCACCGAGAACAGCGCGTACGGGCCCACGGGCAACCCCTGGGACCTCACCCGCATCCCCGGTGGCTCCGGCGGTGGCTCCTCCGCCGCTCTCGCCTCTTTCCAGTCGCCCCTCGCGATCGGCACCGACACCGGCGGCTCCATCCGCCAGCCCGCGGCCGTCACCGGCACGGTCGGCGTCAAGCCGACGTACGGGGCCGTCTCCCGTTACGGCATGGTGGCGTTCTCCAGCTCCCTCGACCAGGGCGGGCCGTGCGCCCGTACGGTCCTGGACGCGGCGCTTCTGCACGAGGTCATCGCCGGGCACGACCCGATGGACTCCACGTCCATCGACGCGCCCGTCCCGCCGGTCGTGGAAGCGGCGCGCAACGGCTCCGTCGCCGGCATGCGCGTCGGGGTCGTCAAGCAGTTCCGCGGCGAGGGCTACCAGGCCGGTGTCGTGCAGCGCTTCGACGAGGCCGTCGCCGTGCTCAAGGAGCTGGGTGCCGAGATCGTCGAGCTGGACTGCCCGTCCTTCGACCTCGCGCTGTCGGCGTACTACCTGATCGCCCCGTCCGAGTGTTCGAGCAACCTCGCGCGCTTCGACGGCCTGCGCTACGGCCTTCGCGTCGGCGACGACGGCACCCGCTCCGCCGAGGACGTCACCTCCCTCACCCGTGAGGCGGGCTTCGGCGACGAGGTCAAGCGCCGCATCATGCTCGGCACGTACGCGCTCAGCTCCGGCTACTACGACGCGTACTACGGCTCCGCGCAGAAGGTCCGTACGCTCATCACGCGCGACTTCGAGAAGTCGTTCGAGCAGGTGGATGTGATCGTCTCCCCGACCACCCCCACCACTGCCTTCCCGATCGGCGAGCGCGCCGACGACCCGATGGCGATGTACCTCGCGGACCTGTGCACCATCCCGACCAACCTGGCCGGCAACTCCGCCATGTCGCTGCCCTGCGGTCTCGCGCCGGAGGACAACCTCCCGGTCGGTCTGCAGATCATCGCCCCCGCGATGAAGGACGACCGTCTGTACAAGGTCGGCGCCGCCGTCGAGGCCGCCTTCGTGGAAAAGTGGGGCCACCCGCTGCTCGAGGAGGCTCCGTCGTTGTGAGTAAGGCACTGTCCAAGGCCAAGGGCTTCAAGAAGTCCAAGTCCGGTACGTACCTGTCCATCGCGACCACCGCGTTCGGTGCCGTCAGCGTCGCCAAGCAGGCCAAGAAGGCCCGCTCCGAGCACGACACGCTGCGCCTGATCGACGCGGCCGTGTCCGCCGCCGCCATCGTCACCGGCCTCGCCATCCTCTACCGGGAGCTCAAGCGCCTGGGCGACGACGACGTCCTGCTGGGCTGAGAGGGAAGTTTTCACCGTGACCACCACGACCGACCTGGTGCCGTACGAGGACGCGCTGGCGTCGTACGACCCCGTCATGGGCCTCGAAGTCCATGTCGAACTCGGCACCAGGACCAAGATGTTCTGCGGCTGTTCGACCGAGCTGGGCGCCGAGCCCAACTCGCAGACCTGCCCGACCTGCCTCGGCATGCCCGGCTCGCTCCCGGTCGTCAACGCGACCGGCGTCGAGTCCGCCATCAAGATCGGTCTCGCGCTGCACTGCGAGATCGCCGAGTGGTGCCGCTTCGCCCGGAAGAACTACTTCTATCCGGACATGCCGAAGAACTTCCAGACCTCCCAGTACGACGAGCCGATCGCCTTCAACGGCTACCTCGACGTGCAGCTGGAGGACGGCGAGGTCTTCCGCGTGCAGATCGAGCGCGCCCACATGGAGGAGGACACCGGCAAGTCGACCCACGTCGGCGGTGCCACCGGCCGCATCCACGGCGCCTTGCACTCCCTGCTCGACTACAACCGCGCAGGCATCCCGCTCATCGAGATCGTCACCAAGCCGATCGAGGGTGCCGGCGAGCGCGCTCCCGAGGTCGCCAGGGCGTACGTCGCCGAGCTGCGCGAGCTCATCAAGGCGCTCGGAGTGTCGGAAGCCCGCATGGAGATGGGGCAGATGCGCTGCGACGTGAACCTGTCGCTGCGCCCCAACGGCACCGAGAAGTTCGGTACCCGCTCCGAGACGAAGAACGTCAACTCCCTGCGCTCCGTGGAGCGTGCCGCCCGCTACGAGATCCAGCGGCACGCCGCGGTGCTGAGCTCCGGCGGCACGATCATCCAGGAGACCCGCCACTTCCACGAGGACACCGGGTCCACGACCTCGGGCCGCGTGAAGGAGGAGGCGGAGGACTACCGGTACTTCCCGGAGCCCGACCTGGTGCCGGTGGCGCCCGCCCGCGAGTGGGTCGAGGAGCTGCGCGCGGGTCTGCCGGAGCAGCCGCTCGCGCGTCGCAACCGCCTCCGTGAGGAGTGGGGTGTCTCGGCGCACGACATGCAGTCGATCCTCAACGCCGGTGCCATCGACCCGATCGTCGCCACGATCGAGGCCGGTGCCGACGCCACCTCCGCCCGCAAGTGGTGGATGGGCGAACTGGCCCGCAGCGCCAACGAGTCGGGCAAGGCCCTGGAGGACCTGCCCATCACTCCGGCGCAGGTCGCCCGGGTGACGGAGCTCGTCTCCTCCGGAGACCTGAACGACAAGCTCGCCCGGCAGGTCATCGAGGGCGTGCTCGCCGGCGAGGGCACCCCGGACGAGGTCGTCGAGAAGCGCGGTCTGAAGGTCGTCTCGGACGAGGGCGCGCTGACCGCCGCCGTCGACGAGGCCATCGCCGGCAACCCCGGCGTCGCGGAGAAGATCCGCGGCGGCAAGGTCGCCGCGGCCGGCGCCCTGGTCGGCGCGGTCATGAAGGCCACCCGCGGCCAGGCCGACGCGGCCCGCGTGAAGGAGCTCATCCTGGAGAAGCTGGGCGGCAGCGAGGGCTGAGTTCCAGGTTTTCCAACTCCCTAGGGGGATGCATCGGTTCCGATGCATCCCCCTAGGCACGTCAACACCCGCACAGGTGTGCGCGCTACGCTGCCCCGCCATGAGTGGAAGCACTGACTCCGACACGCACGACTTCGAGGATCCGGCGCGCGAGGCGCGGCGGGCCCGTTGGACGGCGGCCGGAACCGGAGCCCTGCTGACCCTCGCCGGCCTCACGGCGTCGGCACTGCGCTCCACCGGTTCCGCGACCGCGCTCATACCCGTGTCCTACGCCTCGGGCGCCGCCGTGTGCGCCATCGCCTCCGTGCTGGGGGCCCGGGGGCGCACTCGGCGGGCCCTATGGCTCATGGTCGCCGGAGTAATGATCATGGCGGTGGGTGACCAGTTCGACTGAGCGTTGCCTCGCGGGGCGACAGAGTTCACGGGAATGTCCTGTGAGTTGGGCCGCACTCCTGCGAGTAAACCCATGAATGAGGCAAACGATCACTTCCGGCTGAAAGAGTGATGGCATATAAGTCATGCGTTCTTTGCGGGCAGTTCCCGATAAAGATCCACAAATCACTCAGGGAGCTGGTCCGTGGCAGCCCTCGCGCGTTGGTGTGTCCAGCACCGCCTCGTCGCCGTACTGCTCTGGCTTGTCGCCTTCGGTGGCATCACCGCCGCCGCGGCCGTCACGGGCTCCGCGTACTCGAACGACTACGAAGCACCCGGCACCGAGTCGGGCCGCGCCACCCAGCTCCTGCGGGACGGCTTCCCGGGCCTCGGCGGCGACAGCGACACCGTCGTCTGGCGCACCACACCAGGCAGCGTGCGCTCCACCGACGTCGAACAGACGATGACCCGCACCCTGGACCGGATCGCGGGGCTGCCCGGCGTGGCCGCCGTCGTCAGCCCCTACGAGGGCCGGGGCGCGGGCCAGATCAGCGCCGACGGACGCACGGCCTACGCCGCCGTCACCTTCCGCGCCCAGGCCGAGAACATCGACAAGGGCGAGGCCCGGGCCGTCGTCGACACCGCGAAGGCCGCCGAGACCAAGGGGCTCCAAGTCGAGCTCGGCGGCAGCGCCATTGGGCTCACCGAGTCGTCGGGCGGGCATCTCGCCGAGATCGTCGGCGTGGTCGTCGCCGCTGTGGTCCTCTTCCTCGCCTTCGGCTCGCTCGCCGCCTCTCTGCTGCCCATCGCCACCGCCCTGGTCGGGGTCGGCACCGCGTACGCCGGAATCGTGCTCCTCGGACACGCCATGACCGTCGCCGACTTCGCCCCCATGCTCGGCATGCTGATCGGGCTCGGCGTCGGCATCGACTACGCGCTGTTCATCGTGACCCGGCACCGGCGGGGGCTGAAACGCGGGCTCCCGGTCGCCGAGGCCGCGCGGAACGCCGTCGCCACCACAGGGCGGGCCGTCGTCTTCGCGGGCGCCACCGTCTGCATCGCCCTGCTCGGCATGCTCATCCTGCGGCTCGGCTTCCTCAACGGCGTGGCGATCGCCGCCTCCTTGACGGTCATCCTCACCGTCGCGGCCTCCGTGACTCTGCTGCCGGCGCTGCTCTCCTTCATCGGTCCACGCGCGTTGAGCCGCCGCGAGCGGCGCAGGCTCTACGAGCACGGGCCCGAACCGGAACTCCCGACCGGGTTCGCCGCCCGCTGGTCCGCCTTGGTGGAACGGCACCCGAAGCTGCTCGGCGCTGTCGCCGTCGTCGTCATGGCGCTGCTCGCCCTGCCCACGCTCTCGCTCCACCTGGGCACCTCCGATCAGGGCAACGACCCGAGGTCGGCGACCACGCGACAGGCGTACGACCTGATCGGGGAGGGATTCGGACCGGGCGTGAACGGGCCCTTCACCCTCGTCACGAAGGTCCGCGGTGCCGAGGACAAGCTCGCGCTCGACAACCTGGACGCCACGCTCCGGGCGACCAAGGGCGTCGCGTCGGTGACCCCTGCGACGTACAACACCGGTGGTGACACCGCCTATCTCACCGTCGTCCCGGACTCCGCCCCGCAGTCCCAGAAGACCAGCGACCTCGTCAACCGGCTGCGCACCGAGGTCCTGCCGCGCGCCGAGGCGGACACCGCGCTCGATGTGCATGTAGGTGGTGTGACGGCCAGTTACGACGACTTCGCGGACGTGATCGTCGGCAAACTGCCGCTGTTCGTCGGCGTCGTGATCGGGCTCGGCTGCATCCTGCTGCTGCTCGCCTTCCGCTCGATCGGCATCCCCGTCAAGGCCGCCGCGATGAACATCGCCGCCGTGGCGGCCGCCTTCGGAGTCGTCGTCGCGATCTTCCAGTGGGGCTGGGGCAGCGAACTGCTCGGCCTCGGCCGCGCGGGCCCGATCGAACCCTTCCTGCCGGTGATCATGGTGTCGGTCCTCTTCGGACTCTCCATGGACTACCAGGTCTTCCTGGTCAGCCGGATGTACGAGGAGTGGCTGGAGACCGGCGACAACCGGCGCGCGGTCCGGGTCGGCCTCGCCGAGACCAGCCGTGTGATCAACTCCGCCGCCGTCATCATGATCTCCGTCTTCCTGGCCTTCGTGCTCAGCGGCGACCGCGTCATCGCGATGTTCGGCATCGCCCTCGCCTCCGCCGTCGCCCTCGACGCCTTCGTCCTGCGTACGCTCCTGGTGCCCGCCCTGATGCACATGCTGGGCGGCGCCAACTGGTGGCTGCCCCACTGGCTCGACAAGCGGCTGCCGCGCATCAGCATCGAGCCGCCCGAGTGCCGCGCCGCCCATGAGAGGCTGGCCGCTGCGACGGACGCCGAGGTGGCGGACGTACTGGCGAAGGAGCGGCAGCGGGATGTACGCGATATCTCTGGGTGACGACGGAGCCGAACTGCGCCCCCTGGAGCCATGGCACGCCGAGGAGTTCCTGGCGCATCTGGACCGGGGGCGGGAGTTCATCCAGCAGTTCATCCCCTTCGGATCGAAGACCACGGACGTGGCCTCCGCGCGGGAACAGCTCCAGAGGTACGCCGACATGCGCGCCGCCGACACCGGGTCCCTGCACGGCCTGTGGCTGAACGGGAAGCTCGTGGGCGGGGTGCTCTTCCTGAACTTCGACGCGGAGAACGGCAACTGCGAGGTCGGCTGCTGGCTGGAACCCGCCGGCGCCGGACGCGGACTGGTCACCCGCGCCATGCGCGTGCTCATCGACTTCGCCGTCGAGCAGCGCGGTATCCACCGGATCGAGTGGGTCGCCGCCTCGGGGAACGAGCCGAGCCTGAACGTGGCGCGGCGGCTGGGCATGACCCGGGACGGAGTGCGCCGGGAGGCCCATCCGTATCGAGGCGTACGGCACGACCTCGAGGTGTGGTCCGTCCTCGCCCCCGACTGGCGCGAGGAACGCGCGCGTGGCGCTCACAACGATCATTAAGAGACTTCTCAGAGAGCGTCCGTACGGTGCGGGGCATGGGAACCAAGACTGTTGACGAGGCCGTGGACGAGAACGGCACCGAGGCGAAGAACGACCAGGAGCCCGTGGACGCCACCACGGCCGACGGACCTGCGAAGACCGTGGACATCACCAAGGCCGACGGGCCTGCCGACACCGACACCGACACCGAAGCCGAGGCCGAAGCCGAGGACGAGGCCGAGGACGAGATCGAGGCGGGCGACGACGCCCCCGAGGCCGAGAAGGGTGCCTCCGGAGTCGGCCAGGGCGCCGCGGCCGTGGTCTCCGCCGCGCTCGGCCTCGTCTCGCTCTCCGGCGGCTGGATAGGCACCGTGGCCGCCGCGCGCGAGACGCTCGTCGGCCAGCTGCAGACCTCGCAGACCGCGAGCGTCGCCAAGCAGGTCAAGGAGATCTACGGCGACGCCTGGGCGACCACGGCGTTGGTCGGCGGCCTCTTCGCCCTGGCCGCACTGATCGTCGGCGTCGTGGTCCTGGTCCGGCCCGCCTTCGGGGCCCCCGGCAAGCCGCAGGCCGCCTGGATCAAGTCGGTCGCCTGGGCGGGCGTCTCGCTCGGCGTCATCGGCCTGGTCCTCGCGGTCGCCAAGTACTCCGACATCCTGCTCGGACTGCCCTCCACCAGCTGAATCTCCGTACCTCTGAGGGGCCTTAGGGCCGGCCCGAGTTCACTTACGGCCGCCCTAAGGCCCTTCGCGTGCGCAAGATGCGGAACTCTCCCGATGTGGCGCACCCCCCTGGGAGACGAAGGTTGAGGCATCGCAGACAAGCGAGGCCGAAACCGACTCTTCACGAGGGGTACCAGATGTTCGAGTACGAGCTTCACCAGATCCGATCCGCAGAGCTGATCCGCGAGGCCCAGAACCACCGACTGGCGAAGGAGGCCCTCCGCGGCCGCCGTGCCGCACGTCGCGCCGCCGCCCGTGAGTCCGCTCAGCACGAATCCGAGGGGCAGGGCCATACCCGGTGCCCCCGCCGGAACCGGTTCGCCCGCGCCGCGTGAGCGCCGGGGCACGGGAGGACGGCCGTACGGGGGTCGGTCGTCGTCCCGGGCCGGTGCCGCCCGGATCAACCGCCGTCCTCCCGATAACCGGTGCCGCGCTGTCGGACCCCTGTGCGATGCTCGGGCCTGTGGAGTCCAGGTCCGTCAGCCCGGTGTTCGTCGGACGCGCCGACGAACTGGGGGTGTTGAACGATGCGCTCGCCCGTGCTGCCGCCGGGGGTACCTCCCCGGCGTCCAGCACTGGGGGAGAGCCGCAGGCGTTGCTGCTCGGCGGCGAGGCCGGGGTCGGCAAGACCCGCCTCCTCGAGGAGTTCGCCGCCATCGCCGCTCGCGAGGGTGCCGTCGTCGCCTGCGGCGGCTGCGTCGAGATCGGCGCCGACGGGCTGCCCTTCGCACCGTTCTCCACCGCACTGCGCGCCCTGCGCCGCCTGCTGCCGGACGAACTCGCCGCCGCGGCCGCCGGACAGGAGGAGGAGCTGGCCCGGCTGCTGCCCGAACTGGGCGAGGCGGCCCGAGGACGGCCGTACGACGAGGAGGGCATGGCCCGCCTCTTCGAACTCACCGCACGTCTCCTGGAGCGAGTCGCCGCCGACCGCACAGTCGTCGTCATCCTCGAAGACCTGCACTGGGCCGACGCCTCCACCCGCCACCTGCTCGCCTATCTCTTCCGCACGTTGCGCAGCGGCCGCCTCGTCGTGATCGCCACCTACCGCGCCGACGACATCCACCGCCGCCACCCGCTGCGCCCCCTCCTCGCCGAACTCGACCGCCTTCGCACGGTCACCCGCATCGAACTCGGCCGCTTCAGCCGCGCCGAAGTCGGCCGCCAGATCGCCGGAATCCTCGCCCACGAACCCGACCCGGCCCAGGTCGACGAGATCTTCGCCCGCTCCGACGGCAACGCGTTCTTCGTCGAGGAACTCGCCGTCGCCGCGCACGAGGGCTGTCGTACGGGGCTCACGGACTCCCTCCGCGACCTGCTCCTGGTACGCGTCGAAGGCCTGCCCGAGAGCGCCCAGCGGGTCGCCCGGATCGTCGCCGAGGGCGGTTCCACCGTCGAGTACTCCCTGCTGGCCGCCGTGGCCCGGCTCGCCGAGGACGACCTCATCGAGGCGCTGCGGGTCGCCGTCGGCGCCAACATCCTGCTCGCCTCGCCCGGCGGCGACGGCTACCGCTTCCGCCACTCCCTGGTCCGCGAGGCCGTCAGCGACGACCTGCTGCCCGGCGAGCGCTCCCGCTTCAACCGCCGCTACGCGGAGGCCCTGGAGGCCGACCCGACGCTCGTCCCGGCCGACGAGCGGCCCACCCGCCTGGCCAGCTACTGGTATCACGCCCATGACGCCGCCAAGGCCCTCCCCGCCGTCCTCGACGCCGCCGCCGAGGCGCGCTGCCGTCACGCCCACTCCGAGCAACTGCGGCTCCTGGAGCGGGCGATGGAGCTGTGGGACGTCGCCCCCGACGCCGTACGGGCCGAACTGCGCCCCGTTGACTACGTGGAGATCTACCCTCCCCCACTGCCTAAAGGGCGTGGGGGGACCCCCAGCGGCTGCGACCCGGAGACCACGCCGCTGCGCTATCTCGACCTGATGGCCGAGGCGGCCGTCGCGGGCCGGCTGTGCGGGGAGCGCGAGCGCGCCCTGAAGATCACCAGGAAGGCGCTGCGCCTCCTGGAGGACGAGGACGACCCCCTGCGCGCCGCCTGGTTCTGGATCCAGCGCTCCCGCCTGGTCCAGGCGCAGGCCCGCGGCGACGGCCGGCAGGAGCTCGCCACCGCCCAGGACCTGGTGCGTGGGCTGCCGCCGTCGGAGGTGCACGCCGAGGTCCTGTCCACCGTCGCCGCCTGGTGCATGCTCCACGAGCCGGGCCCGGGCGCGCTGTCTGCCGCCGAGCGAGCCGTGGAGTACGCGCGCATGGTGGGCGCCCGGGACATCGAGCTGAACGCCCGGCTCACGCTCGGCGGCCTCATGGTCGACGCGGGTGACGTCGAGGCGGGGCTCGCGGAGATGTACGAAGTCAGGGAGCGGGTGAGCCGCTACGGCACCTCCGTCGTCGTGGGCCGCCTGCACATCAACCTGCCGTCCCATCTGGAGTCGGTCGGCCGCTCCCGCGAGGCCGTCACGGTCTTGCGGGAGGGCGTCGAACTCGCGCGGAAGAACGGCCTGTTGGACACCCAGGCCTGGATCTGGGGCAACCTCTCGGAGTCGCTCTACGCGCTCGGCCGGTGGGACGAGGCCCTGGAGGCCGCGCGGAACACGCTGCGCATCGGACTCAGCGGCAAGCCGTCCGGCGTCGGCGCCTCCCGCCTGGCGCGCCTCGCCCTCGCCCGCGGCGACCTCCCCGAGGCCGGACGCCAACTGGCCGCCGCCCGCGACCACTTCGGCACCCACGACCCCACGCCGCAGCACTCCCTGCCGCTGGTGCGCACCGCGATCGGCATCGCCGCCGCCGAGGGCCGCCTCCTCGACGTCCGCGCCACCCTGGAACAGACGCTGGACGCGGGCTTCCCGCCCGGCACCCAGCGCTATGGCTGGCCACTGCTGCTCGCCGCCGCCACGGCGGAGGCGGACGCCCACGGACTGCCCGCCACCGAACCGGGCCGCGCCGAGACCGTGGAGCGCATCCGCAAGGCCGCGAAGTCCCTGGCCACGGGCGCGCCCATCTGGCTCGCCCACCAGGAATGGGTGCGCGCCGAACTCCGCCGCGCCGAGGGCGTGACCACCCCGCACGACTGGTCCGAGGCGGTCACCGCCTTCGAGCCCCTGGAGCGCCCCTACGACCTCGCCCGTGTCCGCCACCGCCTTGCCGAGGCCCTGCTGACGTCGGGCGCCGACGAGGGCGACCGTACCCGCGCCACGGAGCTCCTGCGGCTGGCCCGGGCGGTGGCCGACCACCTGGGCGCGCGTCCGCTCGCCGACGCCGTCGCGCTGCTCGCCCAGCGGGCCCGCCTCGCCCTGGTCCACGCCCCCGAGCCATCCGTCCTCGCCCCTGTGGACCCGGCACTGGCGCTCGGCCTCACCAGCCGCGAGCGCGACGTCCTCCGCCTGGTCGCCGCCGGCCGCAGTAACCGCCAGATCGCCGAGGAACTCTTCATCTCCCCGAAGACGGCCAGCGTCCACGTCTCGAACATTCTGGCCAAGCTGGACGTCTCAGGACGGGGGGAGGCGGCGGCCCTGGCGCACCGGCTGCGGCTGTTCCCGCCGGAGGCCCCCGCTGCCCAGGTGGTGGGCTGAGACCTACGCTGTAAGGGATCCGGGCCGAGGGAGGCGCCGTGTTCAACATGTTCGAGGAGCTCTTCGCACCAGGCCGCAAGCACACCAACGACGAACGCAAACGCCTGGAACTGACCCGTGTGGACCTGAACGACGCCGACCCTGGCCGCGGCCCCATAGACCTGTCCTCGGGCAAGGTGGTCGTACGGCTGCCGAAGCACGAGCCGGAGCCGCCGAGCCCGGACGAGGCCGGCGCGGGGGAGGAGCCCGTCTCGAAGCGGGCGAGCACCGCGGAGGAACCCGTGGCGGAGCGAGCGGGCACCGCGGAGAAATCCGTGCCGGAGCCCGGCGAGTCCTGAGGCCCCGTGCGTCTGCCTCCTCCTCTACCTCACCTCCTACGCCTCCTACGTCACCTCCTACTTCACCTCCAGCTCCAGAATCCTGTCGTCCCCCTTGCCGGGGCTCCCGCGCCCGTCCGTCTCGCTCGTCGTCAGCCAGAGTTTGTCGCCGCCCGCGGAGACGACCGTGCGCAGGCGGCCGTATGTGCCCGTGAGGAAGGCCTCGGGGGCGGCGGAGGCCTTCGTGCCGTTCAGGGGAATGCGCCACAGGCGTTCGCCCTTGAGGCCCGCCATCCATATGGAGCCCTCGGCGTAGGCGATGCCGCTGGGCGAGGCGTCGTCCGTGTGCCACTGGGCGATCGGGTTGTGGTACTTGGGGTTGTCGCCCTTGCCCTCGACCACCGGCCAGCCGTAGTTGTCGCCCGGCTTGATCTGGTTGAGCTCGTCCCAGGTGTCCTGGCCGAACTCGGAGGCCCACAGGCGCTGTTTGTCGTCCCAGGCGAGGCCCTGGACGTTGCGATGCCCGTACGAGTAGACGACCGAGTCGCCGAATGGATTGCCCGGCGCCGGCTCGCCGTCCGGTGTCATGCGAAGGATCTTGCCGCCCAGCGCCTTCTTGTCCTGGGCCAGCCCCCGGTCACCCGTCTCGCCCGCGCCCGCGTACAGCATCTTGTCCGGGCCGAACGCGATCCGGCCGCCGTTGTGGATCACTCCCTTGGGGATGCCCTTGAAGATCGTGTCCGGCGCGCCTAGCTGCTCCCCGGCGGGCTTCCGCTCGTCGTACAGCATGCGGACGATGCGGTTGTCCGAGGCCGTTGTGAAGTAGGCGTAGATCATGTGGTCGGACGCGTAGCCGGGGGAGAGCGCGATGCCCAGGAGGCCGCCCTCCCCGGCGGGGGCCACCCCCGGCACCTGGCCCAGCTCCGTCTTCTTGCCGGTCCTCTCGTCGACCCGCGTGATCGTCCCCTCGTCCCGCGAGGACACCAGCAGGCCGCCCTCGGGCAGCGGTGCCAGGCCCCAGGGGGTCTTGAGGTCCTCGGTGACGGTGCGCACGACCTTCACCGAGCCCTTGGCGGGTGGTGTCTCCTCGGCGGCCTGCTCCGAGGGCGACGATCCCGGCTTCGTACTCCCCGTGCTCGGGAAGCCGCCGTCCGACTTCCCTCCGCCGTCGGAGGAACAACCGGCCGTCACCAGAAGCGCGGCCGCGGCCAACACGGCTGTCACTGCTCGACGTTGCACCATCAAGGTCCCTTCGACGCGGCGGTCCTACTGTTCATACACCGCTCGCGTGTCCCAGGTTCCCGATCACACCCGAGGACTCCGCGCACCGGGCCTCAGTCCCAGGATCCCCGCGCCCCCGGCAGCCCCGCCACCTCCGCGAGATCCTCCGCCGTCAGCCGCAGCCCGGCCGCCCCCGCGTTCTCCGTGACCCAGCGCTCCCGCTTGGCCCCCGGCACCGGCACCACGTGCGGCCCCTGCGCCAGCACCCACGCCAGCGCCACCTGCGCGGGCGTGACCGTGTTCTCGTCGTCTCCGTGCCGCCGGGCGATGCGCCGCAGCCCTGCGACGATGGGCTGGTTCGCGGCCATCATCTCGGCGGTGAAGCGGGGGTGGCGGGCGCGTACGTCGTCGGGTTCGAAGCCCTCGCCCGGGGTCAGCGTGCCGGTCAGGAAGCCGTTGCCGAGCGGCATCGCGGCCAGGAAGCCGACCCCGCGCGCCGTGCACCACGGCAGGAGTGCGTCCAGCGCCTCCGTCGACCACACGGACAGCTCGGCCTCCACAGCACTCACCGGGAAGACCTGCTGCACCCGCTCCAGCTGCCGAATCGTTCCGTCGTGCAGCCGTGCCCCCGAGCGGCGGGCCGATCGGGCACCCACCGCGCACAGTCCGAGCGACCGCACCTTTCCGGCCGACACGAGTTCGGCCATCGCTCCCCAGGTCTCCTCGACCGGAACCTCCGGGTCCGCGCGGTGCAGCTGATAGAGGTCGATCACCTCCGTCTGCAGGCGCCGCAGCGAGGCGTCGCACGCCCGCTTCACATAGCCGGGGCGGCCATTGGCCACGATGTGCTGCTCGCCGACCAGCAGGCCGACCTTGGTCGACACGAAGGCCTCGGAGCGTCGCTCCTTGAGCACCCGCCCCACCAACAGTTCGTTGGTGAAGGGCCCGTACATGTCGGCGGTGTCGAGCAGCGTCGAACCCCGGTCGAGCGCCGTGTGCACCGCGCGGAGCGACTCCTCACCGCGCTGCCGCGAACCGGTGTACGCCCAGCTCATCGGCATGCACCCGAGCCCGACCGCCCCCACATCGAGCGCCGCAGCCCCGATCGTCCTGCGCTCCACCTGGCCGCACCCTCCCTTTCCTGGCACCCCAAACTAACCTCTGCACGCGCGGGCGCTTCGCATAGCCTCCGGACCATGACTTCCGATGTGTGGCTTCCTTTTCACGGCGACGAGATCGACGGCCTCCCCGAGGGCCTCAACTACCGCTTCTGGGACGGCGACCAGGAGTTTCCCGCTGATCCCGCCGCCTGTGAGTTCTATGTCGTGCCCTATATGAAGGGGCCCGTCGTCTCGCAGCGGCCCATGGCCGAAATGACATCGGTCCAGGTCGTGCAGACGCTCTCCGCCGGTGTCGACCACGTCCAGCCGAGCCTCAAGTTCCTGCGCCCGGGCGTGCGGTTGTGCAACGCCCAGGGGGTGCACGAGGCGAGCACCGGCGAGCTCACCCTCGCCCTGATCCTCGCCTCGCTGCGGGGCATCCCCGGCTTCGTGCGAGGCCAGGACAAGGAGGAGTGGCGCTCGGGCTTCTATCCCGCGCTGGCCGACAAGTCCGTACTGATCGTCGGGTACGGGTCGATCGGGTCCGCCATCGAGGACCGGCTCGCGCCCTTCGAGCTGGCGCGGGTGGCGCGCGTCGCGCGCTCTGAGCGCACCACGGCGCGCGGTCTGGTGCATCCGCTCACAGAACTGCCTTCTCTGCTTCCGGAAGCCGACATCGTGGTGCTCTCGACGCCCCTCACGGACAGCACGCGTGGCCTGGTGAACGCCGATTTCCTGTCCCGGATGAAGGACGGCGCGCTCCTCGTGAACGTCGCCCGCGGCCCCGTCGTCGACACCAAGGCGCTCCTCGCCGAGCTGGAGAGCGGGCGCATCACCGCGGCCCTCGACGTCACCGATCCCGAGCCGCTGCCGAAGGGCCACCCCTTGTGGCACGCGCCCGGCGTGCTCATCAGCCCCCATGTCGGCGGGCCCACCTCGGCGTTCCTGCCGCGCGCCAAACGGCTCCTGGTGGAGCAGTTGAACCGTTTCGTGAACCGGGAGCCGCTGCGGAACGTGGTCCTTACCACCGGCGCGTAAGTCACGGCCCGTTCGCTCCACGTCCGCTTCGAGCACCCTCCGCAGTTACTCGAACGCGGGCAGTGCGGGCATCTTCCCTGGTCGTTACGGAGCGTAGAGGAACTATGTCCCTGAGTGACGAGACTGGTGTATCGTCCCGACAGGGGATGCGCCGCGCACCGTTCGGCGCCGGGGATGGACATTTGAGACTGCGAGGGGGGCGACGGGCGATGCACGGCCTATGGACGAACCATCCGACGCGGCGGGGCCGCCGACGACCCTGGCGCGCGGCCACGCGCAGACGTGGCCACGGTGGCCATCCCCACCGCAGGCACAGCGGCCGCCGGAGGCATGCGCACCCAGCGCACGGGGACCAGCGGGACCCCGGAGCGCGGACCGGGTGGGTCCGGTGAGTTCCCCAGTGGCGCTGCTGACCCGCCGGCCGGTATTCGGCGGCGGGACGGGCCTGGTCTCGCAACTCGTACTGGCCCTGGTGTGCGCGGGATACGCCGTCGGTTCCGCGATCGGCTGGGGCTCCGCGGGCCTCGCGCTGATCATGGGCGACTTCGGGCTGAGCGCCGCGGCGGGCACCGCTGCGGTCTCCTGCTTCCGCTACGCGCGCAGCCGCCGCAGCCGCTTTCGACCCGCATGGCTGCTGTTCGCGCTCTCCTCCGCCATGGCCTCGCTCGGCAACCTGGTCTGGGGGTGGTACGAGGTCGTCCTCAGCCGCCCGGTGCCCAGCCCGAGCTACGCCGACCTGTTCTTCCTGTGCTTCGCGCCGCCCGCCATCGTGGGACTGCTCGTGCTCGCCAAGAGGCCCGTCACCAAGGCGGGTTGGGTGTGTCTCGCGCTGGACGCCTGGCTGATCGGCGGCTCGCTGCTCACGCTGTCCTGGAGCCTCGCGCTGGCCCAGGCCGCGAAGTTCGACGGGCCGAGTGTCGCGCACACGGCACTGTCGCTGGCGTACCCGCTGCTGGACATCGCCCTGGTCAGCATGGTGCTGGCGCTGCACTTCCGGCGCTCGTCGGTGAACAGATCGGCGGTGAACACGGCGATCGGGGCACTCGCCCTGACCGTGATGTGCGACGCCCTGTTCACCTCGCCCCTCCTGCACAACAGCTACCACTCCGGGCAGCTCCTCGACGCTGGCTGGTTCGCCGGCTCGCTGCTCCTCGCGTACGCCCCCTGGGTGGGCACCCGGCACGGACAGCCAGACGCGGACGGGCCGGCGAACGGGCACGCGCGCGTGGTGCACGAACACATCCCGGGACAGCGCCAAGAAGGGCACCAGGAGCAGCACGGACATCAAGCTCGACAAGGCCATCACGGCCAACAGCGGCAGCACGGACATCAGGCGAAGCGGCAGGACGGACAGCAGGGAGGACACATGCACGTGCTCCTCCAGGAAGGTGGCCACAGCCTCCTTCAGGAAGGTGGCCACAGCCTTCTCCAGGAAGGCGGCCACAGCCGGTACCCGGCCACGCGCCCGATCGCCGGATCGCTGGCCGCGCTCACGCCCTACCTGGCCGCCGCCGTCTGCACGCTGGGGATCCTCTACAACGTCCTGAACGGTCGCAATGTAGACCGCGTGGTGCTCATCACCGCAGGGCTCGTCGTGCTCGCCCTCGTCGTGCGCCAGGGCATCATGCTGCTCGACAACATCACCCTCACCCAGGAGCTGGCCCAGAAGGAGAACCACTTCCGCTCCCTGGTGCAGGGCTCCAGCGACGTGATCATGATCGCCGCGCCCAACGGAATCCTGCGGTACGTCAGCCCGGCCGCCGCCGGGGTCTACGGACGCGACGCCGACGAACTCGTCGGCTCCGAGCTCGCCTCGCTCATCCACCCCGAGGACCTCGGCTGCGTAGTGCACGAAGTGCGACGTTTCCTGGCGGCCAGCCACATCGAGGAACCCACCACCCGCATCGAGTGCCGCTTCCGGTCCGGCGACGGCGGCTGGCTCAATGTCGAGTCCACCGTCAACCGGCACCAGGGCGGCCTCATCTTCAACAGCCGTGACGTGACCGAACGGGTGCGTCTGCAGGCGCAGTTGCAGCACAACGCCGAGCACGACCCGCTCACCGACCTGCCCAACCGCGCGCTGTTCACCCGGCGCGTCCAGCAGGCGCTCTCCGGCCGCCGCTCCTCCGACCGCGGCACCGCCGTCCTGTTCATCGACCTCGACGGCTTCAAGGCCGTCAACGACACGATCGGGCACCAGGCCGGCGACGAGCTCCTCGTCCAGGCCGCCCGCAGACTCCAGGACTCGGTGCGGCACGGCGACACCGCCGCCCGCCTCGGCGGCGACGAGTTCGCGGCCCTGATCGTCGGCGACGGCACCCGCGACCGCGCCCCGCGCGAGCAGCAGATCCTGGAGCTGGCCGACCGCCTGAGGATCAAGCTCTCACAGCCGTACGCCATCGACGGCAACGATGTCCGGGTCGCCGCGTCCATCGGAGTCGGCTTCGCCGAACCGGGCCTGGGCGCCGGCGAACTGCTGCGCAACGCCGACCTCGCCATGTACCGCGCCAAGGCGGCCGGCAAGGGACGCGTCGAGTTGTACGCGCCCCAGATGCAGCAGGACGTCGTACGGAAGGCTGAGCTGGCCACCCGGCTGCGCTCGGCTCTTCAGGACGGCGAGTTCACGCTGCTGCACCAGCCCGTAGTGTCGCTCGAAAACGGCCGGATCACATCGGTCACCGCGCAGGCGCGCTGGCGCTCCTCCCAGGGGGTGCTCTTCATGCCCGCCGAGTTCCTGCGCGTCGCCGAGGACAGTGACAAGACCGCCGAGCTGGGCCGGTGGATGCTCGAAGAGGCCGTCGAGCAGGCCGCCCAGCGCGCGGCCGCGGGCGCCGCCGTGCCCGTCGCCGTCCGGATGAATGCCCGGCGCCTGCTGGACCGCTCGCTGCCCGTCGGCTCCGTGGAAGCTCTGCTGACCCGGCACGGCCTTCCCTCCGGCGCCCTGATCGTGGAGCTGTCCGACACTGACCCCCGGGTCTCCCTGGACGAGCTGGAGCGCCGGCTGAACGCGCTCAGGCGGCTCGGCGTCCGGGTCGCCCTGGATGGCTTCGGCAGCGGATATGCCGCCATCACGGCACTCAGAAGGCTCCCCATCGACATGCTCAAACTCGACAGAGGTCTCGTCGAAGGTGTCGTCGAGTCCGCCCGGTTGCACAAGATCACCAGCGGGCTGCTGCGGATCGCCACCGACCTGGGGCTGCAGTCCGTGGCCGACGGGGTCGATCTTCCGGAACAGGTCATCGCCCTGCGCGCGATGGGCTGCACCCATGGGCAGGGCATGGCCTTCTCGGGGCCGCTCGACGAGTACCGGCTGCGCCGGGCGCTGTCTTCCGGCCACTATCCGGTGCCGCACGGGCCGGTCGAGCCAGCGTTCGCGGGCGGCCGCGCAGGGGTGTATACGAGTGGTGTGCCCGCTGTTTTCGGGGGCGGAACTGCCCTCCGCTCACATAATGAGACTCCCGTCCCACCCACTTGACAGTCAGTGCGTGCCGGGGGGAGGGTCAATGCCATGCGCACCCGAATTCTCGTACTTGGAAAGCGCGTCGGCTGAAGCTTGGTGACCACCGGACGGACCCGGAACACCCAGCGACCGCACCCGGCGCGCTCCCCTCGCTTGCCTCACGGCACGAGGGGTTTTTTGTTGCACAGGCACCAGTCGTACACCGCACAAAACTCGCAAAAACCCTCAGCATCGAGAAGAGAATGCCGATGACCGAGCAGGCCACCGGGGCCCACCATCCGCAGCCGCGGCCCCGTTCCGGAGGACAGCAGTCCGCCCCCGAGCGCGTCACGGGTGCGCAGTCCCTCATCCGCTCTCTCGAGGAGGTCGGGGCCGAGACGGTATTCGGCATCCCCGGCGGTGCGATCCTCCCGGCCTACGACCCGCTGATGGACTCCAAGCGCGTGCGGCACGTGCTCGTCCGCCACGAGCAGGGCGCGGGCCACGCGGCCACCGGCTACGCGCAGGCCACCGGCAAGGTCGGCGTCTGCATGGCCACCAGCGGCCCGGGCGCCACCAACCTGGTGACCCCGATCGCCGACGCGCACATGGACTCGGTGCCGCTCGTGGCGATCACCGGGCAGGTCGCGTCCAAGGCGATCGGCACGGACGCCTTCCAGGAGGCGGACATCGTCGGCATCACCATGCCGATCACCAAGCACAACTTCCTGGTGACCAAGGCCGAGGACATTCCGCGGACGATCGCGGAGGCCTTCCACATCGCCTCCACCGGCCGCCCGGGGCCCGTCCTCGTCGACATCGCCAAGGACGCCCTTCAGGCGCAGACCACCTTCCAGTGGCCGCCGACCCAGGACCTGCCCGGCTACCGCCCGGTCACCAAGCCGCACGCCAAGCAGATCCGCGAGGCCGCCAAGCTGATCACCCAGGCCAAGCGGCCCGTCCTGTACGTCGGCGGTGGCGTCCTCAAGGCGAACGCCACCGCCGAGCTGAAGGTCCTCGCAGAACTCACCGGAGCGCCCGTCACCACCACACTGATGGCGCTCGGCGCATTCCCCGACAGCCACCCGCTGCACGTGGGAATGCCGGGCATGCACGGTGCGGTCACCGCCGTCACCGCGCTGCAGAAGGCAGACCTGATCGTCGCCCTCGGAGCCCGCTTCGACGACCGCGTCACCGGCAAGCTGGACAGCTTCGCCCCGTATGCCAAGATCGTCCACGCCGACATCGACCCGGCGGAGATCGGCAAGAACCGCGCCGCCGACGTGCCGATCGTCGGTGACGCCCGTGAGGTCATCGCCGACCTGGTCCAGGCGGTGCAGAAGGAGCACAGCGAGGGCCACCAGGGCGACTACACCACTTGGTGGAAGGACCTCAACCGCTGGCGCGAGACATACCCGCTGGGCTACGAGCAGCCCGACAACGGTTCGCTGTCGCCGCAGCAGGTCATCGAGCGCATCGGCAAGCTCGCCCCGGAGGGCACGATCTTCGCCGCGGGCGTCGGCCAGCACCAGATGTGGGCCGCGCACTACATCCAGTACGAGAAGCCCGCCACCTGGCTGAACTCCGGCGGCGCCGGAACGATGGGCTACGCGGTCCCGGCGGCGATGGGCGCGAAGGCCGGGCAGCCGGACCAGACGGTCTGGGCGATCGACGGCGACGGCTGCTTCCAGATGACCAATCAGGAGCTCACCACCTGCGCCCTGAACAACATCCCGATCAAGGTCGCCATCATCAACAACGGTGCCCTCGGGATGGTCCGCCAGTGGCAGACCCTCTTTTACAACCAGCGCTACTCCAACACCGTGCTGCACTCGGGCCCCGAGGCGACCGGCAAGGAGCCGAGCGCGGGCACCCGCGTTCCCGACTTCGTGAAGCTGTCGGAGGCCATGGGCTGCTACGCCATCCGCTGCGAGTCCCCGGACGACCTCGACAAGGTCATCGAAGAGGCGAACTCGATCAACGACCGCCCCGTCGTGGTCGACTTCATCGTCCACGAGGACGCGATGGTGTGGCCGATGGTCGCCGCCGGCACCTCGAACGACGAGATCATGGCCGCTCGGGACGTCCGCCCCGACTTCGGCGACAACGAAGACGACTGAGAGAGAGCCGAGTCAGAACCATGAGCAAGCACACCCTCTCCGTCCTCGTCGAGAACAAGCCAGGCATCCTCGCCCGGATCGCCGCCCTGTTCTCCCGGCGCGGCTTCAACATCGACTCGCTCGCCGTCGGTGTCACCGAGCACCCCGACATCTCCCGCATCACCATCGTGGTGAACGTGATCGAGGCACTCCCGCTCGAGCAGGTCACCAAACAGCTCAACAAGCTCGTCAACGTTCTGAAGATCGTCGAGCTGGAGCCGTCCTCGGCGGTGCAGCGCGAACTCGTTCTGGTGAAGGTGCGCGCCGACAACGAGACGCGCTCCCAGATCGTCGAGATCGTCCAGCTGTTCCGCGCCAAGACCGTGGACGTCTCCCCGGAGGCCGTCACCATCGAGGCCACCGGCGGCAGCGACAAGCTGGAGGCCATGCTCAAGATGCTGGAGCCCTTCGGCATCAAGGAGCTCGTCCAGTCCGGCACGATCGCGATCGGGCGCGGGGCGCGTTCGATCACGGACCGCTCGCTGCGCGCGCTGGACCGATCGGCGTAAGTCTTTAAACGGTCTCCATGAGGCCGTAAACGGTCTTGGTACGGGCGGTAGGTGATCGCCGACCGCCCGTATGCCGAGACCCGAAAACTTCCCTTCCCCCGCCCGCCGTACGGTGGGACGCAACACCGGCAATACCGGAAAACAAGGAGAACCCCAGTGGCCGAGCTGTTCTACGACGACGACGCCGACCTGTCCATCATCCAGGGCCGCAAGGTCGCGGTCATCGGCTACGGCAGCCAGGGCCACGCCCACGCGCTGTCGCTGCGTGACTCGGGTGTCGACGTCCGCGTCGGTCTGCACGAGGGCTCCAAGTCCAAGGCGAAGGCCGAGGAGCAGGGCCTGCGCGTGGTGACCCCGTCGGAGGCCGCCGCCGAGGCCGACGTCATCATGATCCTGGTGCCGGACCCGATCCAGGCCCAGGTCTACGAGGAGTCCATCCAGGGCAACCTGAAGGACGGCGACGCGCTGTTCTTCGGCCACGGCCTGAACATCCGCTTCGGCTTCATCAAGCCCCCGGCCGGCGTCGACGTCGCCATGGTCGCCCCCAAGGGCCCGGGTCACCTCGTGCGCCGCCAGTACGAGGAGGGTCGCGGCGTTCCCTGCATCGCGGCCGTCGAGCAGGACGCGACCGGAGGCGCCTTCGCGCTCGCGCTGTCGTACGCCAAGGGCATCGGCGGCACCCGCGCCGGCGTCATCAAGACGACCTTCACCGAGGAGACCGAGACCGACCTGTTCGGTGAGCAGGCCGTCCTCTGTGGTGGTACCGCCGCGCTGGTCAAGGCGGGCTTCGAGACGCTGACCGAGGCCGGCTACCAGCCGGAGATCGCGTACTTCGAGTGCCTCCACGAGCTGAAGCTCATCGTCGACCTCATGTACGAGGGCGGCCTGGAGAAGATGCGCTGGTCCGTCTCCGAGACGGCCGAGTGGGGCGACTACGTGACCGGCCCGCGCATCATCACCGACGCCACCAAGGCCGAGATGAAGAAGGTCCTCGCCGAGATCCAGGACGGCACGTTCGCCCGTAACTGGATGGAGGAGTACCACTCCGGTCTGAAGAAGTACAACGAGTACAAGAAGCAGGACGCCGAGTCCCTGCTGGAGACCACCGGCAAGGAGCTGCGCAAGCTCATGAGCTGGGTCAACGACGACGAGGCGTAAGCCTGACGACGATGGGGCCGGAACATACGTTCCGGCCCCATCGTCGAACCCCGGGTAACGCTGTTGTCCACCGAGGCAGCCACGTCCGGGTGATCCTTCCACGGAGGCGCAAGACGCCCCCCGTAGCGCTACTACACTGCTGCATATCAACAACGCGTCAGGCCCACAACGTCGTGCGTCTTCCACGCGGCTCAAGCGACACCGAGGAAGTGCAGGCACGCCCCCACGCCGCCCGGCACGCACTCTCGCCGCACCGGCCGAAGGCCCAAGTAGCTCCGCTACGAGAGCCTTCGTCCGGCACACCGAGAGCACGCACCGAACGACGCGGGAACGCACCCGCACTTCCCCGGCGCCGCTACACCCCTCCACCGCCTGCGGCCGTCGGGACGGCCGTCCGCATTGGACTTGTGAGGACTCACGTGAGCTCGAAACCTGTCGTACTCATCGCTGAAGAGCTGTCGCCCGCGACCGTCGACGCCCTGGGCCCGGACTTCGAGATCCGGCACGCGAACGGCGCGGACCGCGCCGAGCTGCTGCCCGCGATCGCCGACGTCGACGCGATCCTGATCCGCTCGGCCACCAAGGTCGACGCCGAGGCCGTCGCCGCCGCCAAGAAGCTGAAGGTCGTCGCACGAGCCGGTGTCGGCCTGGACAACGTCGACGTCTCCGCCGCCACCAAGGCCGGCGTGATGGTCGTCAACGCCCCCACCTCGAACATCGTAACCGCGGCCGAGCTGGCCTGCGGTCTCCTCCTCGCCACCGCGCGCCACATTCCGCAGGCCAACACGGCGCTGAAGAACGGCGAGTGGAAGCGCAGCAAGTACACCGGTGTCGAGCTCGCCGAGAAGACCCTCGGCGTCGTCGGCCTTGGCCGCATCGGCGCGCTGGTCGCCCAGCGCATGTCGGCGTTCGGCATGAAGGTCGTCGCGTACGACCCCTACGTCCAGCCTGCCCGGGCCGCGCAGATGGGCGTCAAGGTGCTGTCCCTCGACGAGCTGCTCGAGGTCTCCGACTTCATCACCGTGCACCTGCCCAAGACCCCCGAGACCGTCGGTCTCATCGGTGACGAGGCGCTGCACAAGGTCAAGCCGTCGGTACGGATCGTCAACGCCGCGCGTGGCGGGATCGTCGACGAGGAGGCGCTGTACTCGGCGCTCAAGGAAGGCCGCGTCGCCGGCGCCGGCCTCGACGTGTACGCCAAGGAGCCCTGCACGGACTCCCCGCTCTTCGAGCTCGACCAGGTCGTCTGCACCCCGCACCTCGGCGCCTCCACGGACGAGGCGCAGGAGAAGGCCGGTATCTCCGTCGCCCGCTCGGTGCGCCTCGCCCTCGCCGGTGAGCTGGTCCCGGATGCGGTGAACGTCCAGGGCGGTGTCATCGCCGAGGACGTCAAGCCGGGCCTGCCGCTCGCCGAGCGCCTCGGTCGCATCTTCACCGCCCTCGCGGGCGAGGTCGCGGTCCGCCTCGACGTCGAGGTGTACGGAGAGATCACCCAGCACGACGTGAAGGTGCTCGAACTCTCCGCGCTCAAGGGTGTGTTCGAGGACGTCGTCGACGAGACCGTGTCGTACGTCAACGCCCCGCTGTTCGCGCAGGAGCGTGGCGTCGAGGTGCGCCTGACGACCAGCTCGGAGTCCCCCGACCACCGCAACGTGGTCACCGTGCGCGGCACGCTCGGCAACGGCGAGGAGGTCTCGGTCTCCGGCACGCTCGCGGGCCCGAAGCACCTGCAGAAGATCGTCGCCGTCGGTGACTACGACGTGGACCTCGCGCTCGCCGAGCACATGGTCGTGCTCCGCTACGAGGACCGTCCCGGCGTCGTCGGCACCGTCGGCCGCATCCTCGGCGAGGCGGGCATCAACATCGCCGGTATGCAGGTCGCCCGCGCGGCGGCCGGTGGCGAGGCCCTCGCGGTCCTGACCGTCGACGACACGGTCTCGCAGGCCGTCCTCTCCGAGCTCGCCGAGGAGATCGGCGCGACGTCGGCACGTTCGGTGAACCTCGTCTGACATCCGCCACTGAGGGCCGGACCACCTTCGGGTGGTCCGGCCCTCAGTCGTTTGACGGGGTCAGCCGGACGTCGTCGTCTCCGGCTCGATCAGGCCCTCGCGGTAGGCGATGGCCACCGCCTCCGTGCGGCTGGCGGCGCTGAGTTTGGCCAGGATGTTGGAGACGTGGACGCTGGCCGTCTTGCCGCTGATGAACAGCTCCTCGCCGATCTGGCGGTTGGTGCGCCCACGCGCGAGCAGCCGCAGGACGTCGCTCTCGCGGGCCGTCAGTACGGCGATGCGGTCCTGGGTGGACGGTGACTCGGCGAGGCGGCCGCGACGGATGAGGGCGTCCAGGTCCTCCCGCAGCGGTACGGCGCTGAGGCGGACGGCCGTGTCGCGGGCCGCGCGCGCGTGCTCGGCGGCCTCCGCGCGGCGATCGGCCGTCAACAGGGCTTCCGCGAGCCGCCGACCGCAGCGCGCCAGTTCGTACGGATCGCCGTAGCCGAACGCGGCGACGGCCTTCTCCCAGGCCGCGACGTCCGGCCCGGTGCGGGCGCGGGTCCACTCCGCCTCGGCGCGGGCGAGCCAGGCCCGGCCCTCGGGGCCCTGCTCGGTGCCGTCCTCGCCCCTGGCCGCCGTGGTCCTGGCCAGCTCCACCAGCCCGGTCGCGGTGGCCGTCCAACGGCGGACCCCCACCGGGTCACCGGACAGCCGCGCCTCCTCGGCCGAGTCCGCGACCGCGGCCAGGGCCAGCGCCGCCAGCCGCACACCGACGTCGGGCCGGTCGGCGCCAACAGCGTCCGTGAGGGTTTCGAGCGCGCTGTGCACCCGCTCGACGGCCGCCTTCGCGTCGCCCCGCAGTGCCGCGGCATCGGTCAGGACGATGCTCGCGACGAGGGTCGCCATCCAGTCGAAGGGCCCGTCGAGCAGAGCACGGGCCCCTCCGACGGCCGTCTCCTGATCGCCGCGCGCCAGGGCGACGTACAGCGCGGGACCGGTCGCGAACCCGCCCGCCGCGGGCAGCCGTTCGGCATCCGCGGCGGCCGCTCGCGCGCACTCGTCCCAGCGGCCCAGCGTGTAGAGCACCAGGGACTGGAGGTAGCGCAGCTCCAGTGCGTACGGCGAGGAGAGCAGACCGGCGCGGCGGGCGCGGTCCAGGCCGTCGGCGAGCGAGGTCAGACACTCGTCGAGGTCGCCGGATTCGTAACAGCCGATGGCGAGGTTGTAGAGCGCGCGCATCTCGACCGGGATGTTGCCCGCGCTGCGGGCCAGCTCGCGGGCCTGCCGCAGCCGGTCCCGGCCCTGAGGCGTACGCCGGTTGTGCGCCTCCAGGCCGACCAGGGAGATCATCAAGTCGGCCTGTGCGTCGGCGAGTTCGAGCTCCTCGGCGGTGCGCAGCGCCTGGCGGGCGACCCGCTCGGCGTCCTCGTCGTGCCCGACGTACCGCGCGGCCACGACGTACGTCGCCGCCGCCCACACCCAGGTGTACGACGGAGGCTCGGCGGGGATCATGGCGAGCGCCTCGCTGCTGTACGTGAACGCGGCCTTCAGGTTGTCGATGCGCATCAGGTTGCCCGCGAGTGTGTAGCGGACGCGGGCGGCGAGTTCCGAGTCGGCGTCCGAACCGGCTCTGGCGAGCGCGGCGCGGGTGAGGTGGACCGCCCGGTGCGCCTCGCCGGCGCGCGCGGCGGCCGCGGAGGCGCGCAGCGTGAGGGTCACCGAGTCGCCGCCCTGGGGGCGGGCGGCCGGGTCCACCGTGGTCCACAGTTTGAGTGCGGTCTCCAGATGGTGCAGCTCTTCCGCCGGCGCGCCGACTCGCTGGGCGTGGTCGGCGGCTTCGAGCGAGGCCGTGAGCGCGTCGGGGAGGTCGTGACTCTCCCGTGAGTGATGGGCCCGCTCCGCCGCGCTCTCCGCCGAACGGCCGTGCCCCGCAAGCAGTTTGGCGAACGCCCCGTGCACCCGGACGCGCTCGCCGGGCAGCAGATCGGCGTACACGGCCTCGCGGGTGAGGGCGTGCCGGAACGAGTACGTGGCGTCCTCGCCGGGGACCAGCAGCTGCCGGCCGACGGCCTCGCGCAGCGCCGACTCCAGCTCGTCCTCCGGCAGTTGTACGGCGTCCCGCAGCAGGTCGTGCTCGACACGGCGCCCGGCGACGGCGGCCGTGCGCAGGACCTGCTGGGCGGTCTCGGAGAGCTGCTCGATCCGGATGAGGAGTACGTCGGCCAGCCCGCTCGGCATGGCGGGCGAGGCCGGGTCGAAGTCGCCCGGCAGGGCGGCGAGCAGCTCCTCCGCGTAGAAGGCGTTGCCCTCGGCCCGGTCGACGATACGGCGGACCGTGGTGTCCGACACGGGGTCCGTCCGAAGCGCGCGGACGAGCCGGGCCACTTCGGCGTCGGCCATCGGCCGCAGCTCCACACGGTCGACGGCGGGCAGCCTGATCAGCTCGGCGAGCAGCGGGCGCAGGGGATGGCGGCGGTGCAGATCGTCCGCACGGTACGAGGCGAAGATCGCCAGGCGGTGGGCGGGGGCGCCGGGTCTCGGGCGCTGGAGGAGCCCGCGGCTGAGCAGGAAGCGCAGGAGATCCCGGGAGGACTGGTCCGCCCAGTGCAGGTCTTCGAGGATCAGGAGGAGCGGGGCGATGTCGGCGAGGTCGGCGAGGAGACCGGCCAGGCCCTCGAAGAGCTGCAGGCGGC
This sequence comes from Streptomyces sp. NPDC027189, assembly GCF_055566975.1. NCBI lineage: Bacteria > Bacillati > Actinomycetota > Actinomycetes > Kitasatosporales > Streptomycetaceae > Streptomyces > Streptomyces sp. NPDC027189. The sequence goes on from NZ_JBVHRI010000008.1 coordinate 77,262, forward strand.
TGCCGGGGTCGGGCGCGGTGTCGGTGCCGGATCCGGTGCTCAGCAGGCGGTCCACCGCCGGGTGCGCCGCGAAGGCGGGGGCGAACCTGTCGTCCGCGGCCAGTACGCCGAGGATTTCCGTGAACGGCAGATACGGCAGGCCCACGTCGCCCAGGTCCACGCAGTGGCCGGTGAGGACGGTCAAGCCGGTGGCTGCGGCGTGGGTCGCGGCTTCCGCCAGCGTGCGGGTCTTGCCGACGCCGGCGTCGCCCGCCACCAGTACGGCGCGCGGGTCGCCGTGCTTCGCCCGCTCCAGCACGCCGGTGAGCCGGGCGAGTTCGTCCTCCCGGCCGATGAACGGCGTACCGAATGTCTGTGTCACGGGGACCATCCTGGCACGCGGCACTGACACCCGTACGGCGGCACTGTGCGGCCCACCGGATGGGTGTTCGCCCCCTTCGCCCCTGCCCGTCCCGACCAGCCTTCGGCTGCGGGTGGGCGGGGGTTGCTCGCGCAGTTCCCCGCGCCCCTAAAAGGAGCGCGGGGAACTGCGCGATCTTTTAGGGGGGTCTGGGGGCGCAGCCCCCAAGTACGGGAATGGGCAGGGGCGGAGGGGGCGAAAACCCCTGCGGCTCCGACCACGGGGAAACGCCGGACGGGGCCGGGGAAAACCCCGGCCCCGTCCCGGAAGCGCGCCCTCAGGCGAGCGACTCCGCGCTCTCTGCGCTCTCCGCGGCCTCGCGCACCTGCACCTTGCGCAGCGTCGTCGTGGCGAGCACCGCCGCCCCCAGCAGCAGCACCGCCCCCGCGATCGCCGCGGCCTGCATCCCACTGGTGAAGGCCTCCCGCGCGGCCGTCGTCAGGGCCTGCCCCGCGTCGCCCGGCAGTTGCCGGGCCACGGCCAGCGCGCCGCCCAGGGTCTCGTGGGCCGGGGCCGGAGCGCCGGCCGGGATCTCGTGGCGGTAGACCGCCGTGCCGATGGAGCCGAGGACGGCCATGCCCAGCGCGCCGCCGAACTCCGCGCCGGTCTCCAGCAGGGAGGACGCGGCGCCCGCGTTGCCGACGGGGACGGTGCCGAGGGCGAGGTCCATCATCTGCGACATCACGGTGACGATTCCGGCGGCGAGGACACCGGCACCGGCGAGGACGAGCCACATCGAGTCGGTACCGGCGAGCGTCAGCAGCCCGTAGCCGCAGGCGGCGGTGACGAAGCCGCCGGAGACGACGTGGGCGCGGTGGACACCCTTCTGCACGAGCTGCGCGGCGACCGGGGCCGCGACGCCGACCAGGACCGTGGGGAGCAGCGCCCACAGCGCGGCCTCCATGGAGCTCTTGCCGAGCACGGACTGCAGGTACTGGGTGGTGAAGTACGCCGAACCCATCATCCCGAAGGAAGAGATCAGGTTGAGGACGACGGCCGGCGCGAAGCCGCGGCCGCGGAACAGAGCCGGGGAGATCAGCGGGGACTTCGCGGTGCGCTGGCGGTGGACGAAGAGCGCGGTGAAGACCAGGCCGACGAGGATCGAGACGACGTACTCGAACTTCCAGCCCTCGGACGGGATTTCCTTGATGCCGTAGATGACGGGCAGGACCGCCGCCATCGACAGCGGCACGCTGAGCAGGTCGAAGCGGCCGGGCTCCGGGTTCTTGGACTCCGGGAGCATGATCGGGCCGAGGGCCAGCAGCAGCACCATCGCGGGCAGGTTGACCAGGAAGACCGAGCCCCACCAGAAGTACTCGACCAGCACACCGCTCATCACCGAACCGAGCGCGACGCCGCCGGTCATGACGCCGGACCAGATGCCGATCGCCTTCGCGCGCTGGCCGGAGTCCGTGAACATCGTCCGGATGATCGCCATCGTCGACGGCATCAGGGTCGCGCCGCCGATCCCGAGGAGCGCGCGGGCGGCGATCAGGGTCTCGGGGCTGTTGGCGTAGGCGGCGATCACCGAGGCCGTGCCGAAGGCGGCGGCGCCGAGGAGGAGGAGCTTGCGGCGGCCGATGCGGTCGCCGAGCGAGCCCATCGTCATCAGCAGTCCGGCGAGCACGAACGCGTAGATGTCGAAGATCCACAGCTGCTGGGTGCCGCCGGGTTCCAGGTCCGCGCTGATCGAGGGGATCGCGAAGTAGAGGACCGAGACGTCCATCGAGACCAGGAGCAGCGGAAGCATCAGGACGCCGAGGGCGGTCCATTCGCGGCGGCCGGCGAGGGCGGCGGGGCCACCCGGTGTGCCGGGTGCGGGAGTTGTGCTCGTCGAGTTCGTCATGGCAGCGACTGTACGCACGTCTTAAACGCTTGTCTAGTACGAGCGTTTAAGACGTGCGTTTTGGACGTCGGTATAGGACGGTTGTATGGATCGGGGGTACTCTGGTCCGCATGGGACACCGTGAGGATCTGCTCGAAGGCGCCAAGCGCTGCCTGCTGGAGAAGGGGTTCGTGCGCACGACGGCGCGCGACATCGTCAAGGAGTCGGGGACGAACCTGGCGTCCATCGGCTACCACTACGGATCGAAGGACGCGCTGCTGACGCAGGCCTTCGTGGAGCTGATTCAGGAGTGGGGCGAGAAGTTCGCCCCGGCTTCGGCGCTCGAAGTCGAGCCCGGGGGCTCCGTAGAACGGTTCCACAGCGTGTGGGCGCGGATGCTGGAGTCCTTCGAGGAATTCCGGCCCGTATGGGCGGCCAGCCTGGAGATTGCCACGCAGGGGGACCGGGTGCCGCAGCTCCGGGATCTGATGGCGAAGGCCCAGATCGAGGGGCGGTCCGGGCTCGTCGCGGTGATGACCGGCCTGGACGAGGAGACGCTCGACGAGCGGACCGTGCGGTCGCTCGGCGGCTTCTACCAGGCGCTGCTCAACGGTCTGATGGTGCAGTGGCTCTTCGACCCGCCGAGTGCGTCCACTGCGGACGACCTCACGGAAGGGTTGCGGCGAGTGATCGACGCGGCCGCTGCCGCGGAGACGAAGGGGCAGCGGCAGGGGCAGGGCTGAGGCGCCAGGCAGGTACGAGTCTGCCTGCGCGCAACTCGATCGCGCGGTCCGCGACATGGCGTACGGCCGCGTGCAGCTCGCCCGGCCATGCCAGGGGTTCGGCGATCTTCGGGTCCTGCAGGCGGCCCGCCGGTTTTACGTTGACCGCCCGCACCGTCCCCGAGCGCATGACCAGCAGAAAGTCCGGATTTGCGTACTCACTGCGCATCCTCAGCCGACACTGCGCATCGACTCGCGGATGCCAGAGCCGTTCAGAGCCGCGCCCCCTTCAACGCCATGTGCAGCAACAGCCGGTCCTCGCCGTCGTCCAGGTCGAGGCCCGTGAGCTGTTCGACCCGCGAGAGACGGTAGTAGAGCGTCTGCCGGTGGATACCCAACTCCGCCGCTGTGCGCCCGGCTTGGCCCGCGCAGTCGAGGAAGACCTCGGCCGTGCGGGCGAGTTCGCGATGTGCGGGGGAGAGCAGGACCCGTACGGCAGGGTCCTGGGCGGCTTCCGGAGGCAGGGAGGTCAGGAGTCGGAAGGGCCCGATGGACCCCCATTCGGCGACCGGGCCGAGGCGCGGCTCGGCCAGCACGGCGCGCGCGGCGGCGGACGCCTCCTGCCAGGTCGTGCCGAGTTCGGCGAGCCCCACGCGGGCGGTGGCGACCCCGGCCGCGGCACGCCGGGGGCGATCACTCCCGGCCGCCCCGCCCGATGCGGCTCCGGTCGTCCCGCCGGATACAGCTCCGGTCGACCCGCCCGGCTCAACTCCTCCCGCGCCACCGCTCGCCGCGCCACCGCCCGTGGGCCGGTCCACCCCGCGCCCACCCTCCGCCTCCCGCACGAACCGCGAAGCCGCCGTCAGTGCCGGAGTCAGTACCTCAGCCGAGCGCAGTCGTACGAGGAGCGCCAGGCTCTGTCCGGTCGCCCCCCACGGCACCGTGCACAGCGCCGTGGCCCCCGGCACCGTACGGGCGGAAGGGGCGTCGTCCGGGTCGGCCGAGGGCCACGGGGCGACACAGACGAGGGTGTGCAGTCCGTCGCCGCGCGGGCCGAGGGCGGTGCGCAGTTCGGCGACGGCCATGTCGCGCTGCCAGCCGCGCTCGGCGGTGAGAACGGCGCGCAGCTCGCGGGTGAGGTCCGCGCCGGCCTGGGCCTCGTCGGCGAGCAGCGCGCCGATCCGGGAGGCGACCTCCATCGCGGCGGCCAGCTGGGCGTCGGTGGGCCCGGGCTCGTCGGCCAGCAGCCATACGTAACCGAGGACGACCCCCCGATGGCGTACCGGGAGGCAGATTCTCCCTCTGTACACCCCGGCTTCCGGAGTCGGGGGAATGCGCACCGGACCCGTCGCGCGCGCGATGCCGAAGCTCTCGAACCACGTCCGGACCGCCGACGTGGAACGGCGCGTGAGGATCGAGCGGGTGCGGACGGGGTCGAGTGAGGCCTCGTCGAAGTCGCCGTCGCTGTCGTACGCGCCGAAGGCGATCAGCTCGAAGTCGCGGTTCTCCAGCGTCGCGGGGGCGCCGAGGAGCGCCGAGATCTCGTCCACCAGCTCCTGGTACTCACCGCGGCCTGCCCCGCGGACCGCCTTGAAATCGCCCGTCACACGGGCATTCTGCCCCATTTTCCACGGCGCCTCATACAGATGTCTGAGATCCAGGGCACGGATGCGTGACAGCTGTCGATGGTCGACGATCGGAGGGATCCTTAGGTTTCACGGTGGTTCTCCGTGCCGTACCCGAAAAGTCTCTTGAGGGGCCGCGGCCGTCCGTTCTTTCCGTGGAGGTGCCCCGTGCTGGGTCCCGTGATTCTCGCCGCGTCGCGCAGCGACAAGATGCGCCGCTTCGTGTCGGCGGCCCCCGGCACCAAGCAGGTGGTCGCCCGTTTCATCGCCGGCGAGACGGTCGACCAGGTCATTCCGATCGTTCAGGACGCCGTCGCAAAGGGACTCGAGGTCACCCTCGACGTCGTCGGCGAGGACATCACCACCCGCGAGCAGGCCTTCGCCGCCCGGGACGCGTACCTGGAGCTCATCGAGCACCTCAAGGACCTGGACCTCGGCACCAAGGCGGAGATGTCCATCAAGCTGTCGATGTTCGGGCAGGCGCTGGAGGGCGGTCACGAGCTCGCCCTCGCCAATGTCCGCCCGGTCGTCGAGGCCGCCGCCGCGATCGGCACCACCGTCACGCTGGACGCCGAGGACCACACCACCCTCGACTCGATGTTCGCCATCCACGAGGAGCTGCGGAAGGACTTCCCGGGGACCGGCTGCGTCATCCAGGCCTACCTGTTCCGCACCGAGGCCGACGCCCGCCGCCTCGCCGCGAGCGGCAGCCGCGTACGCCTGGTGAAGGGCGCCTACAAGGAGCCCGCCGAGGTCGCCTACCAGCAGAAGGCCGAGACCGACAAGGCGTACGTCCGCATCCTGAGGATCCTCATGGAGGGTGAGGGGTACCCGATGATCGGGTCCCACGACCCGCGGCTCATCTCCATCGCGCAGGAGCTCGCGCGCCAGGCCGGGCGCAAGCTGGACGAGTACGAGTTCCAGATGCTGTACGGCATCCGCAGCGAGGAGCACCTGCGGCTCGCCGCCGAGGGCCACCGCATGCGGGTCTACACCGCGTACGGCACCGACTGGTACGGCTACTTCATGCGGCGCCTCGCGGAGAAGCCGGCCAACCTCCTCTTCTTCGCACGCTCGATCCTCACCAAGGGCTGAGCGGTAGCTGTCGGCATCCGGGTACATCCTGGGTAACGGCAGCTGCCGCCCATCGGTCGGCTGAGCCGACCCGGTTCCGGAAAGGACTACGGAACCCGTGACTCCGCCCCCGTGGGGGCTTCTCACTCGCCCGCCGCGGCGAGCTCGTGAAGGTCAAGCCCTGACCGCCGACCAACATACGCACATGGCTTCGGTTCTCCGGCTGAAGTCAGGGATTCACTCGGAAGAGGTAGCTCATGGACGCTGTGACCCAGGTCCCCACCCCCGTCAACGAGCCGGTGCACGGCTACGCCCCCGGCTCGCCCGAGCGCGCCCGTCTGGAGGTCAAGCTCAAGGAGCTGGCCGAGAACCCGATCGAGCTGCCCATGACCATCGGCGGCGAGAGGCGACTCGGCGGCGGTGAGCGCTTCGAGGTCGTGCAGCCGCACAACCACAAGGCCGTCATCGGCACCGGCGCCCACGCCACCCAGCAGGACGCCCAGGACGCCATCGACGCGGCCCTCGCCGCCGCCCCGGCCTGGCGCGCGATGTCCTTCGACGACCGCGCCGCGATCATCCTGCGCGCCGCCGAGCTGCTGTCGGGCCCGTGGCGCGAGACCCTCGCGGCCTCCACCATGCTCGGCCAGTCGAAGACCGCCCAGCAGGCCGAGATCGACTGTCCCTGCGAGCTGGTCGACTTCTGGCGCTTCAACGTCAAGTACGCCCGTGATCTGCTCGCCGAGCAGCCCCCGGCCAACTCGCCGGGCGTCTGGAACCGCCTCGACCACCGCCCGCTGGAGGGCTTCGTCTACGCGATCACGCCGTTCAACTTCTCGGCGATCGCCGGCAACCTGCCGACCGCGCCCGCGCTGATGGGCAACGTGGTCGTGTGGAAGCCGTCCCCGACGCAGACCCACGCGGCCGTGCTGCTGATGCAGCTCCTGGAGGAGGCGGGCCTGCCCAAGGGCGTCATCAACCTCGTCACCGGCGACGGCATCGAGGTCTCCAAGGTCGCCTTGGAGCACCGCGACCTCGCGGGCATCCACTTCACCGGCTCGACCAAGACCTTCCAGTACCTGTGGAAGACGGTCGGCAACAACATCGAGAAGTACCGCTCGTACCCGCGCCTGGTCGGCGAGACCGGCGGCAAGGACTTCCTGGTCGCGCACCCCAGCGCCGACCGCGCGGTCCTCAAGACCGCCCTGACCCGTGGTGCCTTCGAGTACCAGGGCCAGAAGTGCTCCGCCACCTCCCGTGCGTACGTCCCGGCCTCCATCTGGAACTCCGGCTTCAAGGAGGAGTTCGCGGCCGAGGTCGACTACCTGACCATGGGTGACGTCACCGACCTGTCGAACTTCATCGGCGCGGTCATCGACGAGCGGTCGTTCGCCAAGAACAAGGCCGCCATCGACCGCGCGAAGGCGGACGAGTCCTGCACGATCGTCGCGGGCGGCTCGTACGACGACTCGGTCGGCTACTTCGTGCGCCCGACGGTCGTCGAGTGCTCGGACCCGGAGAACGAGGTCTTCAAGACGGAGTACTTCGGTCCGTTCCTCGCCGTGCACGTCTACGAGGATGAGAACTACGACGAGATGCTGACGCAGATGGAGTCGGCGTCCGACTACGCGCTGACCGGCTCGGTCATCTCCAACGACCGTGCGGCGGCCGCGTACACGATGGAGAAGCTCCGCTACGCGGCGGGCAACTTCTACATCAACGACAAGTCGACCGGTGCCGTCGTCGGCCAGCAGCCCTTCGGCGGCGGCCGCGCCTCCGGCACCAATGACAAGGCCGGCGCCCCGCAGAACCTGATGCGCTGGACGCTGACCCGCGCCATCAAGGAGACGCTGGTCCCGCCGACCGACTACGGGTACCCGCACATGGGCTGACACGCCCCGCACACCCGGGCCGGGAAGCCTGACCCCCGAGCAGGCTTCCCGGCCCGTTTCCATGTCCGCCCGGGCAGACTTGCCCCGTGAGCCGGGTGAAGAGCGAGACGGTTGAGGCCGATGACGGCGGGCGCCTCTGGGCGGCGAGGTCGGGTCCGGGGGCACCGCTGGTGCTGTGCCACGGCGGGCCGGGACTGTGGGACATGTTCGCGGTCGTGGCCGAGCTGCTGGCGGACGTGATCCCGGTCGTCCGCTGGGACCAGCGCGGGTGCGGGCGGTCGGAGCGGTGCGCCGGCCCCTGGACGAGCGAGCGTTTCGTCGCGGATCTGGACGCCGTGCGACGGCACTTCGGGCTGGAGCGGATGGCGCTGCTCGGCCACTCCTGGGGCGCCCAGCTGGCGCTGAGCTACGCGCTGGCCCACCCGCGGCGGGTGAGCGCGCTGGTGTATGTGTCCGGTACGGGCATCGGCCCGGACGCCGACTGGTACCCCGCCTTCGTGGCCCGCTTCCTCGCCCGGCTCCGTGAAGATCCCGAACGTCGGGCCCGCTGGCAGGAGTTGACGGACCGTCCGCACCGGACCGAGGACGAGGACCGGGAGCGGGCGGCGCTCCAGTGGTCGACCGAGTTCGAGGACCGGGAGCGGGCGCCGGCACACGCCCGGCGCATGGCCGACCCGTGGTTCGGGATCAACGACGTGTGCAACAAGGCCCTCAACGAGGAACGGAAGCGGATCTGGGGCACGCCGGAGCTGTACGCCGCCTGCGCGTCCCTCGACGTGCCCGTGCTGATCGTCGACGGCGCCCGGGACATCCGGCCGCGCTCGGCGGTCGACTCGCTGGAGCGGGCGCTGCCCCGGGTACGGCGGGTGATCCTGCCGGAGGCCGGGCACATGCCGTGGGTCGAGGACCCGAAGGGCTTCCGGGAGGCGGTGACGGCGGCGGTGCGGTGATCAGCCGTCCCTCGCCGCGCCGGACGTGGCGTTACCCGGCGAACTCCGTCCGCTCCCACCACTCGTACACGGGCAGCCTGCCCTCCGGCGTGTTCGCGTGCCGAGGGGTCGCCCTGAAGTGTTCGTATCCGTTGCGCAACTCGATCTTCACATCCGTTCCAGGGGGCGGGATCGGGACGATCCGTTCGGGCAGGTCATCCGGGCCGCCCTCGAGCAGTGCTTTGGTCGTGTCGCTCATGACGTCACCGTTCCCCCTGCCGGAGCCCGATGCCGCATGCCGCGCGGAGGATCAGTCGTGTGGGCGATCCGCCGCTCAGCCGTGGGCCGTCGTCAGATGCTGGTCGAGGAAGTCCCGCATGAGCCGTGCGATCCGGTCGGCGTGCGTCTCCAGGGCGAAGTGCCCCGTGGGCAGCAGGTGGATCTCGGCCTTCGGGAGGTCGCGCTGGAAGGCGAGCGCGCCCGCCGGGACGAAGATCTCGTCGTGCGCGCCCCAGACGGCCAACAGGGGGACCTGACTGGAGCGGAAGTATGCGTGGAAGGTCGGGTAGAGGGCGAAGTTGGAGCCGTAGTCGGAGATCAGGTCGAGCTGGATCTCGGGCTGCCCGGGGCGGGCCATCAGGGCCGCGTCGTGTGCGTAGGCGTCGGGGCTCACGAGCGTGGGGTCGGGGACACCATGCAGGTACTGCCACTTGATGCCGTCGGGGCTGCTGATCTCGCGGACCGGCGCCTCGGTCTCGGGCGAGCGCTCGGCGATCAGCGCGAGGACGGGCGCCCAGGCCTCGGCGCCCAGCCCCTCCTCGTACGCGTTGCCGTTCTGGGTGATGATCGCCGTCACCCGCTCGGGATGCACGAGCGCGAGGCGCAGACCGATCGGAGCGCCGTAGTCCTGGATGTAGAGCGCGTACTCCTTCAGCCCGAGCTGCTCGGTGAACTCGCCGGTGATCTCGGCCAGCCGGGCGAAGGAGTACGGGAATTCGGTGGCCGCGGGCGCCGCCGAGCGGCCGAATCCCAGGTGGTCGGGGGCGATCACGTGATAGCGGTCGGCGAGGAGCGGCATCAGGTCCCGGAACATGTGCGAGCTGGTGGGGAAGCCGTGCAGCAGGAGCAGCACCGGGGCGTCCGCGGGCCCTGCCTCCCGGTAGTGGATCTCGTGGCCGCGGACGGTGGTCGTGCGGTGGTGGATCCGGTGCGCGTTCATGAGCGGCTCCCCTAACCCCTGAAACTATCTTTGACGGTTTCAGCAGTGCATCACGCTCACCTATAACTAGTCAAGATAGTTTCAGAGGTTAGAGGGGTTGATGGGTCAGTCCTCGCAGGTCGTACGGCCCTCGTGCGCGCGGCAGGCGATCGCCGCGAAGCCGCCGTCCGTCGTCACCGGTACGGCGAGGGTGTCGCCACCGCGTACGGCGCGCGTCTCGCGCACCAGCCCCGACGGGCCGTCCGTCACCGTCTCCATCAGCCAGCGGCCGGCGCCCAGGCGCATCGGTATGTCGACCGTGCGGGCCGGGCCGGTGAACGTGCCGCCGATGAACCAGCGGCCGTCGGCGGCGCGTCGCGCCAGGACCGCCGAGCGGCCCGGGTCGCCGGCGAGGAGGCGGCTCTCCTCCCAGCGGGCGGGAAGCTGCTCCAGATAGCGGCGGGCCTCGGGGCGGGCGTCGTACGACTCGGGGGTCCCGGAGAGGTTCTGGATACCGGACTCGTAAAGGACCGTCAGACCCAACTCGCCCGCGTCCGAAGCGACGTTGGGACGGTACGGGCGGTGGAACGCGCCCGGAGTGAAGTCCATGGAGCCGATGACATTGCGGGTGAAGGGGAGCGAGGCCAGCTGCTCCGGAGTGTTCGTGCGCTTCTCCTCGCCTCCGACGCCCTCCATCGTCATGACCTGCGGCCAGGTGCGCTGAATGCCCTTGGGGATCGTCGAGCCGTGGAAGTTCACCATGAGGTGGTGGCGGGCGGTGGACTGCAGTACCTCGTCGTACCAGCGCATCCGCTCCTGGGACTCCGAGTCCATGAAGTCGATCTTCACTCCCTTGACGCCCCAGCTCTCCAGCGTCCCGAGCCACTTCTCACGCTCGGCCGGGTCGGTGAGCAGGCTGTAGTGCAGCCAGACGTGGATGCCGACACCCTTCGCCGCCGCGTAGCGCACCAGCTCCGGCATCCAGCTGTCCGTCTGCCAGTCGGGATCGACTACGTCCCAGGCGTCGGTCCTGAAGTACCAGCCCGCGTCCACGACTTCGTACGGCCAGCCGCGATCGGCCGCGTAGTCCACGTACTTCTCCTGGGCCGCCAGACTCTGCCCCGCCTCCTTGCCGCCGGCCAGCCAGGTCCACAGAGCCGGGCCCGGTTTGATCCAGGAGGTGTCGCGGACGCGGGACGCCGGGGCGAGGTCGTCCACGAAGGTCGACTCGGTGACGGTCGCGAGATCGCCGGTGACGAGCGCGCGCCAGGGGGTGGTGAGCGCGCCGGACGTCTGGATCGGCTCGTCGTTCCACAGGCTCAGGCCATACGTCGAGGAGTCCGCCGCGTGCGTCAAATGGGCGCCCGCGTAGCTGCCGTTGACGTCCGACTCGGCGATCAGGGCGTACCCGCCCGGGGTTCCGAAGAGTGCCTGCATCATGTACGCGCCCGCCGGCGCCGTCGCGGCCGAGTCATAGCGTGAGAAGCGCAGTTCGTTGTCCGCGCGATAGCCGCCGAGGAGGGCGTTCGAGCCGGCGGGGAGGGTGAAGGCCGAGGTCTCGCGGAGCACGTCGCCGTGGGCGCCCGGCAGCACGTAGCGGTAGGCGACACCGTCCGGGGCGACCCGGGTCACCAGATCGAGCCGGGCGCCGGCCGCGGTGCGGAAGCGGAAGCGGGCCTCGGTCATATGGACAACGCGCTTGCGGGACTTGCCCGTTGGGCTCGTGTAGTGCTCGGTGACCGTGCGGTCGGAGCGTCCGGCGTAGGTCAGTCCCCGGGAGAAGTCGGCCTGTTCGGTGACCAGGCCGACCGGGGAGGGCTCCAGGACCGTTCCGCCGTCACGTCTCACCGCGAGCGTCGCGTGCCCGTCGGCGGGATCGAGCGCGACGACCGCCGTCGGCGAGCCGTGGGGTCCCCTCACCTCCCAGGCCGTTCCGCTCGGCGCGGCGGCGTCGGCGCGACTCGGCAGTGCGGTGGCGGCGGTGGCGAGCAGGGCGGAGCAGAGCGTCAACACGATGGTGCGGGCACGCAATGGGGCCGAGCGGGCCCGCAACTGGGCCGACCTGGCCGGTAATTGGACCGACATATGGCACCCTCCTTCTCGCAGTCATCCGATGATTGTGAGGGTGGAGTGGCTCTGTGGGGCTGTCAAGGTGTCTCACAGGATCAGAGATAGGAGCAATCTGCGATGCGGTCGATCCGCTTCTGCACCAGTGGGGCCCCGTGAATACTGGGCCGATGACCATCCGACTGCGCACCGCCCACACGGCGGACCTCACCCCCGCGGAACTCCGCGCCGCCCGCGACCTCCTGGACGACGCCTTCGACGGGGACTTCAGCGACGAGGACTGGGACCACGGGCTCGGCGGCATCCACGCCCTGGTGCACGACGAGCGCGGTCTCGCGGCCCACGGCTCGGTGATTCAGCGGCGCGTCCTGCATCGCGGCCGCTCGCTGCGCGTCGGATATGTGGAGGCGGTCGGGGTACGTGCCGATGCGCGCCGCACGGGCCTCGGCGGACGGGTGATGGCCGAGCTGGAGCGGATCGTCGAGGGGGCGTACGGGCTCGGGGCGCTCTCCGCGAGCGAGCAGGGAGCCACCCTGTACACGGCCCGGGGCTGGCAGGTCTGGCCGGGCCGGATCTGCGCGCTCGGCCCGGACGGCGTCGTGCGGCTGCCGGAGGAGGAGGGCACCACCTTCGTGCGCCCCGCGACGGCGGGTCCCCTCGACCCGGCGCACGAACTGGTCTTCGACTGGCGTGACGGCGACGTGCTCTGAGTGGCCGTCATCGAGCCGGGGCGGTCGTGGCGGCCACTCTGGCGAGTGCTCCCCGCAGCCACCGATGCGCCGGATCGGTGTCCACCCGAACATGCCAGGCCTGGCCCGTCGCGACCGTCGGCAGGTCCAGCGGAATCTCCAGTACCGCGAGCGGCAGCACCCGGGACGCCTCGGTCGCCACCTCCGACGGAACCAGCGCCAGCGCGTCCGTGCGGAGGGCGAAGAAGCAGGCCGCGCCATAGGTCGGCGCGGTGGCCAGAATGTCGCGGCGCAGGCCGAGTTCGGCGAGGCGTTCGTCCACCACGCTGTGCGTGCGGCCGCGCCGGGTCACCGTGATGTGCGGCAGCGCGGCGAACCGGACGGCGGTCAGCGGCCCGCGCGCGAACCCGGCGTCGGCGCGCGCGACGGCCACGTAGTGGTGCTCGTGCAGGGGCGCGCTGCGCACATCGTGCGGCAGTGGGTCCGGCAACTCGCCCACGTCCAGGTCGACATGGGTGCGCAGGTCCGCCGGATCCTCGTCGCCCTCGGGCAGCAGCCGCAGCCGTACACCGGGTGCCTCCCGGGCCGCCAGCTCCAGCAGCGGGGCGCCCAGCGACATGGCAACCCCGTCGTTCGTGCGGATCCTGAACTCCCTTCGCAGGGTGGAGAGTTCCGCCTCACGCGGCGGCCGCAGCGCCGCCACCGCGCCGGCGAGCGCCGCCTGCACCCGGGGCTGCATCTCGTGCGCGCGCGGCGTGCGCGTCAGGCCCCGGCCGGACGGTACGAGGAGCGGGTCGCCGACCACCCGGCGCAGCCGGCCGAGGGTGCGGCTCATCGCCGACGGGGACACGTTCAGCTCGGCCGCCGCACCCGCGACGCTGCCCGCGCGGAGCAGGGCGTCGAGGGCCGGGAGGAGGTTCATGTCCGGAAGAGGTGCTGCCACGTCCGATGACTGCTGCATGAGACGCAATTCTGCATGAAGCAATCGGACCTTGTGTGCAGCAAAGGCCGCCCCGAACCTGGACCCATGTTGGATTCGCGCCAGCGCGGCACCGCGCTCCTGGTCGCGGGCTGCTTCTTCATGGAGATGCTGGACGGCACGATCGTGTCGACGGCCGCCCCGCAGATGGCCCACGACCTGCACACCAAACCTGCCTCCGTGGGCCTGATCATCACGGCCTACCTCGTCACCCTCGCCGTCCTCATACCACTCTCCGGCTGGCTCACCGCCCGCTTCGGGCCGCGCCGCGTCTTCCTCGCCGCGATCGCGGTCTTCACCCTGGCCTCGCTGGCCTGCGCCGTCGCGCCCCACCTCGGCGTCCTCGTCGGGATGCGCGTCCTGCAGGGCGTCGGCGGCGCGATGATGGTGCCGGTCGGCCGCCTCGTCGTCCTCGCCGGCACCCCCAAGCAGGACCTGCCGCGCGCGGTCGCCTACATCGTGTGGCCCGGGCTCGCCGCCCCGGTCGTCGCGCCCCTGCTCGGCGGCGTGATCACCACGTACGCCTCCTGGCACTGGATCTTCCTCCTGAACGTGCCCCTCGGCGCCCTCGCCCTCCTCGTCGCGCGCCGCCTGATCGCGCCGGGCACGCCGGGGGAGACACCGCCGCTCGACGTGACCGGCGTCCTGCTCACCTGCACCGGCCTCGCGGCGCTGACCTGGACCGCGCACCTGGTCTCCGAGACCCGGAGCACCCCGGCGGAGGCGGCCGTGACCGGCGCGATCGCCGTCGTCGCCCTCGTGGCTGCCGTACGCCATCTGCTCGGCACCCCGCACCCGCTGGTCAACCTCCGCACCCTGGACGTCCCGTCCTTCCGGGCCGCGGCGCTCGACGGCTCGCTCTACATGGCGGTCGTCTCCGCCATCCCCTTCCTGCTGCCGCTGCTCTTCCAGGAGGTCTTCGGCTGGAGTGCGGTGAAGTCGGGCGCGGTCGTGCTCTTCGTCTTCGTCGGCAACATCGGGATCAAGCCCGCGACGACGTATCTGATCAACCGGTTCGGTTTCCGGCCGCTGCTGATCGTCTCCACGCTGGGGCTCGCGGCCGCGACCGCGGGCTGCGCGCTGTTCACCGCGGCGACTCCGGTCGCGGTGATCGCGGTCGTCGCGGTGCTCGGCGGAGTCGCCCGTTCGGTCGGGCTCAGCAGCTACGCGACGATCGCCTTCAGCGAGACCCCGCAGGAGCGGCTGCGCGACGCCAACGCACTCTTCGCGACCGCGCATCAACTGGCCGCGGGCCTGGGCGTCGCCATCGTCACGGTCGCACTGCGCGGGGGCGCGGCGCTGACCGAGGGTCCGCGCTCGGCGTACGCCGTCGCGTTCGTGGCGCTCGGTGTGCTCTGCCTTCTTCCGACGGCGGGCGCCCTCCGTCTGCACCCGACGGCGGGTGACGCCGTTCGGGCGGTCGTCCCAGGTCAGGGGCGTGTGCCCCAATCCGCCGTCTCAGATAGTAGGAAGTCCGAGTAATTGTGGAGACAGATGCCCGCTCCTCGCCTAGTTTTGTAGGAGCCGAACGTCTCGCTCGACCCAGCGAATGGCGGTCGTGAGCCGGAGCCCCTGGCAGGCAACCCCTGCGGCACCGCTCCCCGCCCCTTCCGGCGTCTCGTTAATTCCTCACCGCACTTCCGGCTGCCCTTCCCGGGCCTCTCGGAGGCAAGGAGTCGATTCATCATGGCCGAGACGACCGTCCGCCGAGTCCGTCACATCTCCCGTACGAGCGAGTCCGACCGCAGGAACGCCGCCGCCGCGCTCCAGCGCGCCCTCGACCGCAGGGACAACGGCGGGGCGACGGGCCACTGACCCGTCGCACCACCTCACATACCGGGAGCCGCACCCGCACGGGGTGCGGCGCGAGGCCCCTGCCCCGCGCCGCACCTCGGAGTGCTGAGCCTCGGCGCCGCGCCTCGGCGGCTCATTCGCCGCGCCGCACCTCGAAGTAGTCGATGCGCTTGCCGCTCTGGGTGAGCGCCGACACCTTGAGCTTGGGTGACGTGCCCGCCTCCGCCTCCACCGAGAGGAAGGAGAATCCGGTGTACCTCACCCGCGACCAGTCCACGGTGTCCGGCTTCTGGTGCTGCGACTTCGTCCAGTGGAAGGTCTCGATGGACTCGCGGTGCGTGACCTTCCCCTCGTAGCTGTCCTTCACCCCGGCGGGGAACCGGTACAGGCTCTTGCCCGCCCCGCCCGCCGTGACGTACACGATCCCGTCCCGTGTCGGATCGGTGGACGCGCCGACCGGCACCTGCTTGCCCACCTTGCCGCCCTTGATGGCGTCGGTGCGCTCGTACACGTGGTTGTGCCCGTTGATCACCAGGTCCACCTGGTGCTTGGCGAACAGCGGCAGCCAGGCGTCCCGTACGCCCCCGTCGGAGGCGTGCGTCGACGTCGAGTACGCGCAGTGGTGGAAGAAGACGACGATGAAGTCGACCGTCCCGCGCAGTTCTCCGAGCCGCTTGTCGAGCCAGGCCGTCTGCTTGCCGTCCGTGTAGCCCTTGTTGGCCGGGATCTCGTACGACACGTCGTTCGCGTCGAGAGCCACGATCCCGACATTGCCGTACGTGAACGAGTAGACGCCCGGCGCGTTGCGCGCGTCGAAGCCGTTGTCCGGGAGCGTCCAGCGTGCGGACTGGCCCCCGTACCCGTTCGGCGAGTACCACGCCTCCATGTCGTGGTTGCCGGTCGTCACCATCCACGGCACCGACTTCGCCACCGACTCGGTCTGCTTGAGGAACAGGTCCCAGGCGCTGGGATCGTAGATGTCGGAATCCTTGCCGAGGCCGACGGAGTCCGCGTAGCAGATGTCGCCCGCGTGCAGATGGAAGGACGGATGCCGGCCAAGGAGCACCTTGTCGTTGGCGAGCGCGTCCGGGGTGACGCCCTGGTCGCCGAAGGCGGTGAACACGAACTTCCCGGGACTGGCGGGCGCCGTACGGAAGGAGCCGATCGTGGAGTGCCGCTCCCGGGACGCGGGATCGAATCCCTCGTGGCCGACGCCGTAGTAGTACGTCGTTCCGGGGCGCAGGCCGTCGAGTGCCGCGTGCAGGTAGTACTGGTCCAGCGCGAACCGCTGCCCGGTGAGCCCCGGCGTGTGCAGATCGCGGACCTCGGCCTCGATCTTCCGGCTCAGCCCCCAGGGCGTCAGCCCCACACGCACGTACGGCTTCTTGACCGCGAACGGCACCTGCCAGGAGATCCGCATCTGGGTCTTGGGGTCCGCGCCGAAGGCGAGGTGGCGGCCGAAGGGCGCGACGACGGAGCCGGGTACGCGGCTGGTGGCGGGGCTCGGCGTCGTGGTGGACGTGCGCGTCGCCGTCCCCGAGGCGCAACCGGCCAGCAGCCCGCCGCCCGCGAACGCGCCCGCCGTCACCAGCGCGCGGCGCCGCGTGAGCTTCGTCCGCAGATACTCGTGCTGCTCCGCCATGCTCATACCGCGCGCGAGCTGCTCGGGAATGCCGACGTCAGGGGTGTCCATGACTGGGAACTTCCCAGCAAGTCCCAACAGCCGCCATACGTAAGGGTGAACACAGACTTACGAGTGTCCTCCGCGACACTCCACCATGTCCGTATGGCGGACACCGCGTGTCATCCCATGGGACAAGGAGTACGGTGCCGTCATGTCTCGCAGCATCAATCTCGCAGTGATTCCCGGTGACGGCATCGGCCAGGAGGTCGTGGCCCAGGGGCTCAAGGTCCTCTCCGCCGTCCTTCCGCAGGATGTGAAGCTGGAGACCAAGGAGTTCGACTTCGGCGCCAAGCGGTACCACGCCACCGGTGAGACCCTCACCGAGGCGGACCTGGACGCCCTGAAGCAGCACGACGCGATCCTGCTCGGCGCGATCGGCGACCCCTCGGTCCCGTCCGGTGTCCTGGAGCGCGGTTTCCTGCTGAAGCTCCGCTTCGCCTTCGACCACCACGTCAACCTGCGTCCGTCGAAGCTGCTGCCGGGTGTCGCCACCCCGCTGGCCGGCCAGCCGGAGATCGACTTCGTCGTGGTCCGCGAGGGCACCGAGGGCCCGTACACCGGCAACGGCGGCACCATCCGCAAGGGCACCGAGCACGAGGTCGCCACCGAGGTCTCCGTCAACACGGCCTTCGGTGTCGAGCGGGTCGTCCGCGACGCCTTCGCCCGCGCCCAGGCCCGCCCGCGCAAGAAGCTGACGCTGGTCCACAAGAACAACGTGCTGACCTTCGCGGGCCACCTGTGGACGAATGTCTTCAACCGGGTGGCCAAGGAGTTCCCCGAGGTCACCACGGACTACATCCACGTGGACGCGGCGACGATCTACCTCGTCACGGACCCCGGGCGCTTCGACGTGATCGTCACCGACAACCTCTTCGGCGACATCATCACCGACCTCGCCGCGGCCGTCTCCGGCGGCATCGGCGTCGCCGCCTCCGGCAACATCAACCCGAGCGGCGAGTTCCCCTCGATGTTCGAGCCCGTGCACGGCTCGGCCCCCGACATCGCGGGCCAGGGCAAGGCCGACCCCAGCGCCACCGTCCTGTCCGTCGCCCTCCTGCTGCGCCACCTCGGCTACGAGGCCGAGGCCGCCCGCATCGAGGACGCCGTCTCGGCCGACCTCGCGGAGCGCGTGGGCAAGCCCGCCCGCAGCACCGGCGAAATCGGCGACGCGCTCGCCGTACGAGTAGCCGGCTGACCTTCCCCACTGCCTTAAGGGCGTGGGGGGACCCCCACCGCCACTTACGCAACGAAGTAGCCGCCGGGTCGCATCCGCACCCGGCGGCTTTTCCTATGCCCTCGCCGGGTGCCACCATCAACCCCTGGGCAATCCCATTGGGGTCGCATTCACGCCGTTTTCGTCCACGGTCCTCCGCGCGCGATAATCGAACGCGGAGCCGCGGAATGAGGGAATGCTCGGACGTCCTAACACTGGCCACTGGCAGTTGTGGGCGTGAGCGCGGCCCCTCACACACAACCGGTACTGCAATTCCCGGGGGACAACCCCCGGACCCCCGGCCGAAAGAACGGGGTTGCACTCACGCCCGCCTGGGACACACGAAGGACACCTACTCATGACGCAGCCCACGATCGAGCTCAAGCCCTCCGCCACTCCGCTGTCCGCCGCGGAGCGGGAGGCGATCCTGGCCAACCCCGGGTTCGGCCGCCACTTCACCGATCACATGGTGACGATCAAGTGGACGGAGGGCCGCGGCTGGCACGACGGCCAGCTCGTTCCGTACGGCCCGCTCTCCCTCGACCCGGCGAACATGACCCTGCACTACGCGCAGGAGATCTTCGAGGGCCTCAAGGCCTACCGCCAGGCCGACGGCTCCGTCGCCACCTTCCGCCCGGACAAGAACGCCAAGCGCTTCCAGGCCTCCGCCCGCCGGCTCGGCATGCCGGAGCTGCCGGTGGAGACGTTCATCGAGGCCTGCGACGTGCTGGTCCAACAGGACCGCGACTGGGTCCCGGCGCACGGCGGCGAGGAATCCCTCTACCTCCGCCCCTTCATGATCGCGACCGAGGTCGGCCTGGGCGTGAAGCCCGCCAACGAGTACCTCTTCCTCGTCATCGCCTCGCCCGCGGGCGCGTACTTCGCGGGCGGCGTGAAGCCGGTCTCCATCTGGCTGTCGGAGGACCGCGTGCGCGCCGTGCCCGGCGGCATGGGCGACGCCAAGACGGGCGGCAACTACGCGGCCTCTCTCCTCGCCCAGGCCGAGGCCGCGGCGAAGGGCTGCGACCAGGTCTGCTACCTCGACGCGGTCGAGCACAAGTGGGTCGAGGAACTCGGCGGCATGAACCTGTACTTCGTGTACGGCGACAAGATCATCACCCCGTCCCTCACCGGCTCCATCCTGGAGGGCGTCACCCGCGACTCCCTGCTCACCGTCGCCCGTGACCTCGGCTACGAGTCCGAGGAGGGCCGCGTCTCCATCGACCAGTGGCAGCGCGACGCGGAGAACGGCACCCTGACCGAGGTCTTCGCCTGCGGCACCGCCGCCGTCATCACGCCCGTCGGCACGGTCAAGCGCACCGCCGCCGAGTGGCAGCACTCGGGCGGCGAGCCCGGCGAGGTCACCCTGAAGCTGCGCGAGGCTCTGCTCGACATCCAGCGGGGTGTCACCGAGGACAAGCACGGGTGGATGCATCCGCTGGGCTGACGTGTGGATGGCGGGTCCGCGCCGGAAGTGAACCGGGGCGGGCCCCGCCGTTTCCCCGCCTCAGGCCCCGCCCGCGTGGGATGGTGAACTCCTGCCACTGGGGGACGACGGGGGTGGTATCGGGATGGACGCACTCGACTTCCAGGTCGAGATCGGCGCCCGGGGCGCGGACGGCTACGCAGTGACGGTGCGCGGTCCCGACGGGGGCGAGGCGACAGCAGCGATGCGACTGCCCGAGGAGCGGCTGCGCAGCCTGAGCGCCCTGATACCCCACGTGGTGATCGCCTCCTCCGAGCCGGTACGGCGCAGCGCCACCCCTGAGGAGCAGCCTGTCCAGGAACTCGGCCGCCTCCTCTTCGACGCGCTGCTGGCCGACGAGGGACGGGCTCTGCTGGCCGCGGCCCGCCATCACGCGGCACGTCAGGAGCGGCCCCTGCGCCTGGTGTTGCGCGTCCAGCCGCCCGAACTCGCCGCTCTCCCCTGGGAGTTCCTCTTCGACGCGGGTCGCAACAGTTACGTATGCCCGACCATTCCACTGGTCCGGCACCCGAAGATGACCGACCCGCTGCGCCCGCTGGCCGTCGAGCCGCCCCTGCGGGTGCTGTGCATGATCGCCGGCCCGGACGACCAGGAGCCGCTCGCGGCCCGGGCCGAGCAACAACGGTTGCGGGAGACCCTCGCAGGACTGGAGCGCGAGGGCCTGATCGAACTCGGCTGGACGCGGGGTGAGACCTGGCGGGATCTGCGCGCCGCGCTGCTTCCGGGAAACGGGCCCTGGCACGTCTTCCATTTCATCGGCCACGGAGGCTTCGACGCCGCCGCCCAGGAGGGCACGCTGGCACTGACCGGCGAGGACGGCGGTACGTACCACCTGGGTGCGGAGAACCTCGCCATGGTCCTCAACCGGCAACCCTCACTGCGCCTGGTGGTCCTCAACGCCTGTGAGACCGGGCGGTCGAGCACCCGCGATCCCTTCTCCAGCGTCGCGGGCGCCCTCATGCGCGAGGGGATTCCGGCCGCGCTGGCCATGCAGTACCCGATCTCCGACAGGGCCGCAGTCGAGTTCAGCCGGACCTTCTACGAAGGGCTCACCCATCGCCTCGCCGTCGACATCGCGGTGACCGAGGCCCGCCAGGCCGTACGACTGGCCCTCCCGGGCACGCTGGAGTGGGGCACGCCCGTGCTCCACATGAGGTCTCTCGACGGACGACTGTTCGACATCGGGGAGACCGCGCCCAGCCGTCGCGCCCGCTTCGAGGAGCAGCACTTCGCCGAGGAGTGCGAGGACTTGTACGTTCAGGGGCTGGGTGCGCTCTACACCCGCCGCTGGGACGAAGCGGTTGCGGCCTTTCGTGCGGTGCTCGCCACGGACCCCGGGTACAAGAACTGTTCCGCCAAACTCGACGAGGCCCTGCGCGGGCGAAGGCTCGTGAGCCTCTACGCCGCGGGGACCGGCGCGGCGGACGCGGGTGACTGGGAAGAGGCCGTCGAACACCTGGCGACGGTGGTGGCGGTGGACCCGGGATACGAGGACGCCGCGGCCCTTCTCGAAGCGGCACGGCGGGCGAGGGACGTCTCGGCGTTGCGGGCCGAGGCCCGGGCCCTGCACGGCGCGGGGGAGTGGGAGGCGGTGCTGGCGGTGGGGGAGCGGCTGGCGCGGCTGTGCCCGGAGGATCCGGATCCGGACGGGGTGGTCGAGGCGGCGCGTGCGGCCGTGCGGCCGGCGGCGGTGGACGCCGCCCCGGATGACTCGGCGTCGCGTACGTCGCGCGGCGCCTCGCCCGGGCTGAGGCCCGCTGCCGATTCCGAGGAGTGGCAGCGACTCAGTGCCCAGGCCCAGCGTCCCCAGGAGGTGCACATTCCCCTCTGGCACGACGCCCGAGCAGCCGCACTCTGCGCGGCCGGCCGGGGCAGCGTGGCGTTCGGATGCGACGCGCGGCACGCTTTCGTGGCGGACCTCCGCGGCGAGACCAAGTGCATCGTCAAGCACGGAACTATGCTGAACTGGGCCACGGACGCCGCGTTCGGCCTGCCGACTCCCGTGAGGTGCGTGGCGTTGTCCGGTGACGGTTCCCACTTCGCCACCGCGGCGCGCGACGACGTGCGCCTCTGGAGCACGTCAGGCACCCAGCGGTACAAGACGATGTGGGGTGGGGTGTGCGCGCTGGCACTGAATCATGACGGGACGCAGGCGCTCCTGGCGACGGAGTCAAGGAATCTGTATCTCTGGTCGCTACCGGGCTCGACTCCTGCTCTCCTGCGGGTCGAGACGACGGCACCCTCGCACGCGGTGGCGTTCAGCCCGGACGGCCGACAGTGGGCGGCCTGTGAGGGGTTGAGGGTCCGCATCGGACAGGGAGTCGGCGAGCGGGGGAGCGACAAGGACCTGACCAAGTTGTCCAGCAACGCCGAACTGCTGTCGCTGGCGTTCAGCCCCGATGGGTACAGCCTGGCCGTCGGCGACGTGGACGGGACTGTTCGCATCTGGGACATTCGTACGCGTGCCAAAGGAGTACGACTGGCACACAAGCGCCCCGTACACGCGCTCGCCTACGACCGGCACGGAACAAGACTGGTCACGGCTGCCGCGTCGGTGGTGACCGTCTGGGACCTGCGGACCGGGAAGGCAACGGCCCGACAGGTGCGGCCCTCCCCCCAACAGGTTGCCGCAGTGGAGTTCGCCCCCGACGGGGAGGCGGTCGCGGTGGTTCACCAGGGGCGGTCGTCCTGGCTGACACGGGTCCGGGAGCCCGAGGCAGGTGAGCGATGACCATTGAACCGCCTGTGACCGCACGGCTCTTCGTGTACGGGCCCTACGAAGCCGACACCGCGGACCCCCTGGTGGAAACGCTGACCGACCTGGGCATCACCACACGGGCCAGAGCCGTCCCACCCCGGCGCACCACCGACCAGCTCCAGTGGCTGGTGCTCGTGGCCCTCCCCCTCCATGCCTTCCTCAGCGGCCTCGGCGGCAAGTTCGCCGAGGACGCTCACCGGGCACTGCGGTCCGCCGTGGCCAAGGTCTTCCGTCGCGCGGAGGTCACCGCACCTGCGTCCCAACCCGCTCCACCGCGACGGAGGGCCATCGTGCTGCAGGATTCCGCGACCGGGCTCGACATCGTCCTCGGCCCGTATCTCGACGAGACCGCGTACAAGAAGCTCCTGGAGCTGGACCTGTCCCGCTTCCGGCACGGCCCTCTGCGCTACGACGCCGTCGAACTGCGCTGGCTCTCGGACCTGGACGAGACCGAGCCCGCGTCGGAGCCGACCGCTGGCTGAGTCGCTCGCGAAGTCAACGCCAGATAGACGACCCCGCCCACCACCCCCGACAGCAAGAAACTGCAGTCCACCCCGCCCGTCAGTGACAGCAGCGGACCCTCGTACGAGGGGAGCGACACCGCCAACAGGCCGGTGCACGCGCCGAGGGTCCACGACACCACGGCCTGGACGTTCCAGCCGCCGCGGTACCAGTAGACGCCGCCCCGCGAGCGGCGGTTGAAGACCTGGAGGGCGTCGGGGTCGTAGACACCGCGGCAGCGGGCGAAGCCGATGAGGGTGATGACGGCCCAGGGGGTGCCGATCGCGGTCAGCAGGAGTACGAAGGACGTCATCGCGGACTGCGCGTCCCAGGCGTAGTGGCCGACGAAGACGCAGACCGTGGCAACGATGGCGACGGTGTAGGTGGCACGGGCGCGCGAGGCGCGGGGCAGGATCGCGTCGAGGTCGAGGCCCATGGAGTAGAGCATCAGACCCGCGTTGCCGACCGAGCCCGCGGAGGCGGCGAGCAGGAGCGGGATCAGGTACCAGGCGGGGGAGGCGGAGACCAGCGGCCCCGCGTAGTCGAGGGCCGCGCGGGCCGCGTAGGCCGTGAAGGTGCCGAACAGCTGAGGGACGAGGAGACCGGCGATCAGGCCGAGCCAGGTGGCGTGCAGGACGGTGCGGGAGGAGTGGCGGGCCGGCGAGATGTAGCGCGTGTAGTCGCCGAGCAGCGTGATGAAGGCGATCGGACCGGACAGGCCCGCCGCCACCGCCGCCAGCAGCCAGGTCGGCCAGAAGGAGCCGAGCAGATAGCCGCCGGTCTCCGGGAGCGCGGAGGTGGTGAAGTGCGGGGCATACGCGATCACGCCCACGACCAGCAGGGCCGTCATGCCGATCGCCAGAACGCGGGACATCGCGAGCAGCACCCGATAGCCGTACACGGCGCCCGCCACGGTCGCCGCGGCGAGCAGTCCGTAGACCACCGCGTACGAGACTCCCGACACCGGCAGTCCGAACAGGCGGTTCAGCACGCCCACCATCACATCGCCGCCGATCCACACGGTCAGCGCGGTGTAGCCGAGCGCGAGGAGCAGGCCGACGACCGAGCCGACCAGACGGCCGCGTACCCCGAACTGGGCGCCGGAGGAGGTGGAGAGGTTGGTCGCGGTGCGCAGCGACACCAGGGCCAGCGGTGCCGTCAGCGCCGTGCCGAGCACCGTGCCCGCCACGATCGAGCTCACCGACGCCCACCAGCCGAGCCCGAAGGACGGTGGCAGCCAGCCGAAGATGATCACGCCGAGACACAGATTGGACCCGAGCAGGATCGACATCAGGTCACGCGGACCGCTGGTGCGCTCCTCGTCCGGGATGGTGTCGACCCCGCGCTGTTCTATCGGCATGGCTGGTCTCCTTCGATCGGCCGCCTAGATGTTTGAGCGACGTTCAATGTGACGTCTTCGAAGGTGGCTAGTCAATGTTTCCCATTCACGAATCTGCCATTTAGAGTGATGCTCTAAAGTGAGGAAGGCAAGGAGGTGTCGTGGCGTGAGACTGACCCCTACGGAACGTGACCGGCTGCTGCTGTTCTCGGCCGCCGAACTGGCCCGAGCCCGCAAGGCGCGCGGCCTCCGGCTCAATGTGCCGGAGGCGACCGCGCTCATCGCGGACACCGTCTGCGAGGCCGCCCGCGACGGGCGCAGGCTCGCGGAGGCCATCGAGGCGGCCCGCTCCGTGCTCGGCCCCGACGATGTGCTGCCGGGCGTCGCGGACGTCGTCAGCGAGGTGCACGTCGAGGCCGTCTTCGACGACGGTTCACGGCTCGCGGTCGTCAGCGACCCCATCGGCGGCGGCCTCGGGGACCGGGCTCCTGGCGCGCTGCTGCCTGGGCCGGAGCACACCGAGCCCGAGGCGGACCTGCGGCTCCTCGTGCGGAACACGGCCACCGTGCCCGTCTCCGTCACCTCCCACTTCCACTTCTTCGAGGCCAACCCGCGGCTCGACTTCCACCGGGCGGCGGCCTACGGCATGCGGCTCGCCGTGTCCGCCGGCTCGTCCGTCCGCTTCGGGCCCGGCGAGAGCGTCGAGGTCGGGCTGCTGCCCATCGGCGGCGAACGGATCGCGATCGGGTTCGCCGGTCTGGTCGACGGGCCGCTGGACGCGCCGGGGGCGAAGGAGGAGGCCCTGCGCAGGGCCGCCGCCTGCGGATATCTCGGGACCGAGGGGGCTGGGCAACGATGAATCCCTACGAGTACGCCGCCACCCATGGTCCGCGTGCGGGCGACCGTGTCCGCCTGGGCGACTCCGGGCTGACGATCCGCGTCGAGTCCGACGCCCAGAAGCACGGCGACGAGTTCCTCGCCGGCTTCGGCAAGACCGCGCGCGACGGGCTGCACCTCAAGGCCGCCGCCGTCCGTGAGACCTGCGACGTCGTCATCAGCAATGTCGTGGTGATCGACGCGGCGCAGGGGATCCGCAAGGTCTCCATCGGTATCCGCGAGGGGCGGATCTGCGCCATCGGGCGGGCCGGAAACCCCGACACCCTCGACGGCGTCGACGTCGTGGTCGGCACGGGCACGTCCATCGTGTCCGGCGAGGGGCTCATCGCCACCGCCGGAGCCGTCGACACGCATGTCCACCTGCTGTCGCCGCGCGTCATGGAAGCGTCGCTCGCCTCCGGCGTGACGACGATCATCGGCCAGGAGTTCGGCCCGGTGTGGGGCGTCGGCGTCAACTCACCCTGGGCGCTGCGCCACGCCTTCAGCGCCTTCGACGCCTGGCCGGTCAACATCGGTTTCCTGGGCCGGGGTTCGTCGTCCTCCGACGCGCCCCTGGTGGAGGCCCTCGCCGAGGGCGGCGCGAGCGGCTTCAAGGTCCACGAGGACATGGGCGCCCACACCCGCGCGCTCGACACCGCCCTGCGGGTCGCCGAGGACCACGACGTCCAAGTCGCCCTGCACAGCGACGGATTGAACGAATGCCTGTCCGTCGAGGACACGCTGCGGGTACTCGAAGGCCGCACCATCCACGCCTTCCACATCGAGGGCTGCGGCGGCGGTCACGTACCGAATGTGCTGAAGATGGCGGGAGTTCCGAACGTCATCGGCTCCTCCACCAACCCGACCCTGCCCTTCGGCCGGGACGCGGTCGCCGAGCACTACGGGATGATCGTCTCCGTCCACGACCTGAAGACCGATCTGCCGGGCGACGCGGCCATGGCCCGTGACCGGATCCGGGCCGGCACGATGGGTGCCGAGGACGTGCTGCACGACCTGGGCGCGATCGCCATCACCTCGTCGGACGCGCAGGGCATGGGGCGGGCGGGTGAGACCGTACGCCGGACCTTCGCGATGGCCGGAAAGATGAAGGCCGAGTTCGGGGCCCCCGAGGACCACGACAACGAACGCGTCCTGCGCTACATGGCCAAGCTCACCATCAACCCCGCCATCGCGCACGGCCTCGCGCACGAGGTCGGCTCCATCGAGGTCGGCAAGCTCGCCGACATCGTGCTGTGGCGGCCCGAGTACTTCGGCGCCAAGCCGCAGCTCGTGCTGAAGTCCGGCTTCCCGGCGTACGGAGTCGTCGGCGACCCGAACGCCGCCACCGACACCTGTGAACCCCTCGTCCTGGGGCCGCAGTTCGGGGCGCACGGCGCGACACCCGCCGAGATCTCGGTGGCCTTCGTCGCGCAGGCCGCGCTCGACCAGGGCAACGACCGCATGCCGACGCGCCGCCGGCGAGTCGCCGTGCGTGGCACCCGCGGCATCGGCCCGGCCGACCTGCGGCTCAACTCCCGCACCGGAGCGGTCGACGTCGACCAGCGCACGGGCCTGGTCACCCTCGACGGCGACCCGCTGCACTCCGAACCCGCCGACTGCGTATCTCTCAACCGCCTGTACTTCCTTTAAGGATCACCCATGTCTGCTGCCGCCCACGGCTTCCGAATGCCCGCCGAGTGGACCCCGCACCAGCGCACCTGGATGGCGTGGCCGGGCTCCAACCCCACCTTCGACACGCCGGACGACCTCGCCGAGTCGCGGGCGGCCTGGGCGGCGGTGGCCCGAACGATCCGCCGCTTCGAGCCGGTCACGGTCGTGTGCGGTCCGGGAGAGTCCCAGGAAGCCTCCGAGCTCCTCGGCGTCGGCATCGAGACCGTCGAACGGGAACTCGACGATGCCTGGATGCGTGACATCGGCCCCACCTTCCTCACCAACGGGAAGGGCGAACTCGCCGCGGTGGACTGGACGTTCAACGGCTGGGGCGCCCAGGACTGGGCCCGCTGGGAGCACGACTCCAAGATCGGCGCGTACGTCTCCGACCTCGCCGGAGCACGGACGTACGCCTCGAAACTGGTCAACGAGGGCGGTGCGATCCACGTCGACGGCGAGGGCACCGTGCTGCTCACCGAGACCGTGCAGCTCGGCCCCGAGCGCAACCCCGACTGGACCCGCGAGCAGGTAGAGGCGGAGATCCATGCCCAGCTCGGCACCCGCAAGGCGATCTGGCTGCCGCGCGGACTGACCGGCGACTATCCTCCCCCGCTGCCTGAAAGGCGTGGGGGGACCCCCAACGTCTTCGGCACGCTCGGCCATGTCGACATCGTCGCCGCCTTCGCGCGCCCCGGTGTGATCGTCGCGCACTCCCAGCAGGACCCGGCGCACCCCGACTACGAGGTCAGCAAGGAGATCATCGGGCTGCTCGGCGCGCAGACCGACGCGCGCGGCCGCCGTATCGAGGTCGTCGAGGTGCCCGCCCCGACCGTCCTTGAGGCCGACGGCCACTGGGCCGACTACTCGTATATCAACCACTACCTCTGCAACGGCGGCGTCGTGCTCTGCGCCTTCGACGACCCGCGCGACGAGATCGCGGCCGGGATCTTCCGCCGGCTGTTCCCGGAGCGGACCGTGACACTGGTGGACGCACGTACGATCTTTGCGGGCGGCGGTGGCATCCACTGCATCACCCAGCAGCAGCCGAAGGTCTGAGGAACGACAGGAGGCACGGATGGCCGGTGCGCGAAAGAACGCGCCACCGCGGGAGGACGTGCTCGTCGCCGCCATGAACATGATCGCCGAACGCGGTCTGGAGAAGCTGACCATGGCGGCGCTCGGCCGCGAGGTCGGCATGAGCAGCGGGCATCTCCTCTACTACTTCCGCTCCAAGGACGAGTTGCTGCTGCAGACCCTGGAGTGGAGCGAGGGCCGCCTCGGCGCCGAGCGGAGCCGACTGCTGGCCGCCCGGGGAACCGCCCGCGAACGCCTCGACGCGTACGTCGACCTGTACGTCCCCGACGGTCACCGAGACCCGCACTGGACGCTCTGGCTGGAGGTCTGGAACCGCTCGCAGAACGCCGACGATGACGCCCGCGAGCGCCAGGTCGCCATCGAGGGCGCCTGGCACCGGGACCTGGTGGCGCTGATCGCCGAGGGCGTCTCGCGCGGCGAGTTCCGCGCGGTCGACCCGGACCGTTTCGCCGCCCGGCTGCGCGCGCTCCTCGACGGGTTCGCGATCCATGTGGCCATCGGTCTGCGGGGTACCGATCGTGGCCAAATCCTGTCCCACGTACGGGAGTTCCTGGACGAGTCGCTGGGGCGGCCGGGGCTCGCGGACGCATGACGAGCCGCCCGGGTTGTACGTAAACGAGCGCATTGCGGTTGGACGGGGCGTCCTACGACCCGGCGATGGGGGAGGGCCGAGTCGTCGCCTTCACCACGGAGGAGGCCGGCGGGCCGAACGACACCGACGCGTTCGTCCGCCACCTGCGGTGATCAACCGAGTGCTCGCATCCTGAGACGGACGGTGAGCGCGGGGGCGACTTGTGCCAGACTGCCCCCGTGCTCTCGTTCGCCATGATTATTGGCAGCAGGCGCGCCGGTCCGCAGTGACCGCCACGTACCACCACGTACGGGCGGACACCGTCGTCCTCGACCCGCGCGCAGACCTCTCGCACCCGCGAGAGGTTTTTCGTTTTCCTGGCCCACCTCAAGCCGGGAGGAGAGCGCGAGGGATTATTGGGTGGACGGTGGAGCCGGTCATTCCGGTACAGACCGAGATCCAACATCAGGAGCCGAACACCATGACCGAAACCAGCGAGCTCGACGATTCGTTCCACGTCTTCGACACGACCCTGCGCGACGGCGCGCAGCGTGAGGGCATCAACCTCACGGTGGCGGACAAGCTGGCCATCGCACGGCACCTGGACGACTTCGGGGTGGGCTTCATCGAGGGCGGCTGGCCCGGCGCCAACCCGCGCGACACCGAGTTCTTCGCCCGCGCCCAGCAGGAGATCGACTTCAAGCACGCCCAGCTGGTGGCCTTCGGCGCGACGCGCCGGGCGGGCGGCAAGGCGTCGGAGGACCCGCAGGTCAAGGCGCTCCTGGATTCCGGTGCCCAGGTGATCACCCTCGTCGCCAAGTCCCACGACCGGCATGTCGAGCTGGCTCTGCGCACCACCCTCGACGAGAACCTGGAGATGGTGCGTGACACGGTCTCGTACCTGCGCGCGCAGGGCCGCCGGGTCTTCGTCGACTGCGAGCACTTCTTCGACGGCTACCGCGCGAACCCCGAGTACGCGAAGGCCGTGGTCCGCGCCGCCTCCGAGGCCGGCGCCGACGTGGTCGTGCTCTGCGACACCAACGGCGGCATGCTCCCCGCCCAGGTCCAGGCGGTCGTCGCCACGGTCCTCGCCGACACCGGCGCCCGGCTCGGCATGCACGCCCAGGACGACACGGGCTGCGCGGTCGCCAACACCCTCGCCGCCGTCGACGCGGGCGCGACCCATGTGCAGTGCACGGCGAACGGCTACGGCGAGCGGGTCGGCAACTCGAACCTGTTCCCGGTCGTGGCGGCCCTGGAGCTGAAGTACGGCAAGAAGGTGCTGCCCGAGGGCGCCCTGCGCGAGATGACGCGCATCTCCCACGCGATCGCCGAGGTCGTGAACCTCACCCCCTCCACGCACCAGCCGTACGTGGGCGTCTCGGCCTTCGCGCACAAGGCGGGCCTGCACGCCTCCGCGATCAAGGTCGACCCGGACCTGTACCAGCACATCGACCCCGAGCAGGTCGGCAACACCATGCGGATGCTCGTCTCCGACATGGCGGGCCGCGCGTCGATCGAGCTCAAGGGCAAGGAACTCGGCGTCGACATCAGCGGCGACCGTGAGCTGGTCGCCCGGGTCGTCGAGCGGGTCAAGGAGCGCGAGCTCCAGGGCTACACCTACGAGGCGGCCGACGCGTCCTTCGAACTCCTCCTCCGAGCCGAGGCCGAGGGCAAGGACCGCAAGTACTTCGAGGTCGAGTCCTGGCGCGCCATCGTCGAGGACCGCCCCGACGGCATCCACGCCAACGAGGCCACGGTCAAGCTCTTCGCCAAGGGCGAGCGCATCGTCGCCACCGCCGAGGGCAACGGCCCGGTCAACGCCCTCGACCGCGCCCTCCGCGTCGCCCTGGAGAAGATCTACCCCCAGCTCGCCAAGCTGGAGCTCGTCGACTACAAGGTCCGCATCCTGGAGGGCAAGCACGGCACCCAGTCCACGACCCGCGTCCTGATCTCCACCTCGGACGGCGCCGGCGAGTGGTCCACGGTGGGCGTCGCCGAGAACGTCATCGCGGCGTCGTGGCAGGCACTGGAGGACGCGTACACGTACGGCCTGCTGCGGGCCGGGGTGGAGCCGGCGGCGTAAGCCGCCCGGGCTCCACGCTTCGGCCTGAACGGCCTGTGCCTCAAACGCCGGAGGGGCTGATTTTCAGCCCTCCGGCGTTTGAGGAGCGGGGGTCCGGGGGCGGCGCTCCCGGTACGGGACGGGTAGGGGCGGTGGGGGCGAGGACCCCGGCCGTGTGCCTACTGCAGCCGCCACTTCTGGTTGGCGGCCCCCGTGCAGCTCCAGATCTGCGCCCGCGCCCCGTTCGCCGACGAGTTGTCCGTCACGTCGAGACACTTGTTGGCAGCAGTATTGACCACGTCCCCGGTCGAAGAGTTGTACGACCAGCGTTGTGCGCCCGTACCGTTGCAGTCGTAGAGCTGGACCTTCGCGCCGTCGGCCGTGGACGCCGAGGTGACGTCGAGGCACTTGCCCAGCGCCTGGATCGAGCCGTCGGCCTTGACCGTCCAGATCTGGGCCGTCGAGCCGTTGCAGTCGTAGAGCTGTACGGCGGTGCCGTTCGCGCTCGAACCGCCCGCCACGTCCAGGCACTTGCCCGCGAGCCCGACAAAGGATCCTGACTGTTCGGCGCCGCCGGCCTGCGTCCCCGACCAGGTGAACGTGGCCGACGTCTTGCCCGGCAGGGAGTAAGTCGCGTGCTGCGAGCCCCAGTTGATGGTCACCGTCTTCGCCGTCGACGCGTCGTTGTACGCGATCAGTGCCTTCGAACCGTCCGGGTTGCGCCACGCGACGTTCGGGACGGACGAGCTCGCGGTCGACGCGATGCGCTGTGCGCCCGGCCGTACGAACTTCGTCAGATGCCCCATCGTGTAGTACTCGATGGTGTAGTCGACCGTCCCGCTCTGCCCGTCACCGTTGTGGACCGTGATGAGACCGGTACAGGTGCCGCAACCGCCGTTGTGCGGGCCCATGTTCTGGTCCACCGCCAGCGACCACTTGGTCACCGACTTCGCCCAGTTCCGGGTGTAGTCGACGATGTTGAGCATGTCCTCGCGCTGCTGGTTGGCGATCCAGGTGCCGCCCGAGTGCTCGGTACCGAAGGCGTCCAGCGAGGGATACTGGTTGTGCACGGTCGTCTGCTTGGTGACGTCGCCGCCGTAGCCGTGCCACGCGATCCCGCCGAAGTTCGGGTGCGAGCGCACCGCCGCGTCGTCGACCGTCTGGGCGGCGTACGAGTCGTACACGTCCCAGTTCCAGTCGTGCGCGAGCACCTTGGTGGACAGCCCCGCCGCCTGGAGCTTCGGCAGCAGCTCGCTCTTGGTGAAGTAGGCGAGACCCGAGGCGTTCCAGCTCATCGAGGGGTACCCCGAACAGCACGTCGGCTCGTTCTGCGCGGTGACGTACGAGACCGGGACGCCCTGGTCGCGGTAGGCCTGGAGGTACTTCACGAAGTACGAGGCGTAGGCCCCGTAGTCCTCCGCCTTCAGCCAGCCGCCGTTGAGCGACCCGCTGTCCTTCATCCAGGCCGGCGCCGTCCACGGCGAGGCCATCACGGTCAGCGACGGGTTCAGCTGGAGGGCCTGCCTGGTCAGCGGCACCACGTCCGCCAGGTCGTGTGCGATCGAGAACTGGGTGAGGTTCGGGTCGGTCTGCCCGGCCGGCACGTCGTCGTACGTGTAGCCGTACCGGGCGAGGTCCGAGGCGCCCATCGGATTGCGCAGGAAGGACAGGCCGATGCCGTCGGCCGGTGAGAACAGCTTCGTCATCGTGGCGTTGCGTGTGCTCTGCGACAGCGCGCCGCTGCTGTTCATCAGCCAGGCCGCGGTGTCCGTGAAGGACGCGCCGCCGCCGGTGAACGTCTGATACCGGGTGTTCTCGTCGACGCTGATGTTCTCGCCGCTGCCGCCGCTGCCGGACTGGAAGGCGAAGGGAGTTTGCGCCTGCAAGCCGCGCACGACATGGCGTCCGCCGCTGTCGTCGGTCGTGGTCAGCCAGGCCGTGACCTGCTCGCCCGCGGCGTGCGCGGGAGCGGAGCCGACGGCTGTCAGCCCCGCGGTCGTCAGCAGCCCGGCCAGCAGCAGCCGTGCTGTCCGGGTGGGTCGTCTCAGGAGCCTCATGTGCGCAGCCCTTCTGGGGGTGGGGGAGTGGGGCATGCGAGGCGTGAGTAAATGACGGCTGCGGACGCGCGTCAAGGGGGTGCGCGTTCACAGGCTGAAGGAACAACTGCCCTGATCCCGCCGCACATTGGCTGTGTACCGGTTCTGACGTGAAGTCTTGACGGGTTCCCGGGGCGCCAGTTAACTCACGCCGGGATCTAAGTCGTAAGACTATTGAGTCGCAAGCGTACTGAAGAACCCTGAAGTGGATTTCCGAGAGTCGAGGGAAGGTCCATGCGAAGAACCGCCCTGCTCGCCTCCGCCGCCTTGCTCACCGGGCTGCTGCCCCTGGCCTCCGCGGGAGCCGCCGCGGGGGCCGACGACCCGGCCCCGGTCCTCGTCGACACCTTCGAGGGCGAGGTCCCGTTCGCGAATCCGCCCGCCGACGGCATCTTCGCCTGGGGAAGCGACACCGACGATCCGCCCCAACTCGCCCTGACCGCACGGTCCGACGCCCCCGAGGGGGCCAAGGTCCTCACCGGCAGCTACGACATCAGCGGCTACGGCGGCTTCACTCATGACTTCGCCTACGCCCAGCCGGCCCAGGACTGGTCCGCCCACAAGGGCATCCGCTTCTGGTGGGACGGCCAGAACAACGCCAAGAAGGTCGCCTTCGAGATCAAGGACGGCGGCGCCAACGGCGAGGCCTCCGAACTGTGGACGACGTCCTTCACCGACGACTTCACCGGCTGGAAACAGATCGAGATCCCCTTCACCGACTTCACCTATCGCACGGACTACCAGCCCGTCGGCGGCATCGATCAGGTCCTTGGCCTCACCCAGATGTGGGGATACGCCGTCACCCTCCCCGTCGGCGTCAAGGGCAAATTCGCCATGGACGACGTCGAGTTGTACGGCAAGGCCGACCAGTCCCTGCGGGCATCCGTCATGACGGACTCCGCCGTGTACCCGGTGAAGGAGGGCGGCACGGCCGCGGTGAAGATCTCCGTCGCCACCACCGGCGCCGCCCCGATCGACGAGCCGGTGACCGTCGCGTACGAGAGCGCGGGCGGCACCGCCGAGTCCGGCAAGGACTACACGCCGGTCAAGGGCCAGATCACCTTCCCGGCGGGTACGGCCTCCGGCACCTCGCGCACGATCCAGGTGTCCGCGCTGAAGGACAAGTCCGCCGAATCCGCCGAGACGATCCCCCTGAAACTCACGGTCACCGGCGCGAAGGCCCCCGCCGAGACCCCGCAGGTGGTCATCGACGCCCACGGA
This sequence comes from Streptomyces sp. NPDC027189, assembly GCF_055566975.1. Lineage (NCBI taxonomy): Bacteria > Bacillati > Actinomycetota > Actinomycetes > Kitasatosporales > Streptomycetaceae > Streptomyces > Streptomyces sp. NPDC027189. Next base: position 111,029 of record NZ_JBVHRI010000008.1, read on the forward strand.
CTGCCGTATCTGGACCCGAAGTTGCCCGTGCGGAAGCGGGTCGCCGACCTCGTCTCCCGGATGTCCCTGGAGGAGAAGGCCGGGCAGATGACCCAGGCCGAGCGCGGGGCGCTCACGGCCCAGGGCGACATCGCGGCGTACGACCTCGGATCGCTCCTGTCCGGCGGCGGCTCGACCCCGACGCCCAACACCGCCGGGGCATGGGCGAAGATGATCGACTCCTTCCAGCTCCGCGCCCAGGCGACGAGATTCCAGATCCCGCTGATCTACGGCGTGGACGCGGTGCACGGTCACAACAACCTCGTCGGCTCGACGATCATGCCGCACAACATCGGCATCGGCGCGACCCGTGATCCGGGGTTGGCCCAGAAGGCGGGCGCCGTGACCGCCGCCGAGGTCCGCGCCACCGGAATTCCCTGGGACTTCGCCCCCTGCCTGTGCGTCACCCGCGACGAACGCTGGGGCCGCTCCTACGAGTCCTTCGGCGAGGACCCGGCCCTGGTCAAGTCGATGGAGACGATCATCCAGGGCCTCCAAGGTGCCGCCAGCGGCAAGGACTTGAAGGACGACGACAAGGTGCTGGCCACGGCGAAGCACTTCGTCGGCGACGGCGGTACGGCGTACGGCTCGTCGACGACGGGCTCGTACACCATCGACCAGGGCGTCACCAAGGTCACCCGGCAGCAGCTGGAAGCGATCCACCTCTCCCCGTACCAGACGGCGGTCGACCGGGGCATCGGCTCGGTCATGCCCTCCTACTCCTCGCTCGACATCCTCGGCGACGGCCAGGGCCCGGTGAAGATGCACGCCCGCGCGGACATGATCAACGGCGTGCTCAAGGACCGCATGGGCTTCGACGGCTTCGTCATCAGCGACTGGGCGGCCATCGACCAGATCCCGGGCGACTACGCGTCCGACGTCCGTACGTCGGTCAATGCGGGCCTCGACATGATCATGGTCCCGTACGCGTACAAGGACTTCCGTACGACACTGATCGACGAGGTGGGGGCGGGCCGGATCAGCGAGAGCCGGGTCGACGACGCGGTGGCGCGCATCCTCACGCAGAAGTTCAAGCTCGGCCTGTTCGAGAAGCCGTATGCGGACACCACGGGTGCCGCTCGGATCGGCTCGCCGGAGCACCGGGCCGTGGCCCGTCAGGCGGCGGCCGAGTCCCAGGTCCTGCTCAAGAACGCGGGAGGCGTGCTCCCCCTCAGGAAATCCCAGAAGGTGTATGTCGCCGGATCGAACGCCGATGACATCGGCAACCAGACCGGCGGATGGACGATCACCTGGCAGGGCTCGTCGGGTCCCATTACGGACGGCACGACGATCCTGGAGGGCATGCGTCGGGCCGGCGGTGACGTCACCTACTCGAAGGACGCCTCGGCGCCGACGGGCGGTTACGACGTGGGTGTGGTCGTCGTCGGCGAGACCCCGTACGCCGAGGGTGTCGGTGACGTCGGCAACGGCAACGACCTGGAGCTGACCGCCGCCGACAAGGCCGCCGTCGACAAGGTGTGCGGCGCCATGAAGTGCGTGGTCCTGATCGTCTCCGGCCGGCCGCAGCTGGTAGGGGACCGCCTGGGCTCGATCGACGCGCTCGTCGCCTCCTGGCTGCCGGGCACGGAAGGCGACGGTGTCGCGGACGTGCTGTACGGGAAGCGGGCCTTGACCGGCCAGCTCCCCGTCACCTGGCCGAAGTCCGAGTCCCAACTGCCGATCAACGTCGGTGACACGTCCTACGATCCCCAGTTCCCGTACGGCTGGGGCCTCACGACCCTCACGAAGGTGCCGGCCGGGGGCACCTCGACCCTGAAGGTCCTCGCCCTCGTCGCCGAGGCGGCAGACCGAACCGGTGCGTCCGAAGCCGGCCGCGCCGCCGTGACCAAGGCCCGGCTCCTCGTCCAGCGGAAGCTCGGCTCCACCATCACTCCCGCGACCGCGAAGCCCTTCGCCGACGCGGACCATCTCCTGCTCACGGGACGGTACGCGGCCGCGGTCGCGAAGCTGAAGGAGGCCTACCTGGCGAGCTGAGGCCAGGCTCTCGCGGCTGGTCGCGCAGTTCCCCGCGCCCCTTTTGGGGGCGCGGGGAACTGCGCGATCTTTTGGCGGGGGTCTGGGGGCACAGCCCTCAGGTACGGGACGGGTAGGGGCGGAGGGGGCGAAGAAACCCTCCGGGCACCCCACCGTGACCACTCCCACCGGCCCCGATGTCCACATTTGCGCCCCTTCGGGTAGCTTCGAAGACATGAAGGCCGCATTCACCCGAGCACTCCCGGGCCTGCTGATCGCGCTGGCCCTCGCCGCCCTGGCGGTACTCGCGGTCGGCGCGCCCAGCGCCCACGCGGCCACCAGCGTCGACACCGTCGCCGCAGCCCTCCGCAAGAGCCCGGTATACGTGGACCCCGCCGCCTCCGCCCAGCTGTCGGCCACGGATGCCGACTCCCTCGCGAAGAAGATCAAAAACGCGGACAAGCCCATCTTCGTGGCGGTATTCCCCGCCGGCTTCCCCGCCCAGAACCTCTTCCAGAATCTGCGCACCGCCACCGGCATCACCGGCCTGTACGCCATCAGGCTCGGCGACCGCTTCGACGCGCGGGCCGACTCCTCGGTGATGTCCCGCACGGGCGTGCAGAACCTCGTCACCAGCGTCCAGGGCGAACCCGCGAAGACCCAGCTGTACGACTTCACGGACCGCGCGCTCACCAACATCGGCGGCTCGGCCCCCGCGAGCTGGAGCGGCGGCGACACGGGAAGCGGCGTCTCCGCGGGCGCCCTGATCACCGTCGCCGCCGTGGTCGTGGCCGGCGGCGCGGGCGCGTACACGCTCGTACGCCGCAACCGTCGCCGCAAGGAGGAGGAGCAGCAGGCAGCGCTCGACAAGCTCCGCGTGGTCGTGGACGAGGACATCACGGCCTTCGGCGAGGAACTCGACCGGCTCGACTTCCACCCCGCGGAGGTGGGCGCGGACGACGCGATGCGCGCGGACTACGAGCGCGCACTGGACGCCTACGAGGAGGCGAAGTCGTCCATGGCCGCGGCCCGGCGCCCCGAGGACGTACGAGCCGTCACCCAGTCCCTGGAGGACGGCCGCTTCTCGCTCGCGGTGCTCGCCGCGCGCCGCGAGGGCCGGCCCATCCCCGAGCGCCGCGCCCCGTGCTTCTTCGACCCGCGCCACGGCCCGTCCGTCGCCGACGCCGCCTGGACGCCCGTCGGCGGCGCACTTCGCCAGGTCCCGGTCTGCGCGGCGGACCGGGCCCGCCTCGCCGACGGCGCCGACCCTGCGATCCGCGAGGTCGACACGGACTACGGCCGCCGCCCGTACTGGGACGCGGGCCCGGCCTACGGCCCCTGGGCCGGCGGCTACTTCGGCGGTGGCCTGCTGCCCGGCCTCCTCGTCGGCACGCTGCTCGGCAGCGTGATGTCCAGCCCCTCGTACGCGGCCGACTACGGCTCCGGCTACGGCGACTTCGGCGGCGGCGGTTACGGCGGCGGCGACGTCTCGGGCTCCGACTTCGACCCCGGTGACTTCGGCGGCGGATTCGGGGACGGCGGAGGCGGCGACTTCGGCGGGGGAGGGGACTTCGGCGGCGGCTTCTGACGGTTCGCCGGGCGGAACCCGATCCACCGCCTCGCCGTGAGACACGATGAAAGGCATGACGAGTCTCTACGGACACGCGGTCGGCGACGAGGCCCTGCACCGTCCGGAGGAGCTCCCGTTCATGGCCACGCCGTCCGGCGAGGAGTTCGAGATCCTCGGCGAGGACAGGCTCCTGCTCCGGGAAGCCCGAGATCAGGGCGGCACGGCTGCGCGCCGTGATCTCCAAGCTGGAGGTGGGGCGGCGGGTGAAGTAGCACCCGCGCGGACGGGCAGCCGTCCGGACATGCCGGAGCGCCCGCCTTCCGGATACGGGGGAATGGGAAGGCGGGCGCGCTCAGGGTGCCGACAGGAGCGAAAGGCTCAGCCGGCGTTCTTGATCGCCGAGATGTCGAAGTTCAGCTTGATCTTGTCGGAGACGAGGAATCCGCCGGTCTCCAGGGCCGCGTTCCAGGTCAGACCCCACTCGGAGCGCAGGATCTCGGTCTTGCCCTCGAAGCCCACGCGCTCGTTGCCGAACGGGTCCTTCGCGGAGCCGTTGAACTCCAGGTCGATGCTGATCGGCTTCGTCGTGCCGAGGATCTCCAGGTCACCGGTGATCCGGTAGTCGTCGCCGCCCAGGGCCTCCGCCTTGGTGGAGCGGAAGGTCATCGTCGGGAACTCGTCGACCTTGAAGAAGTCGGAGCTCTTCAGGTGGCCGTCACGGTCCGCGGACCCGGTCTCGACGCTCTCCATCTTGATGTCGATGGCGGCCGTGGATTTGGAGGGGTCCGTGCCGTCCAGGTGCAGGCTGCCCTCGAAGTCCTGGAAGCTTCCCTTGACGTTCGTCACCATCGCGTGGCGCGCGACGAAGCCGAACGACGAGTGTGACGGGTCGATCGTGTAGTCACCGGTCAGCGCGGCCAGGTCGGGGCTGACGGCGGTGGCCGCCGTGGTGACGCTGGTGTCCTTGGTGTCGCTCTTGCGGCCGAAGATGCCCATGACGTGCTCCTTGGGGGGGATGGGTAGGCGATTCTGTTGAATCTTCAATGAGGTCAACATGGGCGACAGTAGACCTATTCCGTTCAATTTTCAACATCATCCGTAGCGTGTTCACGACGTTACTTGGGGTGGATTTCGCTCGTCCTCTGGCCGACGCGCGTAGACCTCGGGCACCATCTCCCTGCACCGCCTGCACCGCCTGCACCGCCTGCACCGCCTGCACCGCCTGCACAGCCGCCCCACAGGAAGCACGGTCGTCCGCAGGAAGGGTCCCCATGAAGTTCCGCTCCGCTCTGACCGCCCTCGCCCTCGTCGTCGCCCCGGGTGTCGCGGTCGTCGGCACCGCCACCGACGCCTTCGCCGTCACCAAGATCAGCCACGCCACGGCGACCTCGATGTTCCGCGAGGTCGGCATCACCTGGTCCTCGTCCGGCGGCTGTTCCGACCGGAACAACCCCACCTGTACGTCCTTCGAGCAGCTCAACCTCGCCACCGCCCAAGGCGCCCAGACCCTCAAGCGGGCCAGTGGCTGCGCGCTCAACATCACCGGCGGCACCGAGACCGGCCACGCGAGCGGTACGTACTCGCACTGGAACGGCTACAAGCTCGACTACGGCAAGAACACCTGCGTCACCGCCTACATCAAGAACAACTTCACCTACATCGGCCTGCGCGGCGACGGTGCCCCGCAGTACAAGTCCGGCTCCGGCAACATCTACGCCGACGAGGGCAGCCACTGGGACGTCCTCTACTACAACTGTGGCGGCTGTTAGGCGTGAAGGCCACTCGTCGTACGTTCCTGCTCGCGGCCGCCTTTCTGGCGGCCGCGGCACCCCCCGCCGGGGCCGCCGACGAGGATGACGAATACACCAAACTCCGGCACCGCTGGCTCGACATCGCCCTCGGCACCGGCTACGACCCCACGGCCGAGCCCTACGCCTCCCGTCTGCGCGAAACCGGCGAACTCGCCCGCGGCTTCGGCGCGACGATGGCTCCGACGGCCGTATCCCTCTGGCCCGGCTACCCCTTCGACCCGCCCTCCGGCATCACCCAGAGCTACAGCAGGCTGTGGACGATGACGCAGGCGTACGTCCAGGAGGGCACCGGATCGACCGGGGACGAGACCCTCCTCGCGCAGGTGCTCAGCGGCCTCGACCACCTCTCCGCGACGGTCTACAACCCCTCCACCACCCGCTACGGCAACTGGTGGGAGTGGCAGATCGGCAGCCCTCGCCTCCTCATGGACATCGTCGCCGCCCTGCACGACGAGCTGACCCGGCCTCAGCGGGAGGCCGCCTGCGCCGCCGTCGACCACTTCATCCCCGACACCATGCTCCGCGACTACTCGGGCACCTCCACCGGTGCCAACCGCGTCGACCTGTGCCGGTCCGTCGCGCTGCGCGGCGTCATCGGACGGGCCCCCGACAGGATCGCGCTCGCCCGGGACGCGCTCTCGCCCGTCTTCCCGTACGTGACGACGGGGGACGGGCTGTACGCGGACGGCTCGTTCGTGCAGCACACCTGGGTCGCGTACTCGGGGACGTACGGCCAGGTCATGCTGGACGGGCTCGGGCGGCTGTTCGCGCTGCTCGCCGGATCCACCTGGGAGGTGACGGACCCGAACCGGCAGATCGTCCTGGACAGCGTCGAGCACGCGTACGCCCCGCTCGTCCACGACGGGCTGGTGATGGACAGCGTCAACGGGCGGGCCATCAGCCGGGGGTACCTGAAGAGCGACGACCGGCACGTGATGCGCAGCGACCACTTCCACGGGCAGGGCCTGATCGCCGCGATCGCGCTGCTGGCCGGGGGAGCGAGCGCGGCCGAGCGGAAGCGCTGGCACGGGCTGATCAAGGGGTGGATCGAGCGGGACACGGTGACCCCGATCCGCACGGCGCCCCAGTTCGGGGTCGCCGATCTGGCCCGGCTGCACACCATCGCCGACTCGGCCGCGGAGCCCGCACCCGAGACCGCCGGACACCACCTCTTCGCGGCCATGGACCGCGCCGTGCACCGCGGCCCGGGGTTCGCCGCAGGCATCTCCATGGCCTCCGAGCGGATCGCGCACTACGAGTGCGGCAACGGGGAGAACCCGCGCGGCTGGCACACCGGTGCCGGGATGACGCTGTGGTGGGCCGACGGGCACTCGGGGCGGTTCGATCAATACACCGACTGGTTCTGGCCCACCGTGGACTGGTACCGGCTGCCCGGAACGACCGTGTCCACCAAGCGACTTGCCGACAGAGAGGGCGGAGAGTGGGGTGCGGCGAGGCCCGCCGTGCGCTGGGTCGGCGGCGCGACGGACGGCACGTACGCGGCCGTGGGACAGCACCTCAAAGGGCTCGGCTCCACCCTCGAAGCCCGCAAGTCGTGGTTCTGCGTCGCGGATGCCCTCATCTGCCTGGGCGCGGGGATCACCGCCACCGACGGCGTGCCCGTGGAGACGGTGGTCGACAATCGCAACCTGGGGGAGGGCGGCACGCAGCGGTTCACCGTCGCCCCCGGATGGGCTCATCTCGAGGGCCACGGAGGGTGGGTGTTCCCGGGCGGTACGTCGGCCCTGCGCACCCTCCGCGAGGACCGCACCGGCGCCTGGTCCGACATCAACACCACCAGCACCACCGAACGGCGCACCCGGCGCTGGCAGACCCTCTGGCTGGACCATGGCACGGACCCGGCCGGGGCGACGTACGCCTATCTCCTGATGCCCGGCGCCTCGCGCGGCGATGTCGCGGCCCGTGCGGCGGACCGCGACTGGCTGTGCGTCCTCGCCAACGATGCCGGCTGCCAGGCCGTTCAGGTGCGGTCCCTCGGCCTGACGGCCGCGAATTTCTGGGTGGCCGGCACGGTGGGCCCGCTGAGCGCCTCGGCGGGCGCGAGCGTGCTGGTACGGCGCCGGGGGCGTACCGCTACCCTCTGTGTGAGCGAGCCGCCGCGTACCGGGGAGCCACTGGAGATCGTCTGGGACTGGCCGGTGCGCGGGGTCGTCAGCGCGGATCCGGCGGTCGAGATCCTCGGGACGGGCCGCCGGCTCAGGGTCCGTGTCACTCCAAGGATGGCATGCGCCACTCATGAATGTGAGGTGGCTCTCAGGTGACTCCTTTGTGTGACCTCTACAAGCAGAAGGCCCTCTGAGCAGTCAGATTGCCTGCATGTAGTCGTGGTTCTGTTCAGGGGTACCAGGAAAACGGGCTGGAGACTGTACGGAGTCGACGGCTCGCTTTCCTTGGTGGGCTTCGTAAGGTCACTACATGACCGTTTTGGATGAGGCTGGATCCGCAAGCTCCACAGGCGAGCCCACGGACGCGCGCGGGCGCGTGGCCGAACTGCACGCGATCCGTGCGGAGGCGCTGCGGGGGCCCAGCGAGAAGGCGACCGAGGCGCAGCACGCCAAGGGCAAGCTGACCGCCCGTGAGCGCATCGAGCTGCTGCTGGACGCGGGCTCGTTCCAGGAGGTCGAGCAGTTGCGCCGGCACCGGGCGACCGGGTTCGGCCTGGAGGCCAAGAAGCCGTACAGCGACGGTGTCATCACCGGCTGGGGCACGGTGGAGGGCCGTACGGTCTTCGTGTACGCGCACGACTTTCGGATCTTCGGCGGCGCCCTTGGCGAGGCCCACGCCACGAAGATCCACAAGATCATGGACATGGCCATCGCGGCCGGTGCGCCGCTGGTCTCCCTGAACGACGGCGCGGGCGCCCGTATCCAGGAGGGCGTCAGTGCCCTCGCCGGCTACGGCGGCATCTTCCAGCGCAACACCAAGGCGTCCGGTGTCATCCCGCAGATCAGCGTGATGCTCGGCCCGTGCGCGGGCGGCGCGGCCTACAGCCCCGCCCTCACGGACTTCGTGTTCATGGTCCGCGACACCTCGCAGATGTTCATCACGGGCCCGGACGTGGTCAAGGCCGTCACCGGCGAGGAGATCACGCAGAACGGCCTGGGCGGCGCCGATGTGCACGCCGAGACGTCGGGCGTCTGCCACTTCGCGTACGACGACGAGGAGACCTGCATCGCCGAGGTGCGCTATCTCCTGTCGATGCTCCCGCAGAACAACCGCGAGAACCCGCCGCACGTCGCCTCCGAGGACCCGGCGGACCGCCGCTCGGACGTCCTGCTGGACCTGGTCCCCGCGGACGGCAACCGCCCGTACGACATGGCGAAGGTCATCGAGGAGCTCGTCGACGACGGCGACTACCTGGAGGTCCACGAGCGCTGGGCCCGCAACATCATCTGCGCGCTGGCCCGCCTGGACGGCCAGGTCGTCGGCATCGTCGCCAACCAGCCGCAGACCCTCGCGGGCGTGCTGGACATCGAGGCTTCCGAAAAAGCTGCGCGCTTTGTCCAGATGTGTGACGCTTTTAACATTCCGATCGTGACCCTCCTGGACGTCCCCGGATTCCTCCCGGGCGTCGACCAGGAACACGGCGGGATCATTCGGCACGGCGCGAAGCTCCTCTACGCCTACTGCAACGCGACCGTTCCGAGGATCTCGCTCATCCTGCGCAAGGCGTACGGGGGTGCCTACATCGTCATGGACAGCCAGTCCATCGGTGCCGACCTCACCTACGCCTGGCCGACCAACGAGATCGCCGTGATGGGTGCGGAAGGTGCCGCCAACGTCATCTTCCGCCGCCAGATCGCCGAGGCAGCCGATCCCGAGGCGATGCGGGTGCGCATGGTCAAGGAGTACAAGGCCGAGCTGATGCACCCGTACTACGCGGCGGAGCGGGGCCTGGTCGACGACGTCATCGACCCGGCGGAAACCCGCGAGGTCCTGATCAAGTCGCTCGCGATGCTGCACACCAAGCACGCGGACCTGCCTTCGCGCAAGCACGGCAACCCCCCGCAGTAACCCTGCGGATCCTCCGCGGCAGCCCCGCGGAAACCTCTCTCACGGAGACTGAGACCTATGAACACCCCTGACATCCGCGTCGAGAAGGGCCACGCCGAGCCCGAGGAAGTCGCCGCCATCACGGCCATCCTCCTGGCCCGCGCGGCCGCCGCTTCCACTGATGCTCCGGCCCACCGCGGCCGCCTCAAGGCCGGCTGGCGCCGCCTGGAGCGCGAGCCCGGCTTCCACGCTCCGCACAGCTGGCACTGACTTTTCCAGCGCACACGGCCCCGTCCTCCTTCGGGAGGGCGGGGCCGTGGTGTTGTCGGGTGCAGTGGTGAACGGAGGCGCATGAGAACGGCCCCCGTGCCTCTTGAGGGAGGGGCGGGGGCCGTTCTCGGAGTGTGCGGTGCCCGCGCTAGCGAAGGCGCGCCATCAGCGCGTGCTCGACCAGCGTGATGAGCGTCGACTTGGCGTCGGCGCGGTGTCGGGCGTCCGTCGTGATGATCGGAGCGTCCGGGCCGATCTGGAGCGCCTCGCGGACCTCTTCGGGGTTGTACGGCTGGTTGCCGTCGAAGCCGTTGAGGGCGATGACGAACGGCAGGCCGCTGTTCTCGAAGTAGTCGACCGCGGGGAAGCAGTCGGCGAGACGGCGGGTGTCCACCAGGACGACGGCGCCGATGGCGCCGCGGACCAGGTCGTCCCACATGAACCAGAAGCGGTCCTGACCGGGGGTGCCGAACAGGTACAGGATCAGGTCCTGGTCCAGGGTGATGCGGCCGAAGTCCATGGCGACGGTGGTCGTCGTCTTGTCTCCGGTGTGCGTGAGGTCGTCGATGCCCGCGGAAGCGGACGTCATGACGGCCTCGGTGCGCAGCGGGTTGATCTCCGAGACGGCGCCGACGAACGTGGTCTTGCCCACGCCGAAGCCGCCCGCCACCACGATCTTCGCGGACGTGGTGGAGCGGGAAGGCCCTCCGCTAGAGCTTGCGAAGTCCACTGAGCACCCTTTCGAGCAAAGTCACGTCTGGCTGGCCACCGGCGTTCTCGTCGCCGCCGGGCTGATGGATGGCGACCAGGCCCGCCTCCGCCAAGTCGGCGACGAGGATCCTGGCCACGCCGAGGGGGATCGTGAGCAGCGCCGAGATTTCGGCGACCGACTTGATCTCTCGGCAGAGGTTGCAGATCCGCTGATGCTCGGGCAACTGGCCCTGCATCTGGTGCGGCTGCGCGGTGGTGTGCACCAGCGCCTCGATGGCGAGCTGGTAGCGGGGCCTGGTGCGGCCGCCCGTCATGGCGTACGGGCGCACCAGAGGGTTGTTCGACGCCCCCGCGGGCGACGGCTCGGGTGAGCGTCGCTGCGGTTGCACAGGCTGGATACGCGGTGCCGGAGGCTGGTCGTACGGTGAGGGACCGGGGCCCTGGGGCGCGTACGGCTGACGCCGGTGGCTGGGAGCGGAGGGGAAGTTGTACCGGTTCGGGTTCTGCGAACCGTCGCCCTGGCCGCCCTGCCCCTGGCCGGGGCCGTACGACCAGTTGCCCGAAGACGAACCGCCTGGGGGTGTTGCCACTTTCTCCTCCTCCGACTGTGCCGGGCACCCATGACTGAGGGACCGCGTCCCGAAACCTTACGGCCCCGGGACGCCAATACACACCGTCCGTCAGCTAGTTGAGAAGGCTCCCCTGGAGCTCTGCTCGAAGGTCCGGGGTCAGGACCGTACCCGCACGGTCCACCAGAAGTGCCATCTCGTACCCAATGAGACCGATGTCCGCCTCCGGGTGTGCAAGGACGGCGAGCGATGAACCATCGGAAACGGACATGATGAAGAGGAATCCTCGCTCCATCTCCACAACCGTCTGGTTCACATGGCCGCCCTCGAAGATGCGGGAGGCACCCGCGGTCAACGAGGTCAGACCGGACGCGACGGCCGCCAGCTGGTCGGCGCGGTCACGGGGAAAGCCTTCGGACATCGCCAGAAGGAGTCCGTCGGCGGAGACCACCACCGTGTGCGACACCCCGGGGGTGTTGTCCACGAAATTGGTGATCAACCAGTTCAGGTTCTGTGCCGCCTGGCTCATCGGGCTCACACTAACGCTCCTGGTTGTAGGTGCTGTCAGGACCGAAGCCCTGGCCGTTCGTGTCACTACCTGCATTGCGTCCCCGCTGTACGCCGCGGCGCAGGTTGCTCAGCCTGCCCCGGACGTCCTCGGGAGCGCGGGAGACCTGGGGGCCGCCCTGGGGGGTCGATTCCGCGGTTCCCTCGACCAGGTTGGCCTTGGGCACCCGCCGCGGCAGACCGGACGAGGTGACCCCGCCCGCCTTGGGCTTCCGGAGCTGTGCGGCCTGCTGCCACCGGTCGTCGTTGGACGAGCGCCAGTCGCCGTTGCTCTCCGCGGCCGAAGCCGTGGCCGCCGGCCCCGCCTGCTCCCTCTGGTCCACGAGGCGCTGGCCGTTGCCGTCGACATTGCCGCCTCCGGTGGATCCGCGGCGGGGCAGTCCGGCGTCGGTCAGCGCGTGGGTGGCGGAGGGGGCCGGTCCCGGACGGGTGAAGCCTACGCGGTCCCGCTCACTCGCGTCAGCGGCCTGCGAGGATTCCGTTTCCGGAGCGTAATCGGACCGGTACGAGCCCTGGTACGTGTCCTGCTGCGGCCAGTCGTCCTGGTAGGGCGACTCTTCGAAGGCGCGGAACGTCTCCGAGGCGGCACCTCGGGCTCCCGAGTGCTCCTCCTGGACCGGCTCCGCATACGTGGGCTCCGGGTAGCCGCCGTTGGACGGGAAGTACGTCTCGTCATACGACGGCCGCTGCGGCTCGTCGTATGCCGTCTGCTGGTCGTACGTGGTCTGCTGCTCCTCGTACACACCCTGCCCGTTGTCGTACCCGGGCCCGCCGTCGTACCCGGGCTGCTGGGCGTCGAAGTCGTTCCGGTAGCCCTGCGGGCCCTCGATGGCCTCCTGGCCGTGCGCCTGTGCCTCCAGGGCCGCGCGGCGCTCCTCACGCATCAGCGAGCGGCCCACGGGGTCCAACTCGCGGATGTCGTCGGGCACTTCGGTGTAGCGGCTGTCGTCGAAGCCGAGCTCCGCTGCGGTGCGCAGCGGCTGCTGCTGGCCCCCGAAGTCCTCGCCCTGGAACGGCTGCTGCTCCGGGATGATCTGCGAAACGGTGAACTCGTCGCGCATCGGCTGCTGTTCGCCGCCACCACCGTGGGTGATCGCGTCGGGAAGCATGACCAGCGAGGTGGTACCGGCCTGCTCGCCCGAGGGGCGCAGCTGGACGCGGATGCCGTGCCGGTCGGACAGCCGGCCGACCACGAAGAGGCCCATGCGCTGCGAGATCGCGACGTCCACGGTCGGCGGGTTGGCCAGCTTGTGGTTGATGTCCGCGAAGTCCTCGGCGGTGAGGCCGATGCCCTTGTCGTGGATCTCCACCATGATGCGGCCGTCCGGCAGGCGGGTCGCGGTGACGCGGACCTTGGTCTGCGGGGAGGAGAACGTGGTGGCGTTCTCCAGGAGCTCGGCGAGCAGGTGCACGAGGTCGGTCACGGCACGGCCGTGGATCTCGGCCTCCGGGACGCCGGAGAGCTCGACGCGCTCGTACTGCTCCACCTCGGAGGAGGCGGCGCGCAGCACGTCGACCAGCGGGACCGGCTGGTCCCAGCGGCGGCCGGGCTCTTCGCCGGCGAGGACGAGGAGGTTCTCGCCGTTGCGGCGCATACGGGTCGCGAGGTGGTCCAGGCGGAAGAGGTTCTCCAGCTGGTCCGGGTCGGCCTCGTTGTTCTCCAGGTCGGTGATGAGGGTCAGCTGGCCCTCGATCAGCGACTGGTTGCGGCGCGACAGGTTGGTGAAGATCGCGTTGATGTTGCCTCGCAGAAGGGCCTGCTCGGCGGCGAGTCGGACGGCCTCGCGGTGGACCTGGTCGAAAGCGCGGGCGACTTCGCCGATCTCGTCCGTGCTGGTGATCGGGATGGGCTGCACGCGGGTGTCGACGCGGCCCGGATCCGTCCGGGAGAGCTGGTCGACCAGCATCGGCAGACGCTGCTCGGCGACACCGAAGGCCGCGTTGCGCAGCTGGCGCATCGAGCGGCTCATCTGGCGCGCCACCATGCCGGCCAGGATGAACGCGGCGAGCAGGGCGACCAGGACGACGGCACCGGTGATGAAGGCGTCGGTCTTGGCGCTGTCGGAGATGTCCGCGGCCTCGGACACGGCCTTGTCGGCGAGGTCCGACTCGATCTGGCGGTAGGCGTTGTACTTGGCGGTGTTGACCGCCCACCAGTTCTGCGCGGTGATGCCCTTGGTGGCGAGCTCATCGAGGGCGGGCTGCTGGGTGGACTGGAGCCCCGCGAGACCCGCGACCATCGCGTTGGGGTTCTTGGGGTCCGACGGCGGCGGCACGTAGGTCTGGTTCTTGGCCGCGGCGGCAGCGGCCGCCTTCGTGGCCTCGGCCGTGAGATCCGTCTTGATCTTCTTCTTGGCCGCGTCCAGCTTGGCCGCGTCGGCCTCGGTGCCACCACCGATGTACTCCTCGACGGCGATGCCTTCGAGGTAGGCGTACGAGGAGAGCGCGACGCGCTGGCTCGCCAGGCTGCCGGCGCCCGGGCCGGGCTTGACCAGCATGTGCATGCCGATGGAACGCTCCAGCGACAGCGCGGCCTTGGACAGCGAGATCGCGTAGACCGTACGGCCGTAGCTGGTGATGTTTCCGGTGCCCAGACCGAGTTCGTTGGCGAACTCCATCAGTGGGTGCTGGATCTGCGTGTAGCCCTCTTCGGTCCGCACGCCGGTGAGCCTCGGGGTGTACGCGATCTTGCGCAGCGAGTCGAGACCGGGCTCGACCTTGCGGAAGATGGCCAGCCGGCGCTCCAGACCAGCCGTCTTCGGCATGTTCTGGGCGGCCTCGTCGAAGGCGTCGGCGGCGGCGTCCGTGTCCTTGCGGACCGCCGTGACCGTGGCCTTGTCCTCGGCGGTCTGGGCGCTGCCCTTCAGCAGCGGGGCGGCGGTGGCATCACGCTCGACGTACAGCTTGTCGCCGTAGGTCAGCGCGGCCTGCACCAGACGTGCCGTCTTCTCCGCGTCCTGCGCTTCCTGCCAGGTGTCGATCGAGCCCTTCACCTGGAAGCCGCCCATGACAAGGCCGACCACCACGGGTATGAGCAGGATCGCGTTCAGCCTGGTCGGCACGCGCCAGTTGCGCGGGGAGAAGCGACCGCCGCTCGGCGCGGGCGCCGCCGTGGGCTCCGGGCCGGGCACTTGTGCGGGCGCCGCTCCGCGCGGCGGCGGGGTGAAGTTGCCCCGCGCCGACGGCTCGGGACCGTTCTTGCTTCGCCTCACTCGACCAACAACCTCTCGGCGTCGGCACCTACGTTGTGCCGCGGTGTCTCCAGCGCCCTTGACTACTGGGCAGTTCAGCGCATTCCAGCACGTCAGGCGGCGCCCTTCCAAACACTCGGAACCAAGGGTTCCGGGCGATGTATGCCCCAGATAAAACGGTCATAAAGAGCGAGCCCCGCCAAAAGGCGGGGCTTTTATGAGCACAGCGACACCGGGTGACCGCGATGCGTGTCGGTGCCAGCGAAATTCTCTGTCGAAACGTTATGAACACTGTGGCCGACCGTGTCAAACGACACAGCCGGCTCCAATGCGTCTACGACAACTGCCTTATGGAACTGTCGACTTGGCTACTACCGCAGCCGTGCCATGAGCGCGTGCTCGACCAGCGTGATCAGCGCGCTCTTCGCATCCGCGCGGTGCCGGGCGTCCGTCGTGATGATCGGGGCGTCCGGACCGATCTGCAGGGCCTCACGGACCTCTTCGGGGTTGTACGGCTGGTGCCCGTCGAAACCGTTGAGGGCGATGACGAACGGCAGGCCGCTGTTCTCGAAGTAGTCGACCGCGGGGAAGCAGTCGGCGAGACGGCGGGTGTCCACCAGGACCACCGCGCCTATGGCGCCGCGGACCAGGTCGTCCCACATGAACCAGAAGCGGTCCTGGCCCGGCGTACCGAACAGGTACAGGATCAGGTCCTGGTCCAGGGTGATCCGGCCGAAGTCCATGGCCACCGTGGTGGTGGTCTTGTCCCCGGTGTGGGTGAGGTCGTCGATGCCCGCCGAAGCGGACGTCATGACGGCCTCGGTGCGCAGCGGGTTGATCTCGGAGACGGCGCCCACGAACGTGGTCTTGCCGACGCCGAAGCCGCCCGCCACGACGATCTTCGCGGAGGTGGTCGTACGACCTCCGTCAGAGCTTGCGAAGTCCACTGAGCACCCTTTCGAGCAAAGTCACGTCCGGCGCGCCGCCGTTGTTCTCGTCGCCACCCGGCTGATGGATGGCGACGAGTCCGGCCTCCGCGAGGTCCGCGACGAGGATCCTGGCCACACCGAGCGGCATGGACAGGAGGGCCGATACCTCGGCCACCGACTTGACCTCTCGGCAGAGGTGGCAGATCCGCTGGTGCTCGGGGAGCAGCCCCATCAGCTGCGCCGGATCGGCCGTAGTGCTGATCAGAGCCTCGATGGCGAGCTGGTAGCGCGGCCGGGTCCGGCCGCCGGTCATCGCGTAGGGACGTACCAGCGGCTGGTCGCCCTCATCCTCGTACGGCTGCGCGTACGGATCATGAGAGGCGGTGGGCGGGGTCATGAATCCTCCGGGCGGGACAGCAAGTCGGTCAGTCGTGCCGTCTGTTGGGGCCGGTGGGGGGGAGTGTGGCGGCCGGACGGTGATTTCGTGCTGAGGGTAGAACCCAGGGCCGTCAGTGGAGCAGACTTCCCTGTAGTTCGGCGCGCAGGTCCGGCGTGAGCACTGCGCCCGCGCGGTCGACGAGCAGCGCCATCTCGTAGCCGACAAGGCCGATGTCGCACTCCGGGTGGGAGAGAACCGCCAGGGACGATCCGTCCGAGATGGACATCAGGAAGAGAAAGCCGCGTTCCATCTCCACGACCGTCTGGGCCACCGTGCCGCCCTCGAAGATCCGGGATGCCCCGGCCGTCAGCGAGGTGAGCCCGGAAGCGACGGCCGCGAGCTGGTCGGCGCGGTCACGGGGGAAGCCTTCGGACAGTGCCAGAAGGAGTCCGTCGGCGGACACGACGACGGTGTGGGACACCCCGGGGGTGTTGTCCACGAAGTTGGTGATCAACCAGTTGAGGTTCTGTGCCGCCTGGCTCATCGGGCTCAACTAACGCTCCTGCTGGTGAGTGGGGCTGGGGAAGCTGCCGGTCTGGCCGTTGGGAGCGGCCTGTCGACCCTGCTGAATGCCCCTACGGAGATTGGTCAGCCGACCGCGTACGTCATCGGGCGCACGCGAGACCTGCGGACCGGTTTGGTGCTGTTGCTGCTGTGCCGTGCCCGCGACGAGGTTGGCTCGCGGGACGCGGCGCGGCAGGCCTGAGGTGGTGACCCCGCCCGCCGACGGCTGACGGACGCGTTCTGCCTGCCGGACGAGGTCGTCGTTCGGCGAGCTGCGCCAGGAGGCCTGGGCGGCAGGGGCCGGTGCGGCAGCCGGCCGCTGCGGAGCCGGGGGCGCCTGCCGCTGCGGCTGAGCGGCCTGTGGCGAACCCTGGGAACCGTTGTGGTGAGCACCGTTGGTGGGTGTGCCGTTCGCCTGACCGTGGAACCAGTTGGTCTCCAGCGTGTCGTACAGCGGCGTACGTCCGTCACCGGGGCCCGACGCCGGAGGCAGCGACTCGGGCTCCTGCGGACGGGCGGGCCGCTGCTGCGGACGCTGCGGGGCCGGCTGCCGGGGAGCGCCGAAGTCGGCGTTGTCCCGGCCGACGCCCTGCTGCGGCCGCTCGAACTGGCCGGTGGACGACGGGTCCTGGCCGTAGCCCGGCCGGGCGAACTGGCCGGTGGACGACGGGTCCTGGGAGGCGCCGTAGCCCGGGGTGGCGAACTGGCCCGTGGTGGTGGACGGGTTGGAGGTGCCGAACACGTCGGGGCGGACGAACTGCCCGGTGTTCTGGCCACTGTTCTGGCCGAAGTTCTGCGGCGCACTCGCACCGGGGCGAGGGGCGTCGAAGTCGGGTCGGGCGAACTCGGACGTCGAGCCGGGTCCCTGGCGGTCGTCGATCCGGGGGATCTCCGAGGTGGCCCCCGGACCCTGACGGTCGTCGATCCGCGGCATCCGCGAGGTGGCGTCGGGCTCCTCGTGGCCACGCGGCGTGTCGAGGGACGCGCGCGGCACCGGCGGCTGCGCGTTGTCGTCGCTCCAACTCGGCGTGCGCGGCTGCGGGTTGGCACCGGGCAGCTCGGCGCGCGCACCACCGCGTCCCGGAAGCTGCGGCCGGCGACGGCTGCCCTTGCCGCCCGACGGCTGCTGCGGGGGCGCGGCCGCGGGGCCGCTGTCACCGAAGCCGCTCTGACGGTTACCGGATCCGCTCCGGCCCGCCCCGGGCCCGTCACCGAAGCCCTGCGGCGAACCGGTCCCGGCGGCCTGGAGGCCCTGCGGGACGCTCGGCGTGTTCTGCCCGTAGGCACCGGCACCGGCCGGAGCCTGCCTGCCCTGCTGCGGGTTCCCCGGGCCCTGCGGTCCACGTGCTCCGCCCGGAGCACCCGGGCGATTGCCCTGGCTGCCGCCCGGCAGCGCGGGGCCGCCCTGGTTGCTTCCGGGCAGTGCCGCCCGCGGACCCTGGCCCGCGCCGACCTGTCCGCGCTGCGGCGGGGCGCCGAGGCGGCCACCACCGGCCGCCGGAGCACCGGCACCGAGCGAGGGACCGCCCTGCGAACCGCCTCCGCGACGGGCCGCGGCGACACCGGCAGAGGCCTGTGCGGCGGCCGGACCACCGGTGCCCGGACCGCCCTGGCCCGGCTTGCCCGGAGCCTTCTTGCCGCCCTGGGCGACGTCGACGGGGAGCATGACGAGCGCGGTCGTACCACCGGAGTCGGACGGACGCAGCTGGATACGGATGCCGTGGCGCTGCGACAGACGACCGACCACGAAGAGGCCCATGCGGCGGGAGACGGAGACGTCCACGGTGGGCGGCGAGGCGAGCCGCTCGTTGATCGCCGCGAGGTCCTCGGGGGAGAGGCCGATACCGGTGTCGTGGATCTCGATCAGGACGCGGCCGTCGGGCAGCGCGTGACCGGTGACCTTGACCTTGGTCTGCGGCGAGGAGAAGGAGGTCGCGTTCTCGAGCAGCTCTGCGAGCAGGTGCACGAGGTCGTTGACGACGCGGCCGGCGACCTCGGTGGTCGGTACCGCGGCCAGCTCGATGCGCTCGTACTGCTCCACCTCGGAGGCGGCGGCACGGAGCACGTCGACCAGCGGGACCGGGCGGGTCCAGCGGCGGCCGGGCTCTTCACCGGCGAGGACGAGGAGGTTCTCGCCGTTACGGCGCATGCGGGTCGCGAGGTGGTCGAGCTTGAACAGCGAGGACAGCTGGTCCGGGTCGGCCTCGCGGGACTCCAGTTCGGAGATCAGCGAGAGCTGACGCTGGATAAGACCCTGGGAGCGGCGCGAGAGGTTGGTGAACATCGCGTTGACGTTGCCCCGGAGAAGGGCCTGCTCGGCGGCCAGTCGTACGGCCTCGCGGTGCACGTCGTCGAAGGCCGCGGCCACCTGGCCGATCTCGTCCCGGGAGTGCACACCGACCGACTCGACGGAGGTGTCGACGTCCTGCGGGTCCGACTCCGACAGCTGCTTGACCAGCTCGGGCAGCCGGTCCTGGGCGACCTTGGTCGCGGTGTCCTGCAGGCGGCGCAGCGAGCGGATCATGGAGCGGGCCACCACGAAGGCGCCGACGAGCGAGACACCGAGGACGAGGAGGATCAGCGCACCCGAGATGATCGCTTCGCTCTCGGACTCGTTGCGCAGCTCACGCGCCTTCTGCTCCATCTGGCCGAGCAGCGTGGTCTCGATGTTCGACATCTGCTGGATCTTGGCGGTGTCGTCGTCGACCCAGTCCTTGTACGAGCGCTTGGTCTGGGTCCTCAGACCGTCGGGGCCGCTCAGCACGCGCTTCGCGTACTGGTCGGCGGACTCGATGGTCGGGTTGCCGCCCTCGATCGGCTTGAGCAGTTCGGCGAAGCCGTCGCCGTAGATGTTCTTGAAGCCGCTGATCTCGGATTCCTGGCTCTCCTGTGCGGAGAGCGCGTACTGCCGGTCGTTCTCCGACAGCGTGCCGAAGGTCGTCGGGCGCTCGGGCAGCGCGGCGGCGATGACGGCCCGCTGGACGGAGGCGTACTCCTTGGCGGAGGAGAAGGCGGACAGCGCGCGGGTGCGCTGGATCATCTCCGGGTTGCTGGTCGCCTCGGCCATGTCCTGCGAGAGCGCGAGCAGCTGAGTGACGAGGCGGTGGTAGGCCTCGACCGTCTGCGTCGAGTTCTTGGGGTCCGCGTAGGCCTCTTTGCGGATGCTGCTGAGCTTGTACAGCTCGCCCGCGATGCCGACCAGGCTGTCCCGGACGCCGGAGAGCTGTCCGTTCGCCGTGGCGTCGTCGATCTCCTGGGTGCCCTCGAGGAAGTGCCTCTTGGCTACGTCCGTCGCGTCGCGGACGCCTTTGACCGTGTAGTCGTTGGACGCGGCGCCGTGCGCGAGCGGACCCGAGGACAGGTCGCGCTCCTTCTGGAGCGCGGCGGCGAGCTCGGTCGCCTGCTTGGTCATGTCCGTCAGCAGCTTCATGTTGTCGAGCTGCTGAATGCTGTCCATGTTGTCGTTGATGCGCAGCGCGCCGAGCGAGGTCGCGGCGACCACGGGGAGCGCGAGCAGCGAGACCAGACGCGTCGAAATGCGCCAGTTGCGCAGCGCTATTCGCGAGCCGGGACCCGTGGGGCCCGTCGGCTTCGCGGCCGGTGTGGCGGGAGCCTTGGGCTTCGCGCCGGCGCGAGCGGAGTGTTCACCGCTGCCGCCGACCTCTGCCGGTCCCGGGTTCTGGGCGTGCTGGGGCGAGGAACCGCGGTCGGTCCCGCCGTGCGGCTCCGGCTCCGCCGAAGCGCTGCCATCCCTCTTGAAACGTCCCTGCACTAGCGTCGCAACCTCTGGACCAGGCGCCCCTCCGCGAAAACGGCGGGACGGTGTCGGCGTCGTACAGGGGCGCAGATGCGCCCCCTGGTGGTCGTGAGTGACCGGCGCAGGCTCCCCCTTCCCGCCGCCACTCGGCGCTGCGTTGCGCCCCTGCGCGCCGGTTTCGATCCCGCGGCGGTTCCGTGGAATTCCAGCACAGTGCCGGATCTCCAACAAGGCCCGAGTACCAGGCTGTGACCTCCGTGACAGCTTGTGAGTGGTGCGTTACGAGACGTAGAAAGTGATCTCGTACATAACGGGCGTATGCCTACGAGGTGTTGTGGAGCGCAGGGTGTCCCAGTCGCCATGATCAGGAGCGGAATGTCTGCTTCAACAGGGCAATGTCCGTTTCGCCGGGCGGGGTTGGAGGTCTGAATTGACCGGTTTGCCTGCTAGTAAGTGAGGAAACTCACATGGCGATCATGGCGTCTTCACGGCTTCGCCCGGGAATTGCATGTTTAGCCTGACGCTTTACAAGGATGGCGAATCCGACAACCCGCGCCGACGCGGGGGCCTTTGAGCCCACCCGGCGCTCGCGACGACAAGGTCGAGTACAACAGTGAAGACGACGATGATGTTCCGCAACATAGCCAACCCGCGACGCACCACGCTGGCGCACCTCGAGGACGCCGACGCGCTGCAGACGCCGGAGCAGCAGGAGCACTCGGCCGACCTCCCCGCCCAGACCGCCAACCCTCGCCGGACCATCCTGATGGAAGCCCCGGTCATGGCCTCCGTCGCGGAGTAGTACGCACACACTCCGCCGCGCGCTCACCGTGCCGGTCGATATACGCGAAGCTCGCACCCCTCCCCGCGTTAGCCTGGAGCGTCAGACTTCAGCCAGCTCAGTGAGGGGCGCAAGGATCCCGTGCGCATCGCCAGGTTCTCCATCGACGGCAACGTCGCTTTCGGCGCGGTCGAGGGCGACAAGCCGGACGAACTCGTCCTCGACATCATCAAGGGCATCCCGTTCGCGGACTTCGAGCTCTCCGGTACGAAGGTCCCGCTGAGCAAGGTCAGGCTGCTGCCGCCGG
The DNA here is from genome assembly GCF_055566975.1 of Streptomyces sp. NPDC027189. NCBI lineage: Bacteria > Bacillati > Actinomycetota > Actinomycetes > Kitasatosporales > Streptomycetaceae > Streptomyces > Streptomyces sp. NPDC027189. The sequence goes on from NZ_JBVHRI010000008.1 coordinate 132,462, forward strand.
TGCTCCCGAACAAGGTCGTGGCCTTCGGCCGCAACTACGCGGAGCACGCGAAGGAGCTCGGCAACGAGGTGCCCGAGGCCCCGTTCGCCTTCTTCAAGCCGTCGACCTCGGTGATCGGCCCCGGCGACGACATCCAGTACCCGTCCTTCTCGAACGAGCTGCACCACGAGGCCGAGCTCGCGGTCGTCATCGGCCGCATGTGCCGCGAGGTCCCGCGCGAGCGCGTCAAGGACGTGATCCTGGGCTACACCTGCGCGAACGACATCACCGCGCGCGACGTCCAGAAGCGCGAGAAGCAGTGGGCGCGGGCCAAGGGCTTCGACAGCTCCTGCCCGCTCGGCCCCTGGGTGGAGACGGACCTCGACCCGAGCGACCTCACCATCCAGTGCACGGTCAACGGCCGGCAGCGCCAGCTCGGCCGCACCAGCGAGATGATCCACTCCATCGAGGATCTGATCGTGAACATCACCGAGGCCATGACGCTGCTCCCCGGCGACGTGATCCTCACGGGCACCCCGGCTGGGGTCGGCCCCCTGAACGTCGGCGACGAGGTCGCCGTCACCATCGAAGGCATCGGCACTCTCACCAACAAGGTGATCAAGCGTGGCTAACGCGAACGTCCGCGTACGTTTCTGTCCCTCCCCGACCGGCAACCCGCACGTGGGCCTGGTCCGCACCGCCCTGTTCAACTGGGCGTTCGCCCGGCACAACGAAGGCACCCTGGTCTTCCGCATCGAGGACACCGACGCGGCCCGCGACTCCGAGGAGTCGTACAACCAGCTGCTCGACGCGATGCGCTGGCTGGGCTTCGACTGGGACGAGGGACCCGAGGTCGGCGGCCCGCACGCGCCGTACCGCCAGTCGCAGCGGATGGACATCTACCAGGACGTCGCGCGAAAGCTCCTGGACGCCGGGCACGCGTACCACTGCTACTGCTCGACGGAGGAGCTCGACGCCCGCCGTGACGCCGCCCGCGCCGCCGGCAAGCCGTCCGGTTACGACGGCCACTGCCGCGACCTGAGCGCCGAGCAGAAGGCCGCCTACGAGGCCGAGGGCCGGGAGCCCATCGTCCGCTTCCGCATGCCCGACGAGACGATCACCTTCACGGACCTGGTCCGCGGCGAGATCACGTACCTCCCGGAGAACGTCCCGGACTACGGGATCGTACGAGCCAACGGCGCGCCCCTGTACACGCTGGTCAACCCGGTCGACGACGCCCTGATGGAGATCACCCACGTCCTGCGCGGCGAGGACCTGCTCTCCTCCACCCCGCGCCAGATCGCCCTCTACAAGGCGCTCATCGAGCTGGGCATCGCCAAGGAGACCCCGGCCTTCGGCCACCTCCCGTACGTCATGGGAGAGGGCAACAAGAAGCTCTCCAAGCGCGACCCGGAGTCCTCGCTCAACCTCTACCGGGAGCGCGGTTTCCTCCCCGAGGGGCTGCTGAACTACCTCTCCCTGCTCGGCTGGTCGCTCTCGGCGGACCGCGACATCTTCTCCATCGACGAGATGGTCGCCGCCTTCGACGTCACGGACGTGAACCCGAACCCGGCCCGCTTCGACCTGAAGAAGGCCGAGGCGATCAACGCCGACCACATCCGCATGCTCGACGTGAAGGACTTCACGGAGCGCTGCGCCCCCTGGCTGCGCGCCCCGTTCGCCGCCTGGGCGCCGGAGGACTTCGACGAGGCCAAGTGGCAGGCGATCGCCCCGCACGCCCAGTCCCGTCTGAAGGTCCTCTCCGAGATCACCGAGAACGTGGACTTCCTGTTCCTGGCCGAGCCCGTCCACGACGAGGCGTCCTGGTCGAAGGCGATGAAGGAGGGCTCGGCCGAGCTGCTGAGCACGGCCCGCGCCAAGCTGCTCCAGGCCGACTGGGCCAGCCCGGAGTCGCTGAAGGACGCCGTCCTCGCGGCCGGCGAGGAGCACGGCCTCAAGCTCGGCAAGGCCCAGGCCCCGGTCCGCGTCGCGGTCACGGGCCGCACGGTCGGTCTGCCGCTGTTCGAGTCCCTGCAGGTCCTGGGCCAGGAGAAGACGATCGCGCGCATCGACGCGGCGCTGGCGAAGCTGCCGGCGTAGTCACAGCGCAAGCACTACGCGTACCCGCATGGCGTACGCACAGGGGGCGGCGTCCGGTTCGGACGCCGCCCCCTTCGTATGCACCGAGCCGTCACCCGGAGTTCACCCGTCCAGTGAACTCCCGCTCCCGCAGCAGAAGTTGCATGTCCCCTGCGCACATGATGCGCGTGTTCATCCTGTTTCAGGTGAGGGGAACGTGACCCGTTCACGAAGACTTGCCGCAGTGGCCCTCGGCGGGGCCGTGGCCCTGATGTGCGCCGTGCCGACCGCGCCCGCACAGGCCGCGCCCGGCGCCGACACGCCGGTCGCCACCGTGCAGCTGAGCCTGACCGTGCCGACCGAGGTCGGCTACCGGTGGGCGGGCGCTTCCGGATTCCGCTACTGGCTGCCGGAGAGCGGTTCGGGCGGGACCCACGAGGTCGACTACCCGGGCGTCACTCCGCCGGCGCACGCGGGCCCGGACGACCTCGCCACCGGCACCGACGTCATCAGCACCAGGTCCGGCACGACCGTCGCACAGCAGCACCGCTCCACCGGCGTAACCGCCACCGTCACGATCCCGGCGGGCCAGACGTACCGGGCCGCGTCGGGCTGGAGCGTGCTGACCCAGGACGCCGCGGGCGCCCTGCACGTCCTGCGGGCGGCCGCCGACGGGACCACCGCGGACCTCCCGGTGACCGGGCTCCCCTCGGGCGCCCAGCCCAACGGCACCTACGTCACCGGCGGATCCGTCCGGCGCCTCGCCGTCGTCTACACCCTGGACGGCGCCACCTCCGTGGGCCTGGTCGACCTCGCGGACGGCACCTTCCGCACGTACCTGACGAACGCCGGCAGCGAGCCGCGGGTGGTCTTCAACGACCGCTGGCTCGTCAACGGCAACACGTCGATCCGCGTGGACTCCGCCCCCGGCACCGAACCCGCCACCATCACGGCCGCGTACCTCGGCGAGGCCCAGGCCGTCGTCGGCGACCAACTGCTCACCGGCAACGCCTCGTTCCTGCCCGGCGGCGCCACGCCCGAGCTCACGGCCGTCTCGCTCACCACCAACACGACACGCACGGCCCTCGCCAACGCGAAGGGTGCCTTCATGGCCACCCCGGACGGCGGCGCCCTCGCCACGGCCGGGCCGTCGAGCGTCGACTGGCATGTCTACCGGGTCACCCCCACCGAGGACGGCGCGACCACCGCCCAGAAGGTGCTCGACGTACCCGCCTGGCAGGCCGGGGTGGACGGCCTCGCGCTCGCCGGGGGCGAGCTGCTGATGTACGGCAACACCACGCGCGCCGGCGGCATATTCGGCTTCTACGGCATCCCGCTCGACACCACGGGCAAGCCCCACCGGCCTCCAGACCCGCCGCAGCCCCACACTGCAGCCCACGACCTGCCTCACCGGCGACGCGGCGTGCCCCCAGCTCGAAGCGCTGGGCGACGGCAGGATCGCGTACCTGTGGACCGACGCCAACGGCCAGGAGTCCGTGAACGTCGTCGGGCTCGACACGAGCGCCATCGCCACCGAACCCACCGGGGACTCGGCCGGCCGCCTGGGCACCGGCTCCGGGCGCTACGTCCTCTACAACGGCGGCACCGCCGGCAGCCAGAAGGTCGCCGACTTCCCGCGCGGCGCCGCCGGCGAGACCGCGCTCGACCGCACCCGCACCGCCGCCGCGATCTGGGGCCAGCGTCTGTGGACCCCCGGCAGCACCCAGGGCAGCGTCGTCGCGTACGACCTGAAGGCCAAGAAGAACGTCGCCACCGTCGACACCGGCGCGCCCTGCACGCCCACCGAGATCCAGGCCGTCAACACCTGGCTGTACTGGTCCTGCGGCTCGGCCGGCCCCGCCGGTGTCTACGACCGCGCGGCCGGCCGCGCCATCACGGTCCCGGCCGGGCAGGGCCGCCTCGCCGACGGCTATCTCATCCGCGAGAACCGCACCACGCACGAGCTGCTGCTCACCGACTTCCACACCGGTACGGCGACCACCCGGACCGTCGCCGTGCTGCCCACCGCGGACCAGAACACCGGCGGCAACACCGGCCGCTGGGCCGTCGACCGCTTCGGCGGCAATGTCGCCCATCTGACGCAGCAGCGCCAGGTGGCGATCGTCACCGCGGGCGTCCCCACCTCGCCGCTCGCGCAGATGGAGGCGCAGACCGACCCCCAGCCGGGCGGCCCGAGCCTCTCCAACCCGTGGCGGCCCGTGTGGCAGCTGAACAAGCCGTCGGCCTGGACACTGACCGTGAGCAGCACGGCGGGCACCGTCGTGCGCACCCTGACCGGCGCCTCCACCGCCGCCGCGGTCCGCGCCTCGTGGAACGGCCAGAGCGACTCCGGCGCCTATGCGCCGCGCGGCACATACATCTGGAAGCTCACCGCCGAGCCGCGTGACGGCCAGGGCCCCGACCTGACCCTGACCGGAACGACAACCGTGAACTGAACGACACGCCCGCCACGCCCGGGATACGGTCGATTCATGAGCATCAGGGCCGTGGTGTGGGACATCGACGACACGATCTTCGACTACACGGCCGCGGACCGGGCCGGGATGGGCGGGCACTTGGCGGCCGAGGGCCTGCTCGACGGGTACGAGTCCGTCGAGCAGGCCCTCGCGCGCTGGCGGCAGATCACCGATGCCCAGTGGGCGAGGTTCTCGGCGGGGGAGACGGACTGGCAGGGCCAGCGCCGGCAGCGGGTCAGGGTGTTCCTGGAGAAGCCACTGAGCGATGCCGAGGCCGACGCGTGGTTCGACCGGTATGTCGCGCACTACGAAGCCGCCTGGGCCCTCTTCCCGGACGTGCTGCCCGCCCTGGACGCCCTCGCCGCCAGCCACCGGCACGCCGTGCTGTCCAACTCCAGCCTCCGGGTGCAGGACGGGAAGCTCCGTGTCCTCGGCGTCCGCGACCGCTTCGAGGCCGTTCTGTGCGCGGCCGAGCTCGGCGTCTCCAAGCCCGCGGCGGAGGCCTTCCACGCCGCCTGCGACGCCCTCGGCCTGCCCCCGCACCAGGTCGCGTACGTCGGCGACCACCCGGAGATCGACGGGCGCGGCGCCGCCGACGCGGGTCTGCTCTCCGTCTGGATCGACCGTGGCGGCGCTCACACCGTCGCCCAGGGCGTACCGGCCGGCCCGCGCCGGATCGCCTCGCTGGCCGAACTCCCCGCGATCCTCGGCGCGGATACCCGTTTTGGAGCGCCGTCCACCTTCAGGTAATGTTCTCCCTGCGCCGCCGGAGAGCGGGCCGAAAGGCCGGGAACCGGAGGCGCAAGCTAAAACAAGATCCCCACGGGGGATTGAGTTTCAGTGGCCTATGGTGTAATTGGCAGCACGACTGATTCTGGTTCAGTTAGTCTAGGTTCGAGTCCTGGTAGGCCAGCTCGCAGAGCTCATCTGCAACCGCGGAGATCAACTCCGCAACGCCCCCGTTGTGTAGCGGCCTAGCACGCTGCCCTCTCAAGGCAGTAGCGCCGGTTCGAATCCGGTCGGGGGTACAGATCCTTCCCAGGGAGACAGTCCGGGTCGCACCCGCTGACTCTCATGCAGGATCGCTAGGGCCCCCGTTGTGTAGCGGCCTAGCACGCCGCCCTCTCAAGGCGGTAGCGCCGGTTCGAATCCGGTCGGGGGTACGCAGTTGGTCTAAACCATATTGGTCTATGGTGTAATTGGCAGCACGACTGATTCTGGTTCAGTTAGTCTAGGTTCGAGTCCTGGTAGACCAGCTCGGGTCTGCGGAAACGCAAGATCCACGCCCCCGTTGTGTAGCGGCCTAGCACGCCGCCCTCTCAAGGCGGTAGCGCCGGTTCGAATCCGGTCGGGGGTACAACAAGAAGGCCCTCCACTTCGGCGGAGGGCCTTCGTCGTGCCCGGCGCCGGCTACTCGAAGCCGTACCGCCGCGTCGTCTCCTCCTCCTGGGCCAGCCGGTGCAGCGCCTGCAGCACCGGCTCGTTGAGGATCGCCCCCAGGACCGCGAACTCGATCTGCTCCGCCTCCGACGGATGCGTCTCCATGTTGTCCAGGTCGAGGACGGCCGTTCGGTGCATCAACTCGGCGTACGGCGCGAGCCGTTCGGCCCCCCAGTCGTAGCCGAGCCGGCGGAACGCGGCCACGGTCACCACCAGCGAGCGGTACGCGGGGGAGACGGCCGTGAGCCGCTTGGCGTTCTCCCAGCCGAGCCGGTCCAGGAGCGTGGTGACCTCCTGGTGTGCGGCCTGGACGTATTCGTCCTCCTCGTCCGGCTCCGGTACCTGCGGCAGCGCCCACACCGCCGCGCCCAGGCGGATCGCGCGGCCCAGGGAGTCGTCGTCCACATGCCCGAGCACTTCGCGGACCGTCGCCACCGGCGCCCGGCCGACCTGGATCATCGCGCGCACCAGCCGCAGCCGGCGCAGATGCTCCTCGTCGTACTCGGCCGTAGTCGAGTTGACCTGGCGGCCGGGCGTCAACAGCCCTTCGCGCAGGTAGTACTTGATCGTCGCGACGGACACACCGCTGCGCTCGCTCAACTCGGCCAGCCGCATCTCTCGCGCCTCTCTTCGGGGGCTTGCGCCGCTCCTTGGGAAGTGTCACTATCCAAGCATTGATCAGAAGGATAGTGCTGGTATCCGATCGGAGATCCGGGGGATCGTCATGTTCGCGAAACCGATACCGGGCCACACCACCGCCGCAGTCGAAGGTGACGCGGTCGTGCTGCTGATCGGCATGCGCATCAACCACTTCTGGGCCGTGCACCACTGGCTGCCGGTGCTCCTCGCGATGCCGCGCATGCTGCGCGAACCGCAGAAGGACAAGAGCCGCGGACTGCTCGGCCACGTGCTGCTGACGGCGTCCCCGCGGACGTACTACGTCGTCCAGTACTGGGAGTCGAAGGAGAAGCTCTACGCGTACGCGAGCTCGCCCGACATGCTCCACCACAAGGCGTGGGCGAACATCAACCGCCAGGAGCGGGCCGGAAAGGTGCGCGCACACGTCGGGCGGTGGCACGAGAGCTATGTCGTGCCGGAGGGGGCGTACGAGTCGATCTACGCCCACATGCCGGCCTTCGGGCTCGCTGCGGCGCACGGTCAGGTGCCGCTGGAGAAGCGGGGCCGGCGGGCCAAGGACCGGTTCGCATACCGGTCGGCGGAGGGTGCCGAAAAGGCCGGGTGACCGGGGGGGATCGGGGGAGCGAAGGGGCCTGCCGCGGCGTTGAGGCAGGCCCCTTCGTCGACGTCCCGGAACAGTCAGCCGGTGCGGCGCAGGGCCTCCGAGAGGCGGGCGGCGGCGTCGATGACCGCCTGGGCGTGCATACGGCCGGGGTGGCGGGTCAGGCGCTCGATCGGTCCGGAGACCGAGACGGCGGCCACGACGCGGTTCGAGGGACCGCGTACCGGCGCGGAGACGGACGCGACGCCCGGCTCGCGCTCGCCGATGGACTGGGCCCAGCCCCGGCGTCGTACGCCGGAGAGCGCGGTGGCGGTGAAGCGGGCGCCCTGGAGGCCGCGGTGCAGGCGCTCCGGCTCCTCCCAGGCCATCAGGATCTGGGCCGAGGAGCCGGCCTTCATGGTGAGCGTGGAGCCGACCGGGACGGTGTCCCGAAGGCCCGACAGGCGCTCGGCCGCCGCGACGCAGATGCGCATGTCGCCCTGGCGGCGGTAGAGCTGCGCGCTCTCGCCCGTGACGTCGCGGAGGTGCGTGAGCACCGGTCCCGCGGTCGCGAGGAGGCGGTCCTCGCCGGCGGCCGCGGCCAGCTCGGCGAGGCGGGGGCCGAGAATGAAACGGCCCTGCATGTCACGCGCCACCATGCGGTGGTGTTCAAGTGCCACGGCGAGGCGATGTGCCGTGGGTCGTGCCAGTCCGGTCGCCGCGACCAGGCCCGCGAGGGTGGCCGGACCGGACTCCAGAGCGCTCAGGACAAGGGCTGCCTTGTCCAGAACGCCGACGCCGCTACTGTTGTCCATGCAACGATACTCGCGTCTCACTCTGTGAAACGCAAGTTCAATTTTCCGTGGAACGCGCCACCCTTGTAGACACAGCGGCCCGCGGACCAACGGGCCCGGCGGACGACGTCCGGTACGAGGGGTACGAACGTTTGCCGCCCCGGAAATCTCTAGTTGGGCCGGCGCCACACAGGCCGGCCGGAGGGAAAGCGATGGGTAGGACACTCGCGGAGAAGGTCTGGGACGACCATGTCGTCCGGCGCGCCGAGGGCGAGCCCGACCTCCTCTTCATCGATCTGCACCTGCTGCACGAGGTGACCAGCCCGCAGGCCTTCGACGGCCTCCGTCAGGCGGGGCGTCCCGTGCGGCGTCTCGACCTCACCATCGCGACCGAGGATCACAACACCCCGACCCTCGACATCGACAAGCCCATCGCGGACCCGGTCTCCCGGGCCCAGCTGGAGACGCTGCGCAAGAACTGCGCCGAGTTCGGTGTACGACTGCACTCGCTGGGTGACGTCGAGCAGGGTGTCGTCCACGTGGTGGGACCGCAGCTGGGCCTGACCCAGCCCGGCACCACGGTCGTGTGCGGTGACTCCCACACCTCCACGCACGGCGCCTTCGGCGCGCTGGCGTTCGGCATCGGCACCTCGCAGGTCGAGCACGTGCTGGCCACCCAGACGCTGCCGCTGGCCCGCCCCAAGACCATGGCCATCACGGTCGACGGCGAACTGCCCGAGGGCGTCACCGCCAAGGACCTGATCCTGGCGATCATCGCCAAGATCGGTACCGGCGGCGGCCAGGGCTACATCCTGGAATACCGCGGTTCCGCCATCGAGAAGCTCTCGATGGAGGCCCGGATGACCATCTGCAACATGTCGATCGAGGCCGGCGCCCGCGCGGGCATGATCGCCCCTGACGAGACCACCTTCGCGTATCTCAAGGGCCGTGCGCACGCCCCCGAGGGCGAGGAGTGGGACGCCGCGGTCGCGTACTGGAAGACCCTGAAGTCGGACGCGGACGCGGAATTCGACGCGGAGGTCGTCATCGACGCCGCCTCCCTGTCGCCGTTCGTCACCTGGGGCACCAACCCGGGCCAGGGCGCGCCGCTTTCGGCGTCCGTCCCCGACCCGGCTTCGTACGAAGACGCTTCGGAGCGCCTGGCCGCCGAAAAGGCCCTGGAATACATGGGGTTGGCCGCCGGACAGCCGCTGCGCGACATCAAGGTCGACACCGTCTTCGTAGGTTCGTGCACCAACGGCCGTATCGAGGACCTGCGTGCGGCCGCCGCGATCGTCGAGGGCCGCAAAGTCGCCGACGGCGTACGGATGCTGGTGGTCCCCGGCTCCGCGCGGGTCGGTCTGCAGGCCGTCTCCGAGGGCCTGGACGTCGTTTTCAAGGGGGCCGGCGCCGAATGGCGGCACGCGGGCTGCTCGATGTGTCTGGGCATGAACCCCGACCAGCTGGCCCCCGGTGAGCGCTCCGCGTCCACCTCCAACCGCAACTTCGAGGGCCGGCAGGGCAAGGGCGGCCGTACGCACCTGGTCTCGCCGCAGGTCGCCGCCGCGACCGCCGTGCTGGGCCATCTGGCCTCGCCCGCCGACCTGTCCGACGCCCCCGTGCCCGCTGGAGTCTGAGAGCCATGGAAGCATTCACCACGCACACCGGCCGGGCCGTCCCGCTGCGCCGCAGCAACGTCGACACCGACCAGATCATCCCCGCCCACTGGCTCAAGAAGGTGACCAGGGACGGTTTCGAGGACGGGCTCTTCGAGGCCTGGCGCAAGGACTCGTCCTTCATCCTCAACCAGCCCGAGCGCAAGGGCGCCACGGTCCTGGTGGCCGGTCCCGACTTCGGAACGGGCTCCTCGCGCGAGCACGCCGTCTGGGCGCTGCAGAACTACGGCTTCAAGGCCGTCATCTCCTCCCGCTTCGCGGACATCTTCCGGGGCAACTCGCTCAAGAACGGCCTGCTCACGGTGGTTCTGGAGCAGAAGATCGTGGACGCGCTGCAGGAGCTGACGGAGCAGGACCCGCAGGCCGAGATCACGGTCGACCTGGAGGCCCGTGAGGTGCGCGCCGAGGGCATCACCGCCGCCTTCGAACTCGACGAGAACGCCCGCTGGCGGCTGCTGAACGGCCTGGACGACATCTCCATCACCCTCCAGAACGAGGCCGACATCGCGGCGTACGAGGCCAAGCGTCCGTCCTACAAGCCGAAGACGCTGCACGTCTGACGTGCGGGCCGGACTCAGGTCCGGTAGAGCGCCTGATACGCGGATGACGCAAGGCTGATTTCGGCCACCGCAACACCCTTCTGTACCCCCAATCGTGGACGGTTGGGGGTACAGCTGTGTCTGCCCTCGGACGGCTCCGGCGCGCCGCTTCGGAGGGCTCCAACTCCCCCAGTTATAAAGGCGGTTGCCTGGGTACGCGCACCGTGGTCCCGCGACGCGCCGCGGTGCCCGGAACCCCTTCCGGGGACGGCAGTTACCCCCTGCGCAGGCGACAACTCGCCCCAGATGGCACAATCTGTGCATGGAACACGACGGCCAACTCGAGCTCTACGTGGCAGTCGCGGCCCAACTCAAGGAAGCGCACACAAGAGTGCGCGCACTGCAAGTCCCGGAGGGCGTACGGATGGCGCTGACCCGGAAGCTGCTGGTCATTACGGCCGTGGCCAAGCACGATCTCGCCGATGCGACAAGGCGGCTGGAGCGGTTCATCAACGACCTCGACGAGGGTCGATTCCTCGAAGAGGAACGCTGAGGAACTCCGCTACAGCCCGAGTTCGTTGCGGCACAAGGGTGATTAGCCCGTTTCGTGTTTGATTTGCGGTATATATCTGCCTAACGTGCGAAAAAGCTTGAACGCATTCGTTCGGGCAATGTCTCCGAAGGGGAAGACGTGAACAAGGCGCAGCTCGTAGAAGCGATTGCCGACAAGGTCGGCGGGCGTCAGCAGGCCGCCGACGCGGTCGACGCCGTACTGGACGCCGTCGTCCGTGCAGTTGTCGGCGGGGACCGGGTCTCGGTCACCGGCTTCGGTTCCTTCGAGAAGGTCGACCGTCCGGCCCGTTACGCCCGCAACCCGCAGACCGGGGAGCGCGTTCGGGTCAAGAAGACCTCTGTGCCGCGCTTCCGCGCGGGCCAGGGCTTCAAGGACCTGGTGAGCGGCTCGAAGAAGCTCCCGCGCGGTGGCGAGGTCGCCGTCAAGAAGGCGCCCAAGGGCAGCCTGACCGGCGGTGCCGCCGCCACGGTCAAGAAGGCCGCGGCCAAGAAGGCCACCGCGAAGAAGGTCGCCGCCAAGAAGGTCACAGCGAAGAAGGTCACCGCCAAGAAGACCACGGCGGCTGCCAAGAAGACCACGGCCAAGAAGACGACCGCCAAGAAGACCACGGCGGCCGCCAAGAAGACCGCGGCGAAGAAGACGACCGCCAAGAAGGCGACGGCCAAGAAGGCCCCGGCGAAGAAGGCGACGGCCAAGAAGGCCCCCGCCAAGAAGTCGACCGCCCGCAAGACCACCGCCAAGAAGGCCACCGCCCGCTAGTCGGCAGGGGCGCAGGGGCAACTCACGCGCCGGGCCGGGCTTCCCTCGGGAGCCCGGCCCGCGGCGTGTGCGCGACGCCTAGAGCGTCTGCAGGGTGACGAGGGTGATCCGCAGGGCCTCGCCCTCGCCCTCGGTCTCGATGCGCACCCGCTGACCCGGGCGCAGCAGCCGCAGCCCGCCGGCGTCGAACGCCGGGCCGTCGAAGGGCACAGGGGTCCCGTCGTCGAGCAGCACCTGGCCGCTACGGGTCTCGGGGTCGTACGTGTACGCGGTCGCCTGCATGGGGGCAGCCTACGGGTCCCCCAAGGGCCGCGCCGCTGTGACCCAGGGGCTCCGCCGCGTGGGCGCGACCGGCCACGGGCGGCCTGTGGAGTGCGAACCCGCCTACTGCCCGGGAATCAGCAACCGCGCCGCCGCTTCCGCCGTACGCGGCCCCACCCCCAGCGCCAGCGCCGCCCGCAGATCGTCCCCGGTGTCCACGTCCTGCCGTACGGAATCCACGGCGTGCAGCCGGAGTTCCATGGCGCCAGAGGCGCGATGACGGGCCCGGGAATCCGTACCGAAAGCCGGAAGCAATTCCCGCCCCGGCCCGGCGGCCAGCAGAGTTGTACCGATTGCGGCGGCATCCGGCAGAAATGCGCGAGGGAATTCCGCAGCCGCGTCGAGTACTCGCCTCAATTCCGCGGACCGCAGGGCGGGAAGATCGGCGTTGAGGGCCGCGACGGCACCGTCGGGGCGCCAGGACCGTACGACCCCCGCTCCGTGCGCCAACGCGGCGTTCAGACCGCCGCCCGGCTCGTCCGGGACGATCCGGGCGCCCAGCGCGGCCAGCTCCCGCCCGGCCAGGGCATCGTCCGTGACTACCGCCACATCGCGGACCATCGCGCAGGCCAGCGCGGCCGCCACGGTGTCCTGTGCGAAGGCGAGGGCGAGCCCGGGGCGCATTCCGTCGGCGGCCGTGTCCGCCAGCCTGCTCTTGGCCCGCGCCAGGGGTTTGAGGGGTACGACCACAGTCCACCGCACCAGCGTTCCGCCCTCCCTTGTCGCGCCCCATTGTGACCCGGCCGCCCTGGCGCTCCGGACGCCGGGGCGTACCGTGTTCTCGACAGACAGGCGGCCTGGGGCGACACTTGTGCGGCCCCCCAGGCCCTAGAGGAAGGTGTCCGCGTGCCCCGCCGCAGAATCGGCTTCTGGTACCGCTTCGCAGCGGTCCTCTGCAAACCGCCGCTGGTGGTTCTGATCAAGCGGGACTGGCGCGGAATGGAGAACATTCCGACCGACGGCGGATTTATCACCGCGGTGAACCACAATTCGCATGTGGACCCCTTCGCGTATGCGCACTATCAGTACAACACCGGGCGTGTTCCGCGATTCCTGGCGAAGGCGGGCCTTTTCAAGAAGGGATTCGTGGGGGCCGCCATGCGCGGCACCGGACAGATCCCCGTCTACCGCGAGAGCACCGACGCGCTGAGCGCCTTCCGGGCCGCGATCGACGCTGTGGAGCGCGGCGAGTGCGTCGCGTTCTACCCCGAGGGCACCCTCACCCGCGACCCCGACGGCTGGCCGATGACCGGCAAGACGGGTGCCGCGCGGGTCGCGCTGCAGACCAAGTGCCCGGTGATTCCGGTCGCCCAGTGGGGCGCCAACGAGCTGCTGCCCCCGTATGCCAAGAAGCCCAACCTCCTTCCGCGCAAGACCCACCGCGTGCTCGCCGGCCCGCCGGTGGACCTCTCGCGCTTCTACGACAAGGAGATGAGCCCGGACCTCCTGAAGGAGGCCACCGAGGTCATCATGGCCGCCATCACCGCGCAGCTGGAGCAGATCCGCGGCGAGAAGGCGCCCGAGAAGGCGTACGACCCCCGCGAGGTGCGCATCGCACAGCGCCGCAGGGCGGCGGCGAAGGAAAAGGCACAGGCACCGGCACAGGCACAGCAGGAAGAGGGGCAGGCCACGTGAGCAAGCCGGTCAAGGCGGCCGTCTTCGGGACCGGATCGTGGGGCACCGCGTTCGGCATGGTGCTCGCCGACGCGGGATGCGACGTCACCCTGTGGGGGCGCCGCGGCGAACTCGCCGCGGCGGTCAACTCCACCCGGACGAACCCGGACTACCTGCCCGGTGTCGAACTCCCCGAGAACCTGCGGGCCACCTCCGATCCCGCCGAGGCCGCCGCGGACGCCGACTTCACGGTCCTCGCGGTGCCGTCCCAGACGCTGCGCGGAAACCTCGCGGAATGGGTGCCGCTGCTCGCGCCCGAGACCGTCCTCGTCTCCCTGATGAAGGGCGTCGAACTCGGCTCCACCATGCGGATGAGCGAGGTGATCGAGGACGTCGCCAAGGTCGGCGCGGACCGGATCGCCGTGGTCACCGGGCCCAACCTCGCCCGGGAGATCGCCGCGCGGATGCCGGCCGCCGCCGTGGTCGCCTGCCGCTCGGAAGCGGTCGCCCGGCGCCTCCAGTCCGCCTGCCACACGCCGTACTTCCGCCCGTACACCAACACCGACGTGGTGGGCTGCGAACTCGGCGGCGCCGTCAAGAACGTGATCGGTCTCGCCGTCGGCATCGCGGACGGCATGGGTCTCGGCGACAACGCCAAGGGCTCGCTCATCACGCGTGGCCTCGCGGAGACCACCCGGCTCGGACTCGCCATGGGCGCCGACCCGATGACGTTCTCCGGACTCGCCGGCCTCGGCGACCTGGTGGCCACCTGCTCCTCGCCGCTGTCGCGCAACCACACCTTCGGCATCAACCTCGGCAAGGGCATGACCCTCCAGGAGACCATCGCGGTCACCAAGCAGACCGCCGAGGGCGTCAAGTCCTGTGAGTCCGTGCTGGATCTGGCCCGCAGGCACGGCGTCGACATGCCCATCACGGAGACCGTCGTCGGCATCGTCCACGAGGGCAAGCCGCCGGTCGTCGCTCTCAAGGAACTGATGTCGCGCAGCGCGAAGCCCGAGCGCCGCTGAACCATCAGGCGCGCGGCGCCCTGCGACGGCTCGTACGACGCCAGGAATCGCTGCTCCGCGACGGCTCGTACGACGGCAGGAATCAATGCACCGCGACGGCTCGTACGACGCCAGGAATCAACGCTGTGCGACCACTCGTACGACGCTGAGCAACGGCCCCGGTGGGGCGCTGACTCACCGCCGTACCAACGGGTACTCTCAACGCGATATGAGCACCGAGAACCTCCCCCAGAGCCCTGAGCAGCCGCCTCGCAAGCCGCGTGTGGCCGTCGTCTTCGGCGGCCGCAGCTCCGAACACGGGATCTCCGTGGTCACGGCCGGCGCGGTGCTGCGCGCCATCGACCGTACGAAGTACGACGTCCTGCCGATCGGCATCACCCGGGACGGCCGTTGGGCGCTCACCGCCGACGAGCCGGAACGGATGGCCATCATCGACCGGCAGCAGCCGAACGTCGAGCAGCTCGCCGAGTCGAGCGAGGGCGGCGTGGTGCTCCCCCTCGACCCGGCCAACCGCGAAGTGGTCTACAGCGAGCCCGGATCGGTCCCCAAGGCCCTGGGCGAGGTCGACGTCGTCTTCCCCATGCTGCACGGCCCGTACGGCGAGGACGGCACCCTCCAGGGCCTCCTGGAGCTCTCCGGGGTCCCGTACGTCGGTTCGGGCGTGCTCGCCTCGGCCGTCGGCCAGGACAAGGAGTACATGAAGCGGGTGTTCACCTCCTTCGGGCTGAAGGTCGGCCCGTACGTGGTGATCCGGCCCCGCGAGTGGGAGCTCGACCCGGCCGCCGCCCGTAAGAAGATCATCGACTTCGCGGGCGACCACGGCTGGCCGCTGTTCGTGAAGCCCGCGCGCGCGGGGTCGTCCTTCGGCATCACCAAGGTCGATTCCTTCGAAGGTCTCGACGAGGCGATCGAGGAGGCCCAGCGGCACGACCCGAAGATCATCGTGGAGGCGCTGCTGCGCGGCCGCGAGATCGAGTGCGGGGTGCTGGAGTTCGAGGACGGGCCGCGCGCCTCCGTGCCCGCGGAGATTCCGCCCGTGCAGTCCCACGACTTCTACGACTTCGAGGCGAAGTACATCGACTCGGCGTCCGGGATCGTGCCCGCGCCGCTCACCGAGGAGCAGACGGCCGAGGTGCGGAGGCTGGCCGTGGAGGCCTTCGACGCGGCGTCCTGCGAGGGTCTCGTCCGCGCGGACTTCTTCCTCACCGAGGACGGGGAGTTCGTGATCAACGAGATCAACACGATGCCGGGCTTCACGCCGATCTCCATGTATCCGCGGATGTGGCAGGAGACGGGCGTCAGCTATCCGGAGCTGGTGGACCGCCTGGTCCAGGCGGCGCTGCGACGGTCGACCGGGCTGCGCTGAGCGCCTCGCACCGCCCTCGTGTCAGTTGGCGATCCCCTTGGGGATCGCCTTCTTGATGGAGGCGGCCATGTCGACGAGCATGCCGGAGGTGTCCCGCCCCTTGGGCACGGTCACCTCGACGTACGCGCCGCGGTTCGCGGTGGTGAAGCGGGTCGACCCGTCGTCCCGCTTCTCCATCAGCCAGTCGACGCCGTTCACGGTGCCACCGACCGCCTTCGGGTCGTCGCCGAGCGCCACCTTCGGATCAATCATCTTCGGAGGCCGCTCGACACCGCAGCGCAGTATGATCGCCGGGCTTCCCCAGCCCGCGGTCAGCGCGGACCGGGGCTCGGGATCCTTGCGGCCGAGGCCGTCCACCTTCCGCGGCAGCACCTTGTCCAGGTTCTGGCACAGCTTGGTGACCTTCGCGTTCGGGCTCGGAACCGAGACCGACGCGTTGTCGTCTGCTGAGGAGCAGCCCGCGATCGTGATCAGCATCGCGAGGGCGGGCAGCCCGAAGAGAGCGGTGTGCCGGTGACGGAAGAAGTTCACCGGCCAAGGGTAGACGGGGGCTAGAGGTGCACGACCGGGCAGGTCAGGGTGCGGGTGATGCCGTCCACTTGCTGGACCTTCGCGACCACCATGCGACCGAGTTCGTCGACGGTGTCGGCCTGGGCACGCACGATGACGTCGTACGGTCCTGTCACGTCCTCGGCCTGGATCACCCCCGGGATCTTGCTGATCGTCTCGGCGACGGTCGACGCTTTGCCGACCTCCGTCTGGATCAGGATGTACGCCTGTACCACGGAACCTCCAGGGCGGCCACGAGGATCATGTGGGGAAAAGGAACGCCACGGTATCGCGTTGCCGCTCGCCGCGGGGAGACCCGCGGTGGCTGGGGCTTGCGCGCCGGGGTGCACGGACTGCACAAGTTGACGGTCAACTCGACCGTACCGAGTACGGAGACGGCTCGCGACCGGGCACGGGTAGCGACAGAGGGAGCAACACGATCATGAAGGGCACCGTGGGCGAGTTGGGGGAGTTCGGGCTCATCCGAGAGCTCACCTCGCGTCTCACCACCACCCCGGCGGTCCGGGTCGGCCCCGGCGACGACGCCGCGGTGGTGGCCGCGCCCGACCGCAGGGTCGTGGCGAGCACCGACATCCTCCTGGAGGGACGGCACTTCCGGCGCGACTGGTCCACGGCGTACGACGTGGGGCGCAAGGCGGCCGCGCAGAACCTCGCGGACATCGCCGCGATGGGCGCCGTACCGACCGCGCTGCTGCTCGGCCTGGTCGTCCCGGCCGAACTCCCGGCCACCTGGCCCTCCGAGCTGATGGACGGGCTGCGCGACGAATGCCAGGTCGCGGGCGCGGCCGTGGTCGGTGGCGATGTCGTACGCGGTGACACGATCACCATCGCGATCACCGCGCTGGGCGATCTGCGCAACCACGAGCCGGTCACCCGGGCCGGCGCCCAGCCCGGTGACGTCGTCGCCGTGACGGGCTGGCTGGGCTGGTCGGCGGCGGGGTACGCGGTGCTCTCGCGGGGCTTCCGCTCACCGCGCGCCTTCGTCGAGGCCCATCGGCGTCCCGAACCGCCATATCACGCGGGTCCCGCGGCGGCAGGGCTCGGCGCGACCTCGATGACGGACGTCAGCGACGGGCTGATCGCCGACCTCGGGCACATCGCCGAGGCCAGCAAGGTGCGCATCGACGTCCGCTCCGGCGACATCGACGTCCCCTCCCAGATGAACGACATCGGGCAGGCCGTCGGCGTCGACCCCCTCCAGTGGGTGCTCACCGGCGGCGAGGACCACGCGATCGTCGCGACCTTCCCGCCCGACGTGAAGCTGCCCGCCCGCTGGAAGGTGATCGGCGAGGTGCTCAACCCGTCGGCGCTGCCGCAGGTCACGGTGGACGGCGCGCCCTGGACGAGCAAGGGCGGCTGGGACCACTTCGGGGACATCGAGTCGTGAGCGCGCCACCCAGGGTTCTGACGGTCGCGGGTTCCGACTCCGGTGGCGGGGCCGGGATCCAGGCCGACCTGAAGACGATGCTCGCGCTCGGGGTGCACGGCATGAGCGTGATCACCGCAGTCACCGCGCAGAACTCCCTCGGCGTACAGGGTGCTTGGGAGCTGCCGGTGGACGCGGTGCGCGCCCAGTACCGCAGCGTCGTCGACGACATCGGCGTCCAGGCGGTCAAGACCGGCATGCTCGCCTCGGCCGAACTCGTCGAGGCCGTCGCCGAGTTGATCGGCACCACGGACGCGCCGGCCGTCGTCGACCCGGTCGGCATCTCCAAGCACGGGGACGCGCTGCTCGCCGAGTCGGCCCTCGACTCCGTCCGGACCAAGCTGCTGCCGGTCGCGACCGTCGCGACGCCGAACCTCGACGAGGTGGCCCAACTCACGGGCGTGCGGGTCGAGTCGGAGGAAGATCTCCGGCGAGCCGCGGCGGCCGTGCTGTCGTACGGGCCGAAGTGGGTCCTCGTCAAGGGCGGTCATCTGCCCGGTGACGCCTTGGACTTGCTGACCGACGGCTCCGAGGAGCACTGGCTGCGGGCCCCGCGCCACGACAACCGGCACACGCACGGCACGGGCTGCACCCTGGCGTCAGCGATTGCTTCTGGGCTGGCGAAGGGGCAGAGCGTGCCGGAGGCGGTGGCGGCGGCCAAGGAGTACGTCACCGGGGCGATCGCGGCCGGGTTCGCGCTGGGGGGCGGGGTAGGACCGGTTGATCACGGGTGGCGGTTCAGGGACGGCGCGTAACCGTTTCTGTGCGGGCGCGTATGTGCTTGCGTACGGCGGGTGCGCCAGGGAGCGCTGTGTGTGCGGGGCGCGCGCAAGCGCGTGCGCAAACGCTTGCGCAAGCGTTTACGTGCGCGGGTACTCCCGCAGCTTGATGTCGGTGGCCGTCTTCTCGGTGAGCTTCTTGAAGAAGCGGGCCAGGGGGCGGGAGCTAGCGGGCCAGGGGGCGGGAGCTGAGGATCCGGTACGTCCGGTCGCGGCCGCGGATCCGCCGCTCGGTCGGCGGGGCGAAGGTCGGCGGGGCGAAGAACGGGCCGGCATTGCCGGAGATCTTCTGGCAGCCCTTGGGGAAGTCCCGGATCCGCGTCTCGTACTCGGCGAACGCGGTGCCCGCCACATAGTGGTCGAGAAAGCGCAGGTAACGGGACTCGTTCCCGAAGGCCGGACGGCGGGTGGGGGAGTGCAGTCCTTCGGCGCCCACGACGAGGTCGAATCGGCGGGGCGCGCCGCGTTCGAGGTGACGTCGACGCCTTCGGGGGACTCGGTGAGCGTGGCGATCGAGTCGCCGAAGACGTACTCCACGCTGTCCCTGGGACTGGAGAGCGTTGGCGGCCCCGGTCGGCGGATCGGCCCCGTACAGGCCGTCCGTCAGCCGTTTCGCGGAGACCGTGCGCCCCGCGTCCAACAGGAGCAAGGTGAGCAGGGCGCGCGGGCGGGGGCCACCGGGGTCCAGGGGGTTGCCGTCTTCGGTGCGGATCTCGCGGGGGCCCAGGATGCCGAAGCGCATTGGGCAGATTCTGGCAGGTCCCGCGGAGACGGGGGGAAAACGGGGTCTACGCGCGCGTGAGAACCGCGTGGGGTGGAAAAGAACCGGGACGGAAGAGAACCCGCGGCGGAAGAGAACCCGGGGCGGAAGAGAACCCGGGGCGGAAATGAGCCGGGCAGCAAAAAACCGGCCCACCGTGAGGTGGACCGGCTCAGTGCAAGCGAACCAGCAGTGGCCGCGCGCTAGCGGTTGTCAGCGCGAGACCTTGCCGGCCTTGATGCACGAGGTGCAAGCGTTCACGCGCTTCGGCGTCCCGCCGACCACGGTACGGACGCGCTGGATGTTGGGGTTCCAGCGACGGGACGTACGGCGGTGCGAGTGCGAGATGTTGTTGCCGAAGCCCGGCCCCTTGCCGCAGACGTCGCAGTTGGCAGCCACGGGTCACTCCAAAGACTTCAGATGCACTTACGGTTGATCCCGGCATGCCGGGATCAAGATCTAGGATCTGAGTGGCGGTGCCAGGGGGAAGGCCCGATTGGATCGGGCAACTGGAGCAGCATACAACGACTGCGTCCGGAGAACGAAACTACCATGGCTGCCCCGGGCCCCGCTCCGGCCCTCCTCAGGGCCCCCTACCGGCAGTAATCCGTCCTGGGTCTACGCTGCGTCCCACGTCCAGCAGCTCAAGGAGGCGCAGGTGCCGCAGGTGCCGCAGACATTGGATGCTCTCGCGGTGCGCACCTGGTGCGGGCTCGCGCTGGAGGCGCTGGGACGGGCGCGCGAGGAGATCGACGCGATCAATGTCTACCCGGTGGCCGACGGAGACACCGGGACGAATCTGTATCTGACGGTCGAGTCGGCTGCCGCGGCGGTCGAGGCGGTCTTCGCGGGCTACGAGACCGTCGCCGACCCGAGCGAGGCCGATGCGGGCCATGACGCCGCGTCCGCGGGGGCCGGGCGGCCCACCGTCGCCGACGCCGTGCGGGCGATGGCGCACGGAGCGCTGATAGGGGCCCGCGGCAACTCCGGGACCATCCTCGCGCAGCTGCTGCGCGGCATGGCACAGGTGCTCGCCGCCGACAGTGAGACCGCCCACACCGACGGCCAGGGCCTCCGGCTCGCCCTCCGGCAAGCCGCGGACTCCGCGCGCCAGGCGGTCGCACACCCCGTGGAGGGAACGGTCCTCACGGTCGCCTCGGCCGCCGCCGACGCGGTCACCGGCGCCGAGGGCGACTGCGGAACGGTCGCGCGCGCGGCGTACGAGGGTGCGCGGGCGGCCCTCGCGGCCACCCCCGGGCAGCTGGCCGTCCTGGAACGCGCCGGTGTGGTCGACGCGGGCGGACGGGGGCTGGTGGCCGTGCTGGCGGCGCTGGTGGAGACGTTCACGGGGGAGGCGCCGGGGGCGCTGGCGCCTGTGGAGGTCCACGCGCGCGTGGTCGAGTCCGTGACCGGTGTCGCCGACGCGCATCCCGAGGTGTGTGGGGACGGGGCACCGGAGGAAGGGGGGCCCGCCTTCGAGGTGATCTACCTGCTGGAGGCTGACGACGCGGCGGTGGCCCGGTTGCGGAACCGGCTCGACGGCTTGGGGGACTCCCTCGTCGTGGTGGGCGGTGACGGGCTGTGGAACGTCCATGTACACGTGGACGACGCGGGCGCCGCCGTGGAGGCGGGCGTCGAGGCCGGGCGGCCGTACCGGATCAGGATCACGCACTTCGGGCTCGGGGACGTCCACACCGCGGGCGCGGCCGGGCGGCCGCCCCGGGAGCGGGCGCAGCGCGCCGTCGTGGCCGTCGTGCCCGGTGAGGGTCTGGCCGGGCTGTACACGGAGGCCGGGGCGACCACCGTGCTCGCGCGGCCCGGGGAGCCGCCCGCCAGCGGGGAGCTCGTCGAGGCCGTACGGCGTGCCCACGCGCGCGAGGTGGTGCTCCTGCCGAATGACGCGGACCTGCGGCACACGGCGGCCGCGGCTGCCGAACAGGCCCGCGCGGAGGGCGTCCGGGTCGCGCTGATCCCGACCCGGTCCGCCGTGCAGGGCATCGCCGCACTCGCCGTGCACGAGCCGGAGCGTCGCTTCGACGAAGACGTCGTCGCCATGACCTCTGCGGCCGGGGCCACGCGCTACGCCGAGGTCGCCGTCGCCGAGCGGCAGTCCTGGACCATGGCCGGCATCTGCCAGGCCGGCGATGTCCTCGGCCTCATCGACGGCGATGTCGCCGTGATCGGCTCAGACATCACCGGCACCGCCGAGACCGTCCTCGACCGCATGCTCGCCGCCGGCGGCGAAATGGTCACCCTCGTCCTCGGCGACGAGGCTCCCGAAGCCATCGCCGCGCATCTCGAATCCCGGGTGCGGGAGTCGTACCTGGCGGTGGACACGGTGGTGTACCGGGGTGGGCGGCAGGGGGCGTTGTTGTTGATCGGGGTTGAGTAGCGGCTGCGCGTGTGCGGGGCGAGTTCCGGGTTTTCGCCCCCTCCGCCCCTACCCGCTCCCGTCTCTTGGGGGCTCCGCCCCCAAACCCCCGTTCGGCCTGAACGGCCTCGTCCTCAAACGCCGGACGGGCTGATCCTGCCGGCCGAGGCTGGAAAGTTTTAGCCCGTCCGGCGTTTGAGGACGAGCGCGAAGCGCGACACGGGGGGTTTGGGGGCGGAGCCCCCAGGTACGGGACGGGTAGCGGCGGAGGGGGCAAAACGCACCACACCGCCCCCGTCACCTCACCGCTCCTCCTGCGCCCCCACCAGCCCCAGCAAGTTCTCCGCCTCAGCGCGCCGGGCCTCCGCGGTCTCCCCCTCCACCCCCGCGCACGCGGACAGCACCGCACGCGCGCGTACCCCCGCCGCGGCGGGACGCCGAAGGTCGGCCTCCAGCCACCCGGCGGCCAGTTCGGCACCGGTCCGGGCATCAAGCGCATCGTCCCCGAGGGAGCCGAACACCGAGATCGCCTGAGTGATGTGGGCCAAGGCCTCCTCGAACGCGCCCTGGCCGGCAGCCTCGTCCGAGTCCTCGTCCTCGGGCACGGACCGGGCCACAAGGTCCCCGAACTGGCGGTAGGTGTGGCCGAGTTCGGCGACGAGGCGACGACGCACGTCGTCGTCCTCGGACGAGCCGGCCGACGAGCCAGCCGTCGAGTCGGACGCCGAGCCGTACGGCGACTCGGACAGCGAACCAGGGGCGGCTGACGCCCCCTCGACCGCCGACTCGCACTCCCGCACAGCCAGAGACATCAACTCCCGCGCCCCGTCGAGCCCCGCATCCGTACGAGCTGTGGCCCACGCACGCGCCCGCAGCGACCGGACGAGCCCGTGGACGTTGCCGAGGGCGCGCCAGAGGTCGCCGGCTCGGGCGTACGCCTGGTCCGCCTGGGCGGTCAGCCCGGCGTGGCCGAGGGCCTCGGCGGCGAGATGCGCGAGCATCGCGTGGTCGCGCTGCTCGGGCCAGTGCCGGGCGATGTCCGCGGCCCGCAGCCAGTGTTCGGCGGCCTCGCGGTGTTCGGCGAGCTCCGTGAGACAGTCGCCGAGCCACCACCGCGTCTGCACGATCGCTCCGTCGCCGTGCATCTCGGCGGTCAGATCGGGCAGCGCCGACTCCAGCACCTCGGCGGCCTCCGCCCACCGCCCCTGACGGAGCAGGAAACCACCGAGCTGGTGCCGGGCCCAGGCGCCGAGCGTGCCGGCCTCGCCCGCCTCGTCGGCCCAGTGCGCGGACTCCAGGGCGTGCTCCGCGGCGGGCCGGAACTGCCCCGTGGTGCCGAGGATCTCGGCGAGCTGCAGGTGCAGCTGGGCCTGACCCATGGGTTCCAGGTACGTCCCCCCATGGTCCAGCGCCGCGCGCGCCGCCTGCTCCGCACCCTCCGTGTCGCCGAGGTGCAGGGCGATCCCGGCGAGCCGGGAGTCGTACTCGACGGCGAACCACGGCAGCCCGGCCGCCACGAACGTCTGCACGGCCCGCGAGAGCAGCTCCGCGGCCGCCTCGGCGTCCCCGGAACGCGCCGCGAGCTCCCCGAGCATCGCCTGCGCCTCCGCCGCCCGGGAGGCCAACGCCACGTCGTCCGCGACGTGCGGTTCGGCGAGCGCCAGCAACTCCTGCGCGGCCTCCTCGGCGCCGGTCACCACAACGCCCATGGCCTCCGCTTCACCCCCGGCCTCATCCAGGCGGTGCATCAATATCCGCGACCGCCCCACCAGCACGGACGCCGTCTGAGACACCCCTGTCCCGCCCTCCGCGAAGAGGGCGAGCACCTTCTCGTACAGCTCTGAGACGGCCGCCAGGGCCTCGTCGGTCGCGCCGGACAGGGCGTGGACGTACGCGGCGCGGGCGCGGGCGGCGAGCGCCTCGCCGGGGTCGCCCGCCTCGGCGTACAACTCGGCCGCGCGGTGGAAGAGTTCGATGCCCTCCGGACCGCGGCCCATCGCCGCGTGATCGGCCATCTCCGCGCGATCGCGGACATCCAGCTCGTGGCCCTCGGCAGCCCGCGAGACCGTGGCCCACGCCTCGACGGCGTCGGGGCTCCGCAGGGCCGAGAGCCGCCGGGCCTCGGCGAGCAGCGCGGACAGCTCCGGCTCGGCGGCCGGTCGCGCGACGGCGCTCGTGTGCGGCGCCGGTACGAGGGTACGCGCCGGGCGTGTGGAGCGCACGCCCAGTGGCAGCCGGTCCACGAGCGGCGGCTGATCCATCCGCGCACGGGCGCGCTCACTGACGTACGGGGTGCCGTTGCGCGCGTCGAAGCGCGCCGCCAGCGAAAGGGCCTCCCCGCGCGCGTGGACGGCGAGTTCACCCGCGGTCCACGCCCGTCCGGCAGGTCCCGGGACCGTCTGATCGCCGAGCCCGAGGGACGTCAGGCGGTCCATCAGGAGGGCCACCACCGCCATGAAGTCCAGCTTGCTGCGCGGGTCCCCGGAGTCCGTGAAGTACGCGGGCCGCTCCGCGAGCAGCTCCAGGGCGCGTGCCTCGTTGCCGGAGAGCGCGCAGAACTCCACGTGGTCCGCGTACGCGCCGCGCATGCTCTCCATGGCGCGCACCAGCCGGAAGCCCCGCAGGTGATGGCCGCGCGCCTCGTCGACGCGTCCCAGCCGCAGCAGGGGGAGCAGGGAGGAGGCGAGAACGGTGTGCGGCTCGTGGGCGCAGGTGTACTCGCCCTCCAGGACCGGGCGCCACAGCTCCAGCGCCTCCGTGTCCGCGTCGCGCTCCGCCCGCCACCAGCCCTGGCCATGCAGCTCGCACGCGTGGCAGTCGGCCATGCTGTCCCGGTCGGCGGCCAGCCAGGCGGCGTAGGCCCGCTCGGCGCGCTCCAGGTCGCCCAAGTGGGCCGCGACGCTGAACTCGGCGCCGCGCACCGCCCGTTCGGAGTGACCGGCCAGCCGGTAGCGGTGCTCCATCTCGCCGAGCCACTTCTCTATGGAGGCGAGCGGAATGTGCGGCTGGTCGAGCATTCCGGCGGACATCCACTTGAAGACCCAGTGCAGGGAGTGGATCTCGTACTCGTCGAAGTCCTCGGGGCGCTCGTCCCACATGCGCAGCAGGCGCGCGAAGGGGACGAACATCTTGTCCTTCTCGGAGCTGTAGTTGTAGACCTTCAGCTGGTGTCCGAGCGCCTCGATCACGGCGAGCGGGATGTTCAGTTTCTCGGCCTCGACGAGCAGCTGCTCCGCGCGCGCGTTGCGGGCGGGGCCCTCCGGCTGCTCGTAGTTGTCCGCCATCGCCTGGCGCAGGGTGTCGAAGTCCATGGCCTGGCTGCTCATCGGCGGTCGTCCTTCCCTGGATCGGTGTGCGTGGCCCACTCCAGGAGGCCGATGAACGCGCGGTTGAGGAGCGCGGAGTCCGCGGGCCGCAGCGGGCGCTGGGCCATCAGCAGGGCCTGCCCGTAGAGGGACTCCGTGGCGGTGCCGATCAGCTCCGGGTCGCTGAGTGAACTGATCCTTCGGATCAGCGGGTTGAGGTGGTTGAGGACCAGGCGCGCGCGTGGGGCGCTGCCGCGCAGCGAGCCGAGGATGCCCGCCCAGAGGTCGTCGGCCTGCTCCTCGGCCTCCGCGCGGGCCTGCTCGTGCCGGGCCGCCCGGTCGTCCAGGTGCAGCGCCGGGACCGACAGCGGGTGGAAGGCGCGCAGGGCCACGTCGCAGCCCAAGGGGTCGAGTCTGGCCCGCGCGGCGGCCAGGAAGGCCGACAGGGCCAGCTCCTCTGCCGGGTCGACCGCGTCCAGGTGGGCCGTCACGGTGTCGGCGTCGAGCTCCGACACGGCCGTCCCCGGGCGCACGGACGGCAGTGCCTCGATCAGCTCGCTGTCGTACGTGTAGCCGCCGTTGATCACCCCGATGCCCTGTGCGGAGGCGATCGGCGCGACCTGCCGGTACTCCTCCACGGTCCGCGTGAAGTGCACTACGGGGTGCCGCTGCGCGAACTCCTCCAGGGACAGCCGCCCGTCGGTCGTCTCGAAGGGCAGCCACGGCAGCATCGTGCGCAGCATCTCCTTGTCGTGCCGCGCAAGGGACTTCACGCCCAGGTAGTGCACCGAAAGGAAGGCGGCAAGCCGCTCCGGATCGCCTGCCGCGAGCCCGGTCAGCCAGGCGCGAATCCGTTCGCCCAGCGCCTCCCGTACGGCCGCGAGCGTCTCGTCCTCGTACAGCGACTCCCGTGACGCGGTGGGCCGCAGGCTGTCCGTGTCGAGGACGCAGCGCACGAAGAACGCCCAGTCGGGCAGCAGCTGTTCGGCCCGCTCGGTGAGCAGCATGCCCTTCAGGTGCACCCGGTGGCCGGCACGCTGGGCCGGGCTGACCGCGGACGGCAGGACGTACGCCACGCCTCGGATCCCGGCGAGCGGCACGTCCAGGTCGATCGAGTCCAGCGGCGTGAAGCCGAACAGGTCGTGGCAGTGCCGGACCAGGGCCACCCTTCGGGTGGCGGGGCTCGGATAAGGACGGTCCCAGGGCGCCGGAAGGTCCGCGATCACCTCGTCGCCGACCCGTACGTCGTACGGCAGCAGCGACCCGAAGTCCCGCGCCAGCGACCGCACCCGCTCCTCGCTCAGCCACTCGCCGGCCCCGGCGCGCGCCACCAGGTGCACGGTGGTGCCCGGTTCGGAGCGCGCCTCGTGCGGCAGCGTGCGCACGGTGTACGAGCCGTCGTCGGCCGCCGTCCACTCCACGGGTGCCGCGTCGGGCGTCCGCGCGCTGCGGCTGACGACCCGGATGCGTTCGGCGACAACGAAACACGCCAGCAACCCGATGCCGAACTGCCCGAGGAAGTCGGAACGGGCCGACTCCAGAGCGTCGTTCCGCTTGGAGCTGCGGCCGATGGTCGCGAGGAGGTTGTGCACGTCGGACTCGGTGAGCCCGACACCGGAGTCCTCCACTCGCAGGGCGCCGCCCTCGGCGTACAGGCGCACGGTGGCCGGCGCGTCCGGCTGCTCGGCGCGCCGCGCGGTGATCGCGTCCACCGCGTTCTGCAGCAGCTCGCGCAGATAGACCTTGGGACTGGAGTAGAGGTGATGGGAGAGCAGGTCCACCAAACCGCGCAGGTCGACCTGGAACGTATGAGGTGACTGGGGTGCCTGTGATGGCTGTGAAGTCTGGGAGTCCATCGTCGCTGCGCCGGTGGGTGGGGGGACGGGCGACGGCGCGGGGTCGGGCGGTCCCGGCGGACGGTGACCGCGAAGAGGGCCGGAGCGAGCCATCCTAGGCCCGGAACGACCCGCCTGACCAGCGGATTTCCGGGACGTATACGGCATTGTCAGTCCAGTGGTGTGCAATGGATCTCGTGCCCGTGCTCGAAGAACCACTGAAGAAGGTGCTCGGTCCCGCCACCGCGAAGGTGATGGCCGAGCACCTCGGCCTGCACACCGTCGGCGATCTGCTGCACCACTATCCGCGCAGATACGAGGAGCGCGGGCAGCTCACCCACCTCGCCGACCTGCCCATGGACGAGCATGTGACAGTGGTCGCCCAGGTCGCCGACGCGCGCCTGCACACCTTCGCCTCGTCCAGGGCTCCCCGCGGCAAGGGCCAGCGCCTCGAAGTGACCATCACGGACGGCAGCGGCCGCCTCCAGCTGGTCTTCTTCGGCAACGGCGTGCACAAGCCCCACAAGGACCTCCTGCCCGGCACGCGCGCGATGTTCTCCGGCAAGGTCTCCGTCTTCAACCACCGCCTCCAGCTTGCCCATCCGGCGTACGAGTTGCTGCGCGGCGACGGCGACGACGCAGCCGAGACCGTCGACTCCTGGGCGGGCGCGCTCATCCCGATCTACCCGGCCACCGCCAAGCTGGAGTCCTGGAAGATCGCCAAGTCGGTGCAGACGGTGCTGCCGAGCGCCCAGGAGGCCGTCGACCCCCTCCCGGACTCCCTCCGGGAGGGCCGCGGCCTGGTCGCCCTCCCCGAGGCCCTCCTGAAGATCCACCGCCCGCACACCAAGGCGGACATCCACGACGCCCGTGCCCGCCTGAAGTGGGACGAGGCCTTCGTCCTCCAGGTCGCCCTGGCCCGCCGTCGCCACGCCGACGCGCAGCTCCCGGCAGTGGCCCGCACCCCCAAGCCGGACGGCCTGCTCAGCGCCTTCGACGCCAAGCTGCCCTTCACCCTCACCGAGGGCCAGCAGAAGGTCTCCAAGGAGATCTTCGACGACCTCGCGACCGAGCACCCGATGCACAGGCTGCTCCAGGGTGAGGTCGGAAGCGGCAAGACAATGGTGGCCCTGCGCGCCATGCTCGCCGTCGTCGACGCGGGCGGGCAGGCCGCGATGCTCGCCCCCACCGAAGTGCTCGCCCAGCAGCACCACCGGTCGATCACGGAAATGATGGGGGAGTTGGCCGAGGGCGGCATGCTCGGAGGGGCCGAGCACTCCACCAAGGTCGTGCTGCTCACGGGCTCCATGGGTGCGGCCGGCCGGAGGCAGGCGCTGCTCGATCTGGTCACCGGCGAGGCCGGGATCGTCATCGGCACACATGCGCTGATCGAGGACAAGGTGCAGTTCCACGACCTGGGCCTGGTCGTGGTCGACGAGCAGCACCGCTTCGGAGTCGAGCAGCGCGACGCCCTGCGCGGCAAGGGCAGGCAGCCACCGCACCTGCTGGTCATGACCGCCACGCCCATCCCGCGCACCGTGGCGATGACCGTCTTCGGCGATCTGGAGACCTCCGTCCTCGACCAGCTCCCCGCGGGCCGCTCTCCGATCGCCAGCCATGTCGTCCCGGCCGCGGACAAGCCCCACTTCCTCGCGCGCGCGTGGGAGCGCGTGCGTGAGGAAGTGGACAACGGCCATCAGGCGTACGTGGTCTGCCCCCGTATCGGGGACGAGGAGGACGACCCCAAGAAGACCAGGAAGAAGTCCCCCGAGGACGAGGCGGAGAAGCGCCCGCCGCTCGCCGTCCTCGATGTCGCCGACCAGCTCGCCAAGGGCCCCCTCCAGGGCCTCAAGGTCGAAGTCCTGCACGGCCGTATGCAGCCCGACGACAAGGACGCCGTCATGCGCCGCTTCGCCGCGGGCGAGACCGACGTCCTGGTGGCGACGACCGTCATCGAGGTCGGGGTGAATGTGCCGAATGCCACAGCGATGGTGATCATGGACGCCGACCGGTTCGGCGTCTCCCAGCTCCACCAGCTGCGCGGACGGGTCGGCCGGGGCTCGGCCGCCGGACTCTGCCTGCTGGTCAGCGAGATGCCCGAGGCCAGCGCGGCCCGCCAGCGGCTGAACGCGGTGGCGTCCACGCTCGACGGCTTCGAGCTCTCCCGCATCGACCTGGAACAGCGTCGCGAGGGCGACGTCCTCGGCCAGGCCCAGTCCGGCGTCCGCTCCTCGCTGCGCATGCTCGCCGTCATCGACGACGAGGAGATCATCGCCGAGGCCCGCGAGGAGGCCGCGGCGGTGGTGGCCGCCGACCCGGATCTCGAGCGGCTCCCCGGACTGCGCACGGCTCTCCAGGCCCTGCTCGACGAGGAGAGGGAGCAGTACCTGGACAAGGGGTGATGACAGCGCCCCGGAAAGGGGCGCGGGGAACTGCGCGAGCAACCAGAACGAACCCGCGGCCGCCCCGACGCAAAGCACCTCCCACCCCCGCCTGCCAGACTGGAGCCGTAACCATCCCCTCGAACAAGGACCCGAGATGACCCGCGTGATCGCCGGCGCGGCCGGCGGACGCCGCCTAGCCGTCCCACCGGGCACCGGCACCCGGCCCACCTCAGACCGGGCGCGCGAGGGCCTCTTCTCCACCTGGCAGTCCCTGCTCGGCGGCCCGCTGGAGGGGGAGCGTGTGCTCGACCTGTACGCCGGTTCGGGCGCCGTCGGCCTGGAGGCACTCAGCCGCGGCGCCGGACACGCCCTGCTCGTCGAGGCGGACGCCCGCGCGGCCAGGGTCATCCGCGAGAACGTGAAGTCGCTGGGTCTTCCGGGCGCCGAGGTCAGGTCGGGCAAAGCGGAGCAGATCATCCAGCAACCGGCGCCGGCAGACCCGTACGACCTGGTCTTCCTGGACCCGCCCTACGTCGTCTCGGACGACGATCTTCGCGAGATTCTGCTCACACTCCGGGCGCAGGGCTGGCTAGCGGCCGAAGCCCTGGTCACCGTGGAGCGCAGCACCAGAGGTGGCGAATTCCGGTGGCCGGACGGCTTTGCAGCACTCCGGGCCCGTCGTTACGGCGAGGGGACGTTTTGGTACGGTCGCGCCGCCTCTACGTGCGAAGACGCACGATGACCGGACCGGAGAGCGAGGGACCACAGTTGCGCCGCGCCGTCTGTCCGGGGTCATTCGACCCCATCACCAATGGACACCTCGACATCATCGCCCGCGCCTCCAGGCTCTACGACGTCGTGCACGTCGTGGTGATGATCAATCAGGCGAAGAAGGGCCTGTTCACCGTCGACGAGCGGATCGAGCTGATCCGCGAGGTCACCGCCGAGTACGGCAATGTCCAGGTCGAGGCCTACCACGGCCTGCTCGTCGACTACTGCAAGCAGCGTGACATCCCCGCGATCGTCAAGGGCCTGCGCGCGGTCAGCGACTTCGACTACGAACTCCAGATGGCCCAGATGAACAACGGCCTCTCGGGCGTCGAAACGCTGTTCATCCCGACCAGCCCCACCTACAGCTTCCTGTCGTCCTCACTGGTCAAGGAGGTCGCGACCTGGGGCGGCGACATCTCCCACCTGGTGCCACCGGTGGTCCTCGAGGCGCTCAAGGGGCGGCTCGGCCAGGGCTGAACCCCTGACAGTCCGTCACCCGGTGTCGGGCGGGGCAGGAGTGGCCGTACAGTCGATCCGTCCGTCTCCATCACAGCTGTAGAGAGTGGCGAGCACACGGTGGACGTGCAGAAGAAGCTCGATGAGATCGTGTCGACGGTCGGCAGCGCCCGTTCCATGCCCATGTCGGCCTCGTGCGTGGTCAACCGCGCCGAGCTGCTCTCGATGCTCGAAGAGGTGCGCCAGGCCCTGCCCGGCTCCCTCGCCCAGGCCGAGGAACTGATCGGCGGCCGCGAGGAAATGGTGGAGCAGGCCCGTCAGGAGGCCGAGCGGATCATCCAGTCCGCGCACGCCGAGCGCGGCTCCCTGATCTCCGACACCGAGGTCGCCCGCCGCTCCCAGAACGAGGCGGACCGCATCCTCGACGAGGCCCGCAAGGAGGCCGAGGAGATCCGCGCGGAGGCCGACGACTACGTCGACTCCAAGCTCGCCAACTTCGAGGTCGTCCTCACCAAGACCCTCGGCTCCGTGGGCCGCGGCCGCGAGAAGCTCCTCGGCACCGGCCCCGGGGTCGACGAGCAGGGGTACGAGGACGAGGACGCCCCGGAGCGCAGCCACGACCCGGAGACCCTGCGCCGCAACGCCGACGAATACGTCGATGTGAAGCTCGGCGCCTTCGAGGCCGTCCTGGCCAAGACCCTGGAGGCCGTCGGCCGCGGCCGGCAGAAGCTGCACGGCCGGATCGCCAGCGACGACCTGGGCCTGCTCACGGACGACGGGACGACGGTCCAGCACACCAGCGACGCCGACTACCTGGCCGGCCTCGCGGAGCTCTCCGACGCCCCCGAGCAGGCCGTCCAGACGCCCGAGGTACCGGCTCAGCCGTCCTACGGGCAGCAGGACGCCTACGCGTACCAGCAGCAGGCCGATCCGTACGGCTATCAGCAGCAGTACGCCCAGCAGGACGCGTACGGCTATCAGCAGGCCGATCCGTACGCCGCCTACCCGCAGCAGCAGGGCTACGACCAGCAGCAGGCGTACGACCAGAGCGGGCAGCAGGCCTACGCCCAGCCGCAGGCGCACGCGCTGGACTCGCAGGCGCACGCGCTGGACGAGACCAGCCTCTTC
Organism: Streptomyces sp. NPDC027189; assembly: GCF_055566975.1. NCBI lineage: Bacteria > Bacillati > Actinomycetota > Actinomycetes > Kitasatosporales > Streptomycetaceae > Streptomyces > Streptomyces sp. NPDC027189. Next base: position 164,112 of record NZ_JBVHRI010000008.1, read on the forward strand.
GACACCAGCATGATCAGCGCCGAGCAGCTGCGGGCGTACGAGCAGGGGCGCGGCGGCCACTGAGCGCGGGGCGCGGCGGGCACGGAGTCCGGGGCGCGGCGGGCACGGAGTCCGGGGCGCGGCCGGGCTCTGGGCAAGGGGCGTACGCCGGGTGCGCGGGACCTGCAGCGCGCACCGGATTGGGCCGAGAGCGAAAGGTCCAGTATCCTGGCTCTTCGGTCGCGCGTACGTCCGCGATCAACGCTGCCCACGGAACACCAGGGGCCGCGTCCCCTTGGGCTTCGAAGATCGAAAGCAGGAATGGCTCTGAACACCCGCCTCGACCACCGCAACCCTCTCGTGTTCGACACACACGAGCTGGGGCGGCGTCCTGGCGCGCTGCAGCGCTTGACCCGCACGATCGACGCTCCCAAGGATCTCGGGATCCAGGGAGTCATCGGAGTGCCGGAAGGCGCCCCGGTGGAGCTCGAACTCCGCCTCGAGTCGGTCATGGAAGGTGTGCTTGTCACAGGCACCGCCCGTGCACAGGCCGAGGGGGAGTGCGTAAGGTGTCTGGAGCCGCTTGAGCAGCAGCTCGAAGCGGACTTCCAGGAGATGTTCTCGTACCCTGACGCCGATGACCGGGGCCGCCCCAAAGCGGAACCGGCCGACGACGCCGAGGAAGACGAGGACAGGCTCTTCCTCGAGGACGGCCTGTTCGACCTCGAATCCGTGCTGCGTGATGCGGTGGTGCTCGCACTGCCGATGCAGCCGGTGTGCCAGGACGACTGCCCCGGCCTGTGCTCCGAGTGCGGAGCCCGGCTCGCGGACGACCGGGACCACCACCATGATGCCGTCGACATCCGTTGGGCGGCACTGCAGGGACTCGCCGGTTCACTCGAAGATGGCGAGAAGGACGAGATGAGCGGCGCCGAAGCGGGCGTCGACGAGAAGCAGGAGAAGTAGCCGTGGCTGTTCCGAAGCGGAAGATGTCGCGCAGCAACACGCGCCACCGCCGGTCGCAGTGGAAGGCTGCGGTCCCCACCCTGGTTGCGTGCGAGCGCTGCCACGAGCCCAAGCAGCAGCACATCGCCTGCCCCGCTTGCGGCACCTACAACAAGCGCCAGGTCCTCGAGGTCTGAGCGGCTGGTGAGAGGTCTGATGTCTGACGCCAAGGCGGACTCAAACGCCAAGAACAAGGCGGACAACACAGCCTCGTCCCACACGCTTCTGGAAGGGCGGCTCGGGTACAAGCTCGAGTCCGCCCTTCTGGTGCGTGCGCTCACCCACCGTTCCTACGCATACGAGAACGGCGGTCTGCCGACCAATGAGCGTCTGGAGTTCCTCGGGGACTCCGTGCTCGGCCTGGTGGTCACGGACACGCTGTACCGCACCCACCCCGACCTGCCCGAAGGCCAGCTGGCCAAGCTGCGGGCCGCGGTGGTCAACTCGCGTGCGCTGGCGGAAGTGGGCCGCGGCCTCGAACTCGGCTCCTTCATCCGGCTCGGCCGGGGCGAGGAAGGCACGGGTGGCCGGGACAAGGCATCCATCCTCGCCGACACCCTTGAAGCGGTGATCGGCGCGGTCTATCTCGACCAGGGTCTGGACGCGGCGGGCGAGCTCGTCCACCGGCTCTTCGACCCGCTGATCGAGAAGTCCTCGAATCTGGGCGCGGGACTGGACTGGAAGACCAGTCTCCAGGAACTCACCGCGACCGAGGGACTCGGTGTGCCCGAGTACCTGGTCTCGGAGACCGGCCCGGACCACGAGAAGACCTTTACTGCTGCCGCCCGCGTCGGAGGCGTCTCGTACGGCACCGGCACCGGCCGCAGCAAGAAGGAAGCGGAGCAGCAGGCCGCGGAGTCCGCGTGGCGTGCGATCCGGTCCGCCGCGGACGAACGCGCGAAGACGGCCAAGGCCGCCGACCAGGCGGCTCAGGCCGCTGAGCAGGCGGCCCAGGACGCCGAGGGGTCCGCCGACACCCCCTCGGCCCCGACGAGCGACCCGGCCACGGCCTGATTCCTTCACAACTGAAGTAGCGCAGTACACGAGCCCCGCCGCAGCGCAATCACGCTGCGGCGGGGCTCGTGTATGGACGGGAGGCCCGACGGCCGCCCGGCTGCCCCCAGTTGACCGCGCGGTACGCTGCGGGCATCGCCCTGTGTCCCGCCCCCTTCGGAGGAGTTCCGTGCCCGAGTTGCCCGAGGTCGAAGTCGTGCGGCGGGGCCTGGAGCGCTGGGTCAGCGGGCGCGTCGTGAAGACGGTCGAGGTGCGGCATCCGCGGGCCGTACGGCGGCATCTGGCGGGGCCCGAGGGCTTTGCGAAGGCCCTCGCCGGGCAGCGCGTGGGCGAGGCCATGCGGCGCGGCAAGTATCTGTGGCTGCCCCTCGACGACTCCCCGTACTCGGTGCTCGCGCACCTCGGCATGAGCGGCCAGCTCCTGGTGCAGCCGGAGGACGTCCCGGACGAGAAGCACCTGCGCGTCCGGATCCGCTTCGAGGACGGCCAGGGCACCGAGCTGCGCTTCGTCGACCAGCGCACCTTCGGCGGGCTCTCCCTGCACGAGAACACCCCGGACGGCCTGCCGGACGTCATCGCGCACATCGCCCGCGACCCGCTCGACCCCCTGTTCGACGATGCCGCGTTCCACGCGGCCCTGCGCGCGCGGCGTACCACGATCAAGCGCGCCCTGCTCGACCAGTCGCTGATCAGCGGAGTCGGCAACATCTACGCGGACGAGGCGCTCTGGCGCTCCAAGCTGCACTACGAACGCCCCACGGCCGCCTTCACCCGGCCGCGCACCGCCGAGCTCCTCGGCCACATCCGCGACGTCATGAAGGACGCCCTGGCCGCCGGCGGCACCAGCTTCGACAGCCTGTACGTCAACGTCAATGGGGAGTCGGGCTACTTCGACCGCTCGCTCGACGCGTACGGGCGCGAGGGTGAGCCCTGCCGACGGTGCGGCACTCCGATGCGGCGGCGCGCCTGGATGAACCGCTCCAGCTACTTCTGCCCGCAGTGTCAGAGGGCGCCTCGCGTCGCGTCGTAACGCTGACGCGACTCGAGCACGTCGTCCATGCGGCCCTCCACGAACTGGATGAGCGTCATCAGGCGCTCGGCGACGTCGCGCCCGAGCGGGGTCAGTTCGTAGTCCACGCGGGGCGGGTTCGTCGGCTGTGCGTCACGGTGCACGAGGCCGTCGCGCTCCAGCGCGTGCAGCGTCTGCGACAGCATCTTCTCGCTCACACCGTCGACGCGGCGGCGCAGCTCATTGAAGCGGAGCGAGCCCTCGTGCAGGGCGCCGAGGGTGAGCGCCCCCCAGCGTCCGGTGACGTGCTCCAGCGTGCCCCGGGAGGGGCAGCTCCTCGCGAACACGTTGTACGCGAGGTCCTGACACTCACCGCTCTCGGCGGTCCGCACGCTGGGCTTCATGAGCTCACCATACTCCGGCGCAGCGCTAGCCAGAAGGTTGCACTAACTAAAAGGTGGTGCTTTCCTTTGGTTATTGCCCCCCGTCAGAGGAGTCCCCATCGTGAGTACCCCCGTCGTCTCCGTCGCCTACCACTCCGGCTACGGTCACACCGCTGTCCTCGCCGAGGCCGTTCGTTCCGGTGCCGTCGAGGCCGGCGCCCAGGTCCACCTGGTCAAGGTCGACGAGATCACCGACGCCGAGTGGGAGCTGCTCGACGCCTCCGACGCGATCGTCTTCGGCTCGCCGACCTACATGGGCACCGCGTCGGGCGCCTTCCATGTCTTCGCCGAGGCGTCCTCGAAGCGCTGGTTCGGGCAGGACTGGAAGGACAAGCTCGCCGCCGGTTTCACCAACTCCGGCTCCAAGAGCGGCGACAAGCTGCACACCCTGCAGTTCTTCCAGATCCTGGCCGCGCAGCACGGCATGAACTGGATCAACCTCGGTCTGCACCCCGGCTGGAACAGCAGCTCCGCCTCCGAGCACGACCTCAACCGTCTCGGCGTCTTCGCCGGCGCCGCCGCCCAGACCAACGTCGACGAAGGTCCCGAGACCGTGCACAAGGCCGACATCGCCACCGCCGAGCACCTCGGGCGTCGGATCGCGCAGGCGGCACGGGTGTTCGCGCTGGGGCGCGCGGCTGCTGCCGAGGTGGCCGCGTAAGCGCCGTATGTGTCTATGAATGCCCATGGCGCGTAAGCCTTTGCGCAAACGTTTGCGCAAGCGTTTACGCGCCTACGAAGAAGCCGCGCACACCATGTCCAGGTGGGCGCGGCCTTCGCGTACCTGTTTCTTGCCCACCGGCAGCGGCTGCTCCATCGCCGCTTCCGGCATGACGTTCTGCCAGCCCTCACAGCCCCGCCTCACCACTCCCGCACCGGCGGCGACGGCCACTGGGGTGGACTGCGGCGACACGGCACCCACTGCGCGGCGCGGGTCCGTGGGACCGGCCCCGGATCCGCGTTCAATCACGCCGGGGAACCGATACGCCGGGTGCGGAGAGCCGCTGATGGGCGCGGATCTCCGAGCCACGTCCCACAGCGCTTGAGGGAGATTGCCATGAGCGGCGCAACGACCTTGCCGACACCATCCGGTCCCTACCTGGACAAAGGGCTGCTGCCCGCCGACTTCTTCGCCTACGAGGAACTGCTGTCGGACGGGGAGCGGGAGCGACTCGAGTCCGTCCGCGAGTTCCTCCGCACGCAGGTCGCGCCGATCGTCGACGACCACTGGGCCCGGGCCGAGTTCCCCTTCCAGCTGGTCGAGGGCCTCGGGAGGCTCGGTCTTATGGACTGGGCCGACCCGGACTCCCCGGAATCCAGGCCGAGCAACCTCCTCGCGGGCTTCCTCGCGCTGGAGTTGGCGCATGTCGACGCGTCCGTGGCCACGTTCTCCGGCGTGCACACGGGTCTGGCCATGGGCACCATCCTCACCTGCGGCTCCGACGAACAGAAGCGGCGGTGGCTGCCGGCGATGAGCCGCTTCGAGAAGATCGGCGCCTTCGGGTTGACCGAGCCGCACGGCGGCTCCGACGTGGCCGGCGGTCTGCAGACGACCGCGCGCCGCGACGGCGACGCATGGATCCTCGACGGCGCGAAGCGGTGGATCGGCAACGCGACGTTCGCCGACCTGGTCGTCATCTGGGCCCGTGATGTCGAGACCCGTCATGTGCTGGGCTTCGTCGTGGAGAAGGACACCCCCGGGTTCACGGCGACGAAGATCGAGAACAAGATGGCGCTGCGGATCGTGCAGAACGCCGACATCGTGCTCGACGGCTGCCGCGTTCCGGAGGCCAACCGGCTGCAGAACGCGAACTCGTTCAAGGACACCGCCAAGATCCTGCGCCAGACACGCAGCGGCGTGGCGTGGCAGGCGGTGGGCGTGATGTTCGCCGCCTACGAGATCGCGCTGCAGTACGCGAAGGAACGGGAACAGTTCGGGCGCCCGATCGGGGGCTTCCAGCTCGTGCAGGACCTGCTCGTGAAGATGCTCGGCAACGCCACGGCCTCGTGCGGGATGATGACGCGCCTGGCCCAGTTGCAGGACGCCGGGGTATTCCGGGATGAACAGTCCGCCCTGGCGAAGGCCTACTGCACCGTGCGGATGCGCGAGAACGTGGGGTGGGCGCGGGAACTGCTGGCCGGCAACGGCATCCTCCTCGACTACAAGGTCGGCCGCTTCGTCGCCGACGCCGAGGCCATCTACTCGTACGAGGGCACGCGCGAGATCCAGACCCTCATCGTCGGACGCGCCGTCACCGACGGCCTGAGCGCCTTCGTGAGGTGATGACGATGACCATCGAATCCGTCTTCACCGGCCTGAAGGTCCTCGACGCGTCGAGCTTCATCGCGGGACCGGCCGCGGCCACCGTGCTCTCCGACTTCGGAGCGGACGTCATCAAGATCGAGCCGCCGGGAACGGGCGACCCCCAGCGACGGCTCAGCTCCGTGCCGCCCAGCCCCCGGGCGCAGGCCAACTACAGCTGGCACCTCGCCAACCGCAACAAGCGCGGCATGGTGATCGACCTGAAGTCACCGGCTGCCACCGAGGTCCTCAAGCGCCTCGTCGAGTGGGCCGACGTGGTGATCACCAACTTCCCGCACGGCACGCGCGAGAAGCTGCACCTCGGCTACGACGAGGTCGCGGGCTGGAACCCGCGGGTCGTCTACGCCGACATCACCGGCTTCGGGGATTCCGGCCCCGACGCCGGGCAGCCGGGCTTCGATCTGACCGCCGCCTGGTCGCGCAGCGGGCTGCTGGCCTCCACCCGGGACGCGGGAGCCCCGCCGACGGTGCCGGTCTGGGGCAGCGGCGACTACATGTCGGCGATCGCCATCTACGCGGCGATCGTGACCGCCCTCTACCGCCGTGAGCGCACGGGACAAGGAGCCAGTGTCGGGACGTCGCTGCTCGCCGCGGGCGTCTGGGCCACGGGAACGCTCGTGGCCGGCGCGCTCGCCGGCGGCACACCGTTCGAGCTGCACGACCGGAAGGCGCCGGCGAACCCGCTGATCAACCCCTACCGGACCGCGGACGATGAGTGGTTCATGCTGGTCGCCTCACCCCCGCACTGGCCGGGACTGACGCGGGCCATCGGGCACCCCGAGCTGCTCGAGGATCCCCGTTTCGCGGACGTCGAGGGCTTCGTCAAGAACTCCGCCGCGCTGAGCGAGCTGCTCGACGCCGAGTTCCGCACGCAGCCCTTCGCCCACTGGAAGGACGCCCTGGGCCGGGAGCGCGTCACCTACAGCCTCATTCAGACGCCGGAGGAGGCCGCGCAGGACCCGCAGCTGCGCGCGAACGACATCGTCGTACCCCTGGAAGGAGTCAGCGGGCTGGAGGAAACCATCAACAGTCCGGTCAACCTCCGAGGGGTGCCGAAGGTGCCGGCGAAGCGAGCGCCCGATCTGGGCGAGCACAACGACGAGATCCTCGCCGAGCTGGGATTCGGCCTCACCGAGATCGCCGAGCTACGCGCCAAGGGAGCGATTCCCGGCGCGACGGAAGCGGAGGCGCCGCGATGAGCACGGCGTCCGAAGCCTCCGACACGGTGCTCCACGAGCGCCGCGGCGGCGTGCTGACCATCACCCTTAATCGCCCTGCCCAGAAGAACGCCGTCGACCACGAGGCCGCGGTACAGCTCGCGGCGGCCGTGGATCTGCTCGACGCGGACCCGGAGCTGGCGGTCGGCGTCCTCACGGGCGCGGGCGGGGTGTTCAGCGCCGGCATGGACCTGAAGGCATTCGCCAAGGGGGAGCTGCCGGTGATCCCCGGCCGGGGATTCGGCGGGCTCACCGGCACGGCGGTGCGCAAGCCGTTGATCGCCGCGGTCGAGGGCTGGGCGCTCGGCGGCGGCTTCGAGATGGTGCTCGCCTGCGACCTGATCGTCGCCGCGGAAGACGCCCGGTTCGGGCTTCCCGAGGTCACGCGCGGTCTCGTGGCGGCGGCGGGCGGACTGGTCAGGCTGCCGCGCCGCCTTCCCTACCACGTCGCCGCGCGCGTACTGCTCACCGGCGAGCCGCTGACCGCCGCCGAAGGCAGGGAGTACGGCCTCGTCAACGAGCTGGCCCCACCGGGCACCGCGCTGGACGTGGCCCGGGAACTGGCGGAGCGCGTCGCGCGGAACGCACCGCTGGCGCTGGCGGCCGTCAAGGAGGTCCTGCGCGAAACGCAGGGCCTGAACGAGAGTGACGCCTTCACCCGCCAGGACCAGATCACGAGTGGGGTGTTCTCCAGCGAGGACGCGCGAGAGGGCGCGCGGGCGTTCGCCGAGAAGCGTGCCCCCGTCTGGCACGGCCGCTGATGGCCGCCACGCCGGCCGCTTCCCTTGCCCCACCGCCCGTGTCCGACTTCCAGGAGCAGTGACCAGCCATGAATACGCACACACCCGTCCACCGCGTGGCGATCGTCGGCACCGGCACGATCGGTGCGAGCTGGGCGACGCACTATCTCGTCCGGGGCTTCGACGTGACGGCGACCGACCCCGCCCCGACCTCGGAGGCGGCCCTGCGGTCGTACGTGGAGGCGGCGTGGGACGCGGCGGCCTCGATCGGCCTCGCGCCCGGAGCCTCGCCCGATCGCCTGAGGTTCACCGCGGACCTGCGGCAGGCCGTCGCGGACGCGGATTTCGTGCAGGAGAACGCGCCGGAGCGCCCGGAGCTCAAGGTGCGGCTGTTCGCCGACATCGACGACGCCACGCCGCCGGACGCGATCATCGCGTCGAGTTCGTCCGGCATCACGATGAGCGTCATCCAGGCCGAGTGCCGGCGTCCGGAGCGGACCGTCATCGGTCATCCCTTCAACCCCCCGCACATCGTCCCGCTGGTCGAGGTCGTCGGCGGTACGAAAACCGCCCCGGAGACGATCCGGGATGCCATGTCGTTCTACGCCGCGATCGGCAAGAAGCCGATTCACCTCAAGAAGGAGCTTCCCGGGCACGTCGCCAACCGCATCCAGGCCGCGCTGTACCGCGAGGTCGTGTACCTGGTCCAGGAGGGAGTGCTCGACGTGGTGGACTCCGACGACGCGGTGTCCTGGGGGCCGGGGCTGAGATGGGGTGTCATGGGCCCCCATCTGCTGTGGCATCTCGGCGGAGGAGAGGGCGGCATCCAGCACTTCATGGACACCCTCATGCCGCGGATGGTGGCGTCCTGGGAGGAACTGGGCACCCCCAGGTTCACGCCCGAGCTCAAGGAGCAGATCGTCAACGGTGTCCTGGAGGAGGCGGACGGCCACTCGGTCGACGATCTGGCCGCCCGGCGCGACGCGATGCTCTCGGCCCTGCTCGCCGTGCGCGCCCAGTACGACCCGTCCGGTCCGAGTGCCGCAGCCGGTCCCGAGACGAAGGAGGGACCGTGACGCAGCATCAGGAAAGACTGTTCGTGCTCGAGGCCAGCAGTGGCGGCCGGCTGTTCTCCGTGAACCCCGACGGCTCCGACAAGAAGTTTCTCGTCACCGAGTGCAGGATCCCCGACGGGGTCGCCGTCGATGTCGTGGCCGGGTACATCTACTGGACCAACATGGGTATTCCGCCGGAGAACGACGGCTCGATCGAGCGCGTGGACCTGGACGGAGGCAACCGGACGACGATCGTCCCCAGCGGCGTCACGCACACCCCCAAGCAGCTGCACCTGGAGGCCGCCGGCCGGAAGCTGTACTGGGGTGATCGCGAGGGTATGCGCGTGATGCGCTGCGACCTCGACGGCTCGCACGTCGAGACCCTCGTGCAGACGGGACAGGGAGAGGACGACCGTCGCGACGAGACCCGGTGGTGCGTGGGAGTCGCCGTCGACACCGTCGGCGGACACCTCTACTGGACGCAGAAGGGCCCGAGCGACGCGGGACTAGGGAAGATCCTGCGGGCCGGAATCGACCTGCCCGCCGGGGAGGGAGTGGCCGAACGCGGCGACATCGAGGTGCTGTTCGAGGGGCTGCCCGAGCCGATCGACCTGGAGCTCGACCTCGCGAAGCGCATGCTGTACTGGACGGATCGCGGGGACCCGCCGCGGGGCAACAGCGTGAACCGCTCGCCGATGGATCCTCCGGGCGGGCAGCGGACGTCCGAGATCCTGCTGACCCACCTGATGGAAGGCATCGGCCTCGCCCTCGATTTGGACGCCGGCCGCATGTACGTGACCGACCTGGGCGGAAACGTCTACGCGGCCGATCTCGACGGATCGAACCGGAGGGAGATCCTCGTCGCGCAGGGCAATCTCACCGGTATCGCCCGTGCCGTGCTGACCGGAACGAGGGGCTGACCCCCGGGCCGCCGTTGATCGAGTCTTCGAGGACGATGAGCCTGCGGACTGCGGTCCCGAGCAGGACCAGAGCGGAAAGTGCCTCTGACCTGCGGTTATCTCAGTAGCCGAAGTCCTGCGTCCACCACGGGCCGCCCGAGCCGAAGTGGGCTCCGACGCCGAGGGTCTTGAAGTCGCAGTTGAGGATGTTGGCGCGGTGGCCGGGGCTGTTCATCCAGGCTTCCATCACCGCCGCGGCGGTGGTCTGACCGCGGGCTATGTTCTCGCCGCCCAGGCTGGTTATCCCGGCCTTCGCCGCCCGGTCCCAGGGGCTGTGCCCGCTCGGGTCGGTGTGGTCGAAGAAGTCGCGCGCGGCCATGTCCTCGCTGAAGGTCTGGGCCAGGTCGGTGAGGGCACTGTTCGCCGACACCGCGCTGCAGCCCACCTTGGCCCGCTCCTCGTTGACGAGCTTGAGTACCGCGGCCTCGGCCGCGGCCTCGGCGGAGACCGTCACCGGGGCGGTGGTCTTCGGCGCCTTCGTGTGGGGCTTGGCGGGCTTCGCGGGCTTCGGAGCCTTCGTCTTGCTGGGCTTGGCGGTGGGCTCCTTCGAAGGCGTCGTCGTCGGAGCGACGGGCGACGTTGCGGGAGCGGCCGAGTCCGAGGGCGATGCGGAGCGGTCCGCGTCACGGCTCGTCGACGTGCCTTCGCGGGAGTCCGCGCTGCCGGACGTGCCGCCCTGCTGGGTCTCCAGACCGGACGGAGAGCTCGCGGCCTGCACGCTGTCGGAGTTGTTGCTGCCGCCGCCGAGCGAGTAGTTGTCGCTGCCGGGCAGCACTCCGGTCGCCACGGCGACGGTGCCCAGCGCCACGGCCGCCGAGACGCCGAGCAGACCCGTGCGGACGGGGGTCGCGGCCTTCCTCTTGCGGTGTGAGCGGGCAGCGGCGGTGCGCGGGAGGTCGGCGACTGCGGCGTAGCCGTACAGATTCTCCGGACCGTAGCTGTCCGTCTGCGTCCCGTTCGTTTCCGTGACCCCGGTGGCGCGGCCAGTGGCGGCGCGGCCGGCGGCGGAGCGTCGGTGGCGTCCCATCTCCTGGGCCTTCCTCGTCTTGCGGTCAGCGGTCCTCAGCCGAACCTCACCCGAAAGAGTGAGTTTCATATGAGACTCATTGGGTCGGGACGGTACCGCATGGCGCGAGGGGAGGAAGTGCTCCGCGAGACATTGTCCGGTTAGCGTGCACCCATGAACGAGGTTGCACGGCTGGTCGTCTGGGTGCGCGGAAGGGTCCAGGGTGTGGGTTTCCGCTGGTTCACGCGGGCCAAGGCGCTGGAGATCGGCGGGCTGAGTGGTTTTGCTCTCAATTTGGACGACGGACGGGTCCAGGTGGTCGCGGAGGGCTCCCGGGACGGATGCCAGAGCCTGCTGGACTGGCTCCAGGGCGACGACACGCCCGGGCGGGTAGACGGAGTCACTGAGATCTGGGACACGCCCCGGGGGAACTACGACGACTTCGCCATCCGCTGACGGTGACTGGTGCAACGGCCCAGGCGGAAGCGGTATGGCATGCCACCGGCACCTGCCAGAAGCAGAAATGACCTGGTGGTTGCCAAGAACGGCTTGTCGTGGCAGGCTCCGCAGTTAAGGATGATCTCCACGCCCTGAGGACCCCGCAGGAGTCGCAGCGCTGCCGTTCAAGGGCCGCGCGACAGCGGGTTGCCCGCCGATACGGGGCGTGATCGTGTTGACCGTCAAACTTTTTGGTGAGACGCTGAAAGCCCCGCGCACCTTAGCTGTTTGGCATGTGGAACGGCAGCAGGACATCAGCAGTGTCAAGCATCGCGGGTGCGATTCCCTCACGACCCACACCGCTTCGGTCGGTCACTCAGTGTGGAGGACCATCCATCATGGCAAAGGCGCTTCTCGGTTACGTCGGCGGTTCCGACCCGCGACTCATTGCCGAGATGCGACGGCTCCAGCAGCGCGTACAGGACCTCGAATCCGAGCTCGTACGGATTCAGGCCGAGAACGACGCGCTCGCGGCTGCCGCTTCTCACGATTCGCTTCTCGAGAGCATCGACGTACCCCAGGCGGAGCCTGCGCTCACCTGATCACTGCACCGCACTACGACAGCAGTGGTTGGGCAGCCCCTATCAACCGCTAAGTTGTCAGATTTGCAAGGGACGCCCCTCGGCGTCCCTTCTTTCTTTCCCCCGCGCACAGTTCCACTGTCTTTAACGTCTGGTGTGCCCTGCACGTTCACGGGTGAAACCGCGCGTTCATGGAGTGAGACCAGCACGAAAGGTAGAGTCCAGCGGCGTGCACCTCAAGGCCCTGACCCTGCGCGGGTTCAAATCGTTCGCCTCGGCGACCACGCTGCGGTTCGAGCCGGGTATCACCTGTGTCGTGGGGCCCAACGGTTCGGGCAAGTCCAATGTCGTGGACGCCCTGAGCTGGGTCATGGGCGAGCAGGGGGCCAAGTCGCTGCGCGGCGGCAAGATGGAGGATGTCATCTTCGCCGGCACGACCGGCCGTCCACCGCTCGGCCGCGCCGAGGTGTCGCTGACCATCGACAACTCCGACGGGGCGCTGCCCATCGAGTACGCCGAGGTCACCATCACGCGGATCATGTTCCGCAACGGCGGCAGCGAGTACCAGATCAACGGTGACACCTGCCGTCTCCTCGACATCCAGGAGCTGTTGTCCGACTCCGGCATCGGCCGCGAGATGCACGTCATCGTCGGCCAGGGCCAGCTCGACTCCGTCCTGCACGCCGATCCGATGGGCCGCCGCGCCTTCATCGAGGAGGCGGCGGGCGTCCTCAAGCACCGCAAGCGCAAGGAGAAGGCGCTGCGGAAGCTGGACGCGATGCAGGCGAACCTCGCGCGCGTGCAGGACCTCACGGACGAACTGCGGCGGCAGTTGAAGCCGCTCGGCCGCCAGGCGGCCGTCGCCCGCCGCGCCGCCGTCATCCAGGCCGACCTCCGGGACGCGCGTCTGCGCTTGCTGGCCGACGATCTCGTACGACTCCGCCAGGCACTGCAGACCGAGATCGCCGACGAGGCCGCACTCAAGGAACGCAAGGAAGCCGCCGAGGCGGAGCTGAAGAAGGCGCTCCAGCGGGAAGCTCTCCTGGAGGACGAGGTACGGCAGCTGACGCCGCGACTCCAGCGCGCCCAGCAGACCTGGTACGAACTCTCGCAGCTCGCCGAGCGGGTGCGCGGCACGATCTCGCTGGCCGACGCGCGCGTGAAGAGCGCCACATCGGTGCCCGCCGAGGAGCGGCGCGGCCGCGACCCCGAGGACATGGAGCGCGAGGCCGCGCGGATCCGCGAGCAGGAGGCCGAGCTCGAAGCGGCCCTGGAGGCGGCCGAGCGCGCGCTGGAGGACACCGTCGCGCACCGCGCCGAGCTGGAGCGCGAGCTCGCCGTCGAGGAGCGCCGCCTCAAGGATGTGGCCCGCGCCATCGCCGACCGCCGCGAGGGTCTTGCCCGCCTCAACGGCCAGGTGAACGCCGCCCGTTCACGCGCAGCCTCCGCCCAGGCGGAGATCGACCGGCTCGCCTCCGCCCGCGACGAGGCCCAGGAGCGCGCGGTCGCCGCCCAGGAGGAGTACGAGCAGCTGAAGGCCGAGGTCGACGGCCTCGACGCGGGCGACGCGGAGCTGACGGACCGGCACGAGGCGGCCAAGCGGGCGCTGGCCGAGGCGGAGGCCACGCTGACGGCGGCCCGCGAGGCGGCCACGGCGGCGGAACGCAGGCGCGCCGCCACCCAGGCCCGCCACGAGGCGCTCGCCCTCGGGCTGCGCCGCAAGGACGGCACGGGAGCGCTGCTCGGGGCGAAGGACCGGCTGACGGGGCTGCTCGGGCCGGCGGCCGAGCTGCTGTCGGTGACCCCCGGCTTCGAAGTTCCCCTGGCCGCCGCCTTCGGCGCGGCAGCGGACGCGATCGCGGTCACCACCCCCGCCTCCGCCGCGGAGGCCATCCGCCTGCTGCGCAAGCAGGACGCCGGGCGGGCGGCGTTGCTGCTGGCGGGCGCACCGGAGGAGCCCGGAACGGGCGCGGCGCGGCGCGACGGCTCCGGCCCGGCGACCGGAGGCGTACGCAGGGACGTTCCGGCGGGACCGGGCTCTCCTGGGGCAGGGCAGGCGGTGGCCGGCCCGGCAGGGCGGCCCGCGGACGGTTCGCACGCTCCCGCAGCGGCGCGGCCCGCGGTCTCGTCGACGGACCGCGGCGCCACCGATGACGTACGCGGCGCGGCGGGGATCGGGGAGCACCGGGCGCCAGGTACCGCGGGCGGTGCTCCCGGCGAGGCGCTCGCGACGGAGCGCGAAGACGTGTACGGCGCCACGGGTGACGTACGCCACAGGGCCGGGAGCGGCACGGGGACCGGGGCCGAGGCCGGTGAGTACCGGGCGCCAGGTGTCGCGGGCGATGCGGAGCGGCGCGGCGACGCCTACGGCGCGCCCGACGGTGTATCCCGTCCCGATCACCGGGCCGACGGGCCCCCGTACGCCGCCGACCTCGTCCGGGGCCCCGCCGAACTCATGCCCGCCGTACGGCGACTGCTGCGCGGGATCGTTGTCGTGGGCACCCTCGAAGACGCCGAGGACCTCGTCTACGCGCGGCCCGAACTCACCGCCGTCACCGCAGAGGGCGACCTGCTCGGGGCGCACTTCGCGCACGGCGGGTCCGCCGGGGCGCCCAGCCTGCTCGAAGTGCAGGCATCGGTCGACGAGGCAGCGGCCGAGCTCGAAGAACTCGCGGTCCGCTGCGAGGAGTTGACCGAGACCCAGCACCTCGCCACCGAGCAGAGGAAAGAACGGGCAGCGCTCGTCGAGGAGTTGGGCGAGCGGCGGCGGGCCGCCGAGCGGGAGAAGTCGTCCGTGGCGCAGCAGCTCGGGCGGCTGGCCGGACAGGCGCGGGGAGCTGCCGGGGAGGCCGAGCGGAGTACGGCCGCCGCCGCGCGGGCGCAGGAGGCGCTCGACCGGGCCGTGGAGGAGGCCGAGGAACTGGCCGAACGGCTCGCCGTGGCCGAGGAGATGCCCGTCGAGGAGGAGCCCGACACCTCCGTGCGCGACCGGCTCGCCGCCGACGGCGCCAATGCGCGGCAGACCGAGATGGAGGCCCGGCTCCAGGTGCGTACGCACGAGGAGCGGGTCAAGGGGCTCGCCGGGCGGGCCGACGGACTCGACCGGGCCGCGCGCGCCGAACGCGAGGCACGCGCGCGTGCCGAGCAGCGGCGGGCCCGGCTGCGGCACGAGGCGGCGGTCGCCGAGGCCGTCGCCTCCGGTGCGCGCCAGCTGCTCGTGCACGTCGAAGTCTCGCTCACCCGGGCCGAGGAGGAGCGGGTCGCCGCGGAGAACGCCAAGACGCACAGGGAGCAGGCGCTCGGCGTCGCCCGCAACCTGGGCCGCGACCTCAAGGCGGAACTCGACAAACTCACGGATTCGGTTCACCGAGGCGAGGTACTCGGCGCCGAGAAGCGGCTGCGCATAGAGCAGCTGGAGTCGAAGGCGCTGGAGGAGCTCGGTGTCGAACCGGCGGGACTCGTCGCGGACTACGGTCCCGACCAGCCCGTGCCGCCCTCGCTCCCAGCCGAGGGCGAGGAACTGCCCGAGGACCCGGAGCATCCGCGCAACCAGCCCCGGCCGTTCCACCGTGCCGAGCAGGAGCGGCGGCTCAAGTCGGCGGAGCGGGCGTACCAGCAGCTGGGCAAGGTCAACCCGCTCGCTCTGGAGGAGTTCGCCGCGCTGGAGGAACGCCACAAGTTCCTCAGTGAGCAGCTCGAGGACCTCAAGAAGACGCGTGCCGATCTGCTTCAGGTGGTGAAGGAGGTCGACGAGCGCGTCGAACAGGTCTTCACCGAGGCGTACCGGGACACGGCCCGGGAGTTCGAGGGGGTCTTCAGCCGGCTGTTCCCGGGAGGGGAGGGGCGGCTGATTCTGACCGACCCCGACAACATGCTCACCACGGGTGTGGACGTCGAGGCGCGGCCCCCGGGCAAGAAGGTCAAGCGGCTGTCCCTGCTCTCCGGCGGTGAGCGGTCGCTGACCGCCGTCGCGATGCTTGTGTCGATCTTCAAGGCGCGGCCCAGCCCGTTCTATGTGATGGACGAGGTCGAGGCGGCGCTCGACGACACCAACCTGCAGCGGCTGATCCGCATCATGCAGGAGCTGCAGGAGGCCTCGCAGCTGATCGTGATCACACATCAGAAGCGCACGATGGAGGTCGCCGACGCGCTGTACGGCGTCTCCATGCAGGGCGACGGTGTGTCGAAGGTCATCAGCCAGCGGCTCCGCTAGATACATGTAGGCCACACCGGTCATGACCTGGGCTTCTTCTGAGTTCAAGTATTGAACACACGCTCACCACTCCTGTGCTAAAAATTCACAGCAAGCGAGCTGTTGACTTCGAAACTTGAAGGCATAGTCTCTGCAACGTTGCTTTTACCTTCAGGTGGTGGGCGGCGCGAGGTTATGCGCCACTGGAACCACCCTGAAGGGCTTGCCCCCACCCCCCGGCAGCGAGGCCGGTGGCCCGAGGAGTTTCACGTGACCAGCACCGCGCAGGCACCCCAGCCAGGAGCCAGGACGGCTCACCCCGAACATCTCGGGCATGTCATCTTCATCGCGGCGGCGGCCGCGATGGGCGGCTTCCTGTTCGGCTACGACAGTGCCGTGATCAACGGCGCCGTCGAAGCCATCCGCAGCCGTTACGACATCGGCTCCGCGACCCTGGCACAGGTCATTGCCATCGCGCTGATCGGCTGCGCCGTCGGCGCCGCGACCGCGGGTCGCATAGCCGACCGCATCGGCCGCATCCGCTGCATGCAGATCTCCGCCGTCCTCTTCACGGTCAGCGCCGTCGGTTCCGCGCTGCCCTTCGCGCTGTGGGACCTCGCCTTCTGGCGCATCATCGGCGGTTTCGCCATCGGCATGGCCTCCGTCATCGGCCCCGCCTACATCGCCGAGGTCTCCCCGGCCGCGTACCGCGGACGCCTCGGATCCTTCCAGCAGGCCGCGATCGTCGTCGGCATCGCCGTCTCGCAGCTGGTCAACTGGGGCATCCTGAACGCCGCCGGCGGTGACCAGCGCGGCACGCTCCTGGGCTTCGAGGCCTGGCAGGTCATGCTCGGCGTCATGGTCATCCCGGCCGTCCTGTACGGTCTGCTCTCCTTCGCGATCCCCGAGTCGCCGCGCTTCCTGATCTCCGTCGGCAAGGACGAGCGCGCCCGTGAGGTGCTCAAGGAGGTCGAGGGCGACAAGGTCGACCTGAACGCCCGCGTCGCCGAGATCGAGCACGCCATGAAGAGCGAGCACAAGTCGACCTTCAAGGACCTGCTCGGCGGCAGCTTCTTCTTCAAGCCGATCGTCTGGGTCGGTATCGGCCTCTCGGTCTTCCAGCAGTTCGTCGGCATCAACGTCGCGTTCTACTACTCCTCGACGCTGTGGCAGTCGGTCGGCGTCGACCCGACGGACTCGTTCCTCTACTCGTTCACGACGTCGATCATCAACATCATCGGCACCGTGATCGCCATGATCTTCGTCGACCGGATCGGCCGTAAGCCGCTCGCGCTCATCGGTTCCGTGGGCATGGTCATCGGTCTCGGCCTCGAGGCCTGGGCCTTCTCCTTCGACCTCGTCGACGGCAAGCTGCCGGCCGCCCAGGGCTGGACCGCCCTGATCGCCGCGCATGTCTTCGTCCTCTTCTTCGCCCTCTCCTGGGGTGTCGTGGTCTGGGTCTTCCTGGGCGAGATGTTCCCGAACCGGATCCGCGCCGCCGCGCTGGGCGTCGCCGCCTCCGCGCAGTGGATCGCCAACTGGGCCATCACCGCGAGCTTCCCGTCGCTGGCCGACTGGAACCTCTCCGCGACCTACGTGATCTACACGATCTTCGCCGCGCTCTCCATCCCCTTCGTGCTCAAGTACGTGAAGGAGACGAAGGGCAAGGCCCTGGAGGAGATGGGCTGAGCCTCCTGAGAAAGGCTCCCCGAAACTCGGGGAGAAGGGCCAAGTCCCCGCTGCCCCTCTCCTCGTACTCGTAAGAGACGTACTGCCCCGGCTCAGCCCCCGATTCCCTCGAGGTCCTTGAGCCGGGGCAGTACGTTTTCGCAGAACAGGTGCAGGCTGCGCCAGCCCTCGTCGATCGGCATCCCGCCGGACAGCGGATGCAGCACAAAGTTGTCCAGGCCCTGCTCCACGCACGCGTCGGGCGTGAGGATCCGGTAGACACCCTCCGCGCGCAGCTCGTCGACCGAGGTGGCCGCCGACTTCACCGCGGAGCGGATGTCGCCGGACTGCCAGGAGGCGTAGGTCCGCGCCTCGTGCAGGAAGTGCCCGCCGTACTCGGCCCACGCCCGGTCCGGGTCCTCGGCGATGTGCAGCAGCGGGGTCTCGGCGGCGGGCATCATGGTCCAGCCCTCGGTGCCGTACTCGAGGAGCCGCTCCTTGTAGTACGCCTCCAGCTCGGGAAGGTGCGCGCTGGGGAAGAACGGCAGCCCGAGCCGGGCGGCGCGCCGGGCCGCGGCCTTGGACGAACCGCCGACCAGCAGCAGGGGGTGCGGATCCGAGAAGGGGCGCGGGGTGACCCGTACCGTACGGCCCCGGTACCCGAACTCCTCGCCGGTCCACGCCTTCAGCACCGTCTCCAGCAGCTCGTCCTGGAGTGTGCCGCGCCGCTTCCAGTCGACGTCGAAGAGGGCGTACTCCTCGGGCCGGTAGCCGATTCCGGCCACTGTGACGAGCCGTCCGCCGCTGAGCAGATCGAGTACGGCGATGTCCTCGGCGAGGCGCAGCGGGTCGTGCAGCGGACCGATGACCGCCGACACCGTGACCGCTATGTGCCGGGTGGCGCCGAAGACCGCGCCCGCGAAGGCGAACGGCGAGGGCAGCCAGTTGTTGGCGACACCGTGGTGTTCCTCGGTCTGCACGGTGGTGATCCCGCGGTCGTCGGCGTACGCGGCCATCTCGACCGCCGCCTTGTAGCGGGCACTGAGCGACGCGGGTGTGGCGTCGGGGTCAACGAGGTTGAAGCGTACGACGGTTACGGGCATGGGGAGTCCCCCTTCGTGTGTGAAGGGGGACGGTAGCTGACGGTACGTCAGACGGCCATAGCGGCGGGCTCTTTGACGGGCTCGGTCCCGGGTGCGACCACCGCGGGCTTCGGCAGGACGACGTAGAGGAAGAAGGAGACCACGATCGTCGCCACCCAGCCCAGGCCGTACTCGCCGATGGGGTTGTTGGAGGCCAGCGGGCCCGTGAACCAGTCGGACGTCGTGAACAGCAGTCCGCTGCCCAGTCCCACCGCCCACGCGGCGACCGCGGCGGGACTGAAGCCGCCGCGGTACCAATAGGCGCTGGTCCGCGTGGTGTCGACCAGGGCCTCGGCGTCGTACTCCCTGCGGCGCAGCATGTCCGCTCCGAACACGCCCACCCATGCCGAGAAGGCGACGGCGAGCAGCGACAGGAAGGCGATGAACGAGCCCATGAAGCTGGTCGCGACCAGCATCAGGACGCCGCCGAAGACCAGCGAGATCACGGCGTTGACCGAGACCGCCCAGTGGCGCGGCACCTTGAAGCCGAGCGTCTGCGCGGTGAATCCCGCCGAGTACATCGACATCGCGTTGATCAGCAGCATGCCGACCAGGGCGATCAGCAGATACGGCACCGCGATCCACAGCGGCAGGACCGCGCCGAGGAAGGAGACCGGGTCGGCGGCCGAGGCCAGATCCGGCGTGGAGACCGCCATGACGGCGCCCATCAGGACCATGGGCAGTACGACGATGCCGGCGCCGCCGATGGAGTTGCGCACGATCGCCGCGGACGACGCCGTACGCGGCAGATAGCGCGTGAAGTCGGGGGAGGAGGGCACCCAGCTGATGCCGCCCGCGGCGATGAGGCCGACGCCCGTGATCATCAGGGACGTCTGGCCCGCCGCCTGTCCGAAGACCTTGCTCCAGTCCGTGTCCACGATCAGATGGCCGAGGACGAGCACCGAGAAGCCGCCGAAGAGGTACATCGCCCACTTGTTGCACTTCTGGACGGCCATGATGCCGAGGCCCGAGATCCCGAACGTCGTGAGGACGAAGAGCAGCAGCGTCACGATGATCAGGAACGTGTTGCTCTTGATGCCGAAGAGAATGTCGAGGACGGTGAGCAGCGCGTAGGCGCCGGTCACCGCGTTGATCGTCTCCCAGCCCCAGCGGGCGATCCAGATCAGTGAGCCGGGGAGGAGATTCCCGCGCTGGCCGAAGACCGCGCGGGACAGGGCCATGCCGGGAGCGCCGCCGCGCCTGCCCGCGATACCGATCAGTCCGACCAGGCCGTACGACACGATCGGCGCCGCGACGCCGACGACCAGGGCCTGCCAGAAGTTGAGCCCGTACGTGACGGCCAGGCTCGCGCCCATGGTCAGCAGCAGGACGCTGATGTTGGCGGCAACCCAGGTGGGGAACAGGTCGCGGGTTCTCGCGGTGCGTTCGGAGTGGGGGACCGGCTCGATGCCGCGGGTTTCGAGGGCAGGAGCTTCGAGGGCGCCATCGGAGGGCTCGGTGGTGCTCATGGCGAATCATCATACTTTGGCTGGAGTGATGACTCTTTGTGACTTATGTCCTTTGGAGGAAGCCACGGAATCTCGCCTTGGAATGGGAATCCGCCTCCCGCGGGAGGGATGGCCGATACTGGGGGACGTTATGGAAACCGTCATCCTTGCTGTAGTCATCGCCTTGGTCGTGATCGGCGCGCTCGGCGGGCTCGTCGTCGGCAGTCGCAAGCGGAAGCAGCTGCCCCCGCCGCCCCCCGCCGCCCCCGACATCACCGCCCCTCCGGCCGAGCCGCACGTCGGCGACGAGGCCGAGACGCCGCGCGAAGAACCGCGCCGCACGATCGAGGAGGTGGATCTTCCCGAGGGCTCGGCGGGCGCGCCGGTCGCCGTCGAGGAGCCCGAGCCTCTTGTCGAAGCTCCCGCGATCGAGATCCCGGAGCCGACCGCCGGACGGCTGGTACGTCTGCGCGCCCGTCTCTCCCGCTCGCAGAACGCGCTCGGCAAGGGGCTGCTCACGCTGCTCTCGCGCGAGCACCTCGACGAGGACACCTGGGAGGAGATCGAGGACACGCTGCTCACCGCCGACGTCGGCGTCCAGCCCACCCAGGAGCTGGTCGAGCGGCTGCGCGAGCGCGTCAAGGTGCTCGGCACGCGCACTCCGGACGAGTTGCGCGGCCTGCTGCGCGAGGAGCTGCTCAACCTGGTCGGCACCGACTTCGACCGCACCGTCAAGACCGAGCCCGAAGCCAGCAAGCCCGGCATCGTGATGGTCGTCGGCGTCAACGGCACTGGCAAGACCACCACCACCGGCAAGCTCGCCCGCGTGCTGGTGGCCGACGGTCGCACCGTCGTCCTGGGTGCCGCCGACACCTTCCGTGCCGCCGCCACCGAGCAGCTGCAGACCTGGGGTGACCGGGTCGGCGCCTACACCGTGCGCGGGCCCGAGGGCGGCGACCCCGCTTCCGTCGCCTTCGACGCGGTCAAGGAAGGCAAGGAGATGGGCTACGACGTCGTGCTCATCGACACCGCGGGCCGGCTCCACACCAAGACCGGCCTCATGGACGAGCTCGGCAAGGTCAAGCGCGTCGTCGAGAAGCACGCGCCGCTGGACGAGGTGCTGCTGGTGCTCGACGCCACGACCGGGCAGAACGGTCTCGTGCAGGCCCGCGTCTTCGCCGAGGTCGTCGACATCACCGGCATCGTGCTGACCAAGCTGGACGGCACCGCCAAGGGCGGCATCGTCGTCGCGGTGCAGCGCGAGCTGGGCGTACCGGTCAAGCTGGTGGGTCTGGGCGAGGGCGCGGACGACTTGGCGCCGTTCGAGCCGGAGGCCTTCGTGGACGCGCTCATTGGCGAGTAATCCCGGCTTACGCGAAGAAGAAGGGCCCCGCCGCATGGTGCAGATGAGGCGGGGCCCTTCGCCGTTGTCGCCCGGCGGAAGCCGGGCGCGCCACCCGTGTGCCGGGAGCTATACGCGCGACCGATGCGCCACGTACGCCAACGTGCCGAGCAGCAGCCGTGCCTGCGGTGGCTTCGTCGCCGAGTCCAGGGCGGGGGAGCGCAGCCACTGGACCGGGCCGCGGCCACCTCGGTCGGAGGGTGGCGCCGTGACATACGTACCGGGGCCCAGGCCGTGCAGGTCGAGGGACGCGTCGTCCCAGCCCATCCGGTAGAGCAGCTCGGGGAGTTCGGCCGCCGCGCCGGGGGCGACGAAGAAGTGGGCGCGGCCGTCCGGAGTGGCCGTGACGGGTCCGAGGGGGAGCCCCATGCGTTCGAGACGGACGAGCGCGCGGCGCCCGGCGGGTTCGGCGACCTCGATCACGTCGAAGGCGCCGCCGACCGGCAGCATCACCGCGGCCCCCGGGAACTCGGCCCAGGCCTCGGTCGCCTCGTCGAGTGTGGCCCCGGCCGGGATGGTCGGCGCGAAGTCCAGCGGATGCGCGCCCGGTGCGGGGCAGTCGGCCTGGCCGCACGAGCATGCCCCGGCGGCGGTGCGGGCGCCCGGGACCACGTCCCAGCCCCACAGCCCGGTGAACTCGGCCACGGCGGTGCACTCCGAGGAGCGGCCGCGGCGCCGCGAGCCGGGCCGGATTTCGCGCATCCCCCGACTGCTGCCGATCGTGAAGCCCATGCCCCCTCCAACGGGTTTGACGCACCGGTGGTTACGTTAGGAAAGCAGAACGTAACTCTCTGTTCCCGACTTCCCCGTGCCGCGCGGTCCAGGCGGCGCTTTGTGGTGCCCCGGGTGGTGCACTCGGCTGTGTGCGCCCCGGTGTACACCGCTCCGCCCACTCCCGGCCGTCATGTGTCAAGTGAATCGCGCACAGGCCACGCGGAGTTCATTCGAAGGGGTGGCGAATGGTGGCGATTCCGGGATCGCCATGGCTGGACGGGTGATCGTAGGATTACTTTGAGTGCACGAGTCCTGGGGACGTATGCACTCGTGGGTATGCCAAGGGCAAGTCGGCTTCCCGTTCGAAGGGTGAGAACTGCCGGACGGGCGGCTGTATTTACCGGCATTCTGATAGGGCTTGGGCGCACGCAGCGTGCAAGTGGTCTCAGGGATGGGGGCGTTCCAGTGGGCGGCAACGGCGGAAGCGGGATGAACGCTGACAAGCGCCCCAATGAGCTGCTCGGCTCGTGGTTCGTGCGCAGCGGCTGGTCGAAGGGTGAGCTCGCACGTCAAGTGAACCGCAGGGCCCGCCAGTTGGGGGCCAATCACATCTCCACGGACACCTCGCGGGTGCGCCGCTGGCTGGACGGTGAGAACCCGCGGGAGCCGATCCCGCGGATCCTGTCCGAGCTGTTCTCCGAGCGGTTCGGCTGTGTCGTCGCCGTCGAGGACCTCGGTCTGCGCGCCGCCCACCAGTCACCGTCCGTGTCCGGCGTCGATCTGCCCTGGACGGGCCCGCAGACCGTGGCGCTGATCAGCGAGTACTCGCGCAGCGACCTGATGCTGGCGCGCCGCGGCTTCCTCGGCAGCTCGCTGGCCCTCTCCGCCGGCCCGGCACTCATCGAGCCCATGCAGCGCTGGCTCGTGCCCACGCCCGCATCGCCGCACGAGGAGCCCGAGCCCCCGGCCTCGACCCGCCGCGGCGGCCGGCTCTCCAAGCCCGAGCTGGACCTCCTGGAGTCCACCACCGTCATGTTCCGGCAATGGGACGCCCAGTGCGGTGGCGGCCTGCGCCGCAAGGCGGTCGTCGGCCAGCTGCACGAGGTGACGGACCTGCTGCAGGAGCCCCAGCCCGCCGCGACCAACAAACGCCTGTTCAAGGTCGCCGCGGAGCTGGCCGAGCTGGCGGGCTGGATGAGCTACGACGTGGGACTCCAGCCCACCGCGCAGAAGTACTTCGTGCTCGCCCTGCACGCCGCCAAGGAAGCGGGCGACAAGCCGCTCGGCTCGTACATCCTCTCCAGCATGAGCCGCCAGATGATCCACCTCGCCCGGCCCGACGACGCCCTCGAACTCATCCATCTCGCGCAGTACGGAAGCCGTGACTGCGCGAGCCCGCGCACCCAGTCGATGCTGTATGCGATGGAGGCCCGCGCCTACGCCAGCATGGGCCAGCCCGGAAAGTGCAAGCGGGCCGTCCGGATGGCCGAGGACACCTTCGCCGACGTCCATGAGTGGGACGACCCGGACCCCGACTGGATCCGCTTCTTCTCGAAGGCCGAGCTGTACGCCGAGAACTCGCACTCCTACCGCGACCTCGCCTACGTCGCCGGGCGCAGCCCCACGTACGCGTCCATGGCCGAGCCCCTGATGCAGCAGGCCGTCGACCGCTTCGGCAAGGACCAGGAGCACCAGCGTTCGTACGCACTCAACCTCATCGGCATGGCCACCGTGCACCTCCTGCAGCGCGAGCCCGAGCAGAGCGCGGTGCTGGCCAAGGAGGCGATGGCGGTCGCCAAGAAGGTGCGCTCCGAGCGTGTCAACACTCGTATCCGAAAGACGGTCGACACGGCGGCCCGCGACTTCGGGGACCTCGCCGAGGTCGTCGATCTCACCGACCAGCTCGCCATCGACCTGCCCGAGACCGCCGAGGCGGTCTGACCGGGCCGCGCGAGCGGCCCCGGCCCAGTACTCCGGCCACGGCCGGCTGTCCCGAACTGCCCGACTCGGCTCCCCCTATGCCAGGTCATCGGACGGCCGGCCGTGGCCGGTTCATGCACCTTCGAAGAAGGTTGCGCCACGATAACGATCGCTCGGCCCGGTATCAGGCAGTTCATGGACGCGTAACACGCAGGACCTCTTCGTCACGGGTGCGAAACATCGAGGGGCTTCGACGGAAACGGCGCTGCGCCAATCTCATGGCGCATAACCGGCCCGCCCCTCACGCCCACTCAGGCTTCGCCCGCACGGGGCCGTACCAAACGACGAGGAGACGCCGATGGCACCAGCCATCACCCTTGCCGCAGAAGCACCCAAGCTGTCTGCCGCCAACACAGGGTTCATGCTCATCTGTTCCGCCCTGGTGCTGATCATGACGCCCGGCCTGGCCTTCTTCTACGGAGGCATGGTCCGCGTCAAGAGCACCCTGAACATGCTGATGATGAGCTTCATCAGCATAGGGATCATCACGATCCTGTGGGTGCTGTACGGCTTCTCGCTCGCCTTCGGTACCGACCACGGCTCCCTCATCGGCTGGAACTCGGACTGGGTCGGCCTCAGCAACATCGGCCTGACGGAGCTGTGGGACGGCTACACCATCCCGATCTTCGTCTTCATGGTCTTCCAGATGATGTTCGCGATCATCACGCCCGCCCTGATAAGCGGTGCCCTCGCGGACCGCGTCAAGTTCACGGCGTGGGCGCTGTTCGTCGCGCTGTGGGGCACGGTCGTCTACTTCCCCGTCGCCCACTGGGTCTGGGGCGCCGGCGGCTGGGCCTTCGACATGGGTGTGATCGACTTCGCCGGTGGTACGGCGGTCCACATCAACGCGGGTGCCGCGGCGCTCGGCGTGATCCTGGTCATCGGCAAGCGCGTCGGCTTCAAGAAGGACCCGATGCGTCCGCACAGCCTCCCGCTGGTCATGCTCGGCGCCGGTCTGCTGTGGTTCGGCTGGTTCGGATTCAACGCCGGTTCGTGGCTCGGCAACGATGACGGCGTCGGCGCGCTCATGTTCGTCAACACGCAGATCGCCACCGCCGCCGCCATGCTGGCCTGGCTCATCTACGAGAAGATCCGCCACGGAGCGTTCACCACGCTGGGCGCCGCCTCCGG
Organism: Streptomyces sp. NPDC027189; assembly: GCF_055566975.1. NCBI lineage: Bacteria > Bacillati > Actinomycetota > Actinomycetes > Kitasatosporales > Streptomycetaceae > Streptomyces > Streptomyces sp. NPDC027189. The sequence goes on from NZ_JBVHRI010000008.1 coordinate 189,558, forward strand.
TGCGGTCGCGGGCCTCGTCGCCATCACCCCGTCCGGCGGCTGTGTGACCCCGATCGGTGCCATCGCCGTCGGTGTCATCGCCGGTCTGCTGTGCGCCATGGCTGTCGGCCTGAAGTACAAGTTCGGCTACGACGACTCCCTCGACGTCGTCGGTGTCCACCTGGTCGGCGGTGTCGTCGGCTCCCTGCTCATCGGCTTCTTCGCCAGCGGCAAGGGGCAGTCCACCGCGACGGGCGTCTTCTACGGCGACCACACGTTCGACCAGCTGTGGAAGCAGTGCGCCGCGGTCGGCGCGGTTCTCGCCTACTCCCTCATCGCCTCCGCGATCCTCGCCTTCCTGATCGACAAGACGATCGGTATGCGGGTCACCGAGGACGAGGAGATCGCCGGTATCGACCAGGCCGAGCACGCCGAGACCGCATACGACTTCAGCGGAGCGGGTGGCGGCGTCGTCGGAGGCGCCGTTTCCGCCCTCGCGGGTACGGAGACCAAGAAGGTGGACGCATGAAGCTCATCACCGCCGTCGTGAAGCCCCACCGGCTCGATGAAATCAAGGAGGCCCTGCAGGCCTTCGGGGTGCACGGTCTGACGGTCACCGAGGCCAGCGGCTACGGTCGGCAGAGGGGCCACACCGAGGTCTACCGTGGCGCCGAATACACGGTCGACCTGGTCCCCAAGATCCGCATCGAGGTGCTGGCCGAGGACGACGACGCCGAACAGCTCATCGACGTCGTCGTGAAGGCGGCCCGCACCGGCAAGATCGGTGACGGCAAGGTCTGGTCCATCCCGGTCGAGACAGCCGTCCGGGTCCGGACCGGCGAGCGCGGCCCGGACGCGCTCTAACCGGACCCGCTCGAAGAAGAAGAAACGACAGGAGTCGCTGGGTGACGAGTACGGACATGCGTACGGAAGCAGAGGACTCGGGACCCAGCGGCTACGCGGCGGCCCGGCTGCGCCTCCTCCAGGAGGGGGCGCGGTCCGGGCCGCCGCGCCGTGCTGCCCTCGCGGAACTCACCGACGACTGGCTGACCGGCCTGTTCACCGCCGGCTCCGAAGGACTGCGCGGGGTGTCGTTGGTCGCCGTCGGCGGCTACGGACGCGGCGAACTCTCTCCCCGCAGCGACCTCGATCTGCTGCTCCTGCACGACGGCAGCGACTCCGGCGCGGTCGCCGCCCTCGCCGACCGCATCTGGTATCCCATCTGGGACCTGGGCCTCGCCCTCGACCACTCCGTCCGCACGCCCGCCGAGGCCCGCAAGACCGCGGGCGATGACCTCAAGGTGCAGCTGGGGCTGCTGGACGCCCGGCATCTCGCGGGCGACCTCGGCCTCACCGCCGGATTGCGTACGGCCGTCCTCGCCGACTGGCGCAATCAGGCGCCGAAACGGCTCCCCGAACTGCAGGAGCTGTGCGCCGAGCGGGCCGAGCGCCAAGGAGAGCTGCAGTACCTCCTCGAGCCGGACCTGAAGGAGGCGCGCGGCGGGTTGCGCGACGCCACCGCCCTGCGCGCCGTCGCCGCCTCGTGGCTCGCGGACGCCCCCCGCGAGGGCCTCTCCGACGCCCGGCGCAGGCTCCTCGACGTACGCGACGCGCTGCATCTCACCACCGGACGCGCCACCGACCGCCTCTCGCTCCAGGAGCAGGACCAGGTCGCCGCGGAGCTGGGGCTGCTGGACGCCGACACCCTGCTGCGCCAGGTGTACGAGGCAGCGCGCGTCGTCTCGTACGCCAGTGACGTCACCTGGCGCGAGGTGGGGCGCGTGCTGCGTTCGCGCGCCGTTCGTCCGCGGCTGCGCGCCATGCTGGGCGGCGGCGCCAAGCCCGCCACGGAGCGCTCCCCGCTCGCCGAGGGTGTGGTCGAGATGGACGGCGAGGTGGTGCTCGCACGCGCCGCACGCCCCGAGCGCGATCCCGTACTTCCGCTCCGCGCCGCGGCCGCGGCGGCACAGGCGGGGCTCCCGCTGTCCCTGCACGCCGTACGGCGCATGGCCGCCGCCGCGCGTCCGCTGCCCACGCCCTGGCCCGCCGAGGCCCGCGAACAGCTCGTCACGCTCCTCGGCTCGGGCCGCCCGACCGTCGAGGTCTGGGAGGCGCTGGAGGCTGAGGGCCTGATCACCCGGCTCCTGCCCGACTGGGAGCGGGTCCGCTGCCGGCCGCAGCGCAACGCCGTGCACATCTGGACCGTCGACCGCCACCTCATCGAGACGGCCGTCCGCGCCTCCGAACTCACCCGCCGCGTGGGCCGCCCCGACCTCCTGCTCGTGGCCGCCCTGCTGCACGACATCGGCAAGGGCTGGCCCGGCGACCACTCCGTGGCGGGCGAGATCATCGCGCGGGACGTCGCCGTCCGGATCGGCTTCGACCGCACGGACGTGGCGGTGCTCGCCGCACTCGTACGCCACCATCTGCTGCTCGTCGACACCGCGACCCGGCGCGACCTGGAGGACCCGGCCACGGTCCGCTCGGTCGCCGAGGCGGTCGGCTCGCAGGGCACCCTCGAACTGCTGCACGCCCTCACCGAGGCGGACGCCCTGGCCACCGGCCCCGCCGCCTGGTCCTCGTGGCGCGGCTCCCTCGTGGCCGACCTGGTCAAGCGGGTCTCGGCCGTACTCGCCGGCGACGCCCCCGAGGAGCCCGAGGACGCGGCGCCCACGGCCGAGCAGGAGCGGCTCGCGATCGAGGCGTTCCGGACGGGCGGGCCGGTACTGGCGCTGCGTGCGCAGACCGAGCCGCCGGCCGAGGAGACCGCCGGCGACCCGGAGCCGCTGGGTGTGGAGCTCCTCATCGCCGTGCCCGACCAGCCCGGCGTACTCCCCGCGGTCGCGGGCGTGCTCGCCATGCACCGGCTGACCGTCCGCACCGCCGAGCTGCGCGCCCTGGACCTGCCCGACGGCGTGGAGGGCTCGGTGCTGCTGCTCAACTGGCGGGTCGCCGCCGAGTACGGTTCCCTGCCGCAGGCCGCCCGGCTGCGCGCCGATCTCGTACGCGCTCTGGACGGCTCCCTCGACATCACGGCCCGGCTCGCCGAACGGGACGCCGCCTACCCCCGCCGCCGGGGGACGGTCGCGCCGCCGCCCCGTGTGACGGTCGCCTCGACGGCCTCCCGCCACGCCACGGTCATCGAGGTCCGCGCCCATGACGCCCCCGGTCTGCTGCACCGCATCGGGCGGGCCCTGGAGGACGCGAACGTCCGGGTGCGGAGCATGCACGTCTCCACGCTCGGCGCGAACGCCGTGGACGCCTTCTACGTGACCGGCACGAAGGGCGCGCCCCTGCCGGGGGAGGAGGCGGCCTCGGTGGCCCGCGCCCTGGAGGAGACGCTGCGGGGCTAGAGCGCCTGTCCCGTACGGGATCGGGGGGTGCCCGCGGTCTCGTACGAACGCGGTGGAGACCGCACCGCACGCGGCCAGATACCCTGGAGGGCGATTCCCTTCGCCCCCGACCCCTGAGGACCGACGAGCGCCGTGTTCGATACTCTCTCCGATCGCCTCTCAGCGACGTTCAAGAACCTGCGGGGCAAGGGCCGGCTGTCCGAAGCTGACATCGACGCCACCGCACGCGAGATCCGTATCGCGCTCCTCGAGGCCGACGTGGCCCTGCCGGTCGTGCGGACCTTCATCAAGAACGTCAAGGAGCGTGCGCTCGGTGCCGAGGTCTCCAAGGCGCTGAACCCGGCCCAGCAGGTTCTCAAGATCGTGAACGAGGAGCTCGTCACGATCCTCGGCGGCGAGACCCGCCGCCTCCGGTTCGCCAAGAACCCGCCCACCGTGATCATGCTCGCGGGTCTCCAGGGTGCCGGTAAGACCACGCTCGCCGGAAAGCTCGGCAAGTGGCTCAAGGACCAGGGCCACTCCCCGCTGCTGGTCGCCGCGGACCTCCAGCGCCCGAACGCCGTGAACCAGCTCAGCGTCGTCGCCGAGCGCGCCGGCGTCGCGGCGTACGCGCCGGAGCCGGGCAACGGCGTCGGCGACCCGGTCAAGGTCGCCAAGGACTCCATCGAGTTCGCGAAGACCAACGTCCACGACATGGTGATCGTGGACACCGCCGGCCGCCTCGGCATCGACCAGGAGATGATGAAGCAGGCCGCGGACATCCGCGACGTCGTCTCCCCGGACGAGATCCTCTTCGTCGTCGACGCGATGATCGGTCAGGACGCGGTCAACACCGCCGAGGCCTTCCGCGACGGCGTCGGCTTCGACGGCGTGGTGCTCTCCAAGCTCGACGGTGACGCCCGCGGTGGTGCGGCCCTCTCCATCGCGTCGATCACCGGCAAGCCGATCATGTTCGCGTCGAACGGCGAGAAGCTCGACGACTTCGACGCCTTCCACCCGGACCGGATGGCCTCCCGCATCCTCGACATGGGTGACCTGCTCACCCTGATCGAGCAGGCGGAGAAGACGTTCAGCCAAGAAGAGGCCGAGAAGATGGCCTCCAAGCTGGCGTCCAAGAAGGGCCAGGACTTCACCCTGGACGACTTCCTGGCCCAGATGGAGCAGGTCCGGAAGATGGGCAGCATCAGCAAGCTGCTCGGCATGCTCCCCGGCATGGGCCAGATCAAGGACCAGATCAACAACCTCGACGAGCGCGACGTCGACCGCACGGCCGCGATCATCAAGTCGATGACCCCGGCCGAGCGCCAGGAGCCGACGATCATCAACGGCTCGCGCCGCGCCCGTATCGCCAAGGGCTCCGGCGTCGACGTCAGCGCCGTCAAGGGCCTGGTCGAGCGCTTCTTCGAGGCCCGCAAGATGATGTCCCGAATGGCTCAGGGCGGCGGAATGCCCGGGATGCCTGGGATGCCGGGCATGGGTGGCGGCCCCGGCCGCACCAAGAAGAAGGCGAAGCAGGCCAAGGGCAAGCAGCGCTCCGGCAACCCGATGAAGCGCAAGCAGCAGGAGCTCGAGGAGGCGCAGCGCCGCGAGGCGGGCGCCCAGGGCGGCAACGCGTTCGGTCTGCCGCAGCAGGGCGGCCAGGACTTCGAGCTGCCGGACGAGTTCAAGAAGTTCATGGGCTGACGGTTCGATCCGTACGGGCGTTTGCGCCGGTACGTCACTGGGGCGCCCCTCGTCCGAGGGGCGCCCCAGTGTGTTGTGTGCGGGTGCTGGCGGGCGTTTCGTGTCGTAACGTCCAAATATGAGCAACCCTGCGCCGCCACGCAAGGACCCTGACCAGCCGTGGCGTACCGAGGGAACCCCGCCGGAGCCGACCGGGCCACCCTCCGGGAGAAGGAAGATGCCCGGCGGCTGGATCGGCCTGGTCATTGCCGCCCTGGTCGTGTTCGTCGTCGCCATCCTGGTGCTGTCCTTCTTCAATGAGGGCAACGAGCCGACGATCTCGTACACGGAGTTCAGCAAGCAGGTCGACAACGGCAACATCAGCAAGATCTACTCCAAGGGCGACGCGATCCAGGGTCAGCTCAAGAACGCCCAGGACAACCCGGAGGGCGGCGGGAAGTACACCAAGTTCAAGACCCAGCGCCCGTCCTTCGCGGACGACAAGCTCTGGCAGAACCTGGAGAAACACCAGGCCACGGTGACCGCCTCACCGGTGGTCCAGCAGCGCAGCTTCCTCTCCAACCTGCTGCTCTCCCTGGCCCCGATCGTGCTCCTGGTGGTGCTGTGGATCTTCTTCGCCCGACGGTTCCGGGCGGGCATGGGCGGCGCGGGCGGCATGCTCGGCCGCAAGGCACCCCCGAAGCCGGTCGAACTGCAGCCCGGCGCCCCGCGTACGACCTTCGCCGACGTGGCCGGCATCGACGAGGTCGAGGGCGAACTGAACGACGTCGTGGACTTCCTCAAGAACCCGGACGCCTACCGAAGGATGGGCGCGAAGATGCCGCGCGGCGTGCTGCTCGCCGGTCCGCCGGGTACGGGCAAGACGCTGCTCGCACGGGCGGTTGCGGGGGAGGCGGGGGTTCCCTTCTTCTCGGCTTCCGCCTCCGAGTTCATCGAGATGATCGTCGGCGTCGGCGCGTCCCGCGTCCGCGAACTGTTCGCCGAGGCCCGCAAGGTGGCCCCTTCCATCATCTTCATCGACGAGATCGACACGATCGGCCGGGCGCGGGCGGGCGGCTCCGCCATGGGCGGCCACGACGAGCGTGAGCAGACGCTGAACCAGATCCTCACCGAGATGGACGGCTTCTCGGGCTCCGAAGGCGTCATCGTCATCGCCGCGACGAACCGCGCGGACATCCTCGACCCGGCGCTCACCCGCCCCGGCCGCTTCGACCGCATCGTCAACGTCGCGCCCCCCGACCGCGGCGGCCGCGAGGCGATCCTGGAGATCCACACCCGCGACATTCCGATGTCTCCCGATGTGGACCTCTCCCAGGTGGCTGGTACGACCCCGGGCATGACCGGAGCGGACCTCGCGAATCTCGCCAACGAGGCGGCCCTGCTGGCGGTCAAGCGCAAGCAGGAGCAGGTCACACAGACGGACCTCTCCGAGGCGCTGGAAAAGGTGCAGCTGGGCGCGGAACGCGCGCTGGTCATGCCGGAGGCGGAGCGCCGCCGCACGGCCTACCACGAGAGCGGCCACGCCCTCCTCGGCATGCTGCAGCCGGGCGCGGACCCGGTCCGCAAGGTCACGATCGTCCCGCGCGGCCGGGCCCTGGGCGTGACGTTGTCGACTCCGGAAGCGGACAGGTACTCGTACACGGAGGAGTACCTCCGCGGTCGCATCATCGGCGCCCTGGGCGGCATGGCCGCTGAACACGTCGTCTACGGAGTCATCACGACGGGCTCGGAGAACGACCTCGAACAGGTCACCAACATCGTCCGCGGCATGGTCGCCCGCTGGGGCATGAGCGAACGGGTCGGCCGCCTCTCCGCCCTCCCGAACGACGCCCAACAGGCCTACGGTCTTGCCGCCGCGCCCGCGACCCTCGACTCCATCGACCACGAGATGCGCCGCATCGTCGACGAGTGCTACGAGGAGGCCTGCGACAAACTCCGCGACCACCGTGACCAACTCGACGCCCTAGCGGAGGCGCTCCTGGCGAATGAGACGCTGGAGGAGGCGGAGGCGTATCGCATCGCGGGGGTCAAGAGGCTGGGCTAGGGAGGGTTTCGCCCCGCGCCCCTGAAGGGGCGCGGGGAACTGCGCGACCAGCCCCCACCGGTCCGCACCTGGAGAACAGCCCAGCGGGGTCCGGGGCGCAGCCCCGGGTACGGGACGGGTAGGGGCGGAGGGGGCGAAAAGCGCCTGCGACCTCAGCCCGTACGAGCGATCAGGTACCGGAACACATTGGGCATCCACACCGTCCGGTCCGCCCGCTGGTGCGGATGAAGCGCCTCGGTCAGCTCCTTGTCCACCTGCACCTGATCCGTCGCGTCGACCGCCGCGTCGAACAACCCCGTCGACAACAGCCCCCGCACCGCACTGTCCAGATCGGCGTACCCGAACGGACAAGCGACCCGCCCGGACCCGTCCGGCCGCAGCCCGGCCCGCTGAGCGACCTCCTCCAGGTCGTCCCGACCGGCGGCCCGCCAACTCCCCGCCCCCCGCAGGGGATCGGCCAACTTGGTGGCGACCCGCAGCACGGCGGAGGTGGTGCACCGCTCCGGCGGCCCCCACCCGACCAGCACCACAGGCGCCCCCCGCTCGGCATGCGGCGTGGCCGAGCCGAGCAGCGAACCCAGCGCTTCGGAGTCCCCGGCCACACACCCGATCGGCTCGAACGCGGTCACGAGGTTGTACGCCGGCGCTCCCGCGACGGCCACGTTCGCGGGGGAGCCGTCCACGAGCCGGGTGTCCGCACGCGCGCACGTGCCCCATGCCTCCGGCAGCAACCGCTCCCGCGCGAGGGTCAGTCGCTCGGGCGACGAGGAGTCGACGCCGGTGACGGCGGCACCCCGAGCGGTCGCCATCAGAAGGGCGAGCCCCGACCCGCAGCCGAGGCCGAGCAGCCGCGTCCCGTCGCCCACTTCGAGTCGCTCGTAGACGGCCTCGTAGAGCGGTACGAGCATCCGCTCCTGGATCTCTGCCCAGTCACGCGCGCGTGCAGACTGATTCACCCGGGGTACCGCCCCCGCGTGAGGTAGGTGCTGCCGCACGAGCGTAGGTGTCATCGAAAGCGCCCCAATCCGCCGAGAGTTGCCGCTGTGCCCCGTTTCCCTGGCCCCCGTGCAGTGCGCCGCACTCCCCCCGTATGTCAGGAAACTCCGCGCTCGACGTGGCGTCCAGGGGTTGCGGCGCCCGGCTTGTGCGCTCCCCGTGCGCGCGGCGAGAATTCACATTCCGGCAACGTGGGCCCGTACCATCGCCGCATGGCCAAGGCACCCGTTCTCACGCCCCAGGCGGATGATTTCCCGCGCTGGTACCAGGATCTGATCAACAAGGCCGAACTGGCCGACAACGGTCCGGTGCGCGGCACCATGGTCATCCGACCGTACGGGTACGGGCTGTGGGAGCGGATGCAGCAGGAGATGGACGCCCGCATCAAGGAGGCGGGCGCCCAGAACGCGTACTTCCCGCTCTTCATCCCGCAGTCGTATCTGACGAAGGAGGCCGAGCACGTCGAGGGCTTCGCCCCCGAGCTCGCGGTCGTCACGCACGGCGGCGGCAAGGAGTTGGAGGAGCCGGTCGTCGTCCGCCCCACCTCCGAGACGATCATCAACGACTACTTCTCCAAGTGGGTGCAGAGCTACCGCGACCTGCCGCTGCTGATCAACCAGTGGGCGAACGTGGTCCGTTGGGAGATGCGCCCGCGCGTGTTCCTCCGTACGACGGAATTCCTCTGGCAGGAGGGCCACACCGCCCACGCCACGTACGAGGACGCCCGGGACTACGCCGCGTACATCCACGAGAAGGTCTACGCGGACTTCATGGTGAACGTCCTCGGGATCGACGTGGTGCTCGGGCGCAAGACACCCAGCGAGCGCTTCGCGGGTGCCATCAACACCCTCACGCTCGAAGCCATGATGGGCGACGGCAAGGCCCTCCAGATGGGCACCAGTCACGAGCTCGGGCAGAACTTCGCCAAGGCCTTCAACACCCAGTACCTGTCCAAGGACGGCAAGCAGGAGCTTGTCTGGCAGACCTCGTGGGGTTCGTCGACCCGCATGGTGGGTGGCCTGATCATGTCGCACGGCGATGACAATGGGTTGCGGGTGCCGCCGCGGCTCGCCCCTGTACAGGTGGTCGTCCTCGCGATCAAGGGGGACGATGCGGTTCTGGCCAAGGTCCGCGAAATCGGCGATCAACTGAAGGCGGCGGGTGTACGCGTCCAGGTGGACGACCGTACGGACACCCCGTTCGGGCGCCGCGCCGTCGACTGGGAGCTCAAGGGCGTACCCGTTCGCGTCGAGGTCGGCCCCCGTGACCTGGAGAACGGCACCGCGATGCTGGCCCGCCGCATCCCCGGCGGCAAGGAACCGGTGGCGATCGACGCGCTCGTAGGCCTGCTCCCCACGATCCTCGAAGAGGACCAGGCGCTGCTTCTGAAGCAGTCGCGCGAGCGGCGCGAGTCCCGTACGTCGGAGGTGTCGACGATCGAGGAGGCCACCGAGGTGGCCACCGCCGGCGGCTGGGCGCGCATTCCCTGGGCCGACCTCGGCGAAGAGGGCGAGGCCAAGCTGGCCGAGCACTCCGTGACCGTACGGTGTCTGGTCGCCGAGGACGGGTCGGTGCCGGACGCCGACGACGCACCGGGTAACGTCGCCGTCGTGGCGCGCGCTTACTGAGTAGCTCTCAGAGCGACCGAAACGCCTCTTGCGCATCTGATGACCACAGGTGCCCCGGCGCGCGGACATCGTCTACGCGCCGGGGCGTACGTGCCCCTACGTACCGCCTTGGTACGAGCTGTGAGGCTTCTCCGCAGATCAGCGCACCCGCCCTCGTCAGGACGCATCAGCGGCAACTGACGGGTACGTGCAAATTATTTGGGATGCCCCGGAATAGGAACACAGAGGCACCCCGGCTCGTTGTCATTACGTGAGCACGACACCACCTGTTCTCGCCGCAGAGCTGGCAGGGGCGTGGGCCGACATTCAGCGGCACCACCCCGAACTGCCGGATCTTGCCGCGCCAGAGTCCCTGATCGGAGAGTCGTCGTCCGCCTGCGGGCACGAGCTCTCTTTCGAGCGACTGCTTCATGAAGCAGTCCACGGCATCGCCGCCGCCCGCGGAGTCCGCGACACCTCGCGCGCCGGCCGGTATCACAACCGCAGATTCCTCGCGATCGCCGAGGAGCTGGGCCTCGACCATCCCGAGGAGCCGCATCCCAGCAGTGGCTTCTCCCTGGTCACGCTCAACCCCGAGGCGAAGCGGCGCTACCGCCCGACGATCGAGCGCCTGCAGCGCGCGCTCAAGGCGCACACGGCCGCGACCGCCGCCGACACCGCCCGCTCGTTCCGCGGCCCGGCCGCCCGCCACGGCTCCTCCGGAGGAGGGGTCCGCGTCAAGGCGGTGTGCGACTGCGGCCGCAACGTACGGGTCGTCCCGTCGGTACTGGCCCAGGCGCCGATCGTGTGCGGCGGATGCGGAAAGCCTTTCCGGATCCCGGAGGTCGTGGGCGCGGCGGCGAGCTGAGAACGCGGCTGCTCGTGGCAGCCGCGCTCAGTCGCGCTCGGCTGCGGGCAATCGTGCCGCCAGGGGCGGCACGATTGCCCGCAGCCGAACCCCGCAAGCACCGGGGTTGCGCCGACGTCCTGAGCGTGAGGCGGCATCTCGTGGGTGCCGGGTTGCGCACCGGGACGTCGGGCTCCCCCCGCTGCCGGGTGCCGATGAGGCGTGGGCGGACGCACCCCGCTCGGTGAAGGCGCCCCGCCAGCATGTGGCACAATGGCTAGCTGTACTCGACAGCCGCACAGGACCCCTCTCTCCTCCGGCTGACGCGTCCATCGGGCACTCGGGTACCGCAACCCCACGCGGCCATCTCGCCGTGCCCAACCACGTCAAGACCAGGAGACACCACTCCCGTGGCAGTCAAGATCAAGCTGAAGCGTCTGGGCAAGATCCGTTCGCCTCACTACCGCATCGTCGTCGCCGACTCCCGTACCCGCCGTGACGGCAGGGCCATCGAGGAGATCGGTCTGTACCACCCGGTGCAGAACCCCTCGCGCATCGAGGTCGACTCGGACCGTGCGCAGTACTGGCTGGGTGTCGGCGCGCAGCCGACCGAGCCGGTTCTCGCCATCCTGAAGCTGACCGGCGACTGGCAGAAGTTCAAGGGCGAGCCCGCCCCTGCGCCGCTGCTCGTGGCCGAGCCGAAGGCCGCGCGCCCGTCGTTCGAGGCCCTCGGTGGCGACGACGAGGGCAAGGGTGAGGCCATCACCCAGAAGAAGAAGGCTGAGAAGAAGGACGAGGCTCCGGCCACGTCCGAGTCGACCGAGGCCTGAGCATGCTCGAGGAGGCTCTCGAGCACCTCGTGAAGGGCATCGTCGACAACCCCGACGATGTGCAGGTCGCCTCGCGCGACCTGCGCCGCGGACGCGTTCTCGAGGTCCGGGTGCACCCCGACGACCTCGGCAAGGTGATCGGCCGCAACGGCCGCACCGCGCGCGCTCTGCGCACCGTCGTGGGCGCCATCGGCGGCCGCGGTGTCCGCGTCGACCTTGTCGACGTGGATCACGTCCGCTGACGTAACAGGCAGCACCGGCTCGGGCCGGGGAGGGCTTACGAGCCGTCCCCGGCCCGTAGTCGTACCGACAGGAGATCAAGCACAGTGCAGCTGGTAGTCGCTCGCGTCGGCCGCGCCCACGGGATCAAGGGCGAGGTCACCGTGGAGGTGCGTACGGACGAGCCGGAGCTCAGGCTCGGGCCCGGCGCCGTCCTGCTCACCGACCCGGCCTCGGCCGGACCGCTGACCATCGAGACGGGCCGGGTGCACAGCGGTCGTCTGCTGCTGCGCTTCGAGGGCGTACGGGACCGGAACGCCGCCGAGGCGCTGCGCAACACCCTGCTGATCGCCGAGGTCGACCCGGACGAGAAGCCCGAGGACCCGGACGAGTACTACGACCACCAGCTGATGGACCTGGACGTGGTCACCAAGGACGGTGTGGAGGTCGGACGGATCACGGAGATCTCGCATCTGCCTTCGCAGGACCTGTTCGTGGTCGAGCGTGCGGACGGGACCGAGGTCCTGATCCCGTTCGTCGAGGAGATCGTCGTCGAGATCGACCTGGAGGAGCAGCGGGCCGTCATCGACCCGCCGCCCGGCCTGATCGACGACCGGGCCGAGATCGTCTCCTCCCGGGACGAGGACGAGGCGTAATGCGGCTCGACGTCGTCACGATCTTCCCCGAGTATCTGGACCCCCTGAACGTCTCGCTCGTCGGCAAGGCACGCGCGCGTGGACAGCTGAATGTGCACGTGCATGATCTTCGGGAGTGGACGTACGACCGTCACAACACGGTCGACGACACCCCGTACGGCGGCGGCCCCGGCATGGTCATGAAGACCGAGCCCTGGGGCGACGCCCTGGACTCCGTACTGGCGGACGGCTACGAGACGGGCTCCCACGGGCCTGTACTGGTGGTTCCCACGCCCAGCGGGCGCCCCTTCACCCAGGAGCTCGCCGTCGAGCTCTCCGAGCGCCCCTGGCTGGTCTTCACGCCCGCGCGCTACGAGGGCATCGACCGCCGTGTCATCGACGAGTACGCCACCCGGATGCCCGTCTACGAGGTGTCCATCGGCGACTACGTACTCGCCGGCGGCGAGGCGGCAGTCCTGGTCGTCACGGAGGCCGTGGCACGGCTGCTGCCCGGCGTCCTCGGCAACGCCGAGTCCCACAGGGACGACTCCTTCGCCCCCGGTGCCATGGCCAACCTCCTGGAGGGGCCGGTGTACACCAAGCCTCCGGCGTGGCGCGGCCGCGAGATCCCGGAGGTACTGGTCAGCGGCCACCACGGGAAGATCGCCCGCTGGCGCCGCGACGAGGCCCTGCGCCGTACGACGGCGAACCGACCCGACCTCATCGAGCGCTGCGACCCTTCCGTCTTCGACAAGAAGGACCGCGAAATGCTCTCGATCCTGGGCTGGCAGCCGGGTCCCGACGGCCGATTTTGGCGCAGCCCAGAGGCCGTGGAAGAATAGACCGCTGCTGTACGTCGTCCGGCGTGCGCCCCTGCCACAGGGGGACACGACGCCCGCCCCGCCGCGGCAGCACCCTCTTGGAAAACTATCTCCCGTTGATGACCTGTGGCATCAGCGAAGAAAGCAGACGAAATGTCTCACCTGCTCGACTCCGTCGACAGCGCGTCGCTGCGCAGCGACATCCCGGCCTTCCGTCCGGGTGACACCGTCAACGTCCACGTCCGCGTCATCGAGGGCAACCGCTCCCGTGTGCAGCAGTTCAAGGGCGTAGTCATCCGCCGCCAGGGCGCCGGTGTCCGCGAGACCTTCACGGTCCGCAAGGTCTCCTTCTCGGTCGGCGTCGAGCGCACCTTCCCGGTGCACACCCCGATCGTCGAGAAGATCGAGCTCGTCACCCGTGGTGACGTGCGTCGCGCGAAGCTGTACTACCTGCGTGACCTCCGCGGCAAGGCCGCGAAGATCAAGGAGAAGCGCGAGAGCTGAGCTCACATCGGGGTTCAAAGCGGGGCCGGATAACATCTGGCCCCGATGGACACCGAAGCACAGCCTGTGGAGCGCGACCGCTCCTCCCGCCCTTCCGAATCCGAGAACGCCTCGGACACGGAGGGGCCGGAGGGCCGGTCGCGTTTCGCGTTGGTGGACCGGGTCGCGGACTGGCTCCCGGGCGGGCGAATCACCCTGACCGTGCTGGTCTGCCTGGTTTTTCTGCTGCTCGTCAGCAGGTTTGTGATGCAGCCGTTCCAAATTCCCAGCGGCTCCATGGAGTCGGGATTGAGGATCGGGGACCGCGTTCTCGTAAATAAGTTGGCGTACCGTTTCGGTGCTGAGCCGCAGCGGGGCGACGTCGTTGTGTTCGACGGCACTGGGTATTTCGGGAACGCCGACTACATCAAGCGCGTAGTCGGTGTGGGGGGAGACCATGTGGTCTGCTGCGACAAGGAAGGGAGGCTCGAGGTGAACGGCCGGTCGGTCGACGAGTCGACGTTTCTGTATGCCGGGGACAGCCCGTCCGATGTGAGCTTCGACGTCGTCGTCCCCGACGGCACCCTCTTCCTGCTCGGCGACCACCGCAGCGACTCCAGAGACTCCCGTGACCACCTGGGCTCGCCCGGCGGCGGCATGATCCCCGTCTCCGACGTCATCGGCAGAGCCGACTGGATCGCCTGGCCCGCCGACCACTGGACCCGGCTGACGCGTCCCGACGCCTACGCGCGTGTGCCCGCCGCGGACGGTGCCCATGGGTAACCGTGGCAAACCGCGCGGGGTTTCCACCAGCGCCGCGGACAACCTGCTGCCCACTGGCACCCGGCGCGCCTCCGGGGGCGCGGCCCGGCCCAGCCGTGTGGAGCGCCGCAAGCTCGCCCGCAAGATCAAGCGACGCAGGCGGCGCTCGGCGATCAAGGAGATACCCCTCCTGGTCGGCGTCGCGGTGCTGATAGCGCTGGTCCTCAAGACCTTCCTTGTCCAGGCCTTCGTGATCCCGTCGGGCTCCATGGAGAACACGATCCAGATCGGCGACCGCGTTCTGGTCGACAAGCTCACCCCCTGGTTCGGCTCCAAGCCCCAGCGCGGTGACGTCGTGGTCTTCAAGGACCCCGGGGGCTGGCTCACGGCCGAGGAGACCAAGAAGAAGGACGACCCCGTGGTCGTCAAGCAGGTCAAGGAAGGGTTGACCTTCATCGGCCTGCTGCCGTCCGACAACGAGAAGGACCTCATCAAGCGGGTCGTGGGCGTCGGCGGCGACACCGTCAAGTGCTGTGACACCCAAGGCCGGGTGACCGTCAACGGCACGCCGCTGACCGAGCCCTACATCTACGCCGGCGACAAGCCGTCGGACTTCGCCTTCGAGGTGAAGGTGCCCCAGGGCCGCCTGTTCGTGCTGGGCGACCACCGAGGCAACTCCGCCGACTCCCGCTACCACCGCACCGACAAGTTCAGCGGTACCGTCGCCGAGAAGTCGGTCGTCGGCCGGGCCATGCTCATCGGGTGGCCCATCGGTCACTGGACCCGCCTGAAGGAGCCGAACACGTTCGCGACTGTGGCCGACGCGCCTGGCGGGTCGACGTCCGCTCTCGCTCAGTCGCATAGGGTGGCCCCTGCGGATCCAGATGGATTGATCCCCCTCCCGAGCCCTGCGGAACTCCCGCTCGTTATGGGAGTGGTGGGCCTGCGCCGAATTCGACGACGCGGGCGGCGGCACGGAGTGAGGAGTGGATGTGGGGGATGTGGCGGTCGGCGCACGGTCCGGACACGAAGGTCCCGAAGGGCAGCCGGAGCGGCCCGACGATTCGGCTTCCCCGGCCGTAGAGGGCGCATCCGGTTCCGGGAGTGACTCCGAGGACGGCAGCGCTGCGACCGAGCGCGCCGAGCAGGACGCGAAGTCGAAGAAGCAGCGCTCCTTCTGGAAGGAGCTGCCGATCCTGATCGGCATCGCCCTGGTCCTCGCGCTGCTGATCAAGACGTTCCTGGTGCAGGCGTTCTCGATCCCCTCGGACTCGATGCAGAACACCCTCCAGCGAGGCGACCGTGTCCTGGTCGACAAGCTGACCCCGTGGTTCGGCTCCGAGCCGGAGCGCGGCGAGGTCGTCGTCTTCCACGACCCCGACAACTGGCTGAAGGGCGAGCCCACGGCCAACCCGAACGCTCTGCAGACGGTCCTCAGCTGGATCGGCCTGATGCCGTCCGCCGAGGAGAAGGACCTCATCAAGCGGGTCGTCGGCGTCGGCGGCGACACCATCCAGTGCAAGGGCACCGGCCCGCTGACCGTCAACGGCAAGGCGCTGAACGAGCCGTACGTGTACCCGGGCAACACCCCGTGCAGCGTCGACGAAGAGGGCGGCCAGTTCAAGGTCAAGGTGCCCAAGGGCATGATCTGGGTGATGGGTGACCACCGCCAGAACTCGCGCGACTCGCGCTACAACCAGACGGACAAGCACCACGGCATGGTCCCCGTCGGCAAGGTCGTCGGCCGCGCCATCGTGAAGGCCTGGCCCATCAACCGCTGGGGCACCCTCCCGGTCCCGGACACCTTCGGCCAGACCGGCCTGAGCGACCAGGCGGCGGCCGCGGTCACCTCGCCGGCTGCCGTGGCGCTCGTGGGCGCGGTACCGCTGGTGCTGGTGCGACGGAAGCGGAAGTCGTCCAAGTAACGCGCTGAAGCGTCCCCTTGGGGCCGGTCGGCTCGGATTCGTCCGGGCCACCGGCCCCTCGGTCGTATCGGGTGCTCGGCAGCACGTCGAGGCATCGGCCGGCCGGGCGCGTTCCGGAACCCGTAGATGTGATCAGACCATGGGCTGACCGGACACCGTACCCCCGGGTAAGGTGCGGACCCATGGGTGGCGAGAGCACGACACGTACGGCCCCGCGCAGCGGTGGCGCAAGCAAGGCCCAGGCGGGTGGCCGGGTCGGACAGAGGCTGTCCGGACTGGCTGTCGCGCTGGGCCTGGTGCTGTTCCTCGGGGGGTTCGCCTGGGGGGCGGTGGTCTACCGGCCGTACACCGTGCCCACCAGTTCGATGACGCCCACGATCGACGCCGGTGACCGGGTACTGGCGCAGCGCATCGACGGCAGCGAGGTACGCCGCGGTGACGTCGTCGTCTTCCGCGACAAGACCTGGGTCACCAACGCGGCCGTGGTCAAGCGGGTGGTCGCCGTCGGCGGCGACACGGTCGCCTGCTGCACCAACGGCAAGCTGACCGTCAACGGCAAGCAGATCGACGAACCGTATCTGCCCAAGGGCAGTCTGGCCGAGATCACGAAGATCCCGACCGTGAAGGTGCCCGAGGGACGCCTGTTCCTGCTCGGCGACGAACGCCAGGGCTCCCTGGACTCCAGCGCCCACCTCACCGACGCGGCCAGCGGCACGGTGTCGCGCGATGCCGTGACCGCCAGGGTCGACGCCGTCGCCTGGCCCATGAACGGCATGCTGAAGCGGCCGACCGGCTTCGAGACCCTGGGCAGCCTTTCCCAGCCGGGACCGCTGCGCCTGATGGTCGGCGCGGTGATCGCGGGTGCGGTGCTCGTCCTGGGTGGCGCGGCGTACGGTCCGATCGCGAGCCGCGCGGGTCGGCGTAGCCGGGCCCGGACGGAGCTCGCGGGTGCCCGCTGAGGTGTCCTACGACGAACCTCCGCACGACGGCGGAACCGGGACCCCGGACGAGTTCCGAAAGGTCGCCCGTGTGGTGCTGCTCGACCCCGAGGAGCGCATTCTGCTTCTGCACGGGCACGAGCCGGACGATCCCGCCGACGACTGGTGGTTCACGCCCGGCGGTGGCCTGGAGGGCGCCGAGACCCGTGAGCAGGCCGCGCTGCGCGAGCTCGCGGAGGAGACCGGAATCACCGAGGTCGAGCTGGGTCCGGTGCTCTGGCGGCGGATGTGCTCCTTCCCGTTCGCGGGGCGCCGCTGGGACCAGGACGAGTGGTACTACCTGGCCCGTACGACCCAGACGGCCACGGTGGCCGCAGGGCTGACGGACCTGGAACGGCGCAGCGTCGCCGGAGCACGCTGGTGGACGTGCCAGGAACTGACCGAGGCACATGAGACGGTGTATCCGACCAGACTCGCCGAGCTGCTGCGCAGGGTGCTCGACGAGGGTCCCCCGGCCACGCCCGAGGTCCTCGACACGGAAATCGTCTAGGGGCTCGCGGGGCTGGCGCACAATAGGGGGACGCACGGCTGAAGGGGAACATGCCATGAGCGCCGAGGACCTCGAGAAGTACGAGACCGAGATGGAGCTGAAGCTCTATCGGGAGTACCGCGATGTCGTCGGTCTGTTCAAATATGTGATCGAGACCGAACGGCGCTTCTACCTCACCAATGACTACGAGATGCAGGTGCACTCGGTCCAGGGCGAGGTGTTTTTCGAGGTGTCCATGGCGGATGCCTGGGTGTGGGACATGTACCGACCCGCTCGCTTCGTGAAGCAGGTACGCGTACTCACGTTCAAGGACGTGAATATCGAGGAGCTGAACAAGAGCGACCTGGAGCTGCCCGGCGGCTGATGACGCGCGGTGCGACGCGCGGCTGTGACGTGCCGCGGTGACGTGCGGCGACCGCTCGTGTGGGTGACAGGGTTTTCCACAATCATCCGCTCATTCACCAAGATCCAATAGCACGTCGAAGTGGCCTCAATGTTGGCGCCGGAGGTGGTGCCGACATGAACACACCCAAGGCACACAGGGCACTCGGCAAGTACGGCGAGGATCTGGCCGCGCGGCGGCTGACGGAGACCGGGATGACGGTCCTGGCACGCAACTGGCGCTGCGGCAGGACCGGCGAAATCGACATCGTGGCACGCGACGGCGACGCGCTGGTCGTCTGCGAGGTCAAGACCCGCAAGGCGGCCGCCTTCGAGCACCCGATGGCGGCCGTCACGCCTGCCAAGGTCCAGCGCCTGCGCGGCCTGGCCGAGCGCTGGCTCCAGGAACACGGCGGGGCGCCACCCGGCGGCGTCCGCATCGACCTGATCGGCGTGGTCCTCCCCGACCGCGGCGCGCCCGTGGTCGAGCACGCGCGGGGGGTGGCCTGATGGGATTCGCGCGTACGTGTTCGGTGGCGCTCGTTGGCGTCGAGGGCGTCGTGGTCGAGGTCCAGGCCGACCTGGAGCCCGGCGTCGCGGCCTTCACCCTGGTCGGCCTCCCCGACAAGAGTCTGACGGAGAGCAAGGACCGGGTTCGGGCGGCGGTGGTGAATTCCGGCGCGTCCTGGCCCCAGAAGAAGCTCACGGTGGGGCTGAGTCCGGCGTCGGTGCCCAAGGGCGGCAGTGGGTTCGATCTCGCTGTTGCCTGTGCGGTCCTCGGGGCTTCCGAGCGGATCGATCCACGGGTGCTCTCCGACATCGTGATGATCGGGGAGCTCGGACTGGATGGACGCGTGAGGCCGGTGCGGGGTGTGCTGCCGGCGGTGCTGGCCGCGGCGGACGCCGGATACGAGCAGGTGGTGGTGCCGGAGTGCGCGGCGGCCGAGGCCTCGCTGGTGCCGGGGGTCTCGGTGCTCGGGGTGCGCAGTCTGCGCCAGCTGATCGCGGTGCTCACGGACGAGCCGGTGCCCGAGGAGGAGCAGGACGAGCAGGGGCGGCCGGATCCGCTGCTGGCCGGCTTGCGTGTGCCCGGCACGGGGGAGGCGACCGGCCTGTGCGGCATCGCCGCGTCCGAGCACGACCAGGGGCACGACCTCGCCGACGTGGTCGGCCAGATGTCGGCTCGCACCGCGATGGAGGTCGCGGCAGCCGGTGGGCACCATGTGTTTCTGCAAGGGCCACCCGGCGCGGGCAAGACGATGCTCGCCGAGCGGATGCCGTCGCTCATGCCGCGCCTCACCCGGCAGGAATCCCTTGAGGTGACGGCGATCCACTCGGTCGCGGGCCTGCTGCCGCCGGGCAGGCCGATGGTGGACGTCCCGCCGTACTGCGCACCCCACCACTCGGCGACGATGCAGTCCCTCGTCGGCGGCGGCAAGGGGCTCGCCCGGCCGGGCGCGGTGTCGTTGTCGCACCGCGGTGTGCTCTTTCTCGACTTTTCCAACCGCTCTGCGAGTGTCCGTGTCCCTCGTTTGAGTGCTCCTCGCGGCCATGCCGTGCTGATTTACCGACTACTCAAGTTCTCGTCAGTACGTAGGGGAGATTGGGTGGGGAGGCAGGGGTGGCACGCAGTCGAGTTGTCCTCGGAGACCTGCGCGTCCAGGTACTCAAGCGGGCTGGCGGCGGCTGGTCGTACACGATCTTGTGGCCGGACGGTTCGGTGGATGAGGAAGCGGACTCGTATCTGAGGCTGTACGAGGGCTCGGGGACCCAGAAGACGTACGCGTACTGCTTGGTGGATCACTTGCGGTGGCGGATCCGGGAGGGGCTGACCACCGAGACGATCACGCTTCTCGATGTGAAGCGGTACATGGGAGCGGTCGGTGCCCAGGTCCCGATGCCGTTCGGGCAGCCGTGGCGGGTGCCTCCTCAACGTCCGTACGGCGCCTCGGCCCTCCAGGTCGCGGCGGCGTGCTTGAAGGGCTTCTACCTCAACGCGTGCGCCAGCAGCGGAGTGAATGACGAGCTGAGGGCGGCTCTGACAGCTACCCGGCTGCCGACGAAGGCGGATCGGAGCCGGGCGTTCTTGGGGCACGTGAAGAAGTCGATGCCGGCCAACCCGCTGGCTCCGACGAACCCGCCGCGACGCCGGCACCCGAAGATGCTGCCGGACGGGGCCAAGCCGGATCTGCGGGAGGCCGTGAACACGGCCCGCGACGAGATGGTCGTGCGGTGGCTGTCGGACACGAGTTTGCGGATCGGAGGGCTCACGGGACTTCACTTGGCGGACCTGCATCTGCGGGACAACGCGCCTTGCGGCGACTGCAAGAGCCCCCACCTGCACGTCTGTCATCGCTGGGGCAACCCGAACCGGGCGGCGGCGAAGATCAAGCCGGACTGGGAGATTGTTGACGGCGTGGTCACCAAAGGGGAGATTTACCGTGTCAGTCCCGCGATGATCAGCAGCTACTTCAAGTACATGACGACGGAGTACGCGAAGTACGCCACGGGACACGGCATGCTCCTGATCCAGCTGGCCGGGCCGAACATCGGTGAGCCGTGGACCGCGGACGCGGCCCGCGGGATGCTCAGGCGCGCGGGACGCCGCGCCGACCTTCCCGGACGGATCAAGCCCCAGGCATTCCGGCACCAGATCACCAACGATGTCCTGGACATCTCCAAGGACCCGATGGTGGCCAAGGTGGCCGGGAACTGGGCGTCGGCGCAGATGGTCGACGAGGTCTACGGTCACCCGGACCTGCACTCACCCGAGTTCACCGCTGCTCTGCAGGCGGTCTGGGGTGAAGAAGAATGACGACACCGGGCACGCAGACGCTGAGGCTTATCACCGAGCCCGCCACCACGACCCGCACCGCATCGGATCGCCTGGAACTGCTCCACGCACTGATCGACGCTCCGACCTTCGACCCCGTCCTACGTGACGACGTCATCACGCTGCCCCCGGATCATCATGCCTACGGCTGGAGATGCCAGGTTCCGGATTGCCAGCGGAGCGCGAACGACACGATGCGGTTTTGCTTCACGCACGTGCGGGAATGGTCCGCGACGAAGCGCGCCGGCGGCACCATCACTGACTTCTTCAGGGCAGCCCAGCCATTGCAGCCCCGCGGGGGACGCAACCGAAAGTCATGCCTTCTCTGCCCTGACACACCGGCCTGGAGCACCACTGAACTGTGCTACCTCCACTCAGGCCACTACGGCACCTGGCGGCGAGTTCAGGAGAAGAAGGGGAAGCCCGGCGACCTTGACCTCTGGCTGCCCGACCGGGATCCCTACCCCGACTTCGGCCAGTGCCGCGTGCCATCCTGCCCTGACCACGCAGTCCACTGGATCGGACTGTGCTACGGCCACCTGCAGCGCTACAAGAAGGAAGGGCGGCCGGGTGACGCCCGCCTCATCAAGAACTGGGGACGGCGTCCTGCCGGAGGAAAGCGGAACGCGGCGGTCGTGCTCACCTACAGCGACGAGGCGGCCTTCGACCAGTGGTGCGCGAAGAACCACACGCTCCACCGGGCCGACGGCAAGTTATCCCTGCTCGGCCTGCGGCCGTTGGTGCGCGCAGAGATCAAGTGGGGCCTCTTCCGCCATGCCCAAGGTCCTGAAGAGGGCGCCCGTTGGCCGGTCAACGTCCTGCAGCGCCTGCTTGCCGCATGCCTTCGCCAGGACGTCAGCTCACTGGCCGACATCGATCTTGAGCAACTCCCGGACCACTTACAGAAGATCGCTAGAGCGATGCTCGGCCATCTCAGGCTCGTGTATTTCACCCGGCAGGACACCAAAGAGATCGGATACATCGAGACCGACCTCTATGGGGTCCGGTTCAAGAACTGCAGAAGCTACCTCGATCTGTCCAAGATCACGCAGCGTTGGCTCCGCGACCTGCTCTGGGATTGGACGGACCTGAGACTGAGTACCGACCCGCCTCGCAGCCCTGGCAGCTTCAACACCTCCAGACGCGGCTGCACGGAGCTCAGCGCCTATCTCGAAGCCCAGGCCCCGGCCGGCGGTCACGAGCCCAGCCTGCTGACCAAGCAGCACATGGACGACTTCGTCGCCGATCAGCGGCATCGCGCTGCCCATGGTCTGAAGTCGCTGGCCATTCACGACACCCGCTCTGGAGAGCCCAATGCCGTGAGCAAGCTGTCCATGTCGCGCATCTTCACGGGGACACGCCGCATCTTGCGCGCCGGCATGGACTCAGGCGACGCACAGCAGATCGGGCTCGACCACGCCTTCATCGTCGCGCTGCCCTACGGAGGCAGCACCCGGGGAGGCCGCCGCAAGCCCTTCTCCGACGACACGGCCAGAGCCCTGGCCAGCGAGGGAAACCTTCAGCTCCTCGATGACATGGACTCCGAGGACCGCGGGTTGCGCGATATCTGGGAAGCGCTTGTCGTGACCGGCCGACGCTGCAGCGAGGTGATCGAGGTCCGCCTGGAATGCGTCGACCGCCTCAACAAGCTGCCGATGTTCTGGCACGACCAGACCAAGGTCGGCAACTTCGATGAGGGCATCCGTATTTCCGAGCGGCTCTACCAGCGCATCGTGGCACGTCAGAAGACGACCATCAGCCGGTTCGTCCAGCAGCACGGCCGCGAACCCAGCGCGAAGGAACGGCTCAAACTGGCGCTGTTCCCCCGCAAGAGCACCAACCGCTCGGGCACCAAGAGCATGAGTTACGGCTGGTTTCAGACCCTGTTCGGAACCTGGATCAGCACGCTCGACCTCCCCCACTCAGTCGCACATCAGGCTCGCCACACCCTCGCCACGAACCTCCTCAGGAACGGCGCGAACCTGACCCACGTCAAGCGCTACCTGGGACAGGTCTCGGACTCGATGGCCGAGCACTACGTCCACCTCGCCAACACCGACCCGAAACTCGAGGAAGCCCTCCAAGCGGTCTGGGTCGCAGGCCCCGGGGCATCTGAGCCCGGCTTGGCCCTCTCCAGCGGCGAGCCGATGACCCGAGCGCAGGCCGAGGCCCTGGCCATCGACCTCACGCGCAAGTCCACACCTGCGGAGGGCGGCTTCTGCACCTTTCAAATGGTGGTCGACGGCGGCGCCTGCCCATGGAACTTGGACTGCCACAACTGCGACAAGTTCGTGATGTCCGGCGCCGACCTCGTCTACTGGCACCGCAAGCGCGAGCACTGGCGCGTGGTTGCCGAAGGCGCCCCCGAACCCGCCACCAGGGACTACCTCCACGACCTCTTCGAGCCCACCGCCCGCGCGATCGCCGGCCTGGAGAAGGCACTCGAGGCTGTCGGGCTCCTTGAGGAAGCTCTCGCGCTCGACCTGCGCCGACCGCAGGATTACTTCGGCCGTGTCTGGGCCACTGTCTTCCGCGCCAGCGAACTCGCCCGCCACGAGGCCGAGGTCGACATCGAGGACGAGTACGACGTCAGCGAAGCGGACGACGAAGCCAGGGAGACAGCATGACCTCCGGGGCCGGCGCGACTGCGGCGGCTATCGCCGCTCGGCGAGAACAGACTAAGAACAAGCTCGACCAAGTGCAGAAGGCCATCGGCCAGCTTCGGCGCGAGCGCGGCCGACTCACCGTTCGAGCTATCGCGGAGCGGGCGGGCGTGTCGGCCACTTTCCTCTATGAGAACCACGACGCCCGAAACCTCGTACAGCAGGCTGCTGCCAACAGCAAGAGACAGCGGGACCAGGCCGCCACAGAGGCGCACGAACAGATCGAGGCGTCCTGGCGCGAGCGCGCACTGAATGCTGAAGCCGAGCTCACCCGCACGCAGAAGGAAGTCTTCTCCCAGCGCCAACGCATCGGCGAGCTCATGGGTCAACTCCGCGACTTCGACCAGATGGTCCCCGGCGAATCCGTCCAGGCTCTCACCACGGAGAACACCACTCTCAAACGACGGGTTCACCAGCTCACGCAAGAGCATCGCAAGCTCCAAGAGCGCCTTGAAGGCGCCCGGACGAACCTCCGCTTCGTGGACAAACGGATCGCTGACCTCGAGGTTCAACTCCTCGAACGTGATCGCCCCTGAAGGGCAGCCCCACCAGTTAGCTCTGGCCGGCGACCCGTTGACCGATCTGTTCCAGGAACTTTTGGATGGACACTGTGCGCCGGTGCCGACAGCCCGCGACGTCCTGTCCGGCCTGGAGGTTCCGGCAGGGGATCACACCTCTATGGCGGCCTGTTCTTGAAGGGATTCCGATGGTAAGTGTGGTCACCGGCGTTTGCATGGGGGACCGGCGCACGGGGGCAGGGTGGACGAATTACCGCAGGGCCGCGGCAGATTGGGGGCACAGGACGTCGCCGTGTCGCAGTACGTGCCGGCGCCATCGGTGGTGTCGCACAACCAGTTCGACACGCGGACACCACTTCAGCAGGTGTTCTACTGGGCGCCGGATGAGTGGGAGCAGTTCACCTGTGAGTGGGTCCGCATGCGCAGGGAGGAGCTCGGCTATCTCGGCGTTGAAGTCCTCGGGGGCACCAACGATCGTGGTGCCGACGTCGTGGCGTTCATGAGCGATCAGCGGCTCAACGGTGTCTGGCACTGCTATCAGTGCAAGCACTACGCCGCGGAGCTGACCCTCGACGACGCACTGCCCGAGATGATCAAGCCCTTCGTGGCGACGCTGGAGACGAGCAGAACCCTCCCGACCCGCTATACCTTCGTGGCGCCGAGGATCCACCCGCGCCTGAAGGACATCGTGCTGACCCCGGCTGAGCTGAAGAAGCGGTTCCTGTCCTACCTGGACGGACGGACCCGGCCGGTCGCCGCGCTGTCCCGCGAAACCCGGGACGCCGTGCGCGAGCGGGCTGCCCGCACCGATTTCTCGATGTTCTGGACCGTGAATCTGGACGAGGTCCTGGAGGTCTACAGCAAGTCGCCGCTGTTCGCCTCCCGCTTCAACCTGCCGCCCTCCGGCGAGCCGGCCAAACGGATCCCTCCTCCCGTTCCCGGGGCCGACGAAGCGCGCTACCTCCAAAAGCTCTTGGACGTTTACCAGGAGAAGTTCGGCGCGCACATCGCGACCGTCCAGGATGCGTTCGAACACCCGTCCTCGGGGCAGCATCTGGGACGACAGCGCGTGGCGTTCTTCGACGCGGAGTCCTTGCGCATGTACGCACGGGAGAGCGTTCCCGGGGATGCGTACGAGGAGCTGCAGGACGATGTGCTGACGAGCCTGATCGAGGTGGCTGACATGGACTTCCCCACGGGGTGGGAGAGGCTGCAGACAGTCCTGACAGCGTCCGGCCAACTGACCCCCACCGGCACACCGCTGCTGTCTCTTTTCCGCAACAGCCAGCGCAAGGGTATGTGCCACCAGTTGGCGAACGACGACAAGCTGACGTGGTGCCAAGGGGGCTGCCAATGAATCCGCTCAACAGCCCGGTTGAAGTGGGGATGCGGGCGCTGGTGCTGCTGGCCCGCAGCCACCCAGACCCGCTCGACCTGTCCTGGCTCGTCGTGCTGGACCACGCCATGCTGCACAGCGGTCAGTTCGACGGCCCGCCCAGCCTCCATCCGCAGCTTCCCGCCCAGCCGGGCGAGCTCGGTATGAAGCGCCGCCTGGTACTGGAGGGCCTTGAGGTCTTGATGCGCGCCGGCCTCGCCACGGTCGAGGCGACCGGCGCCGGGCTGGTGTATCAAGCCACCGAGCGCGGATCGGGGTTTGTCGGGATCCTGCAGTCCCCCTACGTCGGTGACCTGAGCCAGCGTGCGCAGTGGGCCATCGATCAGTTCGCGTCGACCACCGACGCCGCGGCCGCAACTCGCGATATCACCGCCGACTGGTACGCGGAGTTCACCGCCGGGACGCAGCACTTGGGGGTCGGCGGCCATGGCTAGCCTCACTCTGACGCATCTGACGTACGCGGGCTCGGGGCTGCCCACCGCCAGCGTGGAATTCGACCCCGCCCTCACGGTGATTTACGGATCGTCCAACACAGGTAAGACGTTCATTGTCGACTCCATCGACTACATGCTCGGCGGTCACGTGCGGCCCTCCATCCCGCGCGCGGACGGCTACAGCCAGATCCTGCTCGGCGTGCTGCTGCCCGACGAGAGCCCGCTGACTCTGGTGCGCAAGCCCGGCGGCAAGAGCATCTATGTGCACCATGCCGATCTGCGTGAACTCGTCCACGACGCTCCCGATGCCGTCGTCTCGGCCCGCAGGATCCGCAGCCGCCGTGACATCTCGCACTATCTCCTCAGCAAGGTGGGCCTGGACGACCGGTACATCCGCACCAACGAGGCCGGGAACACCGAACTGCTCAAACTTGCCGACCTGACGCACCTGTCCGTGGTCACCGACACCCGGATGATCGATCCGAACCCGCCCACGCAGCGCACGCGGGGCACCGCGGCGCGCACCGCAGCACGCTCGGTCATGAAGCTGATGCTGACCGGCGAGGACGAACCTCCGGCCACCAAACTCCCCAACGCCACCCAGCGACGCATCCAGAGAAGCAAGATCAACCTACTGGATTCGCTGGCACTGGACCTGCACGCCAAACTCTCCCGTGACCAGGCCCCGGCACAGGCAGAGCAGCAACTGGCCCGCCTCGAAAACACGCTGCGGGACATGACCCGCTCCCTGGCCCGGGAGTCCGAACAGCAAGCTCAGGCCGTCGCCGCGCGCACGCAACTCGCCGAGAGCGACGCCGAGCTGGAGATGCGCCTGGCCGAGATGCGCGACCTGCTGAGCCGATTCGACATCCTGCGCCAGCAGTACGAATCGGACCTCGCACGCCTGGAAATGGTCAGCGAGGCCGGCAACCTCCTGGGCTACTTTCGGGTCGGGCGCTGTGTCTTTTGCGGGGCGGAGCCGGAACATCAGCACGCCCAGCACGGCCATCAGGAGACCACACGGCTGCACGAGGCCGTCCTCGTCGAATCCGCCAAGACCCACTCGCTGCTCGCCGATCTCCGGCTGACCATCACGGACCTGGAAGCCCAGCGCGACGAACTGACACAACGACGGGCCGACGTGGCGCGCCGCTGCGGTGAAGCGGACAGTGCCCTGGCACAGATCGAGGCACGGCTGGCTCCCCTCAACGAAGGACTGCAAGAGGTCGTCGCCGAACGGCTGCGCCTCGAGCGGGACCGGGAGCTGCGCGCCCGCCTCGACGAACTGGACGCGCACCGCGCCGAACTGGTCGCCCAGGGCGCCCTGCCCTCCCGCCGCACCGAATCCCTCATTGCCGGCAGGATCCTGACCTCCTTCGACCAACTCCTGCAACGCGCCCTGGACTCCTGGCGGATCCCGCACGTTGAAGCAGCAGGCTATGACCCCTACGGCGGGGACGTGAGCGCGGGCGGGACCACCCGCGCCGGCCACGGCAGAGGCATGCGGGCTCTACTGCATGCCGCCTTCTCGATCGCCCTCGCCCGCTACTGCCTGGACCGGCACCTCCCGCACCTCGGATTCCTCGTCCTGGATTCACCCCTGGTGACCTACAAGGAGCCGGACTACGACGCCGACCGCATCCCCCCCAACGTGATCGACCACTTCTACCGCTCGTTCCTCGACTTCCCCGGCCAGGCGATCGTCGTCGAGAACGCAGCTCCGCCGCCCGACGTCGTCGAACATGCCCGCGTCATCACGTTCAGCGGCACCGGAGAACGTCCCGGGTTCTTCCCCGCCAACCCCACCAGTGGCCTTCCCGGAACGCCTGGCTGATCTGCCCGTGCCCTCTTGGCTGAAGAAAGCCGACCCGGAACATGTGAACGCCTTCTCGGTGAAGCTCGCCGTGGCGGCCGCCCCACTGCTGCGGCGCGCCGCGCGGGCCGGAGCCGTCGCGCCGACCGTGATGACCGTCGCCGACCTGGTCCGCTGGTCACGGGCATCGTCCTGGCCACCGAACACCGTCCGGACCCCGCCGCCGAGGCGCACCGACCGCTCGACTTGGCCATCGCGGGAGTCAGTCCTCACAAGGGCGAGTGAGGGGTGGGCTTGCATCTGTTTATGGACACCGCAATCGAGACGCCCGCAGGGCTGGAATGCGGAACCGGGCAGCGGTCATCACCGCTGCCCGGTTCCGCACCTCAGCGGGCGGGCTTCGGCGCCGTCACATAGCGAGCGAGGAGATCGTTTGCCGTGAGGTGATTCGCGGAGACCTGTTCGGCGACCGCAGCAGCGTCCATCCAGCTGCCGCCCTCGGCCAGCGCCTTGACCATGGCGCGTACGGCCTCACGCAGTGCGGTCAGCTTGGGAGCGGTCACGATCCGGCACCCGGGCGGCGCTGTCGCGTTGCGCTCCAGAGTGTTGACCGGATGCAGCAGTACCGGGGTCGCCATGCACGTCGCGTCGTAGGTGTCCGTGAACCAGTTCATCGAGTGCGCCAGCTGCTCGACGGAATCGCGCCAGATCTTTTCGGTAGTGGCCTCGGACTTTGCTTCCAGTACGAGGTAGCGCAGGTTTCCCAACGCCCACAGCACATCGGGTCCGTTACCGAGGGTGCGCTCGGGGCGCTGCGTCTCGAATCCGAGGTGCAGGCCCAGCTTCTCCAGCGCGGCCTCGAAGACGGGGGCACGCGTCGGATAGACAAGATCGTCCAGCAGCGCGTCCACGCCCAGCAGGAGACCGTTGCGGTCGCGGTAGGTGTGGGACAGGTAGCTCGCCGCGAGCCTGGCCTGCACATCGGCGGGGCTGATACGCGTGGCCTTCACGCCGACCAGAGGGCGCGTCAGGGACGGATTGTGGCGCAGCGCCCCCACCAGGGTCTGCTGTGCCTTGGCCGGGTCCAGGAAGTTCTGGTAGGCGGCCAGCTGTTCCTGCAGCATTCCCTTCTCGGCGGGATCTTCGGTCGCGTTCACGGCCTGGCTGGTCAGCGATGCGGCCTGGGCGTACTGCTGGATGACGGCCTGGTCGAACGCCTCGCGGGAGAGCTCGGCGACCGGGGAGACATGTCCGGGAGGGAAGGCGACACCGGCCAGTTTCTGCCGGGAGACCCTCACCCAGTCGGGGTCGCGGTCCAGGACCTGATGGACCACGGCGCGGATCTTCTCCAGCGGCTGTCCCTCCAGTCCGCGGGCGACCTCACGGGACAGGTCGATCTGCGCGCGGGTCGCGGGCCCGAACTGACCGCGGTGCTTGGGGGCTGCCATCAACTGAGACAGACGGGGTCCCATGAGCAGAACCACGCAGTGGTCGTTGACGGACCGAACCCCGCGGCCCATGCCCTGCTCGATGCGCTGCAGCTGCCGGGTGACCATCTCCTCGGAGTCGCCGAGCACGATCTCCTCGCGGCGGGTCAGCCCGCCGTAGGCCTCGGGCAGGCCGTCCACGACCAGGACGTCACAGGCCGAGCGGGGCAGGTCGATGCCGTCGTACTTGTTGACCAGGACGACCAGGCCGACGTGGTCCTCCTCGCGCAGGCGCCGCACGGCGTGGGCGATGTCCTCGGACTTGGCTGCGGTGACGGCCGCGTGTTGCTTCCACTGGGCGGCCTTGGCATACGACGGCGCCAGGACCACGACATTGACGGATGCGGCCAGGTCGGCGGCCATTCCGCGCACGGCGTCGTCCGAGATGGCCGGACTGATTTCGCGCGGCGCCAGGATGAGGCGGTCACCGAGGTATCCGGCGCTCGCGGGCACGATCTGATTCTTCACGGTGTCGGCGGAGGCGGCGAAGTCCGTCACCAGCACGCTGTCGTCGGCCAGCGTGGCGGTGAGGTGGATGCGCCGGCTCGCTCGGGTGAAGCTGGCGATCTTGCCGATTGGCGGATGCGGCGGCTGGATCTCCAGGCCGAACGCCGTGAACACCGCGCGACACAGCGGCAGCACATCCTTGACCAGCGGCCAGGGCCACTGCAGGATTTCGTCCTTGCGCAGCGCATGGAGTTCCGCCGTGACTGCAGGGATGTGACGCTGCCAGGCCCAGAACGGCACCTCCACGGCGGCAGACGGCACGCCGCCGGCGATGTCCAGGAACTGGGGTTCGGACTGCTGGCGCAAGTCGTCCTCGAACAGGTCCAGCAGGGTGTTGAAGGCCTGCTGGTGGTTCGTTTTGGAGACGGTGAGGGTGAACTTCTCCCGCACCGTGGCCAGGGCCGCGTGCGCGTCGTCGACGACGATCGTGCCCACGTTCTTGATGGGCTTGTCCCCGCCTAACAGCCCAAACCCGCTCTTGCCGTTGATGATCCGGTGCAGGCTCAGGACACAGATGGCCTCGCCCCGAATGAAGCGCGGAGCCTCCCGGTCCGTGACGATGTCCAGGCCGAGCTCGGCGGCCTGCTGGGCCGCCTGCTCGGCGAGGTAGGGGTCGGGGGCCAAATAGAGCGCCGGCCCCACCCCTTCGTTGAGGCTGGACTGGCACATGATCAGCCCCACGAGCGTCTTTCCGGCTCCGGTGTTGAGCTTGACGACGAGATCCCGCTCCGTGCGGCGCCGGTACCACTCCTCCAGGACCTGCCCTTGGGGATCGCGGAGGAACTCGTAGTGATCTGCGCGGGACAATGCATTGAAGAGCACCCGCGGATCGGTTGGCGCCGATGCCGACGCGTCGCCGAGGGAAGCAAAGTCAAACCCCACATGAACCCCAATTGTCGTGGCATCTGGCCCAGTTGCGACATCAGCGGACTATCGTACCAATGCGGCACGAGCGCAGACATGCGGTTTGTGTGCCGCGCGGGGCGCCAACGCGATGCCGTCTGGCGATGGCCCGCCCCGGTCACCCGCCGGGCTCCAGTCACCAACAAAGTGCAGGTCTACGTACGGAAGTACGTGCCGTGCGGTCCGTTTGCGGGATCAGTGACGTGCGTCCTGTAAGGCAGTCGTGTTGAGGCTGGCGGCTTCCGGCGCATGCCTTCCTTCTTTAGTAACTCGACCTGGGACGACAGAGTGGCTTGTCCGAGGTGCGGAGCTCGTTCCCGCTTGAGGCCGTGGGGTACATGTCAATCCACGACAGGCCGCCGAGGTCGAGCTGATAGCGAGCCCGAGTCACGGCGACGTAGGCAAGGCGGGCGTCCATGTCGTTGACCGGCTCCGGAATCGGGCGGCCTCGGGCGTCATGCTGGTCGGTGTCCTTGGGCGGAGGGAAGTCGTCGGCGATCTTGACGGAAGGCCATTCGCGGCCCTTGGCCTTGTGGGCCGTGGAGACGGTGACGTCGGCGTGCTTCTCGTCGGTGAGTTCGTCGACGGCGGCAAGGATGGCGTCGGGTCCGTGTGTGTCGACGAGGTCGACGAAGGGCTGGAGGTCGCCTCCGGCGGGGTCATAGGTCGCGTAGTCCTGCAGTTCACCCCAGGACGTGAAAAGGACTAGTTCCGGGTGGCTCGTGCGGCGGCCTTCCTTGAGGTCACGTGCGGCGAGTGCCAACGCGGACAGAGTGTGTCCACCGCGGGTCAGGGCGACGCGGTGGCCTGCAGCGAGCACAGTGACGGCCAGCCCGTCGGCCTCGGCCGGCATCGACGCCACTGAGGTCGCGAACGTCGTCGAGGTCGCACCCGTGGACGACGGGAGTGCTGCCTCGACGCAGCTGTCCCGCTCACAGCTCGCCACCGACGACAACCCTTCAGCGCAGCCGCCCGCGTCAGCCGATCCGTCGCTCCAGCCGGACGACGCCGCCGCCCCGACCGCGGAGCCCTCCGCAACGGACACGCCCGACGCGACGGCATCGGCCTCCGCGGACCCGGAAACGAGCCCGTCGCCTCAGCCCTCGGACTCGGCCTCCACGCCGCCCGCCGCCGACGCGGATACGGTGTCGCCGGACCAGGTCGAGGTACGGGTCCTGGACCACGATGACGTCGCCCCGGCCGGAGGCATCGGCCTGGGCGTGCAGGTGACCCGTACGGACGGTGTCACCACGCCCGGGCAGGTGCAGGTTTCGATCGACTACTCGGGCTTCAAGTACGCCTACGGCGGCGACTTCGCCGACCGGCTGCGTCTGGTGAAGCTGCCCGCGTGTGCCTTGCAGACGCCGGACGCCGAACAGTGCACGCAGCGGGAGTCCGTGCCCGTGGACAACGACACTGCTAAGGGCACGCTGACCGCGACGGTCGAGGCGGAGCCTGACAGCGACGGCCTGTCCTCGCAGCTGGGCAGCGGCTCGGCCTCCGTCTATGCGGTGACCACGGGCTCATCCTCGGTCCAGGGCGACTACCGGGCCTCCACCCTGTCGCCGACTGGCTCGTGGGACGTGTCGACCGGTTCGGGTGCTTTCACCTACGACCTGCCCATCGGCCTGCCCACGCCCGCGCAGGGCAGCGCGCCGTCGCTGTCGATGTCGTACAACTCGCAGTCGGTCGACGGGCGGACCTCGGCGACGAACAACCAGGCGTCCTGGGTCGGCATGGGCTGGGACCTGAACATCGGCTTCATCGAGCGCCGCTACCGCAACTGCACCGAGGACGGCCTGGAGACGATCGGCGACATGTGCTGGGACTCTCCCAACAGTTCGAAGGAGCGGGACGGAGCCGTCTACGTCATCAGCTTCAACGGCGTCACCTCCCAGCTCATCCAGGACGGCACCGGCACCGGGTCCTACCACGTGCAGGACGACCCGGGCTGGCGGGTGCAGCACATCACGTCGGGCGGGTACGGGGCGGATGACGAGTACTGGGTGATTTCCACCCAGGACGGCAGCCGCTACTACTTTGGTTGGGGCCGCAACGAACGCACCCAGGGCTTGACCGGATCGGTTTTCACCGAACCTGTGGTGGGCAATGACGCGGGCGAGCCGTGCCACGCGCAGTTCCCGGAGCCGTGCACGCAGGCCTGGCGGTGGAACCTCGACCGCACCGTCGACTCCAACGAGGTGGAGGCCGCCTACTACTACGACAAGGAGACGAACTACTACCGCTCCGTCGCCAACGCCGACAAGGCCCGCTCCTACACCGCCTCCGGCTACCTCAGTCGCATCGAGTACGGCTGGGCCTCCCAGATCTCCGGTTCGAAGGCGACGGGCAAGGTGGAGCTCAGCCACGTCAAGCGGTGCGTGGAGCGCATGGAGGAGACGGACCCGCTGCGCGACGAGCCGAGGGCATGCCCGTCGATCTCCTCCAGCCCCACGTCCTATCCGGACGTGCCGCTGGACCTGATGTGCGACGGCACCGCCGCGGACTACTACTGCGCGGGCAAGACGTACTACCCCACGTTCTTCAGCACGGACATGTTGTGGGACATCAAGACCTATGTGCTGAACACCACCGCTGACGGGTGGGACCTGGTGCAGCAGTACCAGACCAAGCACGGCCTGCCCAACCCCGAGGGCACCATCGGCAAGACGCTGTGGCTGGACTATGTCCAGCGCAAGGCCTACGGCAATGGCACGGACAAGGTACTGCCCGTCATCAACTTCAACGGCGTCGACCTGGACAACCAGGTGGGCTCCAGCGAGCTGAACTTCCGCCGCGTCAACACGATCCACGGCGACCTGGGCGCCACCACCACCGTCACCTACGGCCAGCCCGACCCCTGCGACATCGACAACCTGCCCAGCGAGTCGTCCAACACCAAGGACTGCTTCTGGCAGAAGTGGACGCCCGAGGGCGGCAGTGAGAAGACGGGCTGGTTCAAGAAGTTCCTGGTCACGAAGGTGACCGTCGACCCGACGGTCACCAGCAGCCAGGACGGCGCCCCGGAGATGACCACCAGCTACACCTACAACGGCGGGGCCGGCTGGCGCTTCACCAACGACCCCCTCACGGCGGACAGCGACGAGTCGTGGTCGGACTGGCGCGGCTACCACGAAGTGGAAGTCACCAGCGGCAGCGGCGCGGTCAAGCACACCAGTGTCAGCTGGCTCTA
Source organism: Streptomyces sp. NPDC027189 (assembly GCF_055566975.1). Classification (NCBI taxonomy): domain Bacteria; kingdom Bacillati; phylum Actinomycetota; class Actinomycetes; order Kitasatosporales; family Streptomycetaceae; genus Streptomyces; species Streptomyces sp. NPDC027189. The sequence goes on from NZ_JBVHRI010000008.1 coordinate 223,358, forward strand.
CCGCGGCCTGGACGGCGATCGCACCTCCAAGTCCGACTCGTCCAAGACCCGGTCGGTGTCCGTCACCGACGGCCAGGGCACCAGCTATACGGACTCTGCCTGGCTGCAGGGCCAGACCATCGAGACCTCCAGCCGCGACGACGCAGGCGACTCCCACGAGCGGGTCTTCCACGACTACTGGGTCCACACCACCTCCACGTACGACGGCCTGCCTGACGCCCGCTTCGTCCGCGAGGACCAGACGACCACCGAAACGAAGGTCTCCTCCGGTACCGGCTGGCGCACGCACGTCGTCCAGCACGAGTACGACGAGACCAGTGACCGGTCCACCACGTACGGACTGGCGCTGCGCGTCGACGACCAGGGCGAGAAGGGCGTCGCCGACAACCAGTGCACGACCTGGGGTCGCACCGTTAACACCGACGCGTTCGACGGCTCGGACGTCAAACGCTGGATGATCCTCATCCAGGAGACCCGCCACTACGACACCGTCGGCGGATCCTGCGCGGACCGGACCTCCTCGTCCTCCACCCAGGACTCTTACAGCTACACCCTGTACGACAACGCCGCCTCGGTGTCTGCGAACCACCCGGTCGACGGAAACGTCACCGGAACTGGCACCTACACAGCGGCCGGTGACACCGACCCACAGCGGGCGACGTTCGGCTACGACGTCGCGGGCCGGCAGATCTGGTCTCAGGACGCCGACCTCAACCGCACCACCACCACCTACAACCCGGCCAGCAACTGGCCGGTGGACGGCATCGTCACCACCACCGCTGATCCCGACGGAACCGGATCCACCCATCCCCTCACGCCGTTGACCACCACCGCTTGGCTCTCGCGGTTCTGGGGCGTGCCGTACCAGACCAAGGACGCCAACGGGAACATCACCAAGACCACTCTGGATGCGGCCGGACGCGCCATCGAGGTGTGGAAGCCCACCGAAACAGGCGACAACCCGTCACTGAAGTTCGACTACAGCATCCCCACCACGACCAGCGGCACCGTCCCGGACTCTGTCGTCGGCTACCCCATGACGACGAAGTCCGCCCTGCAGTCCGGCAGCACCTACCTCACGTCCTACGACTACATCGACGGCCTCGGTCGCGCCCGGGAGACTCAGGTCAGCCTCCCGGGCGACCCGCAAACCCCCCCGTACCGGCAGGTCGCGGTGACCCGGTACGACTCGGCCGGCAACGTCACCGGCACCTCCGCCGTCTTCCGCAGCGCAGGCATTGCCGGCGGCCCCAACCCGGTGAGCCCGGCCGTCGAGGACCTGCCGTCCTACACCGACCTCACCCTGGACTGGGCCGGCCGCGCCACCATGTCCCAGACCCTCGTCGGTGATGGCTCCAGCACGCGGCCGATCGCCGAAGGCCAGACCTGGGCCGCCTACTTCGGTGACTACAGCACCGTCACGTCGCGGGTGCCCGGGGCCACCGACGTCTACACCAATGTCTTCGGGCAGACCTCTCAGGTCGTCGAGCACAGCGGCAGCAGCACCTTCACCACCAATTACGCCTACGACGACAAGGGCCAGCTGCAGAAGATCACCGACACCCGTGGCAACACCACCGTCTACAGCTACGACTGGGCCGGGAACCGCACGCAGGTCCACGACCGGGACGCTGGCGACTCCACGACGAAGTACGACCACAACGGCCGCATCAGCTCGGTCTCGAACAAGGTCGACCCGAACAACCCGCAGCTGATGACCAACACCCTCACCTACGGCTACGACCACCTCGGACGAAAGACGTCCGTCAGCAGAGGCCTCACCACGCTGGCTTCCTGGCAGTGGGACGGCGTCGGGGTGAGCGGCGGCAAGGGCCAGATCACCTCCGCCACCAGTACCGACACCAACGGCAACAACTACACCGTCAAGACTGGCCCCTTCGACAGTCGCGGCAGACCAACCAGTACCACCATCACCCTCCCCGCCGTCACCGGCCTGGCTGGCGACTACACCACCAGCTACGACTACGACGCCGCCGACCACATCACCGCAGTCACCTACCCCGCCGCCGGCGGCCTGGCCGCGGAGAAGGTCACCACCACCTACAACGCTCACGGCCAGCCCACCAATCTCGCCTCCACCACGCAGACGTACATCAAGAACACGGTCTACGACTCCTACGGCCTGCTCACCGAGCGCGACTACGGCTCGCCCGTCGTCGGCGCCAACAAGGTCACCGCGCAGCGCAACTACGACTACGACTACACGGACGGCACCCGGCAGCTGACGGGCATCACCACGACCACCAGCGTCGACCAGGTCACCACCCAGCAACGCCAGCAGGACGAGTACACCTACGACGACGCCGGCCGCATCACCGAGATCCGGGAACAGGCCACCGGCCAGACCGCCCAGTCCCAGTGCTTCACCTACGACGATCAGGCCCGGCTCACCGAGGCGTACACCCGCACCGGCAGCTGCCTCTGGCCGTCGGGCTCTGACTTCGTCGGCACGTCCCCGTACCAGACCTCGTACAACTACGACCGGCTCGGCAACCTGCAGTCCGTCACCGACACCGACTCCGCCGGGAAGGCCGTCAACCGGGACTACCTCTACCCCGGCTACGACGACGCCGGAGTCTGGAAGACCGCCAACGCCGCCCAGCCGCACGGCGTCCGCAAGATCAACATCAAGACCGGCAGCACCGTCACCGGCACCGAGGACTTCACCTACGACACCGCCGGGCAGATGCTCAAGCACGTCGAGCCCGGCAAGACCTCCGACTACACCTGGACCCCCCAGGGCCAACTCGCCACCGCCACCACCACCGACTCCGGCGGCAGCAGACTCACCCGCTACACCTACGACGCCGACGGCACCCTCCTCGTGCGTACCACTCCGCAGGAGACGGTCGCCTATCTCGGCGGCATGGAGGTGCGCACCGACGGCAACAAGACCACCGCCACCCGCTACTACACCTGCGGCGGCGCAACTGTCGCCATGCGCACCACCACCGGCACCGACAGCGGCGACACGCTTACCTACCTGATGGCCGACACCCAGGCCTCCACCCAGGTCTCCGTCGATGCTGCCACCGGTGCCACCACCCGCCGCCGCTACACCCCCTTCGGCGACGAACGCTCAGGCACCCTGCCCACAGGCACAAGCAACGGCTTCCTCGGCAAGACCGAGGACACCAGCACCGGTCTCTCCCTCCTCGGCGCCCGCGCCTACGACCCCCACCTCGGACGCTTCCTCAGCCCCGACCCACTCGTCACCCCCGACAACCCGCAGAACCTTTCCGCCTACAGCTACAGCAACAACGACCCCATCGACCTATCCGATCCCTCGGGCCTGGCCGCCTGCATGATGGATGGGCCGTGTGGCGGCGTCCCGCAAATAGAACATTGGGCAGAGCAAGACCAGGAGGCCAATCCGCAGAATTATGATGGCGTAGATAACAGCGGCTCTGACACTGCCTCCTCGGTTGTCTCCGGGATTCCTGGCTCCACCTCCGACGGGTTCTACGATGCCTGGGAGATCGAATACGCCAAGGCGTCGCAGGCGTGGCAGCAGCAATACGGCGAGGACCTTCCCGCGGACCAAATCGGAGCAGTAGGGCAGCAAGTCTGTTGGGAAGTTGGATGCACCGAGGAACAGAGAGGATACTTCTATGACATCTACATGAACCCGGCGAAAATAGCCGACATTGCCGCCCAGGGCGATATACCGATGGGCGAGCTGTACCTATTGGGGATCGGGAAAGGGATCACCAAAGCCAAGACATTTGGCGGCTGTGCGCAGTGCTTCCTGGCCGGCACTGATGTCCTCATGGCCGACGGAAAGACGAAAGACATCGATGATGTGCACGTCGGTGACAAGGTCTTGGCAACTGATCCCAAGACTGGACAGACTGCCTCCCGCGAAGTCTTGCGACTGATCATCACGGAGGACGACAAGCACTTCAACGAACTGTCTATTGCCACAAAGGACGGTATCGAGAAGCTCACAGCCACTAACGAGCACCCCTTCTGGTCTCCCTCTCGAGACGACTGGGTCCCGGCGGAAAAGCTCCGGCCAGGCATGACCCTCCGCACCGACACAGGCGCCACGGTCATCGTCACAGGAAACCGCCCCTTCGCCAAACACGCACGCACCTACAACCTGACGGTTGCGGACCTGCACACGTACTATGTACTTGCAGGTGAGACACCGATACTCGTTCACAACAGCACCTGCCCGTTCGGTGGGCGTTGGAAATTGGGCGAAGATTATTCCAAGCCCAACAAGAATGGCGTCCCGCCAACCATGTCCACCATGCGCAAGCGGTTCTGGAAGAACGAAGCGGCGGAGCCGATGGCCGCAGACCAATATGGTGCCGCGAACATCAAGCGCATGAAGCACGGAATGGCCCCACGGCGGCAACGTCCAGACGGATCTTGGGAATCCATGGAGCTGAGCCATGAACCTATTCCCGAGCGGGATGGCGGTATGTTGCTAACACCACGATGGCCAGAGGATCATGTCATCATGGATCCCGGCGGACACCGTAGGCTCACGCCCGGATACTAACGCTGCGAACGGGGCGCGGCACCGGGCTTCTGGTGCCGCGCTCAAGCGCGTTGCTCAGGTTGGGACGATCTAGGAGACTTCAGGTGAGTATTAGCGGGGCTCAGGCAGCGGCCTTCTTCCGCGATATCGCTCGGACTCGTACGGTCTGGTGGGTTCGAGACGACGACGGCGGTCCGATCCCGGTCGCAACTTCTGGGCACCTGGCTTTCCCCTATTGGTCGACGGAAGCCCGTGCGCAGCGCGCCGCCGAGCTATGGGGTCCTCAATTTCGAGCTGTTTCAATGCCACTGGATCATTGGCGAAGCGCGGCCCTGCCGGACCTAGCCAAGGAAGACCTCCGGGTAGGAATTAACTGGAGCGGACCGCGCCTAACGGGATGGGACTTCACTGTCAGTGAAGTGGTCAATCGTCTCAACCACGCGCTCGGCGAGCCACCATACGGCCAGTAGATTCGGCCGAGTGACGGGATGTCGCAACGATCTCAAAGCGTGCACAGAGACGGAACTGACCCCTTGAAAATAGTGCAGAGGCCCCACCGGGGTTTGCTTCCGGTGGGGCCTCTGGGGCGCTTAACGGCAGTAGTTGACGGCAACGTCAGCGGACGGGGGTGGCGCAGGTTGGCGGTTCGTCGCCGTTGACCGTCCCAGTGGCTTCCGGGCCAGTGAGCGCGGCGCTAAGACCGTGGCCTACGTGGTGAGGCGGACGAGCCGTTTGTAGATTCTGGCCTTGTGCTTGGCGGCCGTCGTCGGCACCGACGAACGGTGCTTGGCCGCAAGAGTCTTGAGCATGGACGTCTCCATGACCCATTGCAGCCGATGCAGCCGGAAGACATCTCCGGCAAGCAGGTAGTACTGGGCTATGCCCCGGTAAACGGCCCCGAACGTCGCAACGATCACGTGATCACTGCTGTTGATCAGAGCCTCTCTCTTCGCGGGTTTCCCGCGGGCAAGATACGGGTAACACTTGGCTTTGATCACGTCCCGGGGGGGCACGGAGTGCGATCTGGCCGTTGACGCGTCGGTAGCATCCGGTCTTCTTCGTGTCGTTGTGCTGGGTCGTAATCTCGTAACCGAGAAACCGCGCTGCCCCGGTGCGGGCGTGAGTGATCAGGATCTTTTCCTGGGACAGCTCCAGCCTGAGTTCATCACGCAAGAACTGGGCCAGGCGCAGCTTGATCTGCTCGGCCTCGGATTTCGGTCCGGCAAAACCCAGGAGATGATCGTCCGCATAGCGGATATAGCGCAGCCTTCGATATCCCGGATCATTCGGATCCGAACTCGGCAGGCTGACCATCCGCTGACGCAGCATGCGGGCCTGGGCCCGGTCACCGCGCCGGCGGGCTTTCGCCAGCAGACTCTGCATCTCCAGATAAGCCGGGTTGCGTGCCCGGCGATCTCCTCGGGTGTACTCCAGGATCAGAACCGTCTCGACGAACTAGAGCCTGTCTCCTTGACTTGACGTGAACTCGAGACGCTGCCGCCTGGCTGTGAGCAGAGTGGCCCGTCACCTGTGCTCGGGGCCGGAGAGCCCGGAGTGGAAGAGAAATAGCGGCAGCAGACGATAGGCCGGGCAAGAGGCCGACAGCTGGTTCCTGTGGTGCCCGTCTCGAACCGGCCAGCCCCTCTGCTCGCAGCCCACGTGAGTTGGCCGGCGCCGGGACGGGGCCCCAGCTGGCGTGGGGGCCCGGCTGCGCTTCTCCCTGGGCAACATCGCATGTGGAAGGTGTGGCGCTTGGGTTGGCTGGTTCGGGCTGTGACCGGAAGTGGTTGCCCTAAAGTGCGTGGCCGTGACAACTGTTTCGCGTGGGGCATCGTTGTGGCGTGACCAGCAGTTCGTGCTGCTTGCAGGTGCGCGGATCATCTCGGTTCTGGGTAACGGGTTTGCGCGGGTGGCGTTGGCGTTCGCGGTGCTGGCACTCCCAGGGGCCAGTGCGGGTCGGCTGTCGCTGGTAGTCGCGTGCCAGGCATTGCCGCAGCTGGTGTTCATCCTGGTGGGCGGCGTGATCGCGGATCGTATGTCACGTGCGCGGTTGATGGTCGTGGCCGATGTGCTGGGAACTGCCGCGTATGCAGGGCTGGCCGCGATGGTGCTGACTGCTCACGCGCCGCTGGTGGCGATGTGCCTGTTGGCGGTGGCGGCCGGAACGGCCACGGCACTGTTTGCTCCGGCGATGAACGGCCTGGTGCCGCTCGTTGTGCCGACGGACCGCTTGCAGCGGGCCAACGGCCTGTTGCGGGTGGGCACCAACAGTTCCATGCTGCTGGGGCTCGCCTTGTCCGGAGTGACCGTGGCACTGATAGGTGCCGGCTGGGCCCTCGCGCTCAACGCCGCCTCGTTCCTCGTCAGCGCCGTACTGACGGCCCGGTTGAAGGTTGTCGCGCGGCCGCGTAAGAAGGCGTCGGGCTGGGACGATCTGCGGGAAGGCTGGCGGGAGTTCGCCTCCCGGCAATGGCTGTGGGCCGTGGTTGCCCAGTATGCGGTCGTGGTGGCCGCGCTGAACGCAAACGTCGGAGTCCTGGGTCCACTGACGGCCGAGCAGCATCTGGGCGGGGCACGGGCGTGGTCGGTGATCGTAGCTGCGCAAGCGGTAGGCACCATCGCCGGTGCCGGACTCGCCGCCCGTGTCCGGGTAAAGCGTCCCATTCTGGTGGCCGTGCTCTGCACATTTCCGGCCGCCGTACCGATCGCTCTGCTCAGCGCCGCAGCGCCCGTCTGGCTGATCGCCGCGGCCATGTTCGGCGCCGGCGTCGCAAGTGACATCTTCGGTGTCCTATGGACCACCACCATCCAGCGCGAGGTCCCCGAGGAGGCTCTGTCCCGCGTCAGCTCCTACGACTGGTTCGGCTCCCTGGCCTTCGCTCCCCTCGGTCTGCTCATCGCCGGCCCGATCGCCACCGCGGTCGGCACCAGCCAGACCCTGGCAGGCTGCGCAGCCCTAGTCGTCCTGGCCACCGCAGCAACGCTGCTCTCACCACAGGTACGCACCCTTCGCGCCCCCACCCAGACAGCAGCTGAAGCCCGGGCCGAGGACCACCAGGACAGCGAAAGCACTGCAGATACAGACCCTGGGCCAGCAAAGGCATAGAGCTCCGGGCCCGGTAGGGCCCCTTCTCCCTGCTCAGCGCCGGGCCCAAATGAGGATGGCAGCAAGGTGGAGTGCGGCTTGGTAGGCGATGGCGAGCTTGTCCGCTCGCATGGCTAGACCGCGCCACTGTACGCAGGCGGTTCGTCCTTGGCCTCGCCGGCGGCGCCGGATCGGGCTGCGTGATGCTGCTCGTCCAGTACGCCGGGCACCGCGCTTGACGTGATGCGGCCCCCGGGGGCGGCGAGGATTCTCGCTCGCCGCCCCCGGCGGATCCCTATCCGGCCTCGGCCACAGCCCTGTGGCGCGCGGCCTCGCACACGGGGCAGTGCTCGCAGTCGTCTTCGTGCCGCCTCCGTGGCATGTTGCGGCGGAGACCAACGAGCCACCGCAGGTCTGGCGGACCCTCAGAAGATCGAGCTGTCGCTGGTACCTCGGCCGAGACGTCCGTGCCGAGTGCACCAGCGGCAAGCGGGATCTTGACGCGGCTCCTGCAGATCGCGTTGGCGCGTTCGGGGCCGATGGATGGTCGCTGCGTGATCGTCATCCACCTGGTGCAGGCCGGCGGTGGCGAGGAGGAAGTAGTTCGCCGCTTCGGAAGCGGCGAGGGAGTTGAGCGTGATCACACTGGGGGCAGGGACAGCAGCGACATATTGAGCCGCCTCGCGTTCCGCCTGGGGATGCATGTCGATGGCGAGCCTTGTTGGGTCGACGAGGCGGTTGCACCACAGGCAGCCGTCTCCGGGAATCATGATCCGAGTGGCGGTGTGAATCTGACCGATCTCTCCTTCGCGGCTTGCGGGAATCTTTACACCGACCTGAACTGCGGGAATCAAGTACTGCTGGACGGCAGCGTTGACCCAGTGACGTGCGGCGTCGCTGTCGGCGGCCAGGAAGATCCAGTCACATCGCACGAGCTCCGTGAGCGAGTCCGGATGCTCAACGCGCCGCGCTGCGGGGGTCAGATGGTGCTGGGATTCGCGCGCTGGGCGTTGCGGACCGCCAGTTCGACCTTGGGACGGTCGACGTCACTCGGTTCTGCGGCGATCAGGCGGGGCAGATTGGTGAGATCGACGGTTTCGTCATCGATCAGTACGAGTTCGCCGATGCCGAGGCGGGCGAGTTGCTCGACGAGGATGCTGCCGACGCCGCCGAGTCCGACGACGGCGACGCGAAGCCTGCGCAGAGTCTCCTGGCCGAGATCGCCGAGGAGTCGGGTCTGGCGGTCGTGTTGTGGGCCCTTCTGGCTGGCCATGGCTGGTCTGGGCCGAAGGCGTAGAAGATTGCAGGCGGGGACGACTGTCTCCGCAAGCTGCGCGCGGCCGCCATCGGGCAGCCAGAGGTCCCCGGCGGCCGCGTGCGGAGTGAGCACCAGTCCGCCGACGATCTGGCCGCTGATCTGCTGCAGAGCGGGGTATCCGCGCTCATGGCTGGCCAGGTCGATGCGGGAGAACCCGACGCGGTCCAGCCCGGGATGTGCGTGAACGGCCAGGTAGGCCAAGTTCTCGTCCCTGGCGCGGAGTACGGCATCGCGGACGAAGCGAGCTCCAAGGGCCCGGTGGCCGTATTCGCCCGGGACGTAGTCTGTGCCGTCGGTCGCGATGATCAAGTCTCGGGCCAGCAGGCGACGGCCGCGGGGGCCATCCGCGTGGCCCGCGAGGAGCACAGCTCCGTGTTCGTCGCCGTCGGCTTGGAACAGATGCTGTGACAGGCTCGCCCACAGCCTTGGCGGGATGGTGAGACTCCAGCCCTCTGCGGGCGGGTTCACTGGTCGGAGAGCCACCGGCGGATCCTCTCGGCCTTCAGCACCGCACTGTCGACGGCCATGTCACGACGCGGGGAACGACGGGAGATCTGCAGCGCCGCGCGGTCACGCCAGGCCACCGACTGGATGGCTGGTCCGTGAGGCTGCCCGTCGTTGCGGGTAACCGGCCCGGTGTAATGCGGGTATACGTCAGAGTCCGGATACGCCGCGCTGATCTGGAAGCCAAGCCACGTGACCGAGGGGCTGTAAGAGGGCCCGATCGGAACCTGCTCGATGGTGACGAACACCCCGCCGGTGCCGTCCGGGACCACCTCGACCGGATGACCGGTGAAGTGGGCTCGGACGGCTTCGACGGCTTCGGCGACTGCCGGAGCGACGGTGATCACGAGTTGTCGTCCGGGGGGACGGCCAGAAACTCCTGGCGCTGGTGGACCCGGATGCGCTCGTCGTCGTCCACGACTTCGAAGCGCCCGTGGCTCCGCTTGACCGACAGCTGGAAACCGGTGTCGATCGGCACGCCCTGGGCGATCGCTGCCTGCTTGAGTTCCAGACCGGTGACCTCACGCTCAGGGAGGATCACGGGCTGGTTGTTGACGGTGACCGAGACCGTGGAGTGCCGGCCCGTACCCGGGTCCGCCGCCAATTCGATGGGAGTCTCCATCGTCCACCTCTTTCTGATCTTGCCCGTGTCCGCGCACGAAGCGGACGGACACAACTGTATCGAGATCTTCGCATCGTTTGAGATGTCGAACACCTAGGGCTCAAGGTAGCACGGGGGTGTTTGAGATGTCGAACACTGATAGAAAGGGAGAAGACAGCACTGGCTGAGGAGGAGGCCGATGGCCCGGACCCGTGTAAACGTGGCCGCCTTGTATGCGGCCCTTGATGCCACGAGGAACACGAAGAAACTTTCATGGCGGCAGCTGGCGGCAGAGGTAGGAGTCAGTCCGTCGACGATGACGCGTCTGGCCAACGGCAACCGGCCAGACGTGGATGCTTTTGCAGCCCTCGTCCGATGGCTCGGAGCTCCCGCCGAGAGCTTCATGATCGATGCTGAAGGTGAGGGCGAGACCCGCCCCGCTGAGGAACCCGAGCTGCTCGTGCAGCTGGCCCCGCTCCTGCGGGCCCGCAGGGACCTGGGCGAGGAAGATGTGAGGTATTTGGAAGAGGTGATCGGCGCGGCGATGCGTCGGTTCGCCACCGAGCGGGACTCCCACGTGGGGTGAGGCGTGGGGCAGCGATGGACCAAGAAGGCGCTAGAAGATCTGGCATTGGAGGAGCGTGCCCGGATCGGGGCAAGTCCGCATGTGCCCCTGGATCTGGCCCGTCTCACTGATGAGTACGGCATCCCGGTCTATGCGATCAGCGACCTTGCTGGACACGGATGCTCACCCGAAGCGCTGAAGCACTTCGCCAACGATGGGGCCCGCAGCTGGTCTGCGGCCCTCGTCCCGGCCGGCACGGGATGCTTCATCGTTGAAAACTGCTCTCACTCACCTCAGCGCCGCCGCTCGAACGTGGCGCATGAGATGGCCCACCTTCTCCTGGAGCACGAGTTCGCCGAAGTTGTGTTCACCGACGGCGGCTGCCGCACCTTGGGCCCCGCTATGCAGAAGCAAGAGGAGCAGGCCCTCAGCCTCTCCGCGGAACTCCTGATCCCCAAGACGGCTGCGATCAAGGCTGCGATCGCGAACTGGTCGGATGCTGAAGTCGCCGAGCACTTCGACGTGAGTATCGAGTTCGCGCGCATGCGCATGAACCCTTCGGGTGCCCGAACCATTGCGAGGCGATTCCTAGCGAAGCGGCGGTAAGACGAACTGGCTGCAGCGCACGCGTCGCGCCGCGATCAGTACGGTGGCTCGGCGTGCCGAACGGCCGGGCCAGCGGTTCACCAAGGCTGTCGCTCGATCGAGACACTGCTGGTCACTGCAAACCCGCAACGCCCTTTCGGTGACGTGCTTCTGGATCGGCGAGGCGTTCGCCTTCCGGTTCGCCGGCAGGACGCGTCACCGTGGCAATCTCGCACCTGTGTCTTCGTCGCAGACGTCTACGCGACGTATCTGTCCAGCTCAAGACCCAACCGTTCAGCTAGGCGGTCGGTAAATTCGAGGAGGCGCCGGAGTTCAGCGGTTTCGCGCTCGATGCCCTGCGGCAGCCCCTGGAGGCGGGTCATGTCGTGATCGCGCGCAGTGCCGGTGTCGTGCGGTTCCCGGCGAAGTTTCTGTTGGTGCTCGCCGCCAACCCCTGCCCCTGCGGGCGCTTCAGCGTGGCGAACGACTTCTGCGAGTGCCCGCCCTCCTCCGTGCGCCGCTACCAGGCCAGGCTTTCCGGTCCGCTGCTCGACCGGGTCGATCTGCGGGTGGAGGTCGAGCCGGTCACCCGTTCCGAACTGACCGCGCGCGGCGCCCAGGGTGAGTCGACGCGGACGGTGGCCGACCGGGTGAGCGCTGCCCGCGAGCGTGCCGCCGCGCGGCTGACCGACACTCCGTGGCACACCAACAGTGAGGTGCCGGGGCACGAGCTGCGCAGCCGCTGGCAGGCACTGCCGGGAGCGATGGATGAGGCGGAGCGCGGACTGGAGCGCGGTGTGCTGACCGCACGCGGCCTGGACCGGGTGCTCCGCGTGGCGTGGACGGTCGCGGACCTGTCAGGACATGACCGACCCGACGCGGGGGATGTCGCCCTGGCTCTCCAGCTGCGCACCGGCGTCCCGCGAGGGGTGCCGATGGTGATCGGCTCGCCGAAATGACGGACGACGAGCGCATGGCCCGCGTCGCGCTCGCCCGAGTCATCGAACCCGGGGACGAGGTCGGCGGGCGATGGCTGCGGGAGCTCGGGGCCGTCGAGGTGGCGCGGCGGCTCGCGCAGGGAGGCGAGCCGCTGCCGGGGGTGAGCGAGAAGCGATGGGAGGGGCTGCGGGGGCGGTCCGGCCGGGTGCGGCCGGAGCGGGATCTGGCTCAGGCACGGCACGCCGGGGTGAGGTTCATCTGTCCCGGTGAGCCCGAGTGGCCCGCGCAACTCGACGACCTGGGGGACGCCCGGCCCACCGGCCTGTGGGTACGGGGGCACCGCAGTCTGCGGATATGGGCGCTGCGCTCCGTCGCCGTCGTCGGAGCCCGGGCCTGCACCGAGTACGGCGCCCACATGGCGGCCACCCTCGGCGCGGGTCTCGCGGAGCGCGGCTGGGTGGTCGTGTCCGGCGGTGCCTACGGCGTCGACGGTGCCGCGCACCGGGGTGCCCTCGGGGCGGGCGGCGCCACCGTCGCCGTGCTGGCCTGCGGCGTCGACCGGCCCTACCCGCGCGGGCACACCGAGCTGATCACCAGAATCGCGGAACAGGGTCTGGTGGTGGGGGAGTTGCCACCCGGCGACCACCCGACGCCGAGCAGATTCATCCTCAGGAACCGGGTCATCGCGGCGCTCACCCGGGGGACCGTGGTCGTCGAGGCGGCGTATCGCAGTGGTGCGCTGGTCACAGCCCGTGCGGCGCAGCGGCTCGGGCGGTTCACCATGGGGGTGCCGGGCCCCGCCACGAGCGGTCTGTCGGCCGGGGTGCACGAACTGCTCCGCGGTGAGGCGGTGCTGGTTTCCGACGCCGCGGAAGTCGCCGAGCTGGTGGGTGACATGGGTGAGCTGGCCCCCGACCGCCGCGGGCCCGTGCTGCCGCGCGACCTGCTGGACCCGGGTGCCGGACGCGTGCTCGCCGCGCTGCCGGCGCGCGGTCCGGCGGGGGCGCAGGAGATCGCCCGGGGCGCGGGGACCACCGTGGACGACGCGGTCGGGAGACTGTACGAACTCGGAGCACTTGGTTTCGTCGAACGACACGGCGACGGCTGGAAGTTGACACGCCAGGCGATGATCTCCGTCCGCCGCGATCGGGGACGGTGCTGACCCAGCGTGTTCGGCCGTCCGGGCGAACGCCGACACCCTTGGGAATTCCCGCAGTTGGCGTCTCTCGGTGGTCACGCAGCGCGATCGCCGTGACACCGGGAGACGCTCAGCGGAATGCCTCTGTGTGTGGGTGATCCGCGGCCCTTCGCGCACTGCGACACCTCAGTCACGCTACGCTCACGAGGATTCCGACTCAGGCTGGCGATCTCGACATCACACCGACACCTCACCCAGGTACTCCCAGTTCACGGCAGAACGGCACAAGGCGACGAATGCCCCAGCACACCTCCGGGTCCGACCGGGCGGCGCTCCCGCCAGCCGCCCGCGACGGCGGTAGCGTGCGCCCGCCCGCTCCCTCGACGCTCGATGAGCTGTGGCGGTCGTACAAGGCGACGGGTGACGAGCGGCTGCGGGAGCAGTTGATCCTGCACTACTCACCTTTGGTGAAGTACGTCGCGGGGCGGGTGAGCGTGGGCCTGCCGGCCAATGTCGAGCAGGCCGACTTCGTCTCGTCGGGCGTGTTCGGGCTGATCGACGCGATCGAGAAGTTCGACATCGAGCGGGAGATCAAGTTCGAGACGTACGCGATCACGCGGATCCGGGGCGCGATGATCGACGAGCTGCGGGCGCTGGACTGGATCCCGCGGTCGGTGCGGCAGAAGGCGCGCAACGTGGAGCGGGCGTACGCGACGCTGGAGGCACGGCTGCGGCGCACCCCGTCGGAGTGCGAGGTGGCCTCCGAGATGGGCATCGCGGTGGAGGAACTCCATGCGGTGTTCAGCCAGTTGTCGCTGGCGAATGTGGTGGCTCTGGAGGAGCTGCTGCATGTCGGCGGCGAGGGCGGTGACCGGCTGAGCCTGATGGACACGCTGGAGGACACCGCGGCCGACAATCCGGTCGAGGTGGCCGAGGACCGGGAGCTGCGGAGGTTTCTGGCGCGGGCGATCAATACGCTCCCCGACCGGGAGAAGACCGTCGTCACGCTCTACTACTACGAGGGGCTCACGCTCGCGGAGATCGGCAACGTGCTGGGGGTGACCGAGAGCCGGGTGAGCCAGATCCACACCAAGTCGGTGCTCCAGCTGCGCGCCAAGCTGGCGAGTTTCGGCCGCTGAGGGCGGCGGTGGCATGCCGCTGAATCGTCCCTGCCCAGCAGGTGTACACACCCCCCTCCACTGGTCGGGTGGGCGGAGTGGCTGCCGTCCGGGGCGGTCCGTCCGTAGAGTGGTTGACGTGCCAAGGATTCGAGCGGCCTCCGTGGCCGAGCACCGGTCGATGCAGCGAGCCGCCCTGCTGGACGCGGCGCGGTCCCTGCTGTCCGAGGGCGGGACGGAAGCGCTGACCTTCCCGGCTCTCGCCGAGCGCACGGGGCTCGCGCGGTCCTCCGTGTACGAGTACTTCCGGTCGCGGGCGGCCGTCGTCGAGGAGCTGTGCGAGGTCGACTTTCCCGTCTGGGCCGCGGAGGTTTCGGCGGCGATGGAGCGGGCCTCCTCTCCGGAGGGCAAGGTCGAGGCCTATGTTCGGCAGCAGCTGGCGCTGGTCGGGGACCGGCGCCACCGGGCGGTGGTCGCCATCTCGGCGAGCGAGCTCGATGCCGGGGCGCGGGAGAAGATCCGTGCGGCTCACGGCGGGCTCGTGGCGATGATCGTCGAGGCGCTGGGGGAGATGGGGCACGGGGAACCGCGGTTGGCCGCGATGCTGCTTCAGGGTGTGGTGGATGCGGCCGTGCGGCGGATTGAGCTGGGGGCGGCCGAGGACCCCGGCGCGATTACTGATGCCGCCGTTTCCATGGCCCTGCGGGGCGTCCGGGGCTGAGGCTCGCTTCTGGGCACCCTGGGTCCGGGCTGGGCCCGGGGTGGGTGCGCTTGTCGGCGCTTGCGGGGGTGCCGCTCTCTTTGGGATGGGTGCCGCCCCAGCGGCACGCATGCCCACAGCTGGGACGGCTTCGCGGCGCCCGGTGCTCCCGCCCACGGCTAAGACGGGGCCTTTGCCACCGGCAGCAAGCGCGACGGGCCCCTCCGCAGCAGCCACGGCGGGAGCAGGGACAGCGGGTCCAAGTACGTTCTCCCTCTCAGCAGGCCCCAGTGCAGGCACGACGTCGGGCAATGCGAATCCCCCGGTTCCACGGTGCCCAGTACGTCGCCCGCCATCACCTCGTCGCCCTTCCTCACGGACGCCCGCACCGAGCCGAATGTCGTCCGGAGCGGTGGCGTTCCCGTGCCCGACAGTTCCACCGAGACGACACCGCGGCCCGCGACCCTGCCGGCGAAGGACACACGCCCGGGTGCGACCGCCCGTACGGCTGTCCCGGGGGCTGCCGCCAGGTCCACGCCGCGGTGGCCCCGGCCGTAGGGCGTTGCCGGGGGTCCCCAGCCTCGTACGACCATTGGGCGTAGACCCACCGGCCACGTACGGGCGACGGTCGGGACCGTGGGATCGGGGCCCGGTGGTTCCGGGGTCCCCGGCCGATCGGGTGTCGCCGTCGCGGTCGTGCGGGCCAGGGCCGCCGGGCTCAGCGCCCCCAGGACGGTCACCGTCATGCCCAGCAGTAACCCCAGCCACGTACGCACACATCGTTTCGCTCGCATGCGAGAACCGTCCCGCATCGGGCGGATCATGGCCGGGATCTGTGGAGTACCGGCCGGTTGTGGACGGCGGCGTCACCCGGTGCCTCTCGGGTCCCGTACACTTCTGATGGCGATCCGGGTCACCGGGTCGACTTCGCACGCCCCGACACCTGGTCATCAAAAACCGGTGTCAGCGCCTCTCGGTCCCTCGTGGCAAGGCGCATCGCGGGCGTCAGGCGCGAGTGCCGTCCGGCACGCGCGGCACAACCGAGAACACCAAGGAGAACGGCCATGGCCGTCGTCACGATGCGGGAGCTGCTGGAGAGCGGCGTCCACTTCGGTCACCAGACCCGTCGCTGGAACCCGAAGATGAAGCGCTTCATCTTCACCGAGCGCAACGGCATCTACATCATCGACCTGCTCCAGTCGCTGTCGTACATCGACCGCGCCTACGAGTTCGTCAAGGAGACCGTCGCCCACGGCGGCACGGTCATGTTCGTCGGCACGAAGAAGCAGGCGCAGGAGGCCATCGCCGAGCAGGCCACCCGCGTCGGCATGCCCTACGTCAACCAGCGCTGGCTGGGCGGCATGCTCACCAACTTCTCCACCGTCTACAAGCGTCTGCAGCGCCTCAAGGAGCTCGAGCAGATCGACTTCGAGGACGTCGCCGCTTCCGGTCTGACCAAGAAGGAGCTTCTCGTGCTCTCGCGCGAGAAGGCCAAGCTGGAGAAGACCCTCGGCGGTATCCGCGAGATGCAGAAGGTGCCCAGCGCCGTCTGGATCGTGGACACCAAGAAGGAGCACATCGCGGTCGGCGAGGCCCGGAAGCTCAACATCCCGGTCGTCGCCATCCTCGACACCAACTGCGACCCCGACGAGGTCGACTACAAGATCCCGGGCAACGACGACGCGATCCGCTCCGTCACCCTGCTCACCCGCGTGATCGCCGACGCCGTCGCCGAGGGCCTCATCGCCCGCTCCGGCGCCGGCAAGGCCGAGGGTGAGAAGGCCGCGGGCGAGCCGCTCGCCGAGTGGGAGCGCGACCTGCTCGAGGGCGAGAAGAAGGCTGACGAGGTCGAGGTCCAGACCTCCGCCGAGACCGAGAAGGTCGCCGACGCCGAGCAGGCCGAGGCTCCGGCCGCCGCCGAGGCTCCGGCCGCCGAGGCCCCTGCCGCCGAGGCCCCGGCCGCGGACGCCGAGCAGGCCTGACCCCTCACCCCTTTGGGTTGTGAACGGCGGGGGCCAACAAAGCCCCCGCCGTTCGGCCCGTAGATCTTCAGACTCCGAGAGAGATTCCAGGAATCATGGCGAACTACACCGCCGCTGACGTCAAGAAGCTCCGTGAGCTCACCGGCGCCGGCATGATGGACTGCAAGAAGGCCCTGGACGAGGCCGACGGCAACGTCGACAAGGCCGTCGAGGCGCTGCGCATCAAGGGCCAGAAGGGCGTCGCCAAGCGCGAGGGCCGCTCCGCCGAGAACGGCGCCGTGGTCTCCGTCATCGCCGACGACAACACCTCCGGTGTCCTGGTCGAGCTGAAGTGCGAGACGGACTTCGTCGCCAAGGGTGAGAAGTTCCAGGCCGTCGCCAACCAGATCGCGCAGCACGTCGCCGCGACCTCCCCGGCCGACCTCGACGCTCTCCTTGCCTCCGAGATCGAGTCCGGCAAGACGGTTCAGGCGTTCGTCGACGAGGCCAACGCCAACCTGGGCGAGAAGATCGTCCTGGACCGCTTCGCCCAGTTCTCCGGCGCCTACGTCGCGGCGTACATGCACCGCACCATGCCCGACCTGCCCCCGCAGATCGGTGTCCTGGTCGAGCTGGACAAGGCCGACGCCGACCTCGCCAAGGGCATCGCGCAGCACATCGCCGCCTTCGCGCCGAAGTACCTCTCCAAGGAGGACGTCCCGGCCGAGGTCGTCGAGACCGAGCGTCGCGTCGCCGAGGAGACCACCCGCGCCGAGGGCAAGCCCGAGGCCGCGCTCCCGAAGATCGTCGAGGGTCGCGTCAACGGCTTCTTCAAGGAGGCCACCCTCCTTGGTCAGCCGTACGCGCTCGACAACAAGAAGACCGTCCAGAAGGTCCTGGACGAGGCCGGTGTCAACCTGAAGCGCTTCGTGCGCATCAAGGTCGGCATCTGAGTCCGTACCGCGATCGACGCGCGACCCCTATAGGGTCGACAGCAGTCGTCCGCGTACGCCGGCACCCACGCGCGTGTGCCGGACGACAGCAGATCTGACGAGGAGGCCATTGCCGAGCATGGGATGCGAACGACACCCCAGCGGCAATGGCCTTCTTCGTATGTGCACCATGAGGAGATCTCCATGACCACCACCCAGGCCGACAAGGGCGAGAAGACCGACGACGGCAAAGGCGCGGGACGCTTTCTGCTGAAGCTTTCCGGCGAGGCGTTCGCCGGTGGCGGCGGACTGGGCGTCGACCCCGACGTGGTGCACAAGATCGCCCGCGAGATCGCGGCCGTGGTGCGTGGCGGCGCCCAGATCGCGGTCGTCATCGGCGGCGGCAACTTCTTCCGCGGCGCCGAACTCCAGCAGCGCGGCATGGACCGGGCCCGCTCCGACTACATGGGCATGCTGGGCACGGTCATGAACTGCCTCGCTCTCCAGGACTTCCTGGAGAAGGAGGGCATCGACAGCCGCGTCCAGACCGCCATCACCATGGGGCAGGTCGCCGAGCCCTACATCCCGCTGCGCGCCGTGCGCCATCTGGAGAAGGGCCGTGTGGTCATCTTCGGCGCCGGTATGGGCATGCCGTACTTCTCCACCGACACCACGGCCGCCCAGCGCGCTCTGGAGATCGACGCCGAGGCCCTGCTGATGGGTAAGAACGGCGTGGACGGGGTGTACGACTCCGACCCGAAGACCAACCCCGAGGCCGTCAAGTTCGACTCGCTCAGCTATGGCGAGGTCATCACCCGGGACCTCAAGGTCGCCGACATGACCGCCATCACGCTGTGCCGGGACAACAAGCTGCCCATCCTGGTCTTCGAGCTCCTGGCGGAGGGCAATATCGCGCGGGCCGTCAAGGGTGAGAAGATCGGCACACTCGTGGGCGACCAGAGCGGCCGGGCCTGACGGGGGCCACCCCGGACGGGGGACGAACCTCGGACGGGGGACGAACCCCGGCCGAAGACGGACCCTGACCGGGGGATGGACAATGTCCTGCCGGTCCGGAACCGTGCAGGAATAAGACGCGACGCAGCCGGCCGCCGACCCCGACGAGGAAACAGCTGCCGGGCCTACTCAAGACACGCAGGAGCAAGTGGTGATCGAAGAGACCCTCCTCGAGGCCGAGGAGAAGATGGAGAAGGCCGTCGTGGTCGCCAAGGAGGACTTCGCCGCGATCCGCACCGGTCGTGCGCACCCGGCGATGTTCAACAAGATCGTGGCCGACTACTACGGTGCACTGACGCCGATCAACCAGCTGGCCTCGTTCTCGGTGCCGGAACCGCGCATGGCCGTGGTGACCCCGTTCGACAAGAGCGCGCTGCGCAACATCGAGCAGGCGATCCGCGACTCCGACCTGGGCGTCAACCCGAGCAACGACGGCAACATCATCCGAGTGGTGTTCCCGGAGCTGACCGAGGAGCGCCGCAAGGACTACATCAAGGTGGCCAAGACCAAGGGCGAGGACGCCAAGGTCTCGATCCGCTCCGTGCGCCGCAAGGCCAAGGACGCCATCGACAAGCTGATCAAGGACGGCGAGGTCGGCGAGGACGAGGGCCGCCGTGCGGAGAAGGAGCTCGACGACACCACGGCGAAGTACGTCGCCCAGGTGGACGAGCTCCTGAAGCACAAGGAAGCGGAGCTGCTCGAGGTCTGATGAACGACTCTTCCTGGGGGGCGCCGCCACAAGCCGGGTACTGGGGGCCGTCCGAGCAGGGGCCTGCCCAGGGGGCGGCCCCGGCGGGTCCCACGTACGATGCGCATGACGCGCAGCAGACTCGCCCCATGCCCATCGCGCCCGACGTATCCGCACATGGCGGAGACCAGGATGACGATCGGGGGGCCGCTCGGCTGAGCGGCCCCCTGTTCCGCGACGACTCACCGCCGGCGGCGTCCTACGGGAACCCGTCACAGAAGCCGCAGGAGCCCATGCCCAGCGCCCCACAGCCCGCCCCCGCACCGCAGAAGAAGAGTGCGGGACGCGACTTGGGCGCGGCCATAGGCGTGGGCATCGGGCTCGGTGCGGTGATCGTCGCGTCGTTGTTCATCGTCAAGGCCGTGTTCGTCGGAGTGATAGCGGTCGCCGTGGTGGTGGGGCTCTGGGAGCTCACCTCACGGCTGGAGGAGCGCAAAGGCATCAAGGCGCCCCTCGTCCCGCTGGCACTCGGCGGTGCCGCGATGATCGTCGCCGGATACGTCCGGGGCGCCGAGGGCGCGTGGGTAGCGATGGCGCTCACCGCGCTGGCCGTTCTGGTCTGGCGCATGACGGAACCGCCCGAGGGCTACCTGAAGGACGTCACGGCGGGGGTCTTCGCGGCCTTCTACGTGCCGTTCCTGGCGACGTTCGTGGCGATGATGCTGACGGCCGACGACGGCCCGCGCCGCGTCCTGACCTTCCTGCTCCTGACGGTCGTCAGCGACACCGGCGCGTACGCGATCGGCTGGCGCTTCGGCAAGCACAAGCTGGCGCCGCGCATCAGTCCCGGCAAGACCCGCGAGGGCCTGCTCGGAGCGGTCAGCTTCGCGATGGCGGCGGGTGCGCTGTGCATGCAGTTCCTGATCGACGACGGCAGCTGGTGGCAGGGCCTGCTCCTCGGGCTCGCGGTCGCGGCCAGCGCCACGCTCGGCGACCTCGGCGAGTCCATGATCAAGCGGGACCTCGGCATCAAGGACATGGGCACCTTGCTGCCGGGCCACGGCGGGATCATGGACCGACTGGACTCGTTGCTTCCGACGGCTCCGGTGGTGTGGCTGCTGTTGGTGATCTTCGTAGGGTCCGGCTGATCTTCGTGCGAACCGGCTGACCTGCGGGCGCGATCGCGGTCGGTACGCCGCTGAGCTGCGGTTTTGACGGTTGGGGGGCTCGTTGTCCACAGGGCGGCGAGTCCCTCTCCGTATGTCTGCGACACCGGTGGGGCCATGCCTTGGCCCGGAGAACTGGCAAGTCCGGCTCCGCGGATGATCGCCGGACGGCTCCTAGTCGAGGATCCCCAGATCCGTGTCAGGCCGGCAGTGCGGGCAGGCGGGCACCCCGCCCTCCGTCAGCGCCCGCACCGCCTGGTCCCGCTCTACTCCGCGGCTCCGCTTCCCGGAGTTCCAGCAGCCGCCGACATGCACGTACACGGGGTCGCGCCCCGAGAGGCCCTGCTCGATCAGCCAGTCCGGCGCGGGCCGCCGGGCCTCGATCCCGCGCTGCCGCTCGTCTTCGCGCTGCTTCTCGGCCTCGATCCATCGCCGCGTACGCGCCAGATCCTGCTCCTGGACGCGCTCCAGGAAGCGCAGCAGATCCAGGCGGGTCAGCGGACGCGGTTCGTTCACATGTTCGAGTCTAGGCCTGTTCGGCCTGGTCAGCGCTACGGGGTCTGATCGTCGCCGGATCCCGGACGTAGTGCCGGCTGAACGTGACGAGGGCCCGCCATTCCGGCTCGTAGAACCGCGGCTGCACCCACGCGACGCACCGGCCGCCCGGCCCGTCGAAGTGGGCCCGCAACGCACCCTCGTGCCAGCGGCCGCCCACGCGCACCTCGACCGCGCGGTGTGGCCAGTAGGAGACCGGCCTGCCGTGGAAGCAGTCGAGCATGTCGCTGCCCGCGATCACCGCGTCGCCGTCGCGCGGCTCGGCCTCGACGGCCGCGGGAACGTGTTGTTCCGTGTACAGCAGGCTCATGCGGTCGGGGTCCCATACGACCCAGGCCATGCGGATGGTGGGCCGGGGCCAGTCGACGATGACGAGCAGGGCGCGACTGCCGTCCGGCTGGTCGCGGTACTCCAGCACCTGGGCCTTCTGCCGTCGGCCTGCCCGCTGGAGCGTGAGCGTGAGTCCCGTGCGGGCGAATTCGATGTCGCGCCAGTCCGGCACCTGATCCGGCACCGGGAGGGCGACCTCTTCCGCATCACGCCATTCGCTCATGCGTTCGAATGTAGCGGGATGCGTGGGGCGGCACGAGACCCCGTACGGGTGATGGCGTGACGGATCCCCCGCCTCAACCGTGAGACGGGGGGCCTATACCGCCCGGCTAGTCCGTCGGGTCCTCCTCTGCCCGCCGTACAGCCTTCTTCACGGCCTGCTCGACCTCGTGGCGCTCCTGCCCGGCCGCCTGCGCGTACTTCGTGATGGCCGCCTGCGCCACCTCGGACGCTTCGCGCCACCGGCGGCACTGCGCCTCGTACTCCTCGCCCGCGAGGCCCGCGCACTTCGCGCGTTCCTCTTCGACGGAATGTTCCAGCCTGATCAATTCGTCGGGGATGTCTGCCACGATTCGGATCCTAAGCTCGTGTGCTCAGCGCGCCGACTGTGCGACTTGCCGACGCCGGGTGTGCCGTCCGCCCCGGTGGCGCAGTACGTGATGAACGCCCCGTCGCACCGTGGACGTCGACGACGTCCTGTTCAACACCCTGGACAGACCGCCTCCCGGGCTCTCGTCCGCAGAAACCGTGCCGCCACCTGCACTGATGTGCCTACCCAGGACCGTAGGCGGGCCGTCTGTGGGCCGTCCGAGGGAGACCGGCGACGACCAACGACGATCGTCGACGACCACCCGCCGATCCAAGGATCGCAGGTCACACAAATCGATCTGCGACACTGGTACAGCCATGCCTAAGCCCGGAGAACTGGCAGCCATCAGACGCGAATAGGCCTTCTATCTGCGCGTATGGCGCCGATAGGGTCCCTGTTTCGACCTGCTGGGCCGTCTCTGGGCCGTGCGCCGATGCTCAGGGATGTGACAGGCGGCGGCGCACCACCTTGCCGCTTGCCGCTACGAACTGCTTCATAGCAGTGTTATGCCGGTCCCAAAGGTCGGAATAGTCTGCATCATTCACGTCCCCACGTCGCCAGCCGCTTCCCAGCCGCCGGCCAGCCCTGTTCAGCTGGTCCAGTGACGACAGCAGGGCTTCATCCTTCGAGAGGATCTGCAGACGGGCTGTTGCCAGCCGCAGGGCGGAAAGATCCCAACCAGCAACCCGCCCTTCCAAGCCCAGGTGACGTTCTTCCCAGATGCGATCCCGGAAGTCTGAGGAGGACGCCGCCACTGCGGCGCACTGCTCAAGTAGAAGTTCCGATATGCGAGCCCGTTCCTCAGCCCGTTTCACCAGGTGCTGACCCACGAGCGCGATCGCGGCACCAGCAATGGTTGCTAACAACGTCCCCCATGCGCCCATGCAAGGCATTGTTCCCTTCCCTCGCACGGGCGCATGCATGTCAGGCGCAGTCGGGATGCGAGAAGTCACGACTACGCGATAGGACGCCGTCCACTGCTTTCCTGGTCCGCTCCTGACTCGAAGGCATGAGGTGCGCGTACACCCGTAGTGTCAGCGCCGGGTCGGTGTGTCCCAGGTACTGGCTGACGGCCTTGATGCTTTCTCCGGCGTCCAGCAGGACCGACGCGTAGAAGTGCCTCAGAGCGTGCATGCCGTGCTCGCGCGCCGACTCGTACTTGCCGTCCGGCCCTGCGTCCGGGATGAGGCCAGCGACCGCCAGCGCGGGCTTCCACTTCTGGATATTGAAGTTGCTGCGCCACACGATCCCGTTTGCGGTGTTCGTGAACAGCAGACGGGCCGACACCTTAGGGCCGTCCGGCTTCCGCCAGGGAAGCGTGATCTCCACCGGCTTGTAGGTGTCCGTGTGGGCGCGCAGGGCCTCAGCCACCGATGAGGGCAGAGGTACGTCCCGCTCCTTGTTGCACTTCGGCGGGGCGAACACGGCCTTGCCTCGGATGAGTTTCACCTGCCGGACCACCCGCAGGACGCCACCCTCGAAGTCGATCGCGTCCTCAGCGAGAGCCACAATCTCTCCCTGCCGGAGTCCGCACCCTGCCCCGGCGTCAACCATGGTCCGGTACCGCTCGGGGAGCGCCGCGCGAACGGCGTGTACCTGGATAGGCAGCCACGGTATGACACGGCGCCGCTCAGCCGTCGGCGGGCGAACTGACTTTGCAGAGCAGGGGTTTCGGAATAGCAGACCGTCGTCCACGGCGGCGCTCAGCACGGCTCGAACGTCGCCGTAGATGTTGCGCGCGTACGCATCGCTCACTGCGGAGTCCTCCTCCAGGACGCTGACGAGGCTCCGGATGTGCTCAGGGCGGAACGAGTCGAGCGGGCGCGTGCCAATGACGGGGAACGCGTGCAGACGCAACCGCTGTTCAGTGACGATCTGGCTAGACAGGTCTGCTGTGTAGGCGCTGAGCCACTTCTCGGCGTAGGCCTTGAAGGTGATACGGGCCGCGCGCGGGTCGATGTATTGACCGTGTGACATGTCGGACGCGATGTTGGTGAGCCACTTCTCGGCAAGGCGCTTCTGGCCGTCGGGGAAGCTCTTGGACTGCTCTCTGCCGTCCGGGCCGATGTAGCGGGCGCGGTAGCGCATGCTCCTGCCGTAGCGCTCGGTCTTGACCTTGCGGGTCTTGCCGTCGGGGCCGGTCTCGGTCTTGTACCAGCGGTCTTGGATGTGTCCGGCCATCAGACAGCCTCCCCAAGCTGGGAGTCCACCCAGGCCCGTACATCGT
Organism: Streptomyces sp. NPDC027189; assembly: GCF_055566975.1. Taxonomy (NCBI): domain Bacteria; kingdom Bacillati; phylum Actinomycetota; class Actinomycetes; order Kitasatosporales; family Streptomycetaceae; genus Streptomyces; species Streptomyces sp. NPDC027189. Next base: position 247,883 of record NZ_JBVHRI010000008.1, read on the forward strand.
TCGGATCGAAGCGCAGATGCCGGCCGACGCGGAAGCCGCGGGGACCGGTGCGCTTGCGGCGCCACTGGTAGACCGTCTCGACGCTGGGCAGCTCGAACATGTCCACCAGGTCATCAGGGGTCAGGAAGCGGTTCGGCAGCTCGGAGGGCATGTCACCACTCCCTTTCGTCGGCGGGTTGGTCGCGTAGGGCTTCACGGGCGGTTTCGCGGTTGAGCTGAAGGTCGCGGGCGATGGTTGCGGCAAGGGCCGATTCGCCGGGGGTGTGGCCGTGGCCTGCGTACTGCCAATCGGCCAGGACAAGGACGGTGTCCGGCTCGCGCTCGTCGAGGCCGAGGGCATGGCGTTCCTGCGCGGCGCGGTAGTCGGCGCGTGTCTGGCGGAGGGCGCCGAGGGTGGTGGAGTAGCGGCGGGATTTGGTGGAGAAGTGGCCGCGGAAGCCGAGCATGTGGGCCCAGGCCCACAGCCGCCGGTCCGGGTAGAGGGGGTCGAGGTCGCGGCAGGCGGTGATCAGGCGGCGGGCGTGGTCGGGGACGCCGTGGCGGTCGAGTTCGGCGAGTTCGCCGATGCGCCGGTCGAGGGTGCCGGTGTTCTCGGCGGCTTTGGTGGCGTACTTGGCGACATAGGAGGCGACAGCCTGTTCGGTCAGCTCTGAGCCGTCGCCGAAGGCCTTCACGGGCCGGATGTCGAGTTCTCGGCCCCAGCGGAGCATGCGGGCGGGTTGGTCGCCGGCCGCAGGAACGCGGAGGCTGGTGTAGGAGTGCCGGATGGCGGCGCGGATGGCGTCCGTGAGCAGGTCGACGCTCGCCCACGAGGGCGGCGGGGAGCCGGGTCCGTCTGGTCCGTCGAGGCGGATCACGGCGTGGAAGTGGATGGCGCCGCGTTTCTGGAATTCGGCGACCTTGCCGTACGACACGCGGCAGGCCTCGGAGAGTTCGCGTTGGGTGAGGCCGGCACGGGCGGCGATCTCGCGGCGGAGCCGGTTGGTGAAGCGCTGCCACAGGTCGCCGGCGTGGTTGTTGAACAGCACGGCGCCGGCGTAGTCGTAGGCGTCCGGGTCGAGGGCGGTGCCGAGGGCGGGATCGTCCTCGCGGTGGTGACGGCCGCAGCGGCAGGCGCCGCGGTCGGGCCGGTTGTGGACCGGGCCGAACGAGGGTGCGGTGAGGGTGGCGAAGACGCGGCCGTGATCCCGGACGGCGGCGGGGATGTCGTGGCGGTCGTCGCCGGCGAGCCCGGCGCGGATGAGGTGGTAGGTGTCGCCCGCATAGGTGTAGGCGCAGGAGGGGCAGCGGGAGGCGCGGCGGTTGCCGCAGGCGATGCGCAGCCGGCCACCGGGTTCCCCTTGGGTGGTGTAGCGGTGCAGGGCTTCGCCGGTGGCGGTGTCGACGCGGGTTGTCCAGCCGCGCAGGTGGATGGGGTCGGCGCAGCCGCCGGTGCGTTGGATCTGGTGTTGCCAACGGTCGAAGTCGGGGGCGGAGGCCACCCGCAGCAGGTCGCCGAGGACGAGTGGATTGAGGCCGGTCAGGGTGGCGGTGTCGGTCATGCGAACACCTCCTGGCGAGCCGTCAGGAAGGCGGTGCCGATCCAGCGGGTGTAGGCGGGCGGGATGGCCTCGGTCAGTTCCTCGTGGACGTCGGTCCAGGTGATGCCCATGGCGGCTTGCATTTCGGGGATGGTGGCCTTGCCGCCCCCCTTGCCGTAGGCGGCGACGTAGGGGCCGTCGCGACGGACGCCGTGGCGGTGCCCGCGCACATAACCGCGGTGACGGGGGTGGGTCGGTCGTGGGGTGGTCCAGCGGCCGAGTTCGAAGTTGCGGTGGCGCAGCACGCCGAGGCCGAACATCTCACCGCACAGGGTGAGGTCTTTGCGGATCTTCGCCTTGCCGTTGGGCTGCTCGATCACGTACGGCAGGCCCGTCTTGTCGAGCAGGGCGCGGATCGGCGCCACCAGGTCTTCGTGATCCCCGCCCCAGCCCTGGGAGTGATTGGTTCCCACGGTGAGGGCGCAGCCGGCCTGGCACGGCGGAGAAGCGTGCACGAGGGTGTACCGCTCGATGTCGCCGGTGTCGATCAGATGGGCGAGGTATTCCAGGGCGTCGCCGCGGTGGTAGGCGAAGGGGTAGCGGGGGCGGTCGGCGATGTCGCAGCCGTCGACCGCATATCCGGCGAGGTGGTAGCCCCAGCCAGCCCCGCCGGAGCAGGAGAACAGGTCCAGTACGCGCGGGGCGAGGTCAGACATGGGCGGCCTCCCGAACCTGGTCGAGGAGGGCGGGGGTGGGGGTCCACAGGCCGCGGGCACCGGGCCAGGAGACGGGACAGGCTAGGCGGTGCACGTCCGAGAGGTGCCAGTGCCACTGTCCGGGGGCGGACCACAGGGTGCACATGCCGTCGTCTTCGTGGCAGTCGTCCAGCCGAGCCCAGCCCAGGACGGCGCCGGCCGGTTGGGGGCGGTGCAGGAAGGGGCGGGCCATGACCGCGTACTTGGCGGCGGGGTCGATGGTGGCGCCGGCGTGGATGAGGAGCCAGCCGCGGTAGTCGGTGGCCCACCGGCGGTTTTCGATCCGCTTGGTGCCGTAGGCGATGCAGGAGGCCCAGGGCTGCCACAGGGTCAGGGCCCTCACCTCGACGGGGGCACGGTGGGTCATGCGGTCACCCCCGTCGTGTCGGTGGCCATGGCGTCCAGGACGCTGGCGGCTTCAGTCGCTGCGGTTGCCAGGTTGCGCAGGGCCTCGGAGGTGCCGGGGCGGGCGAGAAGGGCGATCTCGATGAGGTCGCCTTCAATGCGGAGGCTGACGAAGGGGTTCGTGCGGTCCGCGAAGGGGGTGACGCGGCTGCGGGTGTCAGGCTCGATGTGGGCCGAGGTGGTGAGGCTCTTCACGCGGCCACCTCCACGTCCGCGGCGTTCAGGCGGGGGCGGAGGGGGACGGTGCCGGTGCCGTGGCAGGTGCCGCAGTCGATGCGGAGCAGGACGCGGGTGCCGTCAAGGTGGCGGGTGCCGGAGGGTACGGCGGCGGTGGCGAAGCCGTCGCAGTTCGGGCAGATCCGCGCGCGCGTGATCGTGGCCGGGTTGGGGCCGGGCATGATGGAGGTTCCTTCCGGTTCTTGTGGATCGGACAGGGGCACGGCGCCCGGGCGGCGGAGACTTGGCGGTTTCAGGGCCGCCCGGGGGCCGGTCAGCGTCGCTTCGTGTCGGAGGCGACCAGGGAACGCAGGACCACGGCGCATACCGCGACCGAGACGGCAGTGACGGCGACCGCGAGGAGCATGGAGACCAGGACGGCGCCGACGACGATGACCACGGCGGTGCCGCCGCCGACGAGGGCGAGCGCGGTGCCCGGGGTGAGCTGGATCGTGGGGCGGGCCGGCACCGGGGCAATCGGGGCGGGCGGCGGAACCTGTGTGCCGGGGACGATGGCGGTTGGCTCGACGACGGCGGGCGGGACGACGTGGCCCGTGGGCGTGGGCATGGTCGGGATCTTGGGGCGGAGCATCGGTGAACTCCCTTCCGAGGGCGGTTACTTGGCGATCGGGTCGATGGCGGGGGCGAGCAGGCTGTTGGCGAGGAGGTAGCCGCCGATCAGCAGGACGACCACGAGCCACAGGGGCGGGCGGAGGGTCTTGACGCCCACGACGGCCAGGCAGGCGACGAAGAACCACAGCGGCACGGACATGGGGCGTATCCCTTCGGCTAGTGCTTGTTCTTGATCCGGCAGCGGTGGCCCTTGGCGGCCACGCAGACGGCGCCGTAGCTGGTGTATTCGGAGGACCAGCCGCACTGATCGGCGGTGCAGGAGGCGATGTAGCCCTTCTCGCCGGATTTGGTTAGGGCCCGGCCGATCTCGACGGGGCCGTAGCGCTGGAGGCGTTCGAAGAGGAAGAAGCGGTGTCCCATCGGTCAATGTCCTTTCGAATCAAGCAAGTTGGGCGGCGATGGCAGCTGCCATGGGTGCGGGGACGCCGAGGCGGGCGCGCAGGGTGTCGGCGTCGATCGGGCTGCCGGTGCGGGCGTGGTGGTCGTAGGCGACCTTGCGGGCGTGGGCGACCAGCGCGGGCGGTACCGGCATGGCCGCAGCAGGCTCGACGGGGGCCGGGTCGGCGGCGGGCAGGGCCGGAGTGTCATGGGCCGCGGGAACCGTGGCGGGCTCCGGCTCGGGTGTTGGGACGGGTGCGCGTTCGACGTCCAGGGCGGAGGCTGCGGACGCAGACGGGGCGTCTGCCTGGTCGGTGGGCTGTTCGGGTGCGTGGGCGAGCAGGGTGCCGCCGAGGAAGGCGAGCGCGGGCCAGCCGGCGACACCGAGGCGGAGCAGGGCGGGCGGGTTGTCCATGTCGAGGAAGCCGGCCGTGGCGATGTTGGCGCCGAGCGAGGCGACCAGGGCGATCAGGAACCAGCACCAGGCCAGCCAGGATCGACGGGCCCGCAGTCGGCGCCATGCGGCGACCATGAGCAGGTCGACGGAGACGGGGTAGGCCCAGGCCTTCCAGCCGGTCTGGCCTGCGGATTGGGCGAGGTCGTGCAGGTGGGCGAAGGACAGGGCACCGGAGATCACGGCTTGGACGAGAACGAGGTGGTACAAGGCGCGGCGCATGGTCTTCACCTCCCTTCGCAGGTGGTTGGGCCCGGGGCGGGCGGGGAGCGATGTCCGACCGCCCGACCCCGGCGGTGTTCAGTCGGTGGGGGCTTCGCCGGTGCCCCAGCAGGTCAGGCACACGGCGGTCTGGTGGTCGTCGGTGGCACGGCCCTTGCGGGTGCCGACCCGGACGGCTTCGGTGATCTCGCCGTTGCCGTCACAGTCCGGGCACTTCGCGGGCTTGGGCTTGGTTGTCTTACGGCGAGCGGGAGGCCTCTTCGCGGCGGGCACGGTCATCACCCCTCGCTGGGGTACTCGGGGCCGTCGTTCGGGTCGTAGCCGGGCGGGAACAGGCCCGGCGGCGGCTCCGGCAGCGACGCGGCCAGGCACGGGCCCACGGCGGCGACGAAGTCCTGATCGGCGTCGAACATGTCGGCGTAGAGGGCGAGTTGGCCGAGCATGACGACGGTGCGGGCGAAGTCCTCGCAGTTGGGGCACATGAGGGGTGCTCTTCCTTCTTCGGACATGGCTCGGGTAGGGACCTGGCGCGAGGCGGTCGCGCCGACCGTGGAGCGGGGGTGGGATCAGGCGGCTTCGGCCACCGCGGGCACCTCGACGGGCGCGAGATCCACCAGCGGGCGGAAGCCGGCCAACTCGGGAAGATCCGGGGTCAGGCCGGCGTGCTTGTTGCAGGCGGTGACGGCTTCGCGCATCGAGGTGTAGGCGGAGCGGATGCGGGTCCATTCGCCGTTGGAGTAGCCGACCACGGCCATGCCGGGGCGGTCGTTGCGGATCTGCGTGGCGGCGAACACCGCGTGCGGGGAGACGTCGCCGAAGGCCATCTTGGAGCTGGATTCGTCATTGACGCGGTGTGACATGCGGCCGGTGAGCTGGGCGCGCAGCATGGTGATGCCGTCGCCGAGTTCGGAGCCGAAGCGCTGGCCGTAGATGTCGACGAAGATGCCGGCGGCGCGGCCGAGCTGGGCCAGCCGCACGAGGGCGACCACGGCCCGTTCGCGGCGCTTCTTCTCCGCCGTGGTGGTGAACAGGGCCAGTTCGGCGATCTCGTCGATGGTGAGGACCACGGGCACCGGGCGCAGGTGCTCGGGCAGGCCCCAGATGTCGGCGGTGATCTCCACGTCCGGAGTGTCCGCACTGACACGCTGCTCGCGACGGATCACCTGATAGATCCCCTCCATACGGGCCACCAGGGCCTCAAGGAGGTCCGCCGCATCATCAGCGTTGTCGGCCAAGCCCGAGAACCGGCGTGCCAGCGGGGCGAGTTCCACCCCGTTCTTGCAGTCGATGCCGACCAGTGCCACGTGCTGGGCGGCGAGTTCCTTGATGACCCGGCGTTGGGTGACCGACTTGCCAGAGCCGACCGCGCCCAGCGTGATGGAGTGCGGCACCTGCCTGTAGTCGCGGTAGTGGACCGAGCCGTCCTCGCACAACGCCACCGGGATGCGCAGCTCGGCGCGGTCGACGTGGGCCGGCATCTGCACTCGCTTGAGCACGTCGTAGCCGGTCATTGCGATCTCGACTGTGCCCGGTTTGATCTCACGGGAGGTGACCTGATGGACGCCGAAGGCGTGTCGCAACCGGTCGACCGCGGCCGAGTAGTCGAAGGCGTCCTGACCGGGCCGCATCCGGATCCGCAGCCGCAACCCGGTCCGGGTCGGCTTGATCCACAACAGGCGGGGAACCCGCTGGCGCGGCGTGTCCCAGTTGAACCAGCGGGCCAGGGTCAGCCGCAGCCGTGAGGCCGAGACCGTCAGGTCACATGCGTCCATCACGGACGCGTACCGCATGCGGACCTTGAGGGTGGCGTAGAGGACGCCGAAGGTCATCCAGTACCAGGCGGGGCGCTGCCACCGCAGCAGCAACGCGAGCCCGACCAGGATCGCTAACGCGATCAGGAGCAGTTCGGTCATGATGTTCAGCCCTTGCCGTTCGAGCCGACCGGGGTGAGCTGCTTCGCGGCGACCGCGATCGCGCGGTAGGAGATGCCGTGCCCGAAGTCGTTCTCCCACGGGCGGGCCACCAGGCCCGGCAGCTCGACCGGCATGCCCGCCATGAGATCGGGCTGAATGCCGTCCTCGGCGACCACGATCGTCACCGCGTCCGGACGGCCGTCCACGATTACGGCGACGTTGACGTTGTAGAGCACCTTGCCCGACTGCCGGTCCGTAGCGACTTCACCGGTTTCGCGGTTCTTGACCTTCTTCTCCGGTGTCTGGATCAGCATGACCGTCATCGCGGTCGTGTCGACGGGAATCTGACGCATCGTCTGTTCTCCTGTATTGGAGGGATGTTGACCGGCATCGGCCGGTGACATCAGGAGACCGCGAGCGGCCATGGACGCATCACGGTCCGTCTGGACGTTTGGGGACGTCTGAGTTACCGTCAAAACGTCCCTACGTCCACAGGGAGGGAACCTCATGGCGAACGAGCGTCTGCGCGCGGCCATTTCGGCCAAGGGGGAGACCGTCCAGTCCGTCGCTGATCACGTCGGGGTGGACCCGAAGAGCGTCGAGCGATGGATCACCACGAACCGCACTCCGCATCGAGGCCACCGCTGGAAGGCCGCAAGCTTCCTTGGCGTTGACGAGGTCTACCTCTGGCCGACCGTGGAGAAGCAGGCCGAGACTGCGAGCACATCTGAACTAGTCACGTACTACCCGCACCGCGGCGCCGTTCCCGCCTCCCTCTGGTCGTCGTTGATCGAGAAGGCGACGGACCAGGTGGAAATCCTCGTCTATGCAGGGCTGTTCCTCTTCGACAGCCACCCCGATCTCCCCGACCAACTCGCCGAGAAGGCAACAGCCGGCACTCAGGTTCGTGTCCTACTGGGCGACCCGGACTCGCAGATGATCCGCCAGCGAGGTGAAGAAGGAGGCATCGGCGACGACCTGGCCGCCCGCGCTCGTATAACCCGCCGCTACCTCGAACCGGCAGCTAAGACGCCCGGTGTGGAGATCAGGCTCCACGACACGATCCTGTACAACTCGATCTATCGGTTCGACGACGATGTGTTGGTGAACCCGCACGTACTTGGGGCGCCCGCGGGACAGAACCCAGTTCTACACTTCCGGTACATCCCAGGCGCCCGGACATTCCGGCACTACATGCGGAGCTTTGACTACGCGTGGGAGCGCGGACGGCCTGCGTAGGCGCCGTCCCAGCTGGCGCCTGGACGTGCGACGCTGGAGACATGGCCCGCATCGACTACTTCAATGATCCGAACGCCCCAAAGGCAAACAGCATCGTTCCGTCGGTCACCGCCGTCGCGTTGAACGAAGCTGGGGAAGTCCTGTTGATCCACAAGACAGACAACGACCTGTGGGCGCTGCCCGGTGGCGGGGTCGACGTCGGCGAGTCCGCCCCTGATGCCGCCGTAAGAGAGACCAAGGAAGAAACCGGATTCGATGTCGACGTGACCGGGCTGGTCGGCCTCTACACCAACCCCGCGCATGTCATCGCGTACGACGACGGCGAAGTGCGACAGCAGTTCTCAATCTGCTTCACGGCCCAGATCGTCGGCGGAGTGCTGCGAACTAGCAGCGAGAGCAAAGAAGTTGCCTTCGTTAGCCCGAACCGGCTGGACGAGCTGAACATCCACCCGTCCATGCGGATGCGGATCGATCACGGCTTGACCAAGCGGTCCACGCCATACATCGGGTAGGAGAGGTCCATGGCGCATCGCAGCATGAGCCGAGAGGAGGCAGAAGACCTCATTCAGAGGTTGCTGGACCTCGAATTCGTGGAGGACGAAGAGAGAGAAGGCGAGGTCATAGCCGCCCTGCAACGAGGGTTGGTCTGCCCGGACATCATCACTTTGATCTACCACACGACGCCGGAGCTTACCCCGACGGAGATCGTCGAGCAGGCGATGGCGTACGAGCCAATCGCCCTATGACTGATCAGGCGACAGGCGCGCACGAGTCCGCTCGACAGCCGCTCCGAGGTACGGCCGGGCCTTGCTGATCGCGGTGTGCACGACGCTGCCCACCTCATAGCGATCCAAGATCTCATCCATGCGACGGTCGAAGTCGAAGGACTGCCCAGCGGGACCGGTCGTCATGTCGGCGTAGATCAATGCGTCCAAGACGGGGGAGTCCTCCCGCTCATACGCGGCCAACTCGGCGGTAAGCCCACGTTGCTCAGCCTCGTACACGGCACCGGAGTGGTGAGCGACCAGCTGCACGAGCCGCGTCGGCGCGCCGAGCCGCTCCAAATGGCGGGCACCATCGAGGGGATGGAAGCCGGTGTCCTGCAGCTCCGAGGCGTAGCCAAGATCATGTAGCCAAGCAGCGGCGATGAGTAGATCCCGGTCCTCTTCGGACACAGCCGCGGATACCTCACGCGCTCGGGCCGCCACGGCTTGGGTGTGCAGCCAGCGATTCCCGAGCGGGGGCAACAACGACTCGGCCAGCTCAGCCGCGCCCTGGGGCGTGTCCAACGCAGAAGACATGAAACGCACCGTAGCTCAGTCAGGCGGATAGCCGACAGCCCGGCGCCGGATGTTCCGGATCATGGCGCGGTCAGACTTTCCCTACTTCATCAAGGCTCGCTTCGCTCGCGTGGCCGCCTCCATCAGTCGGCTCGCCGACACCGCCTCCAGCCGCGGAGCACCTGCCCGCCGACACGCGGGAGAGCCGACACCGCACCGCCACCACGATCCGACCTCAGGTAGGGAAACCACGTCAGCCACTGTTGTTTCCCCTACGCGGCTCGACGTTCCTGGCCTCGATACACCCGCACTGCCTGACACAGTCAGGTCGATCATGGATCGAGGGCCGCGCACAGCGCGGCGGCGCCGGTCGGCCGCCGCTCCGCTGCCTCCATGTCTCCGCCACCGGCTGCGGACCGCCGTCCGCCCGTCGCCACTCGCAAACGGCCAAAACACAGCACTGGGCGTGGTGGGCCGAGGGGGCTGCCGCCCTGCAGGTCAGTGACGCTTTGTGTTACGAACGAGGCCGGATCGTGGTGGCGGTGCGGTGTCGACTCGCCCGCTCCCGTGGACGTTGCCCCGTGGCTGGGGCGGCCGGCTCCGCGACTTTAGCCAGCCACTTTGGCGCGAGCCTCGAAGATCATGGCCCCAACGTCGTGCTTTACCGGGCAGGTCCACAGACTGCCCGACGCGCCGGAAGCTTACGGGGCCATGATCACTCGCGCCAAAGCAGCTCCCGGCCAAAGTCGCTACGCCGACCTCGGTGACTAACCGACTGTAGCGCTCGGCATTCGGCGTCGAATTGACAGCTATTTTGCCTCATGTGACCCTGGAGTTGTCCGGTGTGGGCTGTTCAACCGGGAGGTCATGATGGCTGGATCCAGCAGGTCTTATGTTAGTTGGGTGCAGGACGAGACTTCCGATTGGGCGACGTGGGAGCCGGGCGATCTCGTTAACCTTGGCGATATTGGCTACTTTGATCGATCGCTTAAATTTACTAATGCTGACACCTCGGAAAACTTGCTCAGCGTAACTCCGGATACTTACGAGCGGCAAACCGTTGCCGGCCGCCTTCACTACAGCTCACGCTATTTTTCCGTCTCATCGACCGCTGGCGTTGATGTTCCGGGCGCAGCTGCCGCAGAGGTCACCTTCAAGCTCAAAAAGGGGGAGGGGTATGTATTGAAGCTTGACAAGGGCGCGTCAGAGGGGGTTCGCAACGAAAGAGACATGCTTGAAGGTGCTAAGCGAGCGCTCGTGGCTGGTGACTGGTGCCTCGCCTGGATTCTGATCTGCGAGCGATCAACGGTGAACGGCGGATTCGCGGTGACGTGCAAGGGGCATGGGTCGAGTTTCACCATGGGAGCAAATGTAGAGCCTCCAGATCTCTCGCGAGAGGGGCTCGGAAAAGTTAGTTTCACCATGACTAGTAGTAGCGGACACGTCAATCATTGGGAATTCGATTCGGAAAGCATTCCAAAATTTGACTGCGCATGGAGAATTCGCCCTGATCTAATTAGGCGACTGTATGGGGATGATGCCGAATGGGTTTCGCCGGATAAGCTGTATTACAGGGGAGGAAAGGCATCCTTGAAGCCTGCGGTTATTGAGGGAATGAAGATTAGAGAGCTGTTTGAGAAAGACTTCAGCGTCTCTACGCTGTGATGGCCCAAAGTTCTGTCCATCAGCACTTGCCCTGAGCTGCTCCGGCCCGCCCCGCTTTTGTCATCTTGATCGCATCCGCACCCGCACCGCGTGGTCGGTGGAGTCTCAATGGACGAGTCAAGTGCCGCAGGCTGCGATTAGTGGCCGGTGTGCTGATCAGCTGTCCGGCTGACTAGCGAGGTAGAACAGGCCCACGGCTCGGATCACTCGGCGTGAAGCTGACCACCCGTTTACTTAGGGATGTGCCTTCATGCTTTCCAGAGTTTTGCGGGCCGTGACGTCCAACATGGCTAACCGAGATCTTGACAGGATCGACAATATTACAGCGGCTGCCATAATAGATGATGAAAATGCCCGCGAATTGCACATCGAACAGGGTCGAAGGATAAAAGAAGAAGCCTCCCTACGTCTGAGAGTCCTGAAGTCGGGACTGCGCCGGCTCGATAAACTCGAAAGCGAGATTCAGAGCGATGTTGATTTGATGGTGGCGAAGGCGCGAACTGAGGCTGCAGTGTGGCACTTAGAGGCCAGGCGGAAGGAACTCAGAGCTGTCGAAGAGCAACAGCAGCGCGAATTGCAACGGGAGGAGCTTGCTGCGCGTGATGAGTTGATGGATTCTCTGATTCGCCAGCTAGACGATCCTGGGCTGGCCACGCCCTTCATCGGCATGCGAGAAATCACGCGCTTTGGATATCCCGACGAATCGACCTTCCAAGCTTGGGCATCGCTCGAAATAGGGCTGCGGGATCGGTACGCGGGTCAAAGCGAGGCTATGGCAAGTAAGATAGGTCGAACAAGATGGGAGTTTTCTATTGCGCAGGCCATTCGTTGGATCGTGCGGATAACATGCGGGTTCCTCACCCTCGTACTCCTAGTGGATCAAGGGCTGCATCTATTCCATTTGGAACTCTGGTACATAGTGGCGTTGATCTTGTTTATCGCATGGATAACCGGCGACACTCTCGTCGGTAAGTTCCATGAAAAACTTGACGCGCTCTATCGCGAATGGCGCCTCCGTAGAAGAATCATCTACAAAGTGGCGGTGTTCAAGGCCACCTTCGCGACATGGCAGGTCTCAATAGAGACACTTAGGAGCAGTCCGAGGCCGCAGGGAACGGAACATACGAGTGATGCTGAGTGCGACTCCGCGGATATGGATCCATTGGATCCATCCGACACGCAACCTGAGACACCGGAGGTCAATGGACCAGGGGACGGAAATTAAGCCCCGTGGCCGACTGCTCCTCCCCAGCGCCAGAGCGCAGCGAGGACTCGCCCATTGAGTAACCGACCTACGACTCGCACCAAGGGCGAGCCACACGGTATCCGGCTTCAGTTCCCAATCTCCGACGACGCCAATACATCAATCTCGGCATCATCTGTGGTCGGGTTCCAAACTTCGCGAGGATTCGTAATATGCGTTATTCCGATGGTTTGCCCATACGGAAAAGCCTTATCTCGCGAGAAGAAATAATCCGCTTTCATTCGAATTGCAGTGGCCAGGTGAGTGGCATCCGGTCCTCTAAGGTTATGCTCAGCCGCCAACTGCCGAACCTCCCTAGCAACTAGGATGTCTACCTCAACCCACTGGACATCTAGCCGCTCAAGGTACTCATGCACGACGCGATCCCGCTCCCCGGCATCCACGTCACCCTTCCGGCCATTGAGTTCGACCAACAAGAGCGTCGATGCGACGATCTGTATGTCTCCCCTGTATGCAGCACGTAGAACCTTGTAGGAGTTAGGCCACAAGCCCCTTTCCTTCTTTATGACGTTGAGGAAAATATCCGCGTCAACGTACACCAGGGGCTCAGGCACTTCTCACCTGCTTTAGATACTCGGCGGTGCTAAGATCGCCTGTTATCCGAGGATTAACACCCAAGATTTCCGCCGGATCCATCTGGGACTGAAAGTCAGGCAGAATTTCCAGGTCAGTCATCTGCAACGAAACTGCCTGCCCCTCAGAATTCCTTTGCAGAATTCCGGAAGCTACTACGCGACGTCCCCAAGCATTACGCAGCATCTCGCTGTGATCACTGTGAGCCACTACGCGTACAGCGTGCCGTGTGCGCGGATCACGAATCAAGGCCCTCGGCGAACTCCCCTTGCTATGACTCAGGACGTCCAGTGTTCCCGTCACGCTAGAAAAGGCGCTCTTAGCCGGAAGCACGGCCTGTGTCGCGTTGCTAACGGTGTCTTCGTCGACGACTGCGGTGTGACGATCACCATTCAGACTCGTCACCGCGACTTGCTCGATGCCGCCGGGCCCTAGGTGCTTGCCGATATGACCAACTCTGGCTACGGTCCGCTCGCTGAAGAAAGCGGGGATACGCGGTGACTCAGCAAGTGACTCAACCCCATCCACGAAGCCCTTCAGGGGAGCAGCAATTGACTGCAAGGAGCGCCTGGCTGGTACGACAGCCGGCACCAGGACAATTCGAACATCCCCATCCATTGCCATCTCCTCGATGGCCCACCGCAATCGGGGGCTACGGACGGGAAGGGAAGTCCGATCGACCTCTTCGAGCGACATCCTGACCTCGCTGAGAATCTGGGTGTACGTCTTAAGATCGAGGCGGGTCGACGTCGGGGCGATGCGCACCTCTAGAGCGCTATCGTCACGAACAGCAGTGGCCACGGCTACACCCCTTTCCAGCAGCTAGGACCATCGTCGCACCAAGATGTGACGGGCGGGTCAGGCGTGCGCTACTGCTATACCGCCGACGGTACGGATCAGGGGTCCAAAAAGCGCACCCGTCGATCACTGAATTGACCCAATCGTTACACGGACAGTAGTCGCCGCGGCGCGACTGTCACCCTGCATGCCCGAGACATACCTTATGTGGGCGTACGCCCCAGGCGTGTGGGGTCCCCTACCTACTGCTTCGGCCCGGTCCGTGAGAAGGCGCTGACTTGCAGGAACCGCTTGCCGCCGCTGCCATCTGGGAGGTGTAGGGCCGGCGGCTCCTCCTCTGTCGTGAACCGCTCCACCTTCTGGGCGCAGATCTGGGCAAAGTCGCAGGTGCTGCATTTCGTGCCGGACCCGCGCTGGGGGAAATCGTCCTCTGTGATCCGGTCCACGGCCCACTCGACATTGGTGACGGCGGCTGTGATCGCGTCCGGATCGACAGGTACGTCAACTCGTTGCCCGTCCTTGAGGAGGTGGACGGCTCCTGTTCGGGCGTTGACCCCGTGAACCAAGTCAGCGCCGCGCCCGTACAACTGCACTTGGAGAGACAAGTCCTCCCAGTTGAGATCCGGGTTGTTGGTTGGATCGTCCCCGCCCTCCATGGTCTTGAAGTCGATCACTGAGGCTTCGTGGATCTGCTCCGTGTCGTCGAGACTGAGCAGGAGATCGATGGCTCCAGAGATCACCGCGCCCTTCACCGGCACCTCGAAGGGAAGTTCCACCTGCCTCTTGTGTTCGAAGTCCGTGCCGTACTTATCGGCGTAGTCGGAGACGATGTTAGAGGAACTCTGTTTCGCTCGCTCAAAGGCGCCGGGTCGGTTGACAGGATCCGAGCTGGGTGCGATGTGCTTGAGGTGGAAGAGATCCTCAGCGATCGCCCGGGCTTCCTCTGCGCTGGGTGCCTTGTCTTTGTAGGTCTGGTGCAGCTTCCCCACGGCGGCGTGAACGGCTCGACCGAAACCAATGAGTTCGGTGATGGGAGGCGAGAAGCCGTTCACGACACTTAGCTTGTACGCGTGGGGACATCGCATGAATGTGTGGATTTGCGAGTAGGTCGTTGGCAGTACGGACTCGTCGCCTCGCCGGCGGGGGGTTGCCTTTCCGGGTGTCACCCGTGGCGGGGCGGCCGGGTCCGAGAGGTCTCGCCGGATTTCGGAGTGTGTCAACCGGGCGGTGTACGGTGAGACCTTTGTAAGCCTCTTTCCACCGGGAAGCTGCGCTGAACCGGTGATGTACAGGTAGCGCTCAGCTCGCGTGATGGCCGTATAGAAGAGGCGCGCTTGATCCGGCGCTCCTGTCTGGTAAGAGCCGTTGTCGAGTGCTTGGCGGATCAGGGTCTCTGGAATCCATCCGTCATAGCTTCGGCGGCGTCCGGGGAAGCGGCCTCCTTCGACATCGACCACGAAAACCACGGGGAATTCAAGGCCCTTGGCTTTGTGGACAGTTGAGACAGTCACGGCGTCGGGCCTGGCCATCATCTGGTTGTCGGTTTCGTAACCGTCGCCAGCTACGTTTGCCAGGAAGTTGAGGAGTTCACCGAAACGTTGGCTGCCGTCGATGGACAGATACACCGTCTCGACGTCCTGGAGGATGCGGCTGAAGGTGCCCAAGTCCGCCATGACTCCGTCGTTGAAGCCGCTGTTCGCGACGTTGAGCGCAGCAAGCAGATCGTGCAGGAGCTGCTGCGGGAAGAGACGTTGCCGTGGGACGCCCGGCGCGAGCGGAGTGTGGATGCGTCGTCCCCAGTCGGCGAACAGGCGCTTGAGTTGTGCCAGGTCTGCCTGGGGGAAGGCAGGTTGGAGCTCAGAGTGGAAGAGCTGCTCAACCTGTGTGCGGTCCGGCGAAGCGCTACGCAGCAGCTCGAATGCACTCCGTACAGCAGCTGGTTGGGCTCGGTCGAAGAGCTGCCCGCCGGCGTTCAGGTCGTAAGTGATGTTGCGTGCGTCGAGGGCACGGATGTAGGCGGTGTGCCGCTTGGTGTTGTCCTGCTCTGGCTGCTCTGTCGAACGCATGAGGATCGCGAAGTCCGCAGGCGTCAGGCCGCGGATAGTGCCATCGGATTCTTCGTATTCTGTGCCGAGCAGTTCACTGATGCGTTCGGCGACAAACTCGGCCTCTGCCGGGCGATCAGGAAAACTCAGGATGCCGAATTCACGCGGGTCGCGATTGGCGTGCGCTTTCAGCTGCTTGGGAAGTCGAGAGGCTCCCAACTCTTGAGCTGCGAAGTCGCCTGCCGCCTCGACGATTGCAGGCGTGGAGCGGAAGTTGGTCAGCAGCTTGTGGACCGCTGCGTTCGGATAGCGACGATCGAACTCCAAGATGTTGTTGACGTCTGCGCCACGCCACCCGTAGATCGCCTGGTCGTCGTCTCCCACGACGAACAACGTTTCCGAGTGCTCGTGCATAAGGCCGATCAGACGTTCTTGGACGACGTTCACGTCCTGGTACTCGTCGACGAGCACGTGCCGGAGGGAATCCAGCGCCTGAACTGCACCCGGTTCGTGCGCTTCCAGAGCTTCCACCACGAGCCGCTGCATCAGCGAGAAGTCGATGAAGTTGTCTTGCTCCATGTGCGCGCGCAGTCGCTCGAGTGCCTCGCCGAGGGTGGGCTCCTCGGCAGCGATCTGGGCTGGGTCGAGCAGTTCGTCGTTCATCATCTGCCAAGCGCGGCTGAGCTGCTTCAAGGTGTCGAAGTAGCCCCGTGGCGCCCCCTTCGCCGTGGCGTGCTCGTTACGCAGGGGATTGATGTTGAGTTTGGGATAGCGGGAGATGAGATAGACGAGGAACTGCATCTCGTCCAGCACGTCGAACTGGCGGTAGCGGGCGTCCATGTCGCCCAGTACCCGGCGGCACCAAGCGTGGATGGTTCCGATGTACATGCCTCCGACCAGAAGGGGGTCCAAGCCGCACACCTGCAAGGCCGACGCCACCCGCGTCTTGATCTGGTCACCTGCCTTGTCGGTGAAGGTGAAGGCGACGATCGCTTCCGGGACTGCTCCGGAGGCAACCTGGTGGGCCACCCTTCCCGCAAGGGTCCGGGACTTCCCCGATCCTGCGCCAGCCAGCGCGAGAACCTCGTGCTCTGGCGCGATGGCAGCGGCGTACTGCTCCGATGTGAGCCAACTGCTGAGCGCCTGCTCTGCGTCCACTCTCCTGCTCCCCTCCTGGAGTTTCAACTAGTGCTGACACACTGCCAGGTGGGTCTGACAATTGCCCCTCACGTGCAGGAATCACTCCCGACACAGGGGGGACTCTGCTAAGCGCCGCTGCAAGCAAAGCACTGTCAGTGGTCACCACTACTGTCGGTGGAAGATCGTCCGGAGTGATCACATGGGGAGGCCCAACAGTGGGAGGCACGTTGCGAATCGGGCAGGTCTTTCGCTACGCGAGCGGCAAGGACCCGAAGCCGGCCACGTTGGACGGCTTCCCGAACTTCCACCACGTGACGTCCTCGTCAGGCCTCAAACGGGCACTCCTGGAGGCTGGCATCAACGGGATGGCCAAGGTCAACACCCCTGACGGTGCCCGGCGTCCGGCGATTTTGATCCGGTCGAGTCCATGGAAAGCTGGCACCGAACAGACGCCGTGGCACGACGTGTTCGACATGGACAACGGCCACGTCCGCTACTTCGGTGATCACAAAGCCGGTCTAAGCGCAGCACCCGGCACCACCACGGGCAACGCTGCACTCCTGGACGCCTTCAACGGTCATCAGGGGCGCACTCCCGCGGAACGGGCGGCCGCCACCCCCCTACTTCTGTTTCGCGCCGTATCGCGGAACGGCAAGCCCAAGGGGCACGTGGAATTCTGCGGAGTGGGCGTCATCGAGCGGACGGAGCGACTGGTCCAGTGGGGAGGACGCGAACACACGACGTTCGTGAACTACGTCTACGACATCGCTCTCATCGACCTGACCTCCGAGGACGATGCGGTTGCATGGAAGTGGATTCATGCTCGCAGAGGCAAGGACGTACCCCACGCCCAGGCCCTCGAACTGGCGCCGCGGGCATGGCGCGAGTGGGTCAAGCACGGCAGCTCAGCTCTCCCAAGGCTTCGCCGGCGAGTCGCTCGGGCCAAGGTCACCAAGGTTCGTGATCAGCGCCCGCAGCCCGGCAGCACCGATGCGATGGATCTGGAACTGGTCTACAAGTACTTCGACGGACGCAAGCACGAATTCGAGGCGTTGGCTGCCGCGGTGGCAGCGCGCGTACTGCGTGGGGACGGACACAGCTATCTCGACGGCTGGTTGACACGCCGTTCCGGCGATGGCGGGGCCGATTTCGTTGGGCGGATCGACCTCGGCAGCGGATTGGCTGGCACAAGTCTGGTCGTGCTCGGGCAGGCCAAGTGCGTCAAACCCGACACCCTCATCACCGCCGAGCAGATCGCTCGCGTCGTTGCCCGGCTCCGTCGAGGATGGATCGGCGTCTACGTGACGACTGGGGCCTACTCGGAACCGGCGCAGACAGAGATGGTGGAGGATCAATACCCGATCGTCCTCGTCAATGGCATGGACCTGGTCAGCGAACTTCGAGACATGGCCCGCGACGACCACGGAGGCGACCTGTTGGCGTGCATCGAGCATGTCCTCAGCAGTCAAGAGAGCGTCGTTACGAACCGACGCCCGGAAGAGATCCTCCTGCAGTAGCCCTCCCCCGGATCCCGCGGACAGTATGTGGACACGGGTAGGCTCACAGGCCGGATGACAGGAGCTCTGACCTGCGCGAACCTCGCCAGTCACAACGGCCTCCGGAGCCGTGTGCGCATAGTGCCGACCGCCCGTATGAAGACCCTCAGGCGCCCCTTCCGCGCCACTCCCTCTGAGGTCGGAACATTATTTGGAGCCGGACGTTCACATGCCCCAGCACGCGGCTGCAGTTCACCGCAGAAGCGGCGCGATGTGCCCCGCCGAGAAGCGGCCGCGACCAGCATGGGCGGTGCCCGTGCAGAAGCAACACGACATATCGAACTTCAGCAATTCGCCGCGGGCCTCGCGTGGAACTCTGCGCAGGCATCGCTCACATGCGACGCCCTGCCGAGGGGTCTGCTCACGCTTGATCGCTGCTGATGGCGGCAGGGTGGCCTCTGGGCCACACACGCAGAATGCGAGCCGACCACGATCCACCCAATGGACGCGCTTGGTCCGCAGAGCCTCCAGCTCGACCCCGGCCCGACAGTTGCAGCGCTCGGCGTAGGGCGTGCGCCACCACTCGTCGTCAGGAACTGGCACCGGGTTCGGGCAATGGGGAAGAGTCAGCTTTGGGGGCGGAGGCACACCGGGATGGTACGGCTCCTCCTCTCCACGGATATGAGCGGCGACTACGACAAGCTTGGAGTCCATCGTGGCCGGACTCCGTCGTCAGCGAGTGAGTAGCGCGTGAGATCGACGGCCTGACTCGCGACAACCGCAGAAAGTGCAGGTCAGGCCACCGTGACGGCTCAACGCAGCATGCCCCCGGAGCCGTTGCTGTACAGCAGCGGAGTACAGCAACCACCGCAACCGCAGCCGCCCATCAGAATCTGAAGCGGCTTGGGGTGCAGCGAAGCATACGCGCGCTTGATCGGTCGACGCGCCCGCCATCGTGGCTGACTGTCGTGGGCTGAGGCGCAGGCCAAACCCCGGCGAAGGCGCCGCTGTCCTCTGACTGATCGGTCGCATGTGGCGTGGGCCTCAGGCCCCGTGTAGCTAAACGGTATTGGCACACGAAACACGGAGAAACCCCGCTGCGGCTACCGAGCGGAATCATCAGCCACTCAAGATCTACAGAGACCGGAAAGCTCATGTCCAGGTGGTGAACCACTGCGAGTCTCTCCCTTCGGTCAAGAATGAGGCTCGGCAATAATGCCTTTCATAACCGCTACCTCAAACCCGGGACTTCGAAGGACCGCCATAGCGTCCGTCTAAGAAATCGACGACGGACCCTGTACTCCCACCGCGCAAGTATGCTCGACCTTCCCACAAGTCGAATTACTCCCCCAAAGAGCGGGCCAACCGCCACGTCCCCACTGGAAAGTTTGACAGCGTCGGAGGCCGTCTGGCTGATGTCGTCAATCAGTTCTGATTGACGAGCGGACCTAAGACGTATCGGCCTGATGTCCGCATATTGGAGCACCTCAACCACCGCATCCCGTTGCAAATTATAGCGAGCGCTCAAATCACGGCTGGCAGCCGCTGCGTTCATTCGCTCTCCGAACCCGATTTCACGACTGTCGTGCACGCCCTCGCGAAGAGCAAGCAATAGCTCCGAGATCACAAGGTGGTCGGCAGGTAGTACGCCTCGTTTAAGGTACGCAAGAAGTATCTTAGACCAACGAACCTCATCGGCACTTTGCATAGGTGCCATTGGATAATTGCTCGTGTCTGCTATCGCGTCGACCCGAAGAGGATGGAAGCCAACCCATGTCCCGGCTCCCCAGCGGCTATACGCGTAACCGCGCTGGTACCAGTCGTATCCATAAGCTATGGCGAAAATCGGGAGATCGATGGCCAGCTCAGAAACACGCGCATTGTACTCCCGATCGATCTGGTACTGCCCTCCTATAAGTGCGCCAAGTTTAGGAGCAAGGGCTTCATCTCGAAATTGAATCATTTTTGCGTTCGGGGCTGCGCTAAGGACAGAGGTTACCTCCCTAATCTGTTCAAGAGAGCGGTCCAAGCGGTTACGCCAGTCGACTACGCGGCTCTTGTAGCCCTCAGCTATTTCCGGAGTCAGTTGGAAGCAGAGCCAACCGGACCAATTCGCCGGCCACCGTGCGAGCGCTGATGCGTAGCATCTAAGTACGGCACGTACATCTACATCTGGGCTGGGACCAAATCCCTGCAATCTTTCCTCCGCCGAGGATTGCCATAGATCGAAGAATTTACCACCCACACCCAATTCATGACCTGGGAGCAGAGCGCAACGCACCGGAGAGTTCACGAATGCGTCAACGAACGTTTCAAAGGAGTCTTGGGCTTGCGGGTCGAGCGGTGGTGACGATCCGCATTCGACCAAATGTGCCGCCGATTGCGGCAGTGTGTTGTCGATTGTACGTTGCTGGAACGGAGATTGCACTTTCGCACCCCCTACACACCAATCGAGAGATGCGTACACAAACCATCTTCATGCATCGACAGCTGAGGTTCAAATGAACAAATGACACGACCTGATCACCCAGTCCGCTACCTGACAAACCCGCAGATCAGGAAGCGCCCGCATACCTCGTTGTTTCACCTCCCGCCGGCAGGCCGGACGAGGAGGTCCGTGCCCATGACAGATCATGCGGGGAACCACGGGGAATAGCGGGGACCAGGCCACCGACCAGTCAGGCCCGGTAGCCGCTCCGCCGCAAGTCCGTAGACAACCCAAGCTTCCCAAGCTGAGGCTCCGGTGTCGTCGACACGGGCCGGCCGTCGCGACTTGCTGTGGTTACGACAAGCCCCGATAGCGTGGCTGATGCCGGTGGGGGCAGCGAGGCACACGCGCGCCTGATCAGTCGGCATACTCACCCTCGTGGTCGACTGTCGATGGCTGAGGTTCAGCCCCCGGTGGCGTACTGCATTCCAGCTCGAAGCGCGCCAGCGCTCCATTCAATCGGCCGGCTGAGCCACTGGAGGTCTGCCCGGTACCAGAGCTGTCCCGCTGACATCCAACGCTGACATCAACGGCTACGGACAGCCGCAGACGTCGGCAGTTGCTCGTGGCCCCAGTACACGCAGGAAGGCCCCACCGAGCCGGGGATGGATCGAACTCCTACATTCGGAGTTCAGCCCACCTACCGCGCCAGGCTGTCGTCGCCTGCCTCTAATCTGCCGCTGTGAGTGACATACGAGGCCAGTCTGATGGGCAGTCCTCCGCGTGGCGGGAGTTGCTGCAGCGCTGGAGTGATGAGTGGCTTGATCCGGTGTTGCACGAGCAGGAACGTGCCGAGCCGTTTCCCGAGGATGTGCGCCGGGCCCGTTGGCTGGGTCGGGCGGGTGCCAGCGTCGAGGAGGTCGGCGCGCTTGAAGACCGTCTGGGTGCCGTACTGCCGGCGAGTTACCGGCAGTTTTTGCTGACGAGCGATGGTTGGCTCAACACGACCTCCGACATCGAGCGGATCCTGTCGGTCCAAGAGGTCGGTTGGACCCGGGACCTTGACCCTGACCTCGTGGCGGTCTGGACTGACGCGTACGGGGCTACTGGCGCACGGCTTGCTGACGAGGAGTACTTCGTCTACGGCGAGGCCCAGGACCCCGTCTCAATACGCCCCGAGTACGTGCCGCACACCCTGAAGATCAGCCACACACCCGAGGCCGCCGAGGTCTATCTCCTCAACCCGTGCGTGGTATCGGCAGACGGCGAGTGGGAAGCCTGGTTCGTCGCTCATTGGCTGCCTGGCGCAGTCCGCTACCAGTCCTTCTGGGATCTGATGAATGACGAGTACCGGCGTTTCCGAGGCGACTGGTGATGCTCAGGGTGCTGCAAGCCTGGTAAGCCAGGCGCTTGTCGAATGCGTGTCGACGTTCCCGGTAATCTCTCCGTCAGCCACCCACTTTGCCCAGGTCAGAAGCCAATCACTTGTCGAAGCACCCAGCGCCTTCTAAGCGCTGAGCCAGTGCGCGGCCCGACGTCGAATGCGGCCCGGGCGTGCAGTACGGCAGAGAAATACCGAACCGACGCGACCGTAGCCAGCCATCATCGGCTTGAGGTAACCGTCTGACCAGCCCAGCAGACCTCAGCGGTCGCGGCCGTACTTCGCCTCGAGCGGCGTGCAGGTTGGCTGGTGGCTTGACTCGGCCATCGAGACTCCGCCGACCTCGTTGGAACTGGCGCGCTGAACCGTCCACTTTGCAGAACCGTTCGCTCTGTGCGCCCCCCGTGCGCCTGCACCGTGGGTTAGGTCACGCTTACCCGCAGTTCAAAGCGGATATGAGCGGTGTCACAGTGGCTATACACAAAGACCCACCCATTGCTGCGCAGGCTTCCCGGCGAGAGCAGCGATGGGTGGGCAAGCACCTAGGAGGCGCTGCAATGAGTGTGACCCCGACCAGGCCATCAGTGTCAATCGCCCAACCCGGCGCCAGCGCCGTGATCCTGATCATCATCGTGGTGGTGTGTCTCCGGGTAGACCGAGTACAAAGTCTGCTGTCAAGCTTGATCACCCTGGCTGCTCTGAATGTCACGGCCAAAGCCATGAACTTCGCCGCTTCGGTAGCGCGGCCGCTTGGGGCGACCCGGACCATGTGAGCGCCATCTGGAAGATCCGGTTACGCGATCTTCTGAACCGGCGACGGTCCGGGCTTGCAGAGTCCGGGCCGTCTCTGGGGCGTATGAGGTCAACGCCGATCGCGTGAGCAGGACTAGCGACCATGGCGTCAGCCGAGTACGTGTCGAGGTAGTCGGTCATTGAGACTCCGCCAATGACGTGAGCAGGCGAAAAGCCCCGTCGGCTGGGCCGTCTGTGGGCCGTCCGAGGGGGCTCAGCGGCGACGGACGACGACCACCAACGACAGGTGTCCCGACTCGCAGCCCCAGGTCACCCAAATCGATCTGCGACACTGGTACGGCCATGCCTAAGCCCGGAGAACTCACTTTCGTCGCCCCGCGCGGAGCCCAGAAGCCGCCGCGGCACCTTGCCGATCTCACGCCCGCCGAGCGTAAAGAGGCGGTTGCCGCGATCGGTGAGAAGCCGTTTCGTGCCAAGCAGCTCTCGCAGCACTACTTCGCGCGGTACGCGCACGACCCCGCGGAGTGGACGGACATCCCGGCCGCCTCGCGCGGCAAGCTCCGGGAGGCGTTGCTCCCCGAGCTGATGACGGTCGTGCGGCATCTGTCCACCGACCAGGACACCACCCGCAAGACCCTGTGGCGGCTCTTCGACGGCACGCTCGTCGAGTCCGTGCTGATGCGCTACCCGGACCGGGTGACCATGTGCATCAGCTCGCAGGCCGGCTGCGGGATGAACTGTCCGTTCTGCGCCACCGGACAGGCCGGTCTCGACCGGAATCTGTCGACGGGTGAGATCGTGCACCAGATCGTGGACGGGATGCGCGCCCTCAGGGACGGCGAGATCCCGGGTGGTCCCGCGCGGCTGAGCAACATCGTCTTCATGGGCATGGGCGAGCCGCTCGCCAACTACAAGCGAGTGGTCGGGGCGATCCGGGCGCTCACCGACCCCGAGCCCGACGGGCTGGGGCTGTCGCAGCGCGGAATCACCGTGTCCACCGTGGGGCTCGTCCCCGCGATCCACCGGCTCTCCGACGAGGGCTTCAAGTGCCGCCTCGCCATCTCGCTGCACGCGCCGGACGACGAACTGCGCGACACCCTCGTACCGGTCAATACGCGGTGGAAGGTGCGGGAGGTTCTCGACGCCGGCTGGGAGTACGCGGCCAAGTCCGGGCGTCGGCTGTCCATCGAGTACGCCCTCATCCGGGACATCAACGACCAGGCGTGGCGCGGTGACCGGCTCGGTCGGCTGCTCAAGGGCAAGCCGGTGCACGTCAATCTCATCCCGTTGAACCCGACGCCGGGTTCGAAGTGGACCGCCTCGCGGCCCGAGGACGAGAAGGCGTTCGTCGAGGCGATCGCGGCCCACGGGGTGCCGGTGACCATCCGGGACACCCGGGGCCAGGAGATCGACGGGGCGTGCGGTCAGCTCGCCGCCACCGAGCGGTAACCTGTCCTGCGTACGTACATCTTCATATTCCGACAGGGGAGCGCCACAGCGCTGAGAGTGCGGGAGAGACCGCAGACCCTCTGAACCTTGCCCAGGTCATTCTGGGTAGGAAGTTCGGTCACCACTCAAGCTGTTGCGCCCTGCCCGGGAACTGTCAGAGGTCCCGGGCAGGGCCGCGTCTCTTCCTGGTCAGCCAGGAGGAATTCAGTGAGCAACACCAAGAAGTTCGCGTCCGTGGCCGTCGGCCTGGGCCTGGTCACGCTGCCCGTACTGACGGCGTGCGGGTCAACCGACAGCAGCGGTTCCGCGGACTCCAAGACCGTGACGCTGGTCAGCCACGACTCGTGGGCCGTGTCCAAGAGCGTGCTCAAGGACTTCGAGAAGCAGTCCGGCTACAAGGTCAAGGTCCTGAAGGACGGCGACGCCGGACAGGCCGTCAACAAGGCGATCCTCACCAAGGACAACCCCCAGGGCGACGTCTTCTTCGGCGTCGACAACACCCTGCTGTCCCGCGCGCTCGACAACGGGCTCTTCCAGCCGTACGAGGCCAAGGGCTCGGACCTGATCCTCCCGGAGTACCGGGTCGACCAGGACAAGCACCGGGTCACGCCCATCGACTCCGGCGATATCTGCGTCAACTACGACAAGGCCTACTTCAGCGAGCACAAGCTGACGCCGCCGCAGTCCTTCGACGACCTGATCAAGCCCGAGTACAAGAACCTCCTCGTCACCGAGAACGCCTCCACGTCCTCGCCCGGCCTCGGCTTCCTGCTCGGGACCGCCGCGAAGTACGGCGATGGGGGCACCTCCCGCTCGAGCGAAGCCGAGAGTGGGGGAGGCTGGCAGGACTACTGGAAGAAGCTCAAGGCCAACGGCGTCAAGGTCGTCGACGGCTGGGAGCAGGCCTATAACGACGAGTTCTCCGGATCCGCCGGCGGCAAGAAGGCCAAGGCCGACCGGCCGCTGGTCGTCTCGTACGCGTCGTCGCCGCCCG
Organism: Streptomyces sp. NPDC027189; assembly: GCF_055566975.1. Taxonomy (NCBI): domain Bacteria; kingdom Bacillati; phylum Actinomycetota; class Actinomycetes; order Kitasatosporales; family Streptomycetaceae; genus Streptomyces; species Streptomyces sp. NPDC027189. The sequence continues at coordinate 272,884 of NZ_JBVHRI010000008.1, forward strand.
CCGAGGTCATCTACGCCGACCCGAAGCCGACGACCGCGCCGACCGGAGTCGCGAACGGAACCTGCTTCCGGCAGGTCGAGTACGCGGGGCTGCTGAGCAACGCGAAGAACACCAAGGGCGGCAAGGCGCTCCTCGACTTCCTGCTCACCAAGGAGTTCCAGGACGACATGCCGCTCAACATGTTCGTCTACCCGGTGCGGGAGGCCGCTCAGGTGCCGTCGGAGTTCACGAAGTTCGGCCCGCAGGCCAAGGACCCCGAGACCATGGCCCCCGCCAAGATCGCCGACAACCGCGACCAGTGGGTCAAGTCGTGGACCTCGCTCGTACTGAAGTAGCCCCGCCGAAGGCCCGGAAGGGGAGCGCGGCGCGGCTCGGGCTCATGGCCCTGCCCGTCGCGTTCTTCGCCGTCTTCTTCGCCTACCCCGTCGCCGCGATCGTGGCCCGCGGTCTCAAGGCCGACGGGGTCTGGCAGTTGGGGCGGATCGGCGATGTGCTCGCGCAGTCGGACATCCGGCACGTGCTGTGGTTCACCACGTGGCAGGCGCTCGCCTCGACGGCGCTCACGCTGCTGATCGCGCTTCCCGGCGCGTATGTGTTCGCGCGCTTCGATTTCAGGGGCAAGCAGGTCCTGCGGGCGGTGGTGACCGTGCCCTTCGTGCTGCCCACCGTCGTTGTCGGTACGGCCTTCCTGGCCCTCGTCGGCCGGGGCGGGCTCCTGGACGAGCTGTGGGGGGTACGGCTCGACACCACCGTCTGGGCGATCCTGCTCGCGCATGTCTTCTTCAACTACGCGGTCGTCGTACGGACGGTCGGCGGGCTCTGGTCGCAGCTCGACCTCCGCCAGGAGGAGGCCGCGCGGATGCTCGGCGCCTCCCGGTTCGCGGCCTGGCGCAAGGTGACACTGCCCGCCCTGAGTCCGGCCGTGGCCGCCGCGGCGCTCATGGTCTTCCTCTTCACCTTCACCTCCTTCGGTGTGGTGCAGATCCTCGGCGGACCCACCTTCTCGACGCTCGAAGTCGAGATCTACCGGCAGACCTCGGAGATCTTCGACCTGGCGACGGCGGCGGTGCTGACGATGATCCAGTTCGTGGCCGTGGGCGCGATCCTCGCCGTGCACGCCCGGACCGTACGCCGTCGGGAGACCGCCCTGCGCCTGGTGGCCCCGGAGGCGACCGCGCGCCCGCCGCGCGGGGCTGGGCAATGGGCACTGCTGGCGGGGGTGCTGACGAGCATCGTCGTCCTCCTCGTGCTGCCGCTCGGCGTGCTGGTCCAGCGCTCCCTCGACGTTCCCGGTGGCTACGGGTTCGCGTACTACAAGGCGCTCACCTCCGCCGACGGCGGCATCTTCCTCGTCGCGCCGATCGAGGCCATCGGCAATTCGCTGGAGTACGCGCTCGCCGCCACCGCCATTGCCGTGGCGATCGGGGGACTGGCGGCAGCGGCCCTGACCCGCCGCGACACCGGCCGTCTCGTACGAGGCTTCGACGCGCTGTTGATGCTCCCGCTCGGCGTCTCCGCGGTGACCGTCGGCTTCGGGTTCCTGATCGCGCTGGACAAGCCCCCGCTGGATCTGCGGGCGTCCTGGATCCTGGTCCCGCTCGCGCAGGCGCTGGTGGGCGTCCCCTTCGTCGTACGGACGATGCTGCCCGTGCTGCGAGCGGTGGACGGGCGGCTGCGGGAGGCCGCGGCCGTGCTCGGGGCGTCGCCGTGGCGGGTGTGGCGCGAGGTCGATCTGCCGATGGTGCGGCGGGCGCTGCTGATCGCGGCCGGGTTCGCCTTCGCCGTGTCGCTCGGCGAGTTCGGGGCGACCGTCTTCATCGCACGGCCCGACAACCCGACGCTGCCGGTCGCCGTGGCCCGGCTGCTCGGACGGGCCGGCGACCTCAACTACGGCCAGGCGATGGCCCTTTCGACGATCCTGATGGCGGTGTGCGCGGTGGCGCTGCTGCTGTTGGAGCGCGTACGGACCGATCGGACCGGGGAGTTCTAGATGCTGCTGAGCCTCGAAGGCGCGACCGTATGCTTCGGCGGGCGAGCGGTGCTCGTCGCCGTCGACCTCGATGTCGCCGAGCACGAGATCGTCTGTGTGCTCGGGCCGAGCGGCAGCGGCAAGTCCACGTTGTTGCGGGCGGTGGCCGGATTGCAGGCGCTGGACGCGGGCCGTGTGGTACTGGGAGGGCGCGACCAGGCGGGGGTGCCGGCGCACCAGCGGGGCGTCGGCCTGATGTTCCAGGACCACCAGCTCTTCCCGCAGCGGGACGTGGGCGGCAATGTCGCCTTCGGGTTGCGGATGCGCGGAGCGTCAAAGGGTCAACAGGCCCTGGAAGTGGGCGAGTTGCTGGAGCTCGTCGGGTTGCCGGGTGTCGAACGGCGGGCCGTCGCGGAACTCTCCGGCGGCGAGCAGCAACGGGTCGCGCTGGCCCGCGCGCTCGCGCCCCGCCCGAGCCTGCTGATGCTCGACGAGCCGCTCGGTCAGCTGGACCGCTCGTTGCGCGAACGGCTCGTCGTGGAACTCCGGGAACTCTTCGGCGAGTTGGGCACGACCGTGCTCGCCGTCACGCACGATCAGGGCGAGGCCTTCGCGCTCGCGGACCGGGTCGTGGTGATGCGGGACGGGCGGATCGCCCAGTCCGGAACGCCGCTCGAGGTCTGGCAGCGCCCCGCGGACGAGTTCGTGGCCCGCTTCCTCGGCTTCGACAACGTGGTCGAGGCGACGGTGAGCGGGGAGGCCGCGGTCACCCCCTGGGGGAAGGTTCCGGTGCCGGAGGGCGCCCTCCAGGGGCCGCGCACACTCCTCGTACGGCCCGCCGGCGTACGGCTCGTGGCCGCGGCCGACGGGCTGCGCTGCACGGTCGCCGCGCGCACTTTCCGGGGCACCCACGTCGCCGTACATCTGCAGCCGGAGGACGCGCCCCGGCTCGAAGCGGCGTGCGCGCTGCGGGATGCGCCGGAGCCGGGGGACGAGGTCGGCGTGGAGTTCGACGCGGCCGAAATCGTCGTGCTCGGGGAGCCCCCTGCCGCATAAGGTGCGGATCATGACGCTACTCGGACATGACCGCTACTGCGACGCGATCGAGCTGCAGGTACGTCAGCTCAGGGATGCGGTGGCCGCGGACGGGGCCGACCTGTCCGCCACCGTGCCGACCTGTCCCGAGTGGTCGCTGGAGCAGCTCGTGCGGCACACGGGCGGTGCGCTGCGCTGGGTCGAATTCATCGTCCGCACACGGGCGCAGGAGAACGTCCCCGAGGACAGGATTCCGCTCGTCGGCGGTCCGGAGCCCCAAGGCGACCCCGCGGCTTTGGACACCTGGCTCGCGGAGACCGGCGAGATGCTCGTCGGCACGCTGCGGGAGGCGGGGCCCGACACACGGGTGTGGGCGTGGGCCGGGGTCCTCAACTCAGGCTTCTGGGCGCGCCGGATGACGCACGAGCTGGCGATCCACCGCGCCGACGCGACGCTGGCCGCCGGGCTGCCGTACGAGGTCGACGCCGACGTGGCCGCGGACGCGATCGACGAGTGGCTCGCGATCGTCGAGTTCGTGCAGCGGACGCAGCCGCACGACGCGGCGGCCGAGCTGCGTGGTCCGGGCCGCAGCATCCACCTCCACGCCACCGACACCACCCCTGAGCTGAACGCCGAGTGGGTCGTGGAGCTCACCGAGAAGGGCGTCAGCTGGCGCCGGGGCCACGAGAAGGCGACCGTCGCGCTGCGCGGCCCGCTCACCGACGTACTGCTCGGCTTCTATCGCCGCCTGCCGCTGGACGACGGGCGGTTGGAGGTGCTGGGGGAGCGGGAGCTGCTGGACTTCTGGCTGGAGCGGGCGACGTTCGGATAGCCGTACGCGAATGGCCCGCCCCCTGGGGGACGGGCCACGCGTACGTGCGGGGTGTGCCGGTCAGTTGGCCTTCGACGCGCCACGGCGGCGCATACCGAAGAACACCGCTCCCCCGCCCACCACGACGAGCGCACCGGCGATGCCGGCGATCATCGGGGTGTTGGAGTTCGCACCGGTCTCGGCGAGGTTGGAGTCACCGGCCGCGGGAGACGGGGAGTTGTCGCCCGTCGTCGCGGGGGCAGTGGTGCTCTCGGAGGCCGACGGGGCCGGCGTGTCCGAGGGGGTCTCCGACGGCGCGGGGGTCTCCGACGGCTTCGGGGTCTCCGAAGGCTTCGGCGTCTCGGTGGACTTGCACGCCTCGGACGGCGCGGTCAGTTCCGGCGAGATGTCCTCGTCGACGATGTTCCCGGCCTTGATGTGCACGCGGTACTGGGCGTTGGGGGCCCAGTCCTCCGAGAACGTGACGGTCGCGCCCTCGCGGGTGCCGGTGACCGTCTGGGTGCCGACCAGCTTCTCGTCGGCGCCGTTCGACTCGAGGTAGACCGAGACGGTGGCCTCCTTGCCCGAGGCGTCCGTGTCGGTCACGGTGATGATGCCCTTCCCGTTGTCGTCGCAGGAGGCGACGGCCGAGAAGTCACGAATGTTGCAAGCAAGTGCGTTGCCCGCGACGCCGAGCGCGAGCGCGGCCGAGGCGGAGGCAACACCGAGGATTCGCACGGAACGTGCGGTACGGCGAGATATGGACACGATTGCCCTTCACAGAATGCGCAACTGCGGGGGGTGGGTGGGGGTTCTGTTGCGACAACAGCACCCCCAGGAGTCTCACAGGTCTATAAGCGCCACCTAAGGGCTGTCAATGCATATGCCCTGCCCGGCCGTTGGCTTTGCCTTGTCATTAACCACCGAGGCGTTTGAGCGCCTCCGGAGCGTCCTCGATCCGGTCAACCAGGGCGATTCGCGACTCCATCGAGCGCTCCCGGGCCAGCGACTGGAGGAGCGGCCACGTGGGGTGTTTTTCGGTCCAATGCGCCCGGTTCACCAGGACCATGGGGGTGGGTTCGCCACGGGACTCGTAGTAGTTGGGAGTCGCGTTGTCGAAGATCTCCTGTACGGTCCCGGCGGCGCCCGGCAGGTAGACGACGCCCGCGTTCGAGCGGGCCAGCAGGCCGTCCTCGCGGGTCGCGTTGGCGAAGTACTTGGCGATGTGCTCGGCGAAGGCGTTCGGCGGCTCGTGGCCGTAGAACCAGGTGGGGATGCCGACCGAAGGACCGCCGGACGGCCAGCGCTCCCGTATGTCGAAGGCGGCGCGCGCCCAGTCGGTCACCGAAGGGGCGAACGACGGTGCCTTGGCGAGGAGCTGGAGGGACTCGATGAGCATCTCGTCCTCGAAGGGCGCCGCGTACGCGCCGAGGTTCGCCGCCTCCATCGCGCCCGGGCCGCCGCCGGTGGCCACCGTGAAACCGGCGCGCGCCAGCTCACGGCCGAGGCGCGCGGCACCCTCGTACGCCTGTGTGCCGCGCGCCATCGCGTGGCCGCCCATCACGCCCACCACCCGGGCGCCGACGAGGAGTTCGTCGAGCGCGTCCGAGATGGAGTCGTCGTGGATCGCCCGCAGCATCGACGCGAAAATGTCCCCGTGGGCCTTGGTCTGCTGGAACCAGGCGTATGCGCGGGCGTCCGGCGTCGCCTCATAGCCCGCGTCCAGGGATTCGAAGAGTTCGTCGGGGGAGTAGAGCAGGCCCCGGTACGGGTCGAAGGGCAGCCCGGGCACGGGCGGGAAGACCAGTGCGCCCGCGGCCCTGACCTTCGCCGCCGCCTCGGGGTCCATCGGGCAGCCGAGGAAGACGGCGCCCGCGGTGTCCACGGACAGCAGCTCCGTCGTGCGGTCCGTCAGATCGACTGCCTGAACTCGGAATTGGGCGAGCGAGCCGCCCGCCGAGACGACCTCGTCGAACTCGGCGAGGGACTCGATCTCACGGTCGTGGGATGCGTGGAGAGGTGTCGGCTGCACCCGCTCATGCTAGGCGCGGCGCCCGACGCGGGCGCGCGGACCCCCGTACCGCGCGCCCGGTCCGGCCGAGCATGTGCGCCGCGCCATGTACCGTGCCGGCCGGGGATCAGCCCTGGACCGCCGCCGGGTCCATCCACATGACCTCCCAGGTGTGGCCGTCCGGGTCGTCGAAGGCGCGGCCGTACATGAAGCCGTGGTCCTGGGTCTCGCCGGTCGCGGTGCCGCCCGCCGCGATCGCGCCGTCGACCAGTTCGTCGACCTTCTCGCGGCTCTCGGCGCTCAGACACAGCAGCACCTCACTGGTCTTCGTCGCGTCCGCGATCTGCTTCTTGGTGAAGTCCGCGTAGCGCTGCTTGCTCAGCATCATCGCGATGATCGTGTCGCTGATCACCACGCAGGCGCAGTCGTCCGTCGTGAACTGCGGGTTGATCGTGTAGCCGAGCTCCGTGAAGAACTTCTTCGAGGTGTCGACGTCGGCCACGGGCAGGTTCACGAAGATCATCTGCTGGTACATCTGAGGTCTCCCGTCGGTGATGTGCTGCTCGGAGGGGTAGACCGGCGGTCCGCACGGAACTCATCGCTCGGCGCGAGTTTTTTTGGCACGAGGTTCGGCGGACTCCTTGCGTACGAGGTTCAGTGGACCAGGGGGAGCGCGGCCAGCTCGGCGACCGTCCAGGTCAGCGGGCCGAACAGGGCGAGCAGTGCGCCCACGCGCAGGGCCACGGCGCCGCGGAGCATCGAGGCGGGCGCCCCGAGCCGCAGAAGCGCCGCCGTGGTGTCCGCGCGCGCCTGCTTCGCCTCGACGGCCGCTGTCGCCAGGGTCAGCAGCGTGCACCCCGCGACCAGCAGGGCGCCGAGGGTGGTCAGCGGCCCGAAGTCCGGGCGCGCGCCCGCGTACAGCGTCGCCATCGCGTATCCGCCCGACGCCACCGCGCACACCACGCCGAGCGGCTGCCCGATGCGTCGCGACTCCGCCTGCAGCATCCGCCCGGCGAGCAGCCGCAGCGCGCTGGGCCGCACCGCCTGCAGCAGCCACCCGCACACGTACGTGATCGCCGGCCCCGCCAGCGCCAGGCCGACCGCGGTCAGCGCCCAGCCGACCAGCACCCCGCCCGGACCGCCCACGAAACCGCCGGGCAGCGCGAGCCCGGGCGCCGGGCGGCCCGAGCGGCTCGCGTATGTCTCCACGGCAAGGCCCGCCGCGAGCGCGGCCGCGCCCCAGGGGAGGCCGCTCGGGGTGGACTCCGGGGGCGGGAGCCGACGGGGGGCCGGCTCGGGGGCTGTGCCGCGCCCCGAGCGGTTGGGTCTGCCGGATGCGCCGGACGCGTCGGATGCGCCGTAGGGGGTCGGGTCGCCGGACGGGTCGTCGGCGGCCGCGTGCCGGTGTGCGAGGACGGCCTGGCGGAGGTCGGAGGAGTCGTCCAGGTCGGCGTCTGGGGCGGCGTACGCCTCCGCGGTCCAGTGGAAGTCGGAGCCGTCGAGGGCGGCGGCCAGGTCGCGGTCGGTGCCGGAGAGGTCGCGGGTGTCGGTGCCCGGGCTTCGCAGGGCGTCGCCATCGGCGTACGCTGCCGCGTCCTCGTGGACGCCGGAGCCCTGGCGCCCGTGGGCGCCGGAGCGCGCGCCCGGGGCCCCGAGGGCGTCCGTGCCGCCGTACGCACCCGCGTGCTCGTGGCCGTCGGCGAAAGCGGCCGCGTCGGCGAGATCTGACGCGCCGCGACCGCCCCCCGCGTGGCGCCCGCCCTGCCGGGCCTCGCGGTCGGTGGCATGGCGCGTCGCGCTCTGCCGTGCCGTGATCCAGGTGCGGCCGTACGACCGCACGGCGCCCTGCGGTTTCGCGCCCCGCGGCCGCAGGACCAGGGCCACCGTCACTGAGGCCGCGATCGGGACCAGGCTGAGCAGGGTGAGGGCCGCGGGCAGCGGGAGGGACTCGTCGGCGGCGAGGAAATCCGCCGCCGCGCCGTCGAACGGCATGTCCGTGAGATCGCCGCGCAGGTGCAGGAAGAGGAGCAGCGCCAGCATCGAGCCCAGGGTGGTGGAGAGGGCCGTGGTGACGCAGGAGACGGCCATCAGGCGGCCCGGGCCGAGGCCGATGGCCGAGAGGCCGGGACGGGGGCGGGTGCCGGGGTCGGTGCGGGCGACCGCGACCGCGAAGTACACCGTGGCGGCGAGCGGGGCGACGCACCAGGCCAGGCGCAGGACGCTGGCGGCCGAGGCGTCCGGATGCGCCATCGCGTACCCCAGCGTGCACAGCAGCAGGAAGCCGGTGCCCTCGGACGCGGCGGCGACCAGGAGCCGGCGGAGCTGGACAAGGGGCTGGGCCCCGCGGGCTAGACGGAGAGCGAGCACGCGGCCCGGCCTTCCGTCTCGACGAGCGGGGGCAGGTGGACGGTGTTCACGCGCCGTCCGTCGAGCAGCGACACCGTGCGGTCGGCGAGGGCCGCGGTGTCCGCGTAGTGCGTGGCGAGGACGACCGTGATGCCGTGCGAGCGGGCCGCCGAGGTGAGGGTGCGCAGGACGTGGGCGCCGTCGGCGCGGTGCAGCGGGGCGGTCGGTTCGTCGGCGAAGAGCACCTTGGGGGAGAGGGCGAGCGCCCGGGCGATGGCGACGCGCTGCCGTTCGGCCTGGAGCATGGCGTGCGGGCGCTTGCGGGCGCAGCCGCCGATGTCGAGGCGCTCCAGCCACTCCAGCGCGGCGGTCTTGGCGGCCCGGCGTCCGTAGCCGCGCAGCATCAGCGGCAGCGCCGCGTTCTCCCAGGCGTTCAGCTCGGGGACCAGGACCGGGGTCGGGTCGATCCAGCCGAAGCGGTCGCGGCGCAGCCGTTCGCGGGTCAGCGGGCCCATCGTGTGCACGGGCGTGCTGTTGAACCAGACCTCGCCCTGTTGGGGCAGCAGCTGGCCCGACAGGCACTGGAGCAGGGTCGTCTTGCCGCTGCCACGCGGGCCGCCCACGGCCAGGATCTCGCCGTCGCGGATTGCGACCGAGACACCGCTGAGCGCGGGCGAGCCGTTGTGCTTGACGTACAGGGCGCGTGCCCAGAGCACGTCGTTGTCCGGCGGGACCACCATCGCGTACACCTCGGTTCAGATCTGACTTGCGCTGCCCGAGCGGCCTCGGGAAGGTCGCTCGGTCCCCCGGTCGGGGGAACGAAGGCAGGGCCGATCGGTCACTTCGCACGCTAGGGAGTCGGGGCCGGGAGGCCGGACAGCACGCGGCCCCGGGCCGCCCATTCTCACTCGAACGGGCGGCACCGGGGCCGGTGTTGCTCAGTCGGCCGGAAGGCCGGAGCTTCCTGGAGCGGACTACAGCTTCGTCCACGCCTCCGTCAGCACCTGACGGATGATTCCCTCGATCTCGTCGAAGGTCGACTGGTCGGAGATCAGCGGCGGCGACAGCTGGATGACCGGGTCACCGCGGTCGTCGGCGCGGCAGTAGAGGCCGTACTCGAAGAGCTTCTTGGAGACGAAGCCGTAGAGCACGCGCTCCGACTCCTCGTCCGTGAAGGTCTCCTTGGTGGCCTTGTCCTTCACCAGCTCGATGCCGTAGAAGAAGCCGTTGCCGCGGACGTCGCCGACGATCGGCAGGTCGTGCAGCTTCTGCAGCGTGGAGAGGAAGGCGCCCTCGTTGTCCAGCACGTGCTGGTTGAGACCCTCGCGCTCGAAGATGTCGAGGTTGGTGAGCGCCACGGCCGCGGAGACCGGGTGGCCGCCGAAGGTGTAGCCGTGCAGGAAGGTGTTGTCACCCTTGTAGAACGGCTCGGCGATGCGGTCCGAGACTATGGCGGCACCGATCGGGGAGTAGCCCGAGGTCATGCCCTTGGCGCAGGTGATGATGTCCGGGATGTAGCCGAACTTGTCGCACGCGAACATCGTGCCCAGGCGGCCGAAGGCGCAGATGACCTCGTCGGAGACGAGCAGTACGTCGTACTGGTCGCAGATCTCGCGCACGCGCTGGAAGTAGCCGGGCGGCGGCGGGAAGCAGCCACCGGCGTTCTGCACCGGCTCCAGGAAGACGGCGGCGACGGTCTCCGGGCCCTCGAAGAGGATCTCCTGCTCGATCTGGTCGGCGGCCCAGCGGCCGAAGGCCTCCGGGTCGTCGCCGTGGATCGGGGCGCGGTAGATGTTCGTGTTCGGCACCTTGTGCGCGCCCGGGACGAGCGGCTCGAAGGGGGCCTTCAGGGCCGGCAGGCCGGTGATGGACAGGGCCCCCTGCGGGGTGCCGTGGTAGGCGACCGCACGCGAGATGACCTTGTACTTCGTGTAATTGCCGGTGAGCTTGTGGTACTGCTTCGCCAGCTTCCACGCGGTCTCGACGGCCTCGCCGCCACCGGTGGTGAAGAAGACCTTGTTCAGGTCGCCAGGGGCGTGGTGCGCAAGGCGTTCCGCCAGCTCGACGGCCTTCGGGTGGGCGTAGGACCACACAGGGAAGAAGGCCAGCTCCTGCGCCTGCTTGAAGGCGGTCTCGGCCAGCTCGGTGCGGCCGTGGCCGGCCTGGACCACGAACAGGCCCGCGAGACCGTCAAGGTACTTCTTGCCCTTGTCGTCGTAGATGTAGGTGCCCTCACCACGGACGATGGTGGGAACGGGCGCGTTCTCGTACGAGGACATGCGGGTGAAGTGCATCCACAAGTGGTCGTACGCGGTCTTGCTGAGGTCCTTGGTGCTCACGGCTATCGGGTTCCCCACATGTAGGTCTGCTTCTTGAGCTTCAGATAGACGAAGCTCTCGGTGGAGCGCACCCCGGGCAGGGCCCGGATGCGTTTGTTGATGACGTCCAGCAGGTGGTCGTCGTCCTCGCAGACGATCTCGGCGAGGATGTCGAACGAGCCCGCAGTCATCACCACGTACTCGACTTCCGACATGGCAGTCAGCGCTTCGGCCACCGGGTCGAGGTCGCCCTCGACATTGACGCCCACCATCGCCTGCCTGCGGAAACCCACGGTGAGCGGGTCCGTGACGGCGACGATCTGCATCACGCCCTGGTCGAGCAGCTTCTGGACGCGCTGGCGCACGGCCGCCTCGGAGAGGCCGACGGCCTTGCCGATCGCGGCGTACGGGCGGCGTCCGTCCTGCTGCAACTGCTCGATGATGGCGAGGGAGACGGCGTCCAGCTGGGGACTGCCGTTCCTGGACTCGCGGGAGTCCCTGGGGTCTGCGCTTCGACTGGCCACAAGCTCACTGTGCACGACGTCTCGACAGTTCCGCAAGGCCGCAGCGATGAAATTCGTTGTTTACGAGGACGCGTCTTGCGGATTTCGCAGTTCTGGGGCGATCAGGGGTGTTGAAAACGTGGAGGCACGGATTAGGGTGGGGTCTCAGGCATCTCAGGTAGTGGACACCTGAGTCGTTGGACATCCGACAGGAGGGCCGGGCAGTGAGCACCGAGCTGCGTCGTCTGCGCAATTACATCGACGGAGAGTTCCGCGATGCCGCCGATGGACGGACCACGGAGGTGGTCAACCCCGCGACCGGCGAGGCGTACGCGACCGCGCCGCTCTCCGGACAGGCGGACGTCGACGCCGCGATGGCGGCCGCCGCCGCGGCCTTCCCGGCCTGGCGCGACCAGACCCCGGCCGAGCGCCAGAAGGCCCTCCTGAAGATCGCGGACGCGTTCGAGGAGCGGGCCGAGGAGCTCATCGCGGCCGAGGTGGAGAACACCGGCAAGCCGATCGGGCTGACCCGCTCCGAGGAAATCCCGCCGATGGTGGACCAGATCCGCTTCTTCGCGGGCGCCGCGCGCATGCTCGAGGGCCGCTCGGCCGGCGAGTACATGGAGGGCATGACCTCGATCATCCGCCGCGAGCCGATCGGCGTCTGCGCCCAGGTCGCGCCGTGGAACTACCCGATGATGATGGCCGTGTGGAAGTTCGCCCCGGCGCTCGCCGCGGGCAACACCGTCGTCCTGAAGCCGTCGGACACCACCCCGGCCTCCACCGTCCTGATCGCCGACATCATCGGCGGCATCCTCCCCAAGGGCGTCTTCAACGTCATCTGCGGCGACCGTGAGACCGGCCGCGCGATGGTCGAGCACCCGACCCCGGCGATGGCGTCCATCACCGGCTCCGTGCGCGCCGGTATGTCGGTCGCCGAGTCGGCGTCCAAGGACCTCAAGCGCGTCCACCTGGAGCTCGGCGGCAAGGCCCCGGTCGTCGTCTTCGAGGACACCGACATCGCCAAGGCCGTCGAGGACATCTCGGTCGCGGGCTTCTTCAACGCGGGCCAGGACTGTACGGCCGCCACCCGCGTCCTCGTCCAGGAGTCCATCCACGACGAGTTCGTCGCCGCGCTGGCCAAGGCCGCCGCCGAGACGAAGACGGGCCAGCCGGACGACGAGGATGTCCTGTACGGGCCCCTCAACAACCCGAATCAGCTCAAGCAGGTCGCCGGCTTCATCGAGCGGCTGCCCGCCCACGCCAAGGTCGAGTCCGGTGGCCACCAGGTGGGCGAGAAGGGCTACTTCTACGCCCCGACCGTCGTCTCGGGCCTCAAGCAGGACGACGAGATCATCCAGAACGAGGTCTTCGGCCCGGTCATCACCGTCCAGTCCTTCTCGGACGAGGGCCAGGCCATCGAGTGGGCCAACGGCGTCGACTACGCCCTGGCCTCCTCGGTGTGGACCAAGGACCACGGGCGCGCGATGCGCCTGTCGAAGTCGCTCGACTTCGGCTGCGTCTGGATCAACACCCATATCCCGCTGGTCGCCGAGATGCCGCACGGCGGCTTCAAGAAGTCCGGCTACGGCAAGGACCTGTCGGCGTACGGCTTCGACGACTACACGCGCATCAAGCACGTGATGACGTCGCTGGACTCGTAGTCCGCACGGCGCGAACCGCACGGCCCCGGACGGGAGGTGATCCCGTCCGGGGCCGCGGTGTTCCCCCTCCGAAATGGTCAGGCGTTCTCGATGACGCTGGTGAGGGACGGGAGGTCTGGTTTCCCGGCGGGCTTTCCGGGCTGGATGTGCAGTGACTTGCCCGGGCGCGGTCCCTTGCCCGGCCCGGGCAGCGGCGGCAGGTCGGGTGCGGCCGGGAAGGTGATGCCCGCCTTCTCCAGGATCGGCGCGCACGCGTCCAGGGCGTCCTGGTAGACGTCCGTCGTCGGGTCGAAGCCCTTGCCGGTGACCTTCACGTTCAGGCGTACGTGGCCGTCCTCGTCCTTCGACGCGTGGAAGTGCGGGAAGTACTCCTGGTCCTGGTCGCGCATGCACGCGGCGAACTTGTCGTTCGCGGTGTTCACGTCGCCCGGGGCGTTCGTGGTCGGCCTGTACGCGATCGCCAGTGCTGTTCCCTCCGCAGGCTCGGGGTGCTTGGACGACGTGGGCGCCGTGGACGTCACTGTCGACGGGCCGGACGCCGTGGCCGCCGACGCGCTGACCGTGCCGAGCGTGACTGCCGAGATCATGGCGACGGTCAGGGCGAGCCGTCGTGGCCGGGTGGCCAGAGCGCGCATTTGGGGTTCCTCCTGGTGGTTCCTGGTGGTGGGTCAGTGGTGCTGATGCGCTCCACCGAAGCGGGTGGGCGGTTACGGCACGGGAACGGTGGCGCTTATGACGGTGTAACCGCCGGCCCGCCACACTGACCGGCATGCGTGTGCTGGTGGTCGAGGACCACGAAGAGCTCGCCGAGACCGTGGCCGCCGGGCTGCGTCGGGAGGGCATGGCGGTCGACCTCGCCCTGGACGGGCCCACCGCGCTGGAGCGCGCCGACGTCAACGGTTACGACGTCGTCGTACTCGACCGCGATCTGCCCGGCATCCACGGCGACCAGGTGTGCCGGACGCTGGCCGCGGGCGACAGCCGGGCGCGGGTGCTGATGCTCACCGCGTCCGGGACGGTGGCCGACCGGGTCGCGGGGCTCGGGCTCGGTGCCGACGACTACCTCCCGAAGCCGTTCGCGTTCGCCGAACTCGTCGCGCGGATACGGGCGCTGGCGCGCCGTGCGCAGCCCGCGCTGCCCCCTGTCCTGGTCCGTGGCGAGCTGCGGCTCGACCCGGCACGGCGGCAGGCGACCCGATGCGGTTGGGGACTCGCCCTCAGCCCGAAGGAGTTCGCCGTGCTCGAACTCCTGCTGGCCGCGCAGGGCGCAGTCGTCTCCACCGAGGAACTCCTGGAGCGGGCCTGGGACGAGGCGGCCGATCCCTTCAGCCAGACCGTGAAGGTGACGGTGAGCCGCCTGCGCCGCAAGCTGGGGGAGCCGCCGCTGATCGAGACGGTGGACCGGGCGGGGTATCGGATCCGATGACGCGTCAACGGGGTCGGTGGCGTGGGGCGGGGGACTCAACGGGCGTCCCGGGTTCGCCGTTGGGCTCGTCGGGCGTCCCGGGTTCGCCGATGGGCCCGTCGGGCGGCCGGCGGTGGCGGTGGCGGTTGGGCCTGCCGGGCGGCCGGCGGTGGCCGTTGGGCTCGTCGGGAGTCCGGGGTCGGCCGTCGGGCTCGCCGGGCCTCCGGCGTGGGCCGCTGAGCTTGCAGCGCGTCCGGCGTTGGCTGATCCCGCGCGGGCCCCGCAGCATCCGCCGGCGGTTGACGCTGCTCTACAGCGCGCTGTTCATGCTGGCCGGGGCGGCGTTGCTCGGCTTCACCTACCTTCTGGCCTCGCAGTCCAAGCCGTCGGGGACCATCAGCTCGGTCGAGGGGCCGGGACTGCCGGGGAGTGCGGGCCTGACCAGCCCCGATCCGCCCACGCTCACGACGTACGCCGAGGCCCTGCGCGCCGACCAGCTGCATCAGTTGCTGGTCGAGGCGGGCATCGCGCTGGCCGTGATGACGTTCGCGTCGGTGGCCCTCGGCTGGCTGATGGCCGGACGTGTCCTCGCGCCGCTGCGCACGATGACCGCCGCCGCCCGGCGGATCTCCGTGGACAATCTCCGCCAGCGCCTCGCGATGCCCGGTCCCGACGACGAACTCAAGGCGATGGCGGACACCTTCGACGACGTACTGGCGCGTCTGGAGGGCGCGTTCGAGGCGCAGAAGCAGTTCGTCGCCAACGCCTCGCACGAACTGCGCACCCCGCTCACCCTCCAGCAGACGATCGTGGACGTCGCCCTCGCCGACCCCGACGCCTCCGTGGAGACCCTGCGGGCCGCCTGCCTGCGGGTGCGGGCCGCGGGCCACGAGCAGGAACGGCTCATCGACGCGCTGCTGACGTTGGCGCGCAGCCAACAGGGGGTTCAGCGCCGGGAGTTCGTGGACCTGGCGGAGATCGTCCGCGAGCGACTGCCGGACGGCTGGCCGGAGAACGCGGGCGGGCCACGGGTCGAGGCAGAGCTCAACTCCGCTCCCGTACTCGGGGATCCGCAGCTGATCGAACGGCTCGTGGTCAACCTGACGGAGAACGCCGTGCGGCACAACCACCCCGAGGGCGAGGACAGTTGGGTCCGCCTGTGGACCGGGGTGGAAGGCGGACAGCCCGTCCTCCGGATCGCCAACACCGGTCGGGTGATCCCGCCCGACCAGGTGACCGGGCTCTTCCAGCCGTTCTGCCGCCTCGGCGCCGAACGGGTCCGCGGGCGCGACGGCCTGGGCCTGGGCCTGTCCATCGTCGCGGCCGTCACCGTCGCACACCGCGGCAGGGCCGAGGCGTGGCCACTCGCGGAGGGCGGCCTGAGTGTGAAGGTCACGCTCCCGAAGTACGTTGCGGCTCATGCGCCACCGGTCGCCACAGGGCGCCGTACGACCTGATCAGGCCTCTGCCAACTGATCGACAGGGTGTCGGGTCGCGGGACGACCGCTCGACGCAGCGTCCATTGTCCGGCCATGGGCGGGGGCGGCATGCTGCCCGGGTGGCAGTGATTCGGAAGACCTCGCCCCTGTCCCGCCGGTCCCTGCTGCGCGCCCTGGGCGGTGGTGCCGCGCTCGGCGCCCTGGCCGGATGCGGGGTGCCCGCCGCCTATGTGTCACCCGGCGACCGGGCCGAGGCCGACCTCTCCGCCCGCGACAAGCGGCTGACGTGGGCGAACTGGCCGCTGTACATCGACACCGACGACAACGACACCACGAAGCGGCCCACGCTGGAGGCCTTCGAGAAGCGCACCGGGATCTCCGTCGACTACATCGAGGAGATCAACGACAACGACGAGTTCTTCGGCAAGATCAGCCCGTCCCTGATGAACCACCAGCGGACGGGGCGCGATCTGATCGTCATCAGCGACTGGATGTGCGCGCGCTTCGTCCGCCTCGGCTGGGTCCAGGAGATGGACCGGGCACAACAGCCGAACGTCACCAAGTACCTTGACCCGCTGCTGCGTTCGCCCGCCTTCGACCCGGGGCGCAAGTCCTGCGTGCCGTGGCAGTCGGGCATCACCGGCATCGCGTACAACCACCGCAAGGTCGGCCGCGAGATCAAGCACGTCTCCGACCTGTGGGCCGACGACCTCAAGGGCAGGGTCACTCTTCTCTCCGGCCTGGACGAAGCGTTCGCGCTGCTGATGCAGGGCAACGGCGTCGACATCACCAAGTGGACGCCGGACGACTTCCACCGGGTCTGCGACCAGGTCGAGAAGCACGTCCACAGCGGCCAGATCCGGCGCTTCACCGGCAACGACTACATCAAGGACCTCTCCAGCGGCGACGTCCTGGCCTGCCAGGCGTACTCCGGTGACGTGATCCAGCTCCAGGCCGACGACCCCGACATCCGCTTCGTCGTCCCCGAGGAGGGCGCCGAGTTGTGGGCCGAGTCGCTGATGATCCCCAACCTGGCCCGTCACAAGGCCAACGCGGAGAAGCTCATCGACTACTACTACGAGCCGGAGGTCGCGGCCGAACTCGCCGCCTGGGTCAACTACGTCTGCCCCGTCCCCGCGGCCCAGGACGTCCTCGCCTCCTCCAAGGACAAGGACACCGCCGCCCTCGCCGAGGACCCGCTGATCTTCCCCGACGCCGGCATGCGGAAGCGTCTCGCGATCGCCCGCGACATCACGTCCGGCGAACGCACGGAGTTCGCGAAGCGCTGGAACGCGATCGCGGGGCTTTGACGGGACAGTCGCCGTTGTGACAAGGATTTTTGGTTGGCACTTGGGCGTGCCACCAGCACCAAGATCACCAAGGAAACCAACGGGGCTCCTTTGGGATCCAGGCTTCTCGGCCCGGGACACCGGCCGCATACGGGCACACCCGCTCAGGAGCGGCGTCCGCGCAGGGTCCGCCAGGCGTCGCCGACGGCATCCTCGGACCGCATCCACCAGTACTCCAGCTTGTCCCGCGCGGTTGTCCGCACCATCTGCCACTTGAACCACGGCGGCAGCTTCCGGAACGGCACGAAGGTCAAGGTGTCCCTGATGGCGTGCTCGGCGAAGCCGCCGGGGCCCTCGGCGCGCAGCGCGGTGTACAGCTGCGGGGTCAGCTCACCGTTGAGGCGGGCCGCGGTGCCCGCCGCGGTGAACGCGAACCCCCGCTGACCGCGGTCCGGCAACTGCATCGCCCTGACGATGCGGGGTGAGGCCTCGGCCAGCGTGCAGTTGAAGGCCAGCCCGATGGCCGCCGTACCGAGACTTCTTTCGCCACGCTCGAACGCGGCATCCCACTCGGCGGGGTCGTCGATACCCAGCAGACCCTCGCCGCTCTCCCACTCCCACGCGGCCGTCATGACCGATCTTCCTTTCTTCGCCCATCAATCGCACGGGGGCGGGAGCACCTTCTGCTTCTTCTTATTGTTGTCCGCTTCCTTGTTCGCCCGCGTCACCCACGAATCAGCCGACGACAGACGCGACTTGGCGGAGGACAGATCGGACTGCGCCTCGCGGCCGTTGGCGAGCGCCTTGTCCGTCAGCGCCTGCGCACGCTCCAGCTTCGGCCAGTACACCGCCAGCGCGTCGCCCGCCATCTCGTACGACTTCTTCAGCTTCTTCAGCTGCTTCGGCACACCCGAGAACTCGTCCTCGAACGCCTTCGCCGACTTCCCCGCCCACTTCAGAACGGCGTCCTCGTCCGCCATCCCCCTGATCGAGCGCAACAATCGTATGCACACGTGAACTTATCAAGGTACGGCTGTTCGGCGGGAAGATCGATCACCGGGATGAACGTCTGCATCAGCAGGGCACGGATGGTCCAGCTCAGACTGTCGCCCGGTATGACGACGTCGGCGTGCCGTACGCACGCGCCGCCGTGGGTGGATGGTCGGCATCAAGAGCACCCTCCCTGTTTCGTTTTCACGCCGGTCACGGATTCGCTCTTACTTGAGGCCGCTGAGCATGACGCCGCGGATGTAGTGCTTCTGCAGCAGCAGGAAGAGGATCAGGACCGGCAGGATGCTCAGGACGAGGCCGGCCATGACGATGGGCATCGTGCGGGTCGGGTCGACGTAGTCCTGCAGGAGCTGGATGCCGACGGGCAGGGTCATCACGTCCGGGTTGGCGGTCGAGACGAGCAGCGCCCAGATGTACTCGTTCCAGGCGTCGACGAAGGTCAGCAGCCCGAGCGTCACCAGGACCGGCTTGGTCTGCGGCACCACGATGCGCCACCACACGGCGAACTCGCCGGCCCCGTCGATGCGCGCGGCCTCGAGGACCTCGTCCGGGATCGAGACCATGAACTGGCGCATCAGGAAGATCCCGAAACTGTTGACGAGGAACGGCATGGCGAGCGCGGCGATGCTGACGGTCAGGCCCGCGCCGCCGCGCCCGAACAGGTCGTTGCCGCCCGCCAGCGGCCAGTGCACCAGGATCAGGAAGTGCGGGATGAGGAAGAGGAACGGGGGGAACATCATCGTCGACAGCACAAGGCGGAAGATGAAGTCCCGGCCGGGGAAGCGGAGTTTGGCGAGCGCGTAGCCGGCGAGGGACGAGGTGAGCAGCACCGAGCCGGTGATCACGGCGGTGGCGATGACGCTGTTGCGGAAGAGCACCGGCAGATCGAGCTGACCGACCGCGGCCCGGTAGTTGGACAGGTCGAACGCCTTCGGCAGGAACCGGTACGGCAGCGTGCCGTACTCGCCGGGCCCCTTGAAGGACGTCATCACCATGTCGAGGAACGGCACCACCATGAGGACGGCGCCGGTCACGACCAGCAGATACGAGAACCACGGGAAACGGCGGCGGATCATACGGCCTCCCCCTTGCGCCGGAAGAACCACAACTGCACCAGAGTGACCATGAGGACCACCACGAACAGCACGAAGGCCGCGGCGCTCGCGGTGCCCCAGTCGCCGTACGAGAAGGCCTGCCGGTACATCTCCAGCGCGGCCACGTTGGTCGCGTCACCCGGCCCGCCCCTGGTCATCACGATGATCAGCGCGAACGACTGCAGGCCGGTGAGGAACTGGGTGATGCACACGAACAGCAGGGACGGCCGCAGCAGCGGCACCGTGATCCTCCAGAAGACGGTGACAGGCCCGGCGCCGTCGAGCGCGGCGGCCTCGTAGTACGACTCGGGAATGGACTTCAGCCCGGCGGTCAGGACGAGGATCGCCGAGCCGACCGAGGCCCAGGCCTGCACGACCACGACCGAGGGCAGCGCGGTGTCCGGGTCCTGGAGGAAGGCCACCGAGCCGAGTCCGAGGGCGTTGAGGACGCCGTTGACGAGACCGCCCGGCTCGTACATGTACTTCCATACGTTGCCGACGGCGACGACGGTCGTGATGATCGGCAGGAAGTACAGGGTGCGCCACAGCCCCTGGAACCGCAGCTTGTCGATGCAGGTGGCGACGAGTACGGAGCCGGCGAGCGCGAGGGCCACGGTGCCCAGGGCGAACAGCAGCGTATTGGTGAGGATCGGCGCCAGGAACGTCGATCCGTCCGCGAAGAGGCGGGTGAAGTTGTCCAGGCCGACCGGATCGATGTCGGCCAGGTCGAACCCGGCCCAGCGGGACGTCGACAGCAGCAGCGCGAAGCCGAGCGGCAGGATCAGGAAGACCGCGAAGAACAGCAACGTCGGCGCCAGGAAGAAATAGGCGACGAGGGCCTGGCGGCGCCGGGGCCGGCCGAGGCCGTCGACGGCGGGCGCGACGGACCGCGGGCTGTGCGCTCGCTCGGTCGTCTCCGGCGCCAGGGTGTTCACCATGACCGCGACACCTCCTGATCGACCTGACGGCGGGTGGTCCGCAGCGCCTCGTCGACCGACTGCTGACCGGTCCACAACGCCTCGATGTTCTTGCGCAGCAGCGACTTGGCCTGCTGCGCGCCCGGCACGTTCGGCTCCGGCACCGCGTACGCCAGCGCGTCCAGGAAGGGGCGCAGGTTCGGATCGCCGCCCTCGGCGAGGAGCGTCCGCATGTCGTCGGCGCGGCCGGTCAGGGAGCCGACCGACACCTGCAGGGAGCTCATCCGAGTCGCTGCCGCACCCTTCTTGGCGCTCTTCACGCTCACCTTCTCGGTGTTGAGCCAGCGCAGGAACTCCCAGGCCTCGCGAGGGTGTTCACTGGCCGTGTCGACCCCCAGCATGAAGCCGGTGGAGAGCGTGGCGCGCTTGTCGTCCGCCTCGGGGACGGGCACGGGCGCGACGCCGACATCGCGGTAGTCCTTGCCCATCAGGGCCTTCAAGTTCGCGGTCCACCAGCCGGCGCTGACCACCATGGCCGCCTGCCCGGACGCGAACGCCTTGTAGACATTGACGCCGGGGTCGCTCGCGCCCTTGGCCACGAAGCGGTGCTCCAGATCGAGCACGGCCCGGCCGGCCGGCGAATCGATGGCGGTGCGCCTGCCGTTCGCGGAGACGAACCTTCCGCCGGCGGCGTTGAGCAGGGCGAGCGTCTGGCCGACGGTGGTGGAGTCGTCGAAGGTCGACAGCCCGAACCCCTGGACCAGCGTGTTGCCGTACCGGTCCCGCCGGGCGGTCCGGTAGGCCGCCTCCTCCAGCTCCCGCCAGGTGCGCGGAGGGCCGTCGATGCCGGCCTTGCGCAACAGCCGCTTGTTGTAGTAGAGGGCGTACGTCTGCACCTCGGTGGGGTAGCCGTAGACCTTGCCCCCCACCGACGAGGCGCCGACCGCGGCCTCGCCGTAGCCACGCTTGATCTCCTCGGCGTGCTCGGACGGAGCGGGCCGCAGGACGCCGGCCTGGACGAGCTGGCCGTTCCACAGGCAGTACGGCTGGATGATGTCGGCGCCCTGGCCCGCGGCCTGCCGGACCATGAACGTGGTCAGCAGGTCCGTGAACTCGACGGCCTTCGTGTGCACCTTGACCCGGTCGTGAGTGGCGTTCCACTCGTCGACCGGGCCCTGCAGGGCCTCCTTGAGCTCACCGCTCGCGTAGTGGGAGAGCAGGGTGAGAACGATCGGATCCCCGGGCCGCCCGGTGCCCCGGTGCGGCGCGGCGCATCCGGAGGCGAGCAGTGCCGAGGGGAGCGCGAGCGCGAAGTGACGGCGGCTCAGCCCGCCGGTGCGGCGTGACGGCGTCATCCGGCGGCCTCCCGGCGCATCACGCGGAACACCCGGGTCGTGGTGAAACCGCTCTTGCGGTACAGGTGGCCCGCCGGGGAATGCTCGCCGGTCCACAGGAACCACGCGGAGTGCGCACGGCGCGCCCGCATCCGCTCCAGGACCAGGTGGAGCAGCACTGCGCCGAGTCCGGTGCCGCGCATCTCCTCCAGCACACCGATCGGGCCGAATCGCTCGTCCACCGATTCGAACGTGCCGTGCATCGCCCAGCCGACCAGGCGGCCCGACGGGTCTCGGGCTACGACGATCCGGTCGAGCGGCGTGCCCGCGGCCAGACAGTCCCGGATCATGCACGCCCAGTCCGGGCCGAAGTGGTTCCCAGCGAGCGCGAACAGCTCCACCAGGTCGTCGTCGCACGGGGTGGCGAACCGGTAGCCCCGCGCCGTCAGTTCGTCCAAGCGGCGCGCGACATCCTCCGGGATGCAATAGCCGACCAGGCCACGGTCCATCGCCGCCGCCTCGTACAGAGTGCGAAAGCCCAGGGACTCAAGGAGCCCGGCCGCTTCCGGGTACGCCTCGGCGTCCAGGCCGGGGAGGACGTAGTTCGGGGTGTACGAGGAGAAGTCCACCCGGCTGCGGCCGTGGCTGTGCAGCCAGTCGAGGGCGTCGGTCAGCAGCCGGCGGCCGAGGCCGCGCCCGCGGACGGCCGGGTCGACGAAGAAGAACGGGATCCAGCCCTGCTCCGGCTCCAGGTCGGTACCGGTCATCGGCGTCAGACGGCGCACCGCGTAGGCGGCGCCGACGACACGGTCGCCGTCGAGGGCGACCCGAAGCCCCTCCGGATCGAAGTTGGCGTCGAGCAGCACCAGGGAGCGGAAGCGGTCCGGGGTGATGGGGTCGGTCGGCGCACTCCGGCGCCACGCCTCCACCAACTGCGGGCCGTCGCCGGCGCGAAAGCCGCGCATCTCGGCCCGGGATCTCGTCGTGCGATCGGTCATCGACGGGGGTGTCCTTCCATACGCAGGTCGCGGGCGGCGTCGAACGTCGCCCGCAGCGTTGCCTCGGTCTGGTGCGGGTTGCGCTGCGCGACCGCGGTCAAGACGCAATCCACGATGGCGAGTCGGACGACGCCGCGGGTCATCGCGCCCGGGCGTGGTCCCGCTTCGCGCAGCACCGTGGTGAGGACGGCGTCCGCGGCGTCGGCGACGGGGCTGTGCGCGGCGTTGGGGCAGGCGGTCTCAGGGGTAGAGCAGCACGTCGTCGCCGGCCCACCGGCCGGGCGGCGCCGGCGGATCGCACAGCGGTAGCGGGTCGTCGCCCGCGTCGACGGCGCGCCGCAACCGGTCGGACCCCCACAGCAGGTCGATGAAGTGACGGTGGCCGGTCCCCTCCACGCCGCTGTCCGCGGTGCGCCAGGCGAAGTTGTCCGGGTACAGCCGCCGCAGCGTGGCGAGCATCGCGACGGCGGTACGTACGGGAGCAAACGCCTCGCGGTCGGTGATGTGGAGCTGGACCCCGCGTAGCGGCCGTCCGGCGTGTTTGTGGAAGGTCGGTACGTACCGCAGTTCACGGAAGTGCACTCCCGGCAGGGCGAGTTCGGCGAGCGAAAGCGCGAACCGCGCGTCGATGTACGGGGCCCCGACGATCTCGAAGGGCTGCGTGGTACCACGGCCCTCCGAGAGATTCGTCCCCTCGAACAGGCAGGTGCCGGGGTAGACGGTGGCAGTGGCGGGCGTCGGAATGTTCGGTGAGGGCGCGACCCACGGCATGCCGGTGGCCTCCGCGCCCATGGCGCGCTGCCAGCCGACAGCCTCGATCACCGTCAAGTCAGCGGCCCTGCCCGCCACTTGGGGCACTGCCCAGGCGTTGAGATGCCGGGCGAGTTCGCCGCAGGTGAGGCCGTGCCGGACGGGCACCGCGGCGCGCCCGACGAAGCTGGCCCACGCCGGGTCGAGCAGCGGGCCCTCGCTGACGAGCCCACCGAGGGGATTCGGCCGGTCGGCGACCACGAACCGTACGCCCGTACGGGCCGCCGAGACCATCAGGTCAAACATGGTCCACACGTAGGTGTAGAACCTCGCCCCGATGTCCTGCAGGTCGTACACCAGTGCGTCGACGCCGCTGCCGAGCAGCAGTTTGTCGAGGCGCTCGCCGCCGCACCGGTATGTGTCGTGGACCGGCAGGCCGGTGGTGGGGTCCGCCCGAGCGGCCTCGCTCTCGCCGGCCTGGCCGGTCCCGTGCAGCCCGTGCTCGGGACCGAACAGGGCGACCAGCCGAGCGCCGGCCTCGAGCAGCGCGGGCGCGGCCGGGCGCAGGTCGGGGAGGACGCCGGTGTGGTTGGTCACCAGCCCGAGCCGGCCGGGCCCGGCAAGTCCGGGCGACGCGTGCAGTCGTGCGATCCCGGTCGTCACCGCGACGCGGTCGTCCGTGCTCATCCTTTGCCCCCGTCTGCCGGTGACCTCTCGAAGCGGTGGCTGGCAATTTACTTGTATGTCCCGGAATTTCGCAATTACTCACCAATAGTTCGTGCCGAACGCGGCCACGGGATCTCTTACGGTGGCCGGAGCAGCTGGGCTCGCGGGGCAGCAGGGTCCCGGGCGGTGCGCCGCCAGGGCGGGACCGACCGGCGCTCGCGGCGGACTGGCCGCGGGGTGATGCTGAAGGGGGCGACGAAGGGAGCCCCATGTCCGAGCCGGTGAGTACGCCGCGACCGGTCTCCCCGAGGGATGCCTCAGCATCGCGGTCTCGTCCGTCGGCCGGAATCCGATGGTCCATCAGAAGCTGCTGCGGCCCGGCGCGGTTGTCCGGGCGGACTTCGCTTTGCACAGCCGGCAGGACAAGGTGCCGCGACAAGTGCACTAGACACTGCGCGGCGACAACAGGAGCGCCGCCTCGCCTCCCGTCGCTCCGGCGCGTCCGGAGGGCTGTCTCGCCGACCGTCGCTCCGGTGCGATCGGAGGCCTGTCTCGCGTGCCGTCGCTCCGGTGCGCCGGCCGCGCGCAAGGTCCCACCTCGACCGGGCCGACATCCACGGCGGTCTGCGCCGCGCGACACTAGTGTCGTAGGCATGACCGAAAACACCCTGCGCTCCGTGACCATCGAGCGGACCGGCGCCGGCCACTTCACCGCGACGAACCCGCGCGGTGGCGAGATCAGCTTCGGCACCAGTTCCGATCCCCACGGCGGCACCGACTTCACCCCGGTCGAGCTGTTGCTCGCCGCGATCGGGGGCTGCACCGCGGCCGATGTCGATGTCGCCACCGGCCGCCACGCGGAGCCCACCGGGTTCACCGTCACCGTGACCGGCGACAAGATCAGTGACGAGCTCGGCAACCGGATGACCAATCTCGCCGTCACCTTCTCCGTAGCTTTCCCGGACGGCGAACTCGGCGACCGCGCCCGCGCGATCCTCCCCAGGGCGGTCAAGACCTCCCACGACCGGCTCTGCACGGTCAGCCGCACGGTCGAGATCGGCACGCCCGTCACCGCGACGGTCGCGGACGCCTGACCCCACCGAACCCGACCGCGTAACCGCCGCGTTCCCGTTGCGCACGACGCGGCGGCCTCTGGCGACTTTGCCATCTCTTTGCAACCCGCTCCGCCGCTGCCTCGTCTCTCCGCTCGATCCGTAACCCAGCCCGCCGAGTCATCGGGTGGGCGGACCGACGAAAGAGAGCGATTCATGCGCCGAACTGTCCTCAGCGCCATGGCACTCGCGAGCACCGCCGTGCTGGCGAGCACGGTGCCCGCGTTCGCCGACGGGGCGAGCCCCACCCCCACGAGCCGCCCGACCGCCACCTCCGCACCCGCCCCGGCCACCACCGCCCCGACCCCGGCCCCGACCGCGACCTCCGCGCCGACCACCGCCGCCCCGGCTCCGAGCGCCGAACCGACGCGGGCGCCGGCCCCGAGCCAGGTCTCCGTCGTACCGAGCGGTGCGCCGAACACCGGTGTGGCGCCCGTGTCGAAGCAGTCCGGAGCCGGGGGCGGGCTGATCGGCGGGGGAGTGGCCGCGGTGTTCGCCGTGGGAGGCGCGGCGGTGTTCGTCGTACGGCGTCGGCGGGCGACCGGGGCATGACCCTGCCCTCCAGGCGGGCCTTCGCCACCGCGGCGATGGCCTCGTTGCTCGTGGGCTGCGGCGGCCACGGGGCCGGCCGGGCCACGCCCGTACGCCACGGGAGCGCGCCGCCACCTTCACAGTCCCCCGACAAGGCCGTGCACGCCCTCGGGCGTTCGGTGCCGGTCACGCTGCGGATCCCCGCCATCGGGGTCGACACCCCGGTCATACAGCTGGGGTTGGCCGCGGACGGCAGCGTGCAGGTGCCTCCGGTCGTGGCGCACGACCGGGCGGGCTGGTACCGGCATTCGCCGACGCCGGGTCGGCTCGGCCCGTCGGTGATCCTCGGCCATGTCACGGTCGGCGCTTACGGGGACGGGGTCTTCCGTCACCTCGCGCGGCTGCGCCGGGGCGACCGGATCGCGGTGCGCCTGGAGAACGGCACGACGGCGGAGTTCGCCGTCACCTCCGTACGGACGGTAGTCAAGGCGGAGTTCCCGGCGAACGCGGTCTACGGGGACGTGAACCGTCCCGAGCTGCGGCTCATCACGTGCGGCGGCCCCCGTACCGGTGACGGATATCTGGACAACGTGATCGTCTTCGCGGCGCTGAGCTCCGCGACTCCCTGACGCGCCCTCCCGGATCCCGGGCCGACGGAACGTACGCCGACGGCCCGGGCTCTTTCCCTACGAGTTCTCTTCGAGTCCCAACGAGTGCCCTCACGACCATGGAGAGCGTTGAAACGGTCCCGCGAGAAGGCAGCGTCCGAGCTGTTCGCCGCCCTCTACCCGCGTCTCGCCGGCTGGTGCCGCCGGCTGGTCGACGACGACGAGACGGCTCACGAGATCGCCTCGGAGGCGTTCACTCGGCTCTGGGCCCGCTGGACCTCCGTGGCGGAGCCCCGCGGCTTCCTCTACGTCACCGCGGCCAACCTCGTCCGGGACCACTGGCGCAAGCTCGAACGCGAACGCAGAGCCGTGCGCCGTGCCACCACCGAAGCCGCCGTCCGCCCGCAGACCGAACAGGCCGACCCGTCGGTACGCCTGCTCGTGCAGTCGCTGCCGGAACGACTGCGCGTCCCGATCCTGCTGCACTACTACGCTGACATGCCGATCCGGGAGGTGTCCGTGCTGACCGGGCGCAAGGAAGGAACCATCAAGGCCGACCTCCACGCGGCCCGCGAACTGCTCCGCGCCCACCTGAGGAGAAGCCTTGATCACACACTCTGACGACGGCCCGGACTTCGAACCGGACGACCCCCTCGCCGTGATCCTGCGGCCCTCCTCCGACTATCTCGGCCCACCGGCCGGCCGCTACGAGGCGATCCGCCGCGGTGCGGCCCGCCGCAGGCTGCTCCGCACCGCGGTCGGGGTCGGCCTGTCGTGCGCCGTCGCCGCCCTCGTCGCGCTGCCGTTCCGCCTGGCGGCGACCTCCGAGGCGCCCGCGTCCCCGACGGTCCCTCTCGCTCCGCCGCCCGCGAGCAGTCCCTCGGTCGCGCCCACTCCGTCGGCGTCGCCCGAGCCCGTCAGCCCCCATCCCAGCAGCAGCGCTCGGAGCGCCACCCCTCGTCCCACCGCGAGGACTCGTACCGAAAGCCCCGGCACCCCGACCAGCACGGCCGTGCCCACCCGAGCGCCGTCGGCGACAGCGACCCCTGTGCCGAAGTAGTTTTGAACATGTTCAAGTCGGGGCGTACGCTCCTGCCATGAGCGACAGAGCCGCCCTCCTCAAGGGCATTCGCGCATGGCTGGTCATCTTTGTCGTCTGCCTGGTGCTCAGTGGCGCCACGGCATTCCCCCTGGTGCACGAACTCCACTGGACCGAGGACCTGTTGCGGTCCCTGTCGGTGCCCGAGCATTTGCCGGCCCTGATGGACTGGATCGAGCACGTACGCCGCGGGCTCGACGCCACCGACGCCAAGTACCCCTTCGTGCTGTACGGAACGGACTGGCTGGCGTTCGCGCATCTCGTGATCGCGGTCGCCTTCTACGGGCCGTACCGCGATCCGGTCCGCAACATCTGGGTCGTCGAGTTCGGCATGATCGCCTGCGCCGGCATCGTCCCGCTCGCGCTGATCTGCGGGCCGATCCGCGGGATCCCCTTCTGGTGGACCGTCATCGACATGTCCTTCGGCGTCATCGGGGTGATCCCGCTGTACGTCGTACGGAAGAAGATCAAGCGGCTCGAGGCGCTCACCCCGAACCCCGGTCAGGCCGCCCCGGCTCTGGCTACTTGAGCGCCGCCAGCGCGATCCGCCGGGCCACCGGGTTCATCGACTCGCCCTTCGCGTCGGTCGAGTTGACCGAGTAGACGAGGGTGCGGGACAGGTCCCGGGTGGCCGCGACGACCGTGCTGTAGCCGTACCGGGCGCCCGACTTGAGCCAGTAGACCCTGCCCCCGTACTCGAAGCGCTGGAGTCCCGCGCTCATGTCGGCGCCCTCGATGCCCGAGGGAACCGTGAACATCTCCTCCAGCTGCGGCTCGGGGACCAGATCGCCACGGAAGAGGTGGGTGATCAGCCGTTCCAGATCCGCCGTCGTGGAGATCATGTCGCCCGCCGCCCAGCGGTCCGCCTGGTTCCAGTCGGTGACGTCGACGAACTCGGTCGAACCGTCGGCCTGTTTCACCGCCTGGTAGCCGTGATGGTGCGGTCCGTGGATGCGCGGGTCGGTGCCGGGGAAGTACGAGTGGCGCATCCCGGCGGGCCGGAGGATCCGACGGGTCGCTTCCCGCGCGTACGTGCACCCGGTCACCTTCTCGATCAGCATGCCGAGGATCGTGTAGTTGATGTTCAAGTAGTCCTGCCGCTCGCCCGGGCAGAATTCCGGGCCCTTCGCCACAGCCGAGGCGACGACCTCCTTCGGCGTGAGGGTGTCGAAGCGGTGCGCGTACGCGTCCTCGAAGGAGTCGCCGAAGCCGTCGCCCGCCTGGATCCCGCTGGTGTGGTTCAGCAACTGCCGTACGGTGATGGGCTTGAAGGCGGTCGACAGCAGTCCGGGCAGGTAGTGCTGCACGGGGGTGCCCAGGTCGACCTTGCCCTCCGCCGCGAGCTGGAGCACGACCGCCGCCGTGACGACCTTCGTGGTGGAACCGGCGCGGAAGAGCGCGTTCGGGTCGGCCTCCCGTCCGCTCGCCAGATCGTGCACGCCCGCGCTGCCGCGCCAGCGTCCGTCGGTGCCCCCGACCCGAACGAGCGCGGCGGTCGCGTCCGCGTCCGGAAGTCCGGCGAGCGCGGCGCGCAGGGCCTCGGCATCGGGTCCGGCCGTCCGCGCGGCGACCGTGCCCGGGGAGGCGAGCGCGGGTGCGCTCAAGGGGCCGGCGGCGAGGCCGAGGACGAGGGTGGCGGCGAGGGCAACTGCGGGGCGACGTACGGCCATTGAGCGCTCCTGTGATCGGTGCGGCGGTCGAAGATGATGTTCATCCTCCGGCCGTACGCGGTCCCCGGGGATCGTCACTGAGGAGGGGGACGTCCCCCGCATCGGCGCAAGGGTCGCCCCTAGGGGGACTGGAAAGGGTCCTTGCGGGGGGCGTAGGTCCCGCCCCGCCCGCCTTCGCAAAAAACTGTTATCGCGGAGCGTCCTCCTCCGTCTCCCAAGGTGAAACGTCGTGGACACGGCCCCGTACGCCGCGGTCATGGCCGAGAAGGTACGTTCCGAAGGCGAAGAGACCAGGGGAAGGACGGACGTGGACGGGCGGGAGTGGCGCTCCACCATCGCGGCCGCGCAGGCCGGTGACCGGCGCGCGCTCGACGAGCTGGTCGCGGGCTGGCTGCCCCTCGTCTACAACATCGTGGGACGCGCGCTGAACGGCCACGCGGACGTCGACGACGTCGTGCAGGAGACCATGCTGCGCGCCGTCGACAACCTCGGCGCGCTGCGCGATCCGGACAGTTTCCGGTCTTGGCTGGTGGCCATCGCGATGCGCCAGATACGGGACCGGGCGCGCCGCCGGACCTCCGAGACACTCGACGACAGCGCGGGCGACCAGGCCGCCGACTTCGCCGAACTGACCGTACTGCGGCTCCAGCTGGAGGGGCAGCGGCGCGAGGTCGCGGAGGCGGTGCGCTGGCTCGACGACGAGGACCGCCAGCTGCTGTCACTGTGGTGGCTGGAGGTCGCGGGCGAACTCACCCGGCGAGACCTGGCGGCGGCCGTGGGCATCAGCCGGCAGCACGCCGCCGTCCGCGTCCAGCGCATGAAGGAGCGCCTGGAGACCGCGCGCGGCATCGTCCGGGCGCTCGACTCGTCCTGCCCCGACCTGCCCGAGGTGACCGCCCGCTGGGACGGACGGCCCGACTCGGTGTGGCGCAAGCGGCTGGCCCGGCACGTCCGGGGCTGCGCGTACTGCTCGGGTGCGCGCGAGGCCGTCGTGCCGGCCGAACGGCTCCTCGTCGGGATCGCGCTCGTGCCGGTGCCGGTCGGCTTCACGCTCTCGCTGGCCATGGGCGGCAAGACGGCGGCGGCCGCGACCGGCGTCGGATGGTCCGCCAAGGTGATCAGCGCGCTCACCAAGCCCGCCGTGGCGGTGACGGCCGGCGCCACGTTCGTGGCCGGCGGCGCATACGTCGTGACGCAGACCCCGGACAAACCGCCCCCGCGGGCCGCCGTCGCGCCCACGGCGGCGAGTACCGCCCGCCCTCCGTCGCGCACCCCGTCCGCCACGCAGTCCGCCTCGCCCTCACCGTCGCCGACGAAGACCGACGGGTACGGCACGGTCGTCGATGCCGTCGACCGGGCTCCGGATCCGGACGCGCGGCCCGGCGCCCTGCCGCACCGGCCCGAGACCGGGATCACCAGCACCGGCGGCGCGAAGGCCGTGATGCAACACCGCGGGGACGGCGTGACCCTGAGCGGCAAGGGATACGTCCTGGTGCGCTGGCAGATCTCGCCGAAGTCCCGGCCCGGGGCGCTGGTCATGCCGGCCTGGACCGGCCTCCAGGGGAAGCTCTTCCACGTGGCGTCCGGCGGTGGCCGCCGAATGGACGACGCCCTCGAGGGAAGCCCTGACGGCTACGCCACGGGCATGGGCGGGCCGGACATCGGATACGCCGTACTGCCGCCCGGCACCCAGCAGATGTGGCAGAACGAGTACTTCTACCTCGACGGCACCGTCACCCTCACCGTGAACGAACGGGGCGCCGACTACGGTCTGATCGTCTTTCCGTCGAGCTGGGACGAGGCGAACAAGGATGTCACGACCGGCCCGGCCCAGGGCGCGATCCGCTACGGCCTGGTCCGCGACAACGGCCAGGACACGGCCCCGGTACCGCAGTACCTGACCCGCTCCACCCCCACCGACCCGGCGACGGTCGCTCAGCGCTCGCGCGTGTAGCGCTCCTGCGCGGCCATGACCTCGTCGCCGTGCTCGAACGCCCAGGCACCGAAGGCGCCGATGGGGTCGAGCAACGACCGCCCGAGCGCGGTGAGTTCGTACTCGACCCGAGGCGGCGAACCGCCGTACGCCCGCCGCAGGACGAGCCCGTTGAACTCCAGCCGCCGCAGCGTCTCGGTCAGCACCTTCTGGCTGATGCCGCCGATGAGCTCGCGCAGCTCGCCGTGGCGCACCGGGCCGTGCCGCAGGGCCCACAGCACAACGGAGTTCCAGGTGTTGGCGAGCAGATCGAAGGCGAGCCGGGCCCGGCAGTCGGCGAGGAAGTCTTCGGTCGTCACGTACCGAATGGTGCCCGAGCGGATTCCTACTGTCGTGCTGGATTCGGCGACGGAAGGGATACGAGGCTGATGAGGATCGGGATTCTCGGTACGGGCGGCATGGCGGACGCACTCGGCACGCGGTGGGCGCGCGCGGGTCACGAAGTGTGCGTGGGCGGGCGGGACTTGGAACGCGCGGCCGGGCTCGCCCGACGGCTCGGCGGACGCGGTGGCGATCTGCGGGCGGCGGCCGAGTTCGGAGTGGACGCGGTGCTTCTCGCGCTGCCGTACGCGGCCGCTGCCGAGGTCGTCGCGGGGCTCCGGGGCACCCTGCGCGACCGGGTGCTGATCGACTGCGTCAATCCGGTGGGCCCGGGTTTCGTCCTGGAGACGGCGGGGGGTCCGTCCGCGGCCGAACGGCTCGCGGCCGCCGCCCCCGACGCGCACGTGGTCAAGGCCTTCAACCTCTGCCACGAGGACGTCTGGCGGATGACCCCACCGGTCTTCGGCGGCCGCCCGCTCGCGGTTCCGCTGTGCGGCGACGACGAGGACGCGCTCGACGTCGTACGACGACTCGTGCGCGACCTGGGCTGCGAGCCCCTCAACGCGGGGCAGATGGCCCGGGCGGGCCTGCTAGAGGCCACGGCGGCGCTGCTGATCGGTCTGTGGGTGGGCGAGGGGGCGGATGCCCAGGCGATCGCCCCGCCGAGGGAGTTCGCGGGCGCGCGCTGACGCCCGGCGCTGCCGGGCCCCTCCACGGAGCGCTGCCGGGGCCGGCACATGATCCTGCCGTCCAGGTGACGCGAGTACGCCGTACCGGCGCCCGAGTCAGCCCTTGCGCAGGGCGCAGAGCGCGTCGATGCGATTCGTCGTGATCGAGTCGACGCCCATGTCCAGGAGGCGCCGCATGGAGCGGCGGGTGTCCGGAGTCCACACGGACAGCAGGTAGCCGTCGCGGTGGACGCGGGCGGCGAGCTCCCGGTCGACCAGCCCGAAGCGGTAGTTGAGCCACCGCGGCCGTACGGCCGCGAGCAGCGCCGGCCGCGGTGGCGCGACGCTCGTCCAGGTCAGCGCGATCTCCGCGGCGGGGTCGGCGGCGCGCACCGCCAGCATGGCCGGGGCGCCCG
The DNA here is from genome assembly GCF_055566975.1 of Streptomyces sp. NPDC027189. Lineage (NCBI taxonomy): Bacteria > Bacillati > Actinomycetota > Actinomycetes > Kitasatosporales > Streptomycetaceae > Streptomyces > Streptomyces sp. NPDC027189. The sequence goes on from NZ_JBVHRI010000008.1 coordinate 304,862, forward strand.
CGCAGTAGTACACCCGCTCTTCCGCCCCGCACTCTCGGATGACGTCGATGATCCGGCGTACCGCCCTGCTGTCGGGTTCGCCCGGCAGGTCGACCATGATCCGGCTGTCCTCGGTCTCCTTGAGGGCCTCGACCAGTGTGGGCACGCCGCCGGCCGTGAGCCCGCGCACCTCGTCCGAGGAGAGCGAGCGCAGCGGCCGGTCCTGCTCCCACAGGCGCTTCAGCGTCTCGTCGTGCAGCAGCACGGGCACGCCGTCACGGGTCAGTCGTACGTCGATCTCGACCGCGTCCGCGCCCAGTTGGAGCGCGGAACGCAGCGAGTCGATCGTGTTCTCGCGGACACGGTAGGGGGCGCCGCGATGGGCGACGGCGGTCACGGTGCGCATGCCGCCCATTGTGGTGGTGCGACGCGTCAGGGCGCGAGCCACGTCGAGGCGTACGTGTCGATCTCCTCGGCGAGCTTGGTCTTGCCGGCCTCGTCGAGGAACGACGCCTCGACCGCGTTCTTGGCGAGCGCGGCGAGGCCCAGCTCGTCGAGATCGAGGAGACGGGCGGCGACCGCGTACTCGCTGTTCAGGTCGGTGCCGAACATCGGCGGGTCGTCGGAGTTGATCGTGACGGGCACCCCGGCCTGTACGAACTCCTTGATCGGGTGCTCGTCGAGGGTGCGGACCGCGCGGGTGGCGATGTTGGAGGTGGGGCAGACCTCCAGGGCGATCCGGTGCTCGGCGAGGTGGGCGAGGAGCTTCGGGTCCTGCGCGGAACTGGTGCCGTGCCCGATGCGCTCGGCCCGCAGGTCGTTCAGCGCGTCCCAGACCGTCTGCGGCCCCGTCGTCTCACCGGCGTGCGGCACCGACCGCAGTCCGGCCGCGATCGCCCGGTCGAAGTACGGCTTGAACTGCGGGCGCGGTACGCCGATTTCGGGGCCGCCGAGCCCGAAGGAGACCAGCCCCTCCGGCCGCAGCCGGTCCTCGGTGGCGAGCCGTGCGGTCTCCTCGGCAGCCTCGAGCCCCGCCTCTCCCGGAATGTCGAAGCACCACCGCAGTACGACACCGAGCTCGGCCTCGGCCGCCTTGCGGGCGTCCTCGATCGCCTCCATGAAGGCGAGTTCGTCGATGCCGCGGCGGGTGGAGGACCACGGGGTGATGGTCAGCTCGGCGTAACGGACCTGCTGGCGGGCCATGTCGCGCGCGACCTCGTACGTCAGCAGCCGTACGTCCTCCGGGGTGCGGATGAGGTCGACCACGGACAGATACACCTGGATGAAGTGGGCGAAGTCCGTGAACGTGAAGTAGTCCGCGAGGGCCTCGGGGTCGGTCGGAACCTTGGAGTCGGGGTGCCGTGCGGCGAGGGCGGACACGATCCGCGGGGAGGCGGAGCCGACGTGGTGCACGTGCAGTTCGGCCTTGGGCAGTCCGGCGATGAACGCGTGCAGATCGCGGGCATCATCGAGTGCGCTGCGGTGGTCGGTCAAGGTTCCTCCCCGGAACGGCGTCCCCGGACCGTGGTCGGCGGGACGCGGGTGATCGGCTGATCGGTGATTCAGGGATCATCGTAGGCGGCGGCCCGCGCGGCTCGGGCCCGGGCCGTAGCATGACGGAACGTACGACAGACGAGGGGGCCCCGGGCATGTCCGACGACGCCCAGACGCCGGAAGCGCCACGAGACGCTGCCGCGTGGGCTCCACCGGGCCAGGGGGGTACGACCCCTCCGAGCTACGCGGCGCCTGCGGAGCGCGGCGGCACGCCGGATACGGATCCGACCGACGCGGCGCCTGCGGAGCGCGGCCGCGCTCCGGGTACGGGATCGACCGCGCCGGAGCCTGCGGAGGGCCGTGCGCCGGGTCCGGAACCGGAGGATGTGGTGCCTGGGGACGGCCGGGCTCCGGGTTCCGAGCCCAAGGATGCGGTGCGTGCGGACGGCCGTATGCCGGGCGCCGAGCCGGAAGACGGGATGCCTGCGGACGGCCGTGCGCAGGGTGCTGAGCCCGATGACGCTGCTCGCGTGCGGGGTGTCGAACCCGAGGACGCTGTTGGTGCCGAGGGTGCCGAGGGTGCCCAGGGTGGCGAGCCGGGGCGCGCTTTTCGTGCGCAGGGCCAGGGGCCGGCCGCACAGGCCCGGGGCATCGCGCCCGCAGCGGGGTATGCCCCGGACACCGGCCCCGATCAGGCCGCCCCCGCTCCCAAGGTCCCCCTGGACAAGCCCACCGCCGACCCCCGCCCCGAGCCGAACCCCTGGGCTCCGCCCATGGAAACCGCTCCGTACGGCGGGAGCGCCGCGCCTCTGCCTCCCCCGGTGTACGACCAGCCGCCCTTCACCTCCCTCCCCTGGGCGGGCGCCCCCGACCCCCAGTCGTGGGAGAACCCCTTCGCACCCCCGAGCGACCTCCCGCCCACCGCCGGTCCTACGCCCCCGAGCATCTCCGGAAACCCCTTCGCAGCCCCCGCGGCCCGTACCCTCTACCCGCAGGCCGCCCCTGGAGAACCCGTCCCCCCGCCACCCATCGCGCCCGACGGCCCCGGCCGACTGCCCTACGGATACGGCTACCCGCAGTACGCCCCCGCCCCGCCGCACGCTGCCCACCAAGGCGTCCCCGGCTACGGCTGGCCCCCGGTGCTGCCGCTCGCGCCGAGCAACGGCATGGGCACCGCCGGCCTTGTGCTCGGCATTATCGCGGCGGTCGTGTTCTGTCTCTGGCCGCTCGCCATCGTGCTGGGCATCCTCGGTGTGATCTTCGGCGTGATCGGCCGCCGCAAGGTGCGCCGGGGCGAGGCGACCAACCCGGGGCAGGCGCTGGCCGGAATCATCTGCGGAGCGGTCGGTATCGCCCTGGGGGTCGCGATGCTCGTCTTCCTCATCGTGGTCCCGGACGACAGCGGCAGCGGCGACTCGGGTGGCGACGACGGCTTCTCCACGTCCCTCGTCATGGAGCAGCCGTAACCCCGTAGGCGAGCGGCGCGGCCCACGAGTCGCTCAGCGGCCTCGGGGAAGTGCAGCACGCCCCCACGCCGCCCGGCACGCCCTCTCGCCGCACCGGGCGAAGACCCAAGTACCTCCCAGTACGAGGGCCTTCGCCCGGCACGCCGATAACACGCACCGAACGACGCGGGAACGCACCACACCTCCGCCGAGGACGCTCAGGCCAGCCGCTCCCGCGCCTCCATCAGCGCGAACCCCAACAGATTCGGCCCCCGCCACCGCTCGGGATCCGAGGCCCGCTCGTCGTCCGCGGCGAGCCCGATGCCCCACACGCGGTCCAGGGGGCTGGCCTCGACCAGCACCCTCCCCCAGCCTTCGGCCGGGGGGACCCCCATCTCGCTTTGCGCACCCGTGCCCAGCAGAAACTCCCGCAGGTCGGCGTGCGCGGCGAACTTGTGGACGCTGCCCTCGGCCACGATCCCGAACCGCTCGCGCTCCCATATGCCCTCGTCGAAGCCGCGCACCAGCCGCCCCGCCTTCTTGGCGAGCGCGGGGCTCGAAGCCGCCAGGACCCGCCGCTCGGCCTCCTCGTCGCCGAAGAGCCGTGCCTTCGACGCCATCATCCAGTGCTCCGCCGTCGCGTACTCGACACCGTCGACCACGAAGGGTGACGGCCACCACTGGCTGAGACAGCTCGCGCTCACCCGGCCGTCCGGTCGCGGGCGGTGCCCCCAGAAGTGCAGGTACTTGACCCTCGCCCCCATGTGGACCGCGCTGACCAGCGCTTCCCAAGAATCGATCTTCCCCATGCATGCCACTTTGGCACGCACCACTGACATTCCGTCCCGCCTTTTCCAGCGGGACTCGACACCTGGTCGACAGATTTCGTCGCGTAACCAAAAGGCAACAACGGAATCACTTGTTGGAGTCCCTTTGCTCTGCCAGGATCGGCACTCAAATCGAGCTGGAGCTACGCCGACCCCCGCGGCAGCGGGGAGAACGGCGGAGGAGAGCGACATGCACAATCCGGGCCATCGCTTCCAGGCGCAGGACCGCTTGGCGGACGGCGCGCAGTACATCGCGGGCCGATTCACCAAGGGCACCTCCGGCCGCACGCACGCGGTCGTGAACCCCGCCACCGGCGAAGAGGTGTACACGTACGAGCTGGCGAGCACCGTCGACGTCGACGCGGCCGTCGCCGCCGCCCGCGAGGCGTTTCCCGGCTGGTCGAGTGCCACCCCGGGCGAGCGCTCCGACGCGCTGCACCGCTTCGCCGCCGTGCTCGCCGAGCGTGCCGAGGAGTTCGCCCAGGCCGAGTCGCTCCAGTGCGGAAAGCCCCTCAAGCTGACGCGCGAGTTCGACGTTCCGGGCACCATCGACAACACCGCCTTCTTCGCGGGCGCGGCCCGGCACCTGCAGGGCCAGTCCGCGGGTGAGTACTCCGGTGACCACACCTCGTACGTACGCCGTGAACCCATCGGCGTCGTCGGCTCGATCGCGCCCTGGAACTATCCCCTCCAGATGGCCGCCTGGAAGATCCTCCCGGCCATCGCCGCCGGCAACACGATCGTCCTGAAGCCCGCCGAGCTGACTCCGCTCACCTCGCTGCTGTTCGCCGAGGCGGCCACCGAGGCGGGGATCCCCGACGGTGTCATCAACATCGTCACCGGCCTAGGCAAGGAAGCCGGTGAGCACCTCGTCGGCCACCCCGACGTGGCCATGACCTCCTTCACCGGGTCCACCGCCGTCGGCAAGCGTGTCGCCGAGATCGCCACCTCGACCGTCAAGCGGCTCCACCTGGAGCTGGGCGGCAAGGCCCCCTTCGTCGTCTTCGACGACGCGGACCTGGACGCCGCCGTGAACGGCGCGGTGGCCGGCTCGCTCATCAACACCGGGCAGGACTGCACGGCCGCCACGCGCGCGTACGTGCAAAGGCCGCTCTACGAGGAGTTCGTGGCGAAGACCGCCGCCCTGATGGCGAGTGTCCGCGTGGGCGACCCGTTCGCGCCGGGAACCGACCTCGGCCCGCTGATCTCGCACGCCCAGCGCGACCGCGTCGCCGGATTCGTCGACCGGGCGCGCGACTACGCGCGCGTGGTCACCGGCGGAGCCGCCCCACAGGGCGAACTCAAGAGCGGCGCGTTCTACGCGCCCACGCTCGTCGCCGACGCCGCCCAGGACAGCGAGATCGTGCAGGCCGAGATCTTCGGCCCGGTGCTCGTCGTGCTGCCCTTCGACAGCGACGACGAGGGCATCGCACTCGCCAACGACACCCCGTACGGACTCGCGGCCTCCGCCTGGAGCCGCGACGTCTACCGCGCGGGCCGCGCGACCCGCGAAATCAAGGCGGGCTGCGTCTGGGTCAACGATCACATCCCGATCATCAGCGAGATGCCGCACGGCGGTTACAAGGCGTCAGGCTTCGGCAAGGACATGTCCGCCTACTCCTTCGAGGAGTACACGCAGATCAAGCACGTCATGTTCGACAACACCGCGGTGGCCAGGAAGGACTGGCACCGCACGATCTTCGGGGACCGTCCCTAGCCGACCGTCGGCTGGGGCCCAGTGCCAGACCAGGCCGCGACCACGGCCGCGATCCTCCCGAAAGGGCACCACGAGCATGGAGCAGTACGAGCCCGAGCGCCTGACCCCGGCCCAAGTGGCCGCCATACGGCGCAGTTTCAGGAACGGCAGGGCCTCCCTCAGCCGTCGTTCGCTGCTGCGCGCCTCGGCGGGCGGCGCGCTCGCCGTCGGCGGTCTCGGGGCGCTGAGCGCCTGCGGGATCCCCGCGGCAGGCAAGACCCAGGGAGGCGTCTCCGCCGAGGACCACTCGGCCAAGGAGAAGACGATCAACTTCTCCAACTGGACCGAGTACATGGACGTCGACGACAGCGAGAAGCACCACCCCACGCTCGACGCGTTCACCAAACGGACCGGCATCAAGGTCAAGTACACCGAGGACATCAACGACAACGTCGAGTTCTTCGGCAAGATCAAGCCGCAGCTCGCGGCGGGCCAGGACACCGGGCGCGACATCATCGTCGTCACCGACTGGCTGGCCGCGCGGCTGATCCGCTTCGGCTGGGTGCAGAAGCTCAACGCATCCAACCTGCCGCACGCGTTCGCGAACCTGTCGACGCAGTTCCGCAACCCCGACTGGGACCCGGGCCGCGCCTACTCGTACCCCTGGCAGGGCATTTCGACCGTCATCGCCTACAACAAGAAGGCGCTCGACGGCGTGGAGGTCAAGTCCATCTCCGACATGCTCGACAACCCCAAGCTCAAGGGGCGCGTCGGCTTCCTCTCGGAGATGCGCGACAGCATCGGCATGACGCTGCTCGACATGGGCAAGGACCCGGCGAAGTTCACCGACGACGACTTCGACGCGACGATCGCCCGGCTCCAGAAAGCCGTCGACAAGGGCCAGATCCGCCGCTTCACGGGCAACGACTACACGTCCGACCTCACCAAGGGCGACCTCGCGGCCTGTGTCGCCTGGGCCGGTGACGTGGTCCAGCTCAAGGCGGACAGCCCGGACGTCGACTTCATCATCCCGGACAGCGGTTATCTGACGTCCACGGACAACATGCTGATCCCCAACAAGGCACGTCACAAGACGAACGCCGAGCGGCTCATGGACTACTACTACGAGCCCGAGTCGGCCGCGGAACTCGCCGCCTACATCAACTACGTCTGCCCGGTCGACGGGGTGAAGGACGCGCTTGCCAAGATCGACAAGTCGGCTGCGGACAACCCGCTGATCATTCCCGACAAGGCCATGCAGGCCAAGTCCCACGCCTTCCGCTCGCTGACGCAGAAGGAAGAGACGGCCTACGAAGAGAAGTTCGCGAAGCTCACAGGGGCGTGACCACGATGACCAACGACAGCAGCGGCGACGTCCGCCTCTCCGGGATCAGCAAGACGTACGGAGCCTTCACCGCCGTACACCCGCTCGACCTGACCGTGCCCCAGGGGTCGTTCTTCGCCCTCCTCGGGGCGTCGGGCTGCGGCAAGACGACCACTCTGCGGATGATCGCGGGCCTGGAGGAACCTTCCTCCGGCACCGTCTTCCTCGGCGACCAGGAGGTGACGAACCTGCCGCCCTACAAGCGGCCGGTGAACACCGTCTTCCAGTCGTACGCCCTCTTCCCGCACCTCGACATCTTCGAGAACGTCGCCTTCGGTCTGCGCCGGCGCGGCATCAAGTCGGTGAAGAAGCAGGTCGAGGAGATGCTCGACCTCGTACAGCTCGGCGAGCAGGCCCGCAAGAAGCCGCACCAGCTCTCCGGCGGTCAGCAGCAGCGCGTCGCCGTGGCCCGCGCGCTGATCAACCACCCCAAGGTGCTGCTCCTCGACGAGCCCCTCGGCGCCCTCGACCTCAAGCTGCGCCGCCAGATGCAGCTGGAGCTCAAGCGCATCCAGACCGAGGTCGGCATCACCTTCATCCACGTCACGCACGACCAGGAGGAGGCCATGACCATGGCCGACACGGTCGCCGTGATGAACGCGGGACGCGTCGAGCAGCTCGGCTCGCCCGCCGACCTCTACGAGAACCCGAACACCACCTTCGTCGCCAACTTCCTCGGCACCTCGAACCTCATCGAGGCCGCGGTCGACTCCAAGAGCGGCGACGACATCGTCCTCCAGGCGGGCGGCAGCAAGCTCGTGCTGCCCCAGGCGCGATGCTCGGCGCCCACGGCGACCGGCGGCAAGGTCCTGGTCGGCATACGCCCCGAGAAGATCTCGCTCACGCACGCCGACGACGCGGGCGAGATCCCGGAGGGCCGCAACCGGATCACCGGCAAGATCGCCGACTCCAGCTTCATCGGCGTCTCCACGCAGTACGTGATCGACAGCGCCGTCTGCCCCGAGTTCGAGGTCTACTCGCAGAACATCGACCGCGACGCCCGGCTCACCCCCGGCGCCGATGTCGTCCTGCACTGGAGCCCTGCGCACACCTTCGGCCTGGACGCAGCCCAGGACATCGACGCCGGCGTCGAGACGGTGGAGCCAGAAGAGGGGGTGGCCGCCTGATGGCCGCCATCACCGAGGCGCCACCGCTCGCGCCGCAGCCTGCCGAGAAGCCGCCCCGCAAGCGCGGCCGCCTCGTCCCGTACTGGCTGCTCCTGCCCGGCATCCTCTGGCTGGTCGTCTTCTTCGCGCTGCCGATGATCTACCAGGCCTCCACGTCCGTGCAGACGGGCTCCCTGGAGGAGGGCTTCAAGGTCACCTGGCACTTCCAGACGTACTGGGACGCGCTCGCCGACTACTGGCCGCAGTTCCTGCGCTCGGTGCTCTACGCTGGCGCCGCGACGATCCTGTGCCTCGTGCTCGGCTACCCGCTCGCGTATCTGATCGCCTTCCGCGCGGGCCGCTGGCGCAACCTGATCATGATCCTGGTGATCGCGCCGTTCTTCACCAGCTTCCTGATCCGTACGCTCGCCTGGAAGACGATCCTCGCGGACGGCGGCCCGGTCGTCGGTGCCCTGAACTCGCTGCACGTCCTGGACGTCACCAACTGGCTGGGCTTCACGGCCGGCGACCGCGTCCTGGCCACGCCTCTCGCGGTGGTCTGCGGACTCACGTACAACTTCCTGCCGTTCATGATCCTGCCGCTCTACAGCTCGCTGGAGCGGATCGACGGGCGGCTGCACGAGGCGGCGGGCGACCTGTACGCGACGCCCTTCACGACCTTCCGCAAGGTCACCTTCCCGCTGTCGATGCCCGGTGTCGTCTCCGGCACGCTGCTCACCTTCATCCCGGCCAGCGGTGACTACGTGAACGCCGATCTGCTCGGCTCCACGGACACCCGGATGGTCGGCAACGTCATCCAGACCCAATTCCTGCGGATTCTCGACTATCCGACGGCCGCGGCTCTCTCGTTCATTCTCATGGCCGCGATCCTCATCATGGTCACGCTCTACATCCGTAAGTCCGGGACGGAGGATCTGGTTTAAATGGCCTTCGTACGCTGGCTCAAGCGCCATCTCGTCGTCATCGCGGGACTTCTGACGCTCGCATATCTGCTGCTGCCCAATGTCGTCGTCACGGTGTTCTCCTTCAACAAGCCGAAGGGGCGCTTCAACTACGAATGGCAGCAGTTCTCGACCGACGCCTGGCGCGACCCGTGCGGGGTCGCCGACATGTGCGGGTCGCTCTCCCTCAGCCTGCAGATCGCCGTCTGGGCGACCGTCGGGGCCACCGTCCTCGGCACGATGATCGCCTTCGCGCTGGTCCGCTACCGCTTCCGGGCGCGCGGCGCGGTGAACTCGCTGATCTTCCTGCCGATGGCGATGCCCGAGGTCGTGATGGCCGCCTCGCTGCTCACCCTCTTCCTCAACATGGGTGCTCAGCTGGGATTCTGGACGATCCTGATCGCCCACATCATGTTCTGCCTCAGCTTCGTCGTCACCGCCGTCAAGGCGCGTGTCATGTCGATGGACCCACGCCTGGAGCAGGCCGCGCAGGACCTGTACGCCGGTCCCGCGCAGACCTTCCTCCGGGTCACCCTGCCCATCGCGGCCCCCGGAATCGCCGCGGGCGCGCTGCTCGCCTTCGCGCTCTCCTTCGACGATTTCATCATCACCAATTTCAACGCGGGATCGACCGTCACCTTCCCCATGTTCGTCTGGGGCTCGGCACAGCGCGGAACACCCGTTCAGATCAATGTCATCGGTACGGCCATGTTCCTTGTCGCCGTACTGTTCGTCCTGGCCGGAATGGTCATCGGCAATCGCCGGAACAGGCAAAAGGCATAACGCTCGCCACCGTTGTAGGGAGTTGAAATCATGGCCCCAAGCGCCATGACACGTGGGAATCACTGGACGAAGTCTCTTTCCGACGCCCAGCCGGTCTCGTACTGGCTGGACGACCCCGGCAAGCCCCACCCCGAGCCCGCGCTCACCGGCGCCGAGACCTGCGACCTGCTGGTCGTCGGCGGCGGCTACAGCGGACTGTGGACCGCGCTGATCGCCAAGGAGCGCGACCCGGGGCGCGACGTGGTCCTCGTCGAAGGCCGTGAGGTGGGCTGGGCCGCCTCCGGCCGCAACGGCGGCTTCTGCGCCGCCTCCCTCACCCACGGTCTGGCCAACGGGCTCACCCGCTGGCCGGACGAGATCAAGAAGCTGGAGGAGCTGGGCGCCCGCAACCTCGACGAGATCGAGGCGGCCGTCGCCCGCTACTCCCTCGACTGCGACTTCGAGCGCAGCGGCGAGATCGACGTGGCCACCGAGCCGCACCAGGCGACCGAACTGCGCGAATGGCACGAGGAGCTGGAGCGCGAGGGCCTCGCGGACGGCGTCGAGTTCCTGGACACCGAAGCGGTACGGGAACAAGTCGACTCACCGACATTCCTCGCCGGGCTGCACGACCGCAGGGGCGTTGCCATGCTGCACCCCGCCAAGCTCGCCTGGGGCCTGAAGCGGGCCTGTCTGGAGCTCGGGGTGCGGGTCTACGAGCACACGCCCGCGGTCCAGTTGAAGCCGTACGGCGCCGGCATGGCCGTACGCACTCCGTACGGCTCGATCCGGGCCCGCCGGGTCGCGCTCGGCACCAACGTCTTCCCGAACCTGATCAAACGGGTCCGCTCGTACACCGTGCCGGTCTACGACTACGCGCTCATGACCGAGCCGCTCACCGCCGACCAGCTGGCGTCCATCGGCTGGAAGAACCGCCAGGGCCTCGGGGATTCGGCGAACCAGTTCCACTACTTCCGGCTCTCCGCGGACAACCGCATCCTGTGGGGCGGTTACGACGCGATCTACCCGTACGGCGGCCGGGTGCGCGCCGAGTACGACGACCGCCCGGAGACCTACGCCAAGCTTGCCGAGCACTTCTTCAGCTGCTTCCCGCAGTTGGAGGGGCTCCGCTTCACACATGCCTGGGGCGGCGCGATCGACACCTGCTCGCGGTTCTCGGCCTTCTTCGGCACGGCCCACCAGGGCAAGGTCGCGTACGCGGCGGGCTACACGGGCCTCGGTGTGGGCGCCACCCGGTTCGGCGCGGACGTGATGCTCGACCTGCTGGCGGGGGAGCGTACGGAGCGCACCGAGCTGGACATGGTCCGCAAGAAGCCGCTGCCGTTCCCGCCCGAGCCCTTCGCCTGGACCGGCATCGCGCTCACCAAGTGGTCGCTGGCGCGGGCGGACTCGCACGGCGGTCGGCGCAATCTGTGGCTGAAGACGATGGACAAGCTGGGGCTCGGCTTCGACAGTTAGCCCTTGGTGCTTCGGCGGTCGGGCCTGGTGGGGGCGCGTTGAAGCGTTCGTGATCAAGCGGCGCGCGCCTCGCCCCGATCGGTGAACGCCCTGCGCGATCACCGTGACCCGATGCACTACCAACAAGTAGCAGGCTTCTTCGCGCCCGCGGGCGCCGCGGCCCGGTGGCTCGGCACGGGGGTGCGCACAGCGGGTCACGGCACGTGGTGCCGTACGCGGGACGGGCGACCGGCGGGGTCCGCTGGCTGATCCCGCCGGACGGCTCCGGCACGCTCACCGATCCGGCGCTGCTGGAACTGGTCATGCACGAGGCGGCGGCGGGTCACGCCGGAAACGAGGACCGACAGCCGTGACGCCGCCGGCCCCCGGGGACTGCCGGAGGTCTGGTACGTACCGGAAGCCTGGTGCTTGGCAGCGGCCTTGTGCGTGCTGGAGGCCTTGTACGTGCCAGAGGTCTTGACAACAGAATTGGTCTGGACCAAGTTGGGCGCGCTCCACCCTCCAAATTCCCCCATGCTCGGAGGCAGTTGTGGATCGCACCGGACGCGCCGGACCGTTCCTGCGTCACAGACTCATCGCCGTGTGCACGGCCACCGTCCTGGCCGTACCCGGCCTCGCTGCGCTCTCGTCGGCCGCCCGTGCGGCCGACGCGGACCTCGCGAAGAACGGCGGGTTCGAGTCGGGCCTGGACAGCTGGACCTGTACAGCGGGCAGCACCGTCAATTCACCGGTACGGAGCGGTAGTTCGGCGTTGCGGGCGACCCCGGCCGGCAGCGACTACGCGCAGTGCTCCCAGGCGGTGACCGTCAAACCCGACTCCCAGTACACCCTCTCCGGTTACGTCCGGGGCAGCTACGTCTACCTCGGCGCGAGCGGCACCGGTACCACCGACGTCTCCACCTGGACCCAGTCCGCGACCGACTGGCAGCAGCTCACCACCACCTTCCGCACGGGCGCGTCCACCACCAAGGTCACGATCTACACGCACGGCTGGTACGGCACCGGCACCTACTACGCCGACGACGTCTCTCTGGTCGGCCCCGGCGTCGACGCGGGTCAGCCGCCGGCCGCGCCCACCGGTCTGACGGTCGGCACGGTCACGTCCTCGAGCGTCGCCCTGTCCTGGTCCGCGGTGGCGGGCGCGACCGGTTACGCGGTCTACCGCGACGGCGTCAAAGTCCAGACGGCCACCGGAACCTCGGCGACGGTGAGCGGCCTCTCCGCCTCCACGGCGTACTCCTTCCAGGTCGCCGCGACGAACGACGCGGGCGAGTCGGCGAAGTCGGCGACGGTGACCGCGACGACGTCCGCGGGCTCGGGAGGAGGCTCTTCCGACCTCCCCACCCACGCCCTTGTCGGCTACCTCCACGCGAGCTTCGCCAACGGCGCCGGCTACACCCGCATGGCCGATGTCCCCGACAGCTGGGACGTCATCGACCTGGCCTTCGGTGAACCGACCTCCACCACCTCGGGCGACATCCGCTTCACCCGCTGCCCGGTCACCGAGTGCCCGACGGTCGAGAGCGACACCGACTTCAAGGCGGCGATCAAGGCGAAGCAGGCGGCGGGCAAGAAGGTCCTGATCTCGATCGGCGGCCAGAACGGGCAGGTGCAGCTCACGACGACGGCGGCGCGGGACACCTTCGTGTCGTCCGTCTCGAAGATCATCGACACCTACGGCCTGGACGGCCTGGACATCGACTTCGAGGGCCACTCGCTCTCGCTCGACGCCGCCGACACGAACTTCAAGAGCCCGACCACGCCGGTGATCGTCAACCTCATCTCGGCGCTGAAGACCCTGAAGGCCAAGTACGGCTCGAAGTTCGTCCTGAGCATGGCCCCGGAGACCTTCTTCGTCCAGCTCGGCTACCAGTACTACGGCACGGGCAAATGGGGCGGCCAGGACCCGCGCGCCGGCGCCTACCTTCCCGTGATCCACGCCCTCCGCGACGACCTGACCCTCCTGCACGTCCAGGACTACAACTCCGGCTCGATCATGGGCCTCGACAACCAGTACCACTCCATGGGCGGCGCCGACTTCCACGTCGCCATGACCGACATGCTCCTCACCGGCTTCCCGGTCGCCGGCGACGCGAACAACGTCTTCCCGCCCCTGCGCCCCGACCAGATCGCCATAGGCATGCCCGCCTCGACGAACGCCGGCAACGGCTACGTATCACCGGTGGAGGTGAACAAGACCCTCGACTGCCTCACCAAGAAGACCAACTGCGGCTCGTACGCCACCCACGGCACCTGGCCGGCCCTGCGCGGCCTGATGACATGGTCGATCAACTGGGACCGGTACGGGAGCTGGGAGTTCTCGAAGAACTTCGACGGGTACTTCGGCTGAGGAAGAGCCGCAGGGCGGCCAGCAGCACCGCACAGAGGCACCAACTGGCTACGACATCCAGTGGCCAGTGGTAGCCGCGGCGTACCAGCCCGAAGGCGACCGCGAGGTTGAGGCCGAGGCAGGCGAGGACCAGCGTGCGGCGGGCGGGGGGCGTGCGCAGCCAGGGGAGGAGGAGCAGGGTCGCGGTGCCGTACGCGATGGCGGCGGTGGCGGTGTGGCCCGAGGGGTAGAAGCCCGTGCCCGGGCCCATGACCGGGGGGCCGGGGCGTTCGGTCAGTTCCTTGAAGGGGACGATCAGGGCCGGGACCGCTGTCATGAGGACGGCCGCGGCGGTCGGTTCCAGCCACCAGCGGTGTGTTCCGGCGGCGCGGGCGCGAGAGGCGACGTACACGAGGACTACGGCGAGGATCGGGACGGCGACCGTGATGTTGCCGAGGTCGGCCAGGAGTTCCGCGGGGCGGTCCGGGTGGGCCAGGGAGTCGCTGAGGCGTTCGTCCGCGCGGGCGAGGGGGCCGTGGGCCGCGACCTGCCAGGTGATCAGCGCGAGGAGGAGGGCCGGGAGGCCGAGGAGGATGGTCGGCCGCCCCGGAACAGGGGGGGTAGTTCCGAGGCGGCCGTCCAGACCGGAATGCCGCGCGCCCCGGGGGGTTTGGGGCGGGCGACTGTCCGATCGGTGAGGAGAACCGGAGCCGGAAGCTCCGGGTGTGTGCGCGAGGGCACGACCAGGGCGAAGCTGGGGAGGCCTCGACCCGGTGTCACCCACAGTCCCCTGTGGGCGGGGTGTATCTCTCATCTGGTTAGAACCTACGGCAGGGGGTGCGGCTCCGACAGGCGGAATCGCGTCCCATCATGCACCTCGCACACCTTCTTCACACGCTCTGACGCCGGTCGCCCCAGCACCGGAATCAAGCGGAATCGCCGTGGGTGGCGGCCGGTTGGCGGTACTGGGGCGGGTGGGGCGTCAGATGCGGGCGAAGGCCTGCTCGATGAGGTCGAGACCCTCGTTCAGGAGGTCCTCGCCGATGACCAGCGGGGGCAGGAAGCGGAGGACGTTGCCGTAGGTGCCACAGGTCAGGACCAGCAGGCCCTCCTGGTGGCAGGCCTTGGCCAGCGCGGCGGTCGCCTCGGGGTTCGGCTCCTTGGTGGCGCGGTCCTTGACCAGCTCGATGGCGATCATGGCGCCACGGCCGCGGACGTCACCGATGATGTCGAACTTCTCGGCCATCGCGCCCAGCCGGGCCTTCATGACCGCCTCGATGTTCTTCGCCTTGGTGTTGAGGTCGAGCTCCTTCATGGTCTCGATCGCGCCGAGCGCGCCGGCGCAGGCCACCGGGTTGCCGCCGTAGGTGCCGCCCAGGCCGCCCGCGTGTGCGGCGTCCATGATCTCGGCGCGGCCGGTGACGGCGGCGAGCGGGAGACCGCCCGCGATGCCCTTGGCGGTGGTGATCAGGTCCGGGACGATGCCCTCGTCCTCGCAGGCGAACCACTGGCCGGTGCGGCAGAAGCCGGACTGGATCTCGTCCGCGACGAAGACGATGCCGTTGTCCTTGGCGAACTTGCTGATGGCGGGAAGGAAGCCCTTCGCGGGCTCGATGAAGCCGCCCTCGCCGAGCACCGGCTCGATGATGATCGCGGCGACGTTGTCGGCGCCGATCTGCTTGTTGATCATGTCGATGGCCTGGGCGGACGCCTCGGCACCGGCGTTCTCCGGGCCGGTCAGCCAGCGGTAGCCGTACGCCACCGGCACACGGTAGACCTCGGGCGCGAACGGACCGAAGCCGTTCTTGTACGGCATGTTCTTGGAGGTCAGCGCCATCGTCAGGTTCGTACGGCCGTGGTAGCCGTGGTCGAAGACGACGACGGCCTGGCGCTTGGTGTACGCACGCGCGATCTTGACGGCGTTCTCGACGGCCTCGGCGCCGGAGTTGAACAGCGCGGACTTCTTGGCGTGGTCACCCGGCGTGAGTTCGGCCAGCGCTTCGGCGACGGCCACGTAGCCCTCGTACGGCGTGACCATGAAACAGGTGTGGGTGAAGTCCTGCAGCTGGGCGGAGGCCCGGCGTACGACGGCCTCGGCGCTCGCCCCGACGCTGGTCACGGCGATGCCGGAACCGAAGTCGATCAGGCGGTTCCCGTCGACGTCCTCGATGATGCCGCCACCGGCGCGCGTGGTGAAGACAGGGAGCACCGAGCCCACACCGGCCGCGACCGCGGCGGTACGGCGGGCCTGCAGCTCCTGCGACTTCGGGCCGGGGATGGCGGTGACGACGCGGCGCTCCTGCGGAAGTGCGGTCATGAGGGGCTCCCTGATGATCTTGCGAACCGGAGGGATCCGGCGGGCCGGCTGTTCCGGCCGACCGGGGTGTTCCGGGCGGGGTGTTTTTCGGACGCTTTCTTCTTTCTTCGCAGGCTAGGGCCGGGGATGGGGGGTGGGCATGCTCCATGTGGGCGTTGTCGAAGGATTCGCTTGTCCGTGGTGGACATAGAACGGCGGAGATCCGGTCGGCTCGGTTCGTGCCGGTTTCGCCGCGCGTCCGGCCGTGCCAACGCCCGTGGCCCGGCCGGGTAAACGGTGAACTCGCCCCGCAGGGGCACTAGATTGACTCGCGGACGAAGCACGGAGCGGCTGGTCAGGGGGCAAGGGCGATGGACAGCGACGGGACGCAGGACGCGCGGGGCACGCATGCCGATTCTGTGCCGCGTCCGGCGGGGCCGCCGGATGTGCCGGTGACGCCGCCGGAGGTACCTGCCGCGCCGCCACGGCCCGCGCGGGCCCCGGGGGTGCCGCCGTTGCCGGACGGGTCCGCCTTCCTCACGTGGGTGCGGGCGCCCCGGCCGGAGGCGGCGCCGGGGGTGTGGCGGTTCGGGCACCGGCCGCGACCGGAGGAGGCGCCGGAGCGGATTCCGGCGCGGCAGCTGCTGAGCGGGGCCGTGATCGCCTTTTTGGTGGGGTGGCTGATCTGGTCGCTGCTCTGGAACGGGTATCTGGGTGGCTGGTGGGTCCTGCCGCTGGAGTTGTTCACCCCCGACTCCTGGCGGCACAGCGGCGATCGCATCGGAAACGCGTTCCTCTGGTACGGCTACTACACGCTGATCGCCCTCGTCATCATGATCGGCGTCGGCCGGCTCGGCCGATGGGGTGAGGTGTGGCGGCGCTACGGGCTGCCCGCCTGGCAGCGGGCCGCTCCCGTGAGCGAGCGGCCGCCCGCGCCCGAGGAGGACCCCGCCCAGTGGAACCAGCTCCGCGCCGCGGGGGCCGGTGACGCCGCCGAACGGCTCGCCGCCGAGGCCCGCGCCGGGCTGATGCGGGACGTCGACCACGCCCGGATCGCCCGCGCCTGGCAGGGCGTACGCAGCGGGCGGCACAGTCTCGCCACGTTCACGGGGGCGGTGCTCAAGGACGGGGCCGCCGCCTGTCTGCATCCCTCCGGCGACCGCGATCTGCCGGGTCGGCTCGCGCGGCACGATCTCGTGACCGGGCAGGTACGGCTCGGGACGACCGCCGATGATCCGCGCAATCCGTACGGCTATCGCGGCACCGGACTCGCCCTCGGTCCCGATCTGCTGGGTACGTCGTTGCTCGCCGTCGGCCCCGCCGGGTCCGGCAAGACGGGCGGCATCGTCTGGCCGCTCGCCGAGTCGCTGTGCCTGCACGCGCTCGCCGGGCGGGCCGCGGTCGTCGTGGTGGGCGCCGCGGGCGCGGGGCTCGGCCCCGCCGACGCGTACGACGTCGTCGTACGGATCGGGAATCCCGAGTCCGTGTACGACCTCGACCTGTACGGCGGGACCACCGATCCCGATGAGGCCGCTGCCGTGCTCGCCGAGGCACTTGTCGGGGATCTCGCTGACCCGCATCCAGGGGGCGACAGCCGCCGGTCGACGACCGTGCTCGCCCAGCTGCTGGGGCCCTTCCGGGCCGTCCACCACCGGTTCCCGTCGGTGCCCGAGCTGCGCCGGCTCCTCGACGGCGCTCCCGGACCGCTCGGCGCGCTGCGCAAGGCACTGGAGGACACCGGGCAGGAGTCGCTGCTGCGGGAACTGGACGCGCGCGAGCGGCAGTTGGGGCATCCGGGGGATGTCGGGGGAGTGCTCGCGGATCGGGTCGCCCTGCTCGACCGGCCCGCGTTCGCGGGGTTCTTCGACACGTCCGGGCAGTCGCGGCCCTTCTCGCTGCGCGCGCTCGACCACCCCGTGCGCGTACGGATCGATCTGCCCGCGCGTGGGCACGCCGACGCCTCGCGGATCCTGGCGCGGCTGGTGCTGGCGCAGTTCACGGCGAGTGTCGCGGTGCGCGAGGACCGGTCGCTGTTCGCCTGTCTGGTGCTCGACGACGCGACGGGGGTGGTCACACCCGAGGCCGTACGCGGGATCCAGCGGCTGCGCTCCGGCAACGCGGGGGCCGTGCTGACGCTGCGGACGCTCGACGACGCGCCGCGGCCGCTGCGCAGCCCGCTGCTGGGCGCGATCGGGTGCCGGATGGCGCTGTCCGGACTCACCCCCTGGGACGGGCAGGACTTCGCCGAGGTCTGGGGCAAGGAGTGGACCGAGGCGCGGGACGTCACCGACCGGCAGATCATCGCCGAGACCCCGGCGGGCAAGGCGGTGCACATGCTGCGGCGGGTGATCACCGGGCACGCGCCGACCGCCCGGGCCGTCACCGTGCGGCAGGTCGAGCGGGAGCGCTGGTCCGCGTCCGAACTGGCACACGGGGTGCCGCCGGGACACGCGGTGCTGTCGCTGACCAATGTGAAGGGGGAGCACGCACCGCCGTTGCTGGTGGATCTGCGGAGCTGAGGGTGGTGTGTGGATCTGCGCGGCTGAGCAGGACGTGTGGACATCAGGGCACATGGTGACCGTACGGTGAGGCAGAATCGACACATGCCGTTCATACGTGGCGGCCAAAAGATCACAAAGATCACACAGACTTGAAGGCCTCATGCCCCCCACGCTCGCCTCGCTCGTCCACCACTCCGCGCTCAAGCTCACGGTGCGCGCGGGCGAGGACCGCCTGGACGTGCCCGTCCGCTGGGCGCATGCCAGCGAGCTCGCCGACCCCGTGCCGTACATGGAGGGCGGGGAACTGCTGCTGATCACGGCGCTCCAGCTGGACGCGGAGGACCCCGAGGTCATGCGGCGCTATGTGAAGCGCCTGGTGGGAGCCGGGGTGGTCGGGCTCGGTTTCGCGGTCGGGGTCAACTACGAGGAGATCCCCAAGGCGCTCGTCGACGCGGCGGAGGAGGAGGGGCTGCCGCTCCTCGAAGTGCCCCGGCGAACGCCCTTTCTCGCCATCAGCAAAGCGGTGTCCGCCGCCATCGCGGCGGATCAGTACCGGGCGGTCACGGCCGGGTTCGCCGCGCAGCGCGAGCTGACCAAGCGGGCGCTGAACGACGGGCCCGAGGGGCTGCTCGCCGCGCTCGCCGGGCAGGTCGACGGATGGGCGGCGCTGTACGACGCGTCCGGT
The DNA here is from genome assembly GCF_055566975.1 of Streptomyces sp. NPDC027189. Lineage (NCBI taxonomy): Bacteria > Bacillati > Actinomycetota > Actinomycetes > Kitasatosporales > Streptomycetaceae > Streptomyces > Streptomyces sp. NPDC027189. The sequence goes on from NZ_JBVHRI010000008.1 coordinate 323,807, forward strand.
GACGTTGTCGCCTCCGCGCCCGAGTGGGCGGGGCGCCGGGCGGCGCGGCTCACGCCGGACGTGGAGCGGCTGCGGGAGCGGCCCGCGCCGGCCAGTTCCGTCGTCGGTGGCGAGGACCGCGAAGACCGCGTGGAACTGCACTCCCTCGGCACCGGGCGGCGGCCGCGGGCCGCGCTCGCCGTGGGGACGGCGAGCGCGCTCGGGACCGCCGAGCGGTACGCCGTGCACTCGGCGATCGCCCTGCTGACGCTCACCACGGAACGGTCGCGGTCGCTGCACGCGGCCGAGCAGCGCATCGGCGCGGCCGTGCTGCGCATGCTGCTCGCGGGCGAGCCCGACCATGCCCGGGCCGTCGCCGGGGACCTGTACGGCGCGCTGCTCGACGCGCCCTTCCGGCTGATCCTCGCCGAGTCGGCGTCCGCGTCGGCCGCGCGGGCACACGCGGACGGCCACGCGCGCGTGGCCGCGACGGCGCCCTCGGCCGCCGCCGTCGCGGTGCCCGACAACAATGGCGACCCGCTCGGCGGGCTGGCCGAGGTCGTGGAGTCCGCGGCCGCCCGCTCCGGTGAGTCCGTGCTCGTCGTGCCCGAGGGGGAGCGGCTCGTCGTGCTCGCGGTGGACGGGGGTGCGGCGGTCGCCGCGTGCAGGGAGTACGCGATGGCGCTGGAGGCCGCGCGGGCCGCCGTGCGGGAGCAGCCCGCCGGTGACGAGGACGAGCTGGTGGTAGGCCTGTCGGCGCCCGCGGGGCCGATCGCCGCGGGCGCCGCCTACAAGCAGGCCGAGCAGGCGTTGTCCGTGGCGCGGCGGCGCGGGCGTTTCTTCGTGGAGCACGAGGAGGTCGCGGCAGGGTCGGTGCTGCCGTTGCTGGCCGATGACGCGGTGCGGGCGTTCGCGGACGGGTTGCTGCGGGCGTTGCACGAGCACGACGCGACAGGCCGGGGGGATCTGGTGGCCTCGCTGCGGGCGTGGTTGTCGCGGCATGGGCAGTGGGATGCGGCGGCTGCGGATCTGGGTGTGCACCGGCACACGTTGCGGTACCGCATGCGGCGGGTCGAGGAGATCCTCGGGCGGTCGCTGGATGATCCGGATGTGCGGATGGAGCTTTGGCTGGCGTTGAAGGCCACGGCGGGGTCGGGGGAGTAGGCGGGGTTTTTCGCCCCCTCCGCCCCTGCCCGTCCCGTGTCCGGGGGCTGCGCCCCCAGCACCCCCTGGGTTGTCTTTTGGGTGCGGGTGGGCGGGGGCTTGTCGCGCAGTTCCCCGCGCCCCTTACGGGGGCCCTGACCCCTTGTCGTCCCTGCCAAAGCGGCGCACCTGCCACCCCGACTGCTACGACTCGGACAAACGACCCTCCGCCGCCCCGGCCCTACCGTGGAGGAGGAAAACCAAGAACAACACCCCCAACGCGGAAGGGCCGGGACTCGCACATGACTTCCACCCACGCTTTCTGGCTCGCCGGCCGCCAGGCCACCGGTGAGACCACCTTCGACGTCACCTCCCCGTGGGACGGTCGGGTCGTCGGCAAGGTCAGTGTCCCGACCGAGGCGCAGGTCGAGGAGGCCGTGGCCGCCGCGTACGCCGTGCGGGACGAGTTCGCCGCCACTCCGGCCCACGTACGTGCCGCCGCCCTCGACCATGTGTCGCGCCGCCTCGTCGAGCGCACCGAGGAGATCGCGCAGCTCATCTCGGCCGAGAACGGCAAGCCGATCAAGTGGGCCCGTGGCGAGGTCGGCCGCGCGGTGTCCGTGTTCCGGTTCGCCGCCGAGGAAGCCCGCCGCTTCAACGGGGGCGAGGCGCAGCGCCTGGACACCGACCTGGGTGGTCAGGGGCGGCTCGCGCTGACCCGCCGGTTCCCCAAGGGTGTCGTGCTGGGCATCGCGCCGTTCAACTTCCCGCTGAACCTGTGCGCCCACAAGATCGCCCCGGCGATCGCCGCCGGCGCGCCCATCATCCTGAAGCCCGCGCCCGCGACCCCGCTGTCCGGTCTCATCATCGGCGACCTGCTCGCCGAGACCGAGCTGCCCGCCGGCGCGTGGAGCATCCTGCCCGTCTCCAACGAGCGGATGCCCGCCCTGGTGCAGGACGAGCGGCTGCCCGTCATCTCCTTCACCGGGTCCGAGAAGGTCGGTTACGCGATCATGGACTCGGTGCCCCGCAAGCACTGCACCCTGGAGCTGGGCGGCAACGGCGCGGCCGTCGTGCTCGCCGACTGGGCGAGCGACGAGGACCTGGACTGGGCCGCCACCCGCATCGCGACCTTCTCCAACTACCAGGGCGGCCAGTCCTGCATCTCCGTGCAGCGCGTGATCGCCGACGCGTCCGTGTACGAGCGGCTGCTGCCCCGTATCGTCGCCGCCGTCGAGGCCCAGGTCACCGGTGACCCGTCCGACGCCACGACGGACGTCGGCCCGCTGGTCAGCGAGGACGCCGCCAAGCGCGTCGAGTCGTGGGTGGACGAGGCCGTCCAGGCCGGTGCCACGCTCCTCGCCGGTGGCAAGCGCGACGGCGCCTCCTACGCGCCGACCGTCCTCGCCGACGTACCGGCCGACGTGACCATCTCCTGCGAGGAGGTCTTCGGACCCGTTCTCACCGTGCAGAAGGTGGAGGGGGAGGCCGCAGCCTTCGCCGCCGTCAACGACTCCAAGTACGGGCTCCAGGCCGGTGTGTTCACGCACGACGTGCAGACCGCCTTCCGCGCCCACCGTGCGCTGGAGGTCGGCGGCGTCGTGGTCGGTGACGTGCCGTCCTACCGCGCCGACCAGATGCCGTACGGCGGTGTGAAGCAGTCCGGTGTCGGCCGCGAGGGCGTGAAGTTCGCGATGGACGACTACACCTACGAGCGGGTGCTGGTGCTGACGGGCCTCGCCCTCTGACCGGACCCCGTAACGAGCCGACGGCCGGAGCCCGCTGTGCGGGGGCTCCGGCCGTCGGCATGTGAGGAATCGGCGGCACAGAGCTGGCTAACGACAATCGTTTTCAGGTACTGTCGATATGAAGGGCCCGGCGCCGATGCCTTCCGGTGCCGGGCCCCTGTGCCGGCCGCTCCGGACCCTCAACCGGAGAAGCCGACGTGCGCGAGCCGCAACGGGCCGCGCAGCCTGAGGTGTACGTCGTGCACACCGACGGCGGCGATCTCGGCGCCGAGGGTGGTGTAGTCGTACGGCCCCTTTGTCGCGCTCAGGGTCAGTACGGCGGTCAACGGGCCCCCGTCCAGGGAGAGTTCAACGGTACCCTCGCCCGCCGCCTCGACAGTGACCGCCGTGGCGCCGTCGTCGCCGAAGTCGCAGTCCCGGAAGACGAGTTCGCCCGCCTCGCCGTCCACCGGTGTCACCGCGTCGCCCGTCACCTTCGTACGGTCGACGATGGCGATGTTCCGCTGCTCGTCGAAGTCGGCGGCCCCCAGGCCGCGATCGCGGACGGGGCGAGGCGCGCCGGGCTCGCCGTCGAGTTCGACCGTCGTACGCATGCGGATGTCCTCGCTGGACGCCCCGACGAGCACTTCGTACGCGCCCGGCTCCAGGCGCGGGCGGCCGAGCGCCACGTCCCAGAACTCGAAGGCGGAGAGCGGGAGTTCGAAGGTGAGGTCCGCCGACGCGCCGGGGGCGAGGTGGACGCGGCGGTGCGCCGCCAGTTCGCGCCGGGGGCGGGGTACGGACGGGTCGACGGCGCGCGTGTAGCACTGCGCGACTTCGTCGGCGGCCACGTCGCCGGTGTTGGTGACGGTGAAGGAGACGGCCAACGCGCCCGCGCGCTGCCCGATTTGAAGATCCGCGTAGGCGAACGACGCGTACGACAGCCCGTGTCCGAACGGGAACAGCGGCGCGCCCTCGAAGTACAGATACGTCTGGCGGCCGCCGATGACGTCGTAGTCGAGGAGGTCGGGCAGGTCGTCGTCGGAGGCGTACCAGGTCTGCGGGAGCCGGCCCGCGGGGGAGACGTCACCGGCGAGTACGCGGGCCAGGGCGGTGCCCGCCGCCTGGCCGCCGTGAGCCGTCCAGAGGACGGCCGGGAGGTCGGCCGGGTCCACCGCGTAGGGGTACGCGGCGACCAGGACCAGCGCCGTGTTCGGGTTCGCGGCGTGGGCGGCGCGCAGCAGGCGCTCCTGGTGCGCGGGCAGCCGCAGCGTCGTACGGTCCTCCGTCTCGCGGCCGTTGATGTGCGGGTCGTTGCCCGCGACGACGAGGACGACGTCGGCGGCGGCCGCCGCGCGGGCCACCGCGTCCTCGCCGCGCTCGGTGAACTCCAGCTCGAAGGTTTCCGGGTGCTCGGCGGCAACCTTCACACCGTCGGCGGCGACAGAGACGTAACCACCCGTTCCCAGGTGCTTCAGGAGGTGACCGTTCTCGTGGGTGCCGGAGGCTTCGAGGCGGAATGTCTCCTGGACGACCCAGCCGCCGGGCTGATCGGCGGAGGCACGGAGGTAGCCGTCCTCGGCGACCGAGAGGTAGCGGCCGTCGGGTGCGCGCAGCGTCAGCACGCCCTCGCCCCAGTCGATCAGTGCGAGCTCGGTGCCGGTGGCGTCGGCGGTCAGCGGGGGCAGGTCGGTGCGGCCCGCGAGGAGCGCAGGGTCCAGTGCGGCCTCGGCGCCGCGCACCTCGTCGGCCGCGTCGTCGACGGCGGGCACCGACAGATACGTACCGCAGGAGGTCCTGAGGCGGACCCGGTCCACGCCCTCCGCGAAGTCCACGCGCTCGGCGCCGAAGCGCTCGTACAGGCCCTCCAGGGGCGTGGAGCGGTGGATGAGCGTGCCGCTGTACCAGTCGAGCTTGCACTCGTCGGCGAGGAGGCCGACGACGGCGACGCGGACGTCGGGGCTCAGGGGCAGCAGGCCGTCGTTCTTGAGGAGCACGACCGCCTGCTCCGCCGCCTCCTGGGCGAGGGCGCGGTGGGCCGGGGTGTCGAAGTCCAGGGCGCCGGCGTGCGGGTCCGACTGCGGGTCGAACTCGCCCAGCCGGAAGCGGATCGCCAGCTGGCGGCGGACCGCCGCGTCGATGTCGGCCTCGCTCAACAGGCCCTGGACCAGCGCCCCCTGGACCCGTTCGACGATCTTCGAGCTGTCCGTGCCGTGATCGGTGAAGCTGTCGACGCCGGCGAGGATCGCGGCCGCGGTCGCCTCCTCGTGGGTGTCGAAGTAGTGCTCGGAGTCCACCAGGTTGGAGGGCGCGCCCGCGTCCGAGCAGACGAGGAGGTCCTCGTCCGTCCAGGTGCGCAGACACTCGCGCAGATACGGCGAGACGTGGTTGGGGCGGCCGTTGACCAGGTTGTACGCGGGCATCACACCGGCCACCGCGCCCGCCCCGACCGTCTCGCGGAAGGCACGCAGGTCGTACTCGTGCAGGACACGCGGCCGGACCGAGGAGGACGTGGTGTCGCGGTCCGTCTCGTTGTTGTGCGCGAGCCAGTGCTTGAGGACGGGTGCGGTCCGCCAGTAGTCGGGGTGGTCGCCGCGCAGACCCCGGGTGTACGCCGTGGCGAGGGCGGAGGTGAGCCTCGGGTCCTCCGAGTAGCCCTCCTCGTTGCGCCCCCAGAGGGGGTGGCGGAGGAGATTCACCGTGGGCGACCAGACGTTGAGGCCCACGCGGTCGTCGCGGGCGCGCATGGCGCGGGTCTCGGCCGACACGGCCTCGCCGATCCTGCGCACGAGGCTGTCGTTCCAGGTCGCGCCCAGGCCCACGGCCTGCGGGAACACGGTCGCCGGGCCCATCCAGGCCACGCCGTGCAGGGCTTCTTGACCGGTGCGGAAGGCCCCGACGCCGAGCCGCTCGACGGCGGGCGCGAACTGGTGCAGGAGCGCGGTCCGTTCGTCGAGTGTGAGCCGCGCCAGCAGGTCGTCGATGCGCTTCGCGAACGGCAGTCGTGGATCACGGAAAGGCGGCGTAGGCGGCGTTTGTGCGGTCACGTGGTGATCCCTTTGCGATGGAGCGACGGGGCGCTTTCGAAGCGCTTCGATGCTCATTCGACCGAGGGGTGGGTGTCAAGACACCTCGGTGCAACAACTGGGTTTGCTCGCCGTGATTTCAAGTGCCTGAAGGGGTGCCCTGGTGACGCGACACCTCCGGGGAATCTTGGAATCGACTCTTGTGCACCCCCAGGTGTTCACTTAACCTCGCAGCAACATCGAAGCGCTTCGACTGACGGAGGGCCCTCTCCGGAGGGCGCAATCCTCCGAGGACCGCTTCAGCTCGGCCAGTTCCACTCAAGACACCGCAGCCGACGGCTGAACCGCCGGGTGTCCTGCTGTGCGCCATGAAGGGTTGACGCAATGACGCCGAACTCCGCCACCTCCGCCCCCAGCCGGAGAAGCTTCCTCGCCTCCACGGCGGTCGCCGCGGCCGCCGTGGCCGGCGGAATGCCGCTGCTCGCCGCTTGTGGCGGCGGGAACGACGGCAGCAAGGACGGCACCACCTCCGGGAAGGACGCGCAGAAGATCCTTCCGACGTTCGTGGCGTCGAGCGTCGTGACGCCCGACATCCCGGCGAAGAACGGGTCGGCGGCGGGCTTCACCCAGGCGATCGACCTGAGCGGGCTGCAGACGTCGGTCCCGAAGAAGCTGGGCAGCGGCGGCAAGCTGAAGATCATGGCGCCGCTGTGGGGCACGCCGCCGTCCAACGACAACGCGTACTACCAGGCCATGAATGAGGCCGCAGGCATCGATGTGACCTGGCAGAACCAGGACGGCAACACCTACGACGAGAAGCTGGGCGCGATCCTCGCCTCCAGCGACATCCCGGACGCGGTGGTCGTCCCCGGCTGGAACCTGATGGGCAAGATACCCAGCGCCATCAACGCCAAGTTCGCCGATCTCGGCCCCTACCTGTCCGGCGACAAGGTCAAGGACTACCCGAACCTCGCGGCCGTCCCCACCGACGCCTGGCAGCGCGCCATCTTCGGCGGGAAGCTGCGCGCGATCCCGATGCCCGCGTCGTACGTCACCGACATCGCGCCCTTCTACCGCAAGGACCTCTTCGAGAAGAAGGGGTACCAACTCCCCAAGTCGGCGGACGAGTTCCTGTCCTGGGCCAAGGAGGCCACCGACGCCAAGTCGAAGGTCTGGGCCTGTGACGACCTGAAGTGGACCGCCTTCAACATGTTCGGCGTGCTGCCCGGCAGCGACAAGGCGCTGTGGTGGAACCTGGACGGCGGCAAGCTGATCAACCGCATCGAGACGGACGAGTACCTCGAAGCCCTGGAGTGGACGCGGAAGCTGTACGCGGCCGGTGTCGTCCACCCCGACGCCAAGGCGGTCAAGGGTGACGCGTCCAACCGTTTCACCGCGGGCCAGGTCCTCGTCTTCAACGGCAACCTCTCCTACTGGTACGGCTCGACCGCCGAACAGCTGACCCAGAAGGCCGACTTCGAGATGGCCGCCATGGACATCTTCGGCCACGACGGGGGCGACCCCACGCTGTGGGCGGTCCAGCCCTCGAACATCTTCACCTTCGTCAGCAAGACGGCGTCGAAGCAGCAGATCAAGGACTTCCTCGCGCTCGCCAACTACTGCGCCGCGCCGTACGGCACCAAGGAGTACATGCTCACGGTCTACGGCGTCGAGGGCACCGACTACACGCTGAAGAAGGGCCTGCCCACCAAGACCACCAAGGGCACCAACGAGGTCAACGGCGCCTACGACTACACCGGTGACCCGGCCGCGTACCTCGCCCACCCCGATCTGCCGGTGATCGCCAAGCTCCAGGTCGAATGGCAGCAGCGGATGGGCGCCTTCACGAAGAAGTCCTCCTTCTACGGCCTGACCGTCACCGAGCCCAACCGCTGGACCAACCTCGCCAACGACTTCGAGCAGCTGGAGGACGACATCGTCCGTGGCCGCAAGAAGATCAGCGACATGCAGCAGGCCGTGTCCGACTGGAAGCAGAAGGGCGGCGACGACCTGCGCGCCTGGTACAAGAAGCTGCTCGACGACAACGGCTCGTCGGCCAAGTGACCCAGGGCTGAGGCAAGGAGAAGGCCGTGTCCCACAGCACGGTGCCTCGGAGCAGGGCCGGGGCGAAGACGAGCAAGAAGGCGCCGGGCGAGGATTCGCCCGGCGGGAGCGGCGCGAAGGCCGCGGGGAGGCCGGCCGGAAAACGGGCCGACAGGCGGGCCGGGAGGCTGAGCTTCCGCCTCCGGTTCAGACGCGACCGCACCCTGATCCTGATGACGCTGCCGGCTGTCGCGCTGGTCCTCGTCTTCACCTACATACCGGTCCTGGGCAATGTCGTCGCCTTCCAGGACTACGACCCGTACCTGAGCGACAACGGCTTCGTCGCCATGTTCGAGAGTCCCTGGGTCGGCTTCGAGAACTTCCAGCGGATCTTCGCGGACTCGGCCTTCTGGCACGCGGTGCAGAACACCTTCGTGCTGTTCTTCCTCCAGCTGGTGCTGTACTTCCCGATCCCCATCCTGCTCGCGCTGCTGATCAACAGCGTGGTCAGGCCCCGGGTCCGGGCGGTCGCCCAGGCGATCATGTATCTCCCGCACTTCTTCTCGTGGGTCCTCGTCGTCACCGTCTTCCAGCAGATCTTCGGCGGCGCGGGCATCATCGCGCAGACCCTGCGGCAACACGGGCACAAGGGCATCGACCTGATGACCGACCCGGGGATCTTCAAGTTCCTGGTGACGGCCGAGGGCGTCTGGAAGGACGCGGGCTGGGGCATCATCGTCTTCCTCGCGGCCCTGTCCTCCGTCTCGAACGACCAGTACGAGGCCGCCGCGATGGACGGCGCCGGGCGCTGGCGGCGGATGTGGCACGTCACGCTGCCCGCGCTGCGTCCGGTGATCGCCCTGCTCCTGGTGCTCCGCGTCGGCGACGCACTCACCGTCGGCTTCGAGCAACTGCTGCTCCAGCGCGACTCCGTGGGCCCCGGAGCCTCCGAAGTCCTCGACACCTATGTCTGGTGGAACGGCATCCGCAACCAGGACTTCAGTTACGCCGCCGCCGCCGGACTCATCAAGGGCATCGTCGGCCTGGGGCTCGTCCTGACCGCCAACAAGGTCGCCCACCTCATGGGTGAGCAGGGGGTGTACAAGAAATGACCGCCGTCATCGACAAGCCCGCCGCCGAACTCTCCGGCAGGCCGAGCCGGTGGGCCGCCCCGCCCCGGCCGCCCTGGGAGGAGGAGCCGAGCAAGGCGGGCCTCGCGGGCAAGGGCCTCGCCCTCACCCTGGCCGCCTTCGCGATCCTCTTCCCGCTCTGGATCGTCATCGTCACCAGCCTCCAGTCGAGGAAGACCATCGACGCGGCCGGCGGTCTGGTGGTGATCCCCAAGGGCATCACCTTCGTCGCCTACCAGGAACTGCTCACCGGCGGCCAGGTCCAGCGTGCCGCCATGGTCAGCCTGGGCGTGACGCTCGTCGGCACCCTGTTCAGCATGGCCGTCTCGGTCCTGTGCGCGTACGGCCTCTCGCGCATCGGATCGCTCGGACACCGCTGGCTGCTGATGCTGCTGCTCGCCACGATGTTCTTCGGCGCGGGCCTCATCCCGACGTATCTGCTGGTGCAGGCCCTCGGCCTCACCGACACCTACCTCGCGCTGATCCTCCCCAGCGCGGTGAGCGTCTTCAACATCCTGGTGCTGCGCTCATTCTTCATGGGGATCTCGCCGGAACTCATCGACAGCGCGCGCATCGACGGTGCGGGCGACTGGCGCATCCTGTGGAAGATCGTGATGCCGCTCTCCCGGGCCGTGCTCGCGGTGATCTCGCTCTTCTACGCGGTCGGGTACTGGAGCGCCTGGTTCAACGCCTCCATCTATCTCACCGACCAGGACATGATGCCGCTGCAGAACGTCATGATCCAGCTGGTGCAGAAGCAGGAACGTCCCGTCGGCCTCGCGACCCAGATCAACACCGGGCAGTTGTCGCCGCTCGCCATCCAGATGGCCGTGATGGTCATGGCGCTGCTGCCGGTCGCGATTCTCTCGCCGTTCGTCCAGCGGCACTTCAAGAAGGGCATGCTCACGGGCGCGGTCAAGGGCTGACTTGCGCCAGCCTTCTGTGCCCCTCTACTCCGCCGCGGCCGACCTGCTCCTGATCAGCGGTCGGCCGTGGCGGGCCCAACGCTCCGCTCCTCGGGGCCGGCCGGAAAGGCGGGTTCGTGAACTGCCTGCCGTCCGTGACCTGCGGGTCCGACGCGGCTGGTCGCGCAGTTCCCCCGCGCCCCTGACGGGGCTTGCCGTTCACCCCTGTCACAGGGCGCCCCTCGCTCCCCCTCGCCCCCTCTCCCAGAACGAGGCATGTCATGCGCACACCCCGCCTCAGCAGACGAGCCGTTCTCGCCGGGACCGCCGCCACGGCCGCACTCACCACCGCCCCCGCCCTGGGGTCCCAGGCGCACGCCGCCGAAGCCACCGCCACTGCGCAGTACCGCTGGCGCAACGCCGTCATCGGCGGCACCGGCTTCGTCACCGGCGTTCTCTTCCACCCCGCCGTACGCGGTCTCGCCTACGCCCGCACCGACATCGGCGGTGCCTACCGCTGGGACGACCGGGCCGCCCGCTGGACGCCGCTCACCGACCACCTCGGCTGGGACGACTGGAACCTCCTCGGCGTCGAGGCGCTCGCCGTCGACCCCGCGCACCCCGACCGGCTGTACGCCGCCCTCGGCACCTACGCCCAGTCGTGGGCGGGCAACGGCGCCGTCCTGCGCTCAGAGGACCGCGGTGCCACCTGGACGCGTACCGATCTGTCCGTGAAGCTCGGCGCCAACGAGGACGGGCGGGGAGCCGGGGAACGGCTGCTCGTCGATCCGCGCGACAGCGACACACTGTGGCTGGGCACCCGGCACGACGGGTTGCTCAAGTCCACGGACCGGGGGGCCACTTGGGCGGCCGTCACCGCCTTCCCGGCGACCGCGAGCTCCTCCGGGCAGGGCGTCACCTTCCTCGTCGCGGCCGGGCGCGCCGTCTACGCGGGCTGGGGCGACGGCGACGGAACCGCGGGCACGGCGAACCTGTACCGCACAGCCGACGGCACGATCTGGGAGGCCGTACCCGGGCAGCCGTCCGGCACCTCAGCCAAGGTCCCGCTCCGCGCCGCGTACGACACGCACACCCGCGAGCTGTACGTGACCTACGGCAACGCACCCGGGCCCAACGGCCAGTCCGACGGCAGTGTGCACAAGCTGCGCACCACCACCGGCACGTGGACCGACGTGACCCCGGTGGAGCCGGGGGGCACCACGGCTGGGGGCACCGCCCACACGTTCAGTAGTGGGGGAGGGTCCGCGGACACCTTCGCCTACGGCGGTGTCGCCGTCGACGCCTGCCGCGCGGGCACCCTCGTCGTGTCCACCAACAACCGCTGGGCGGACGGCGACACGGTGTTCCGGACCACCGACGGTGGCCGTACCTGGACGTCGCTCAAGGACGTTGCTGTGTTCGACGTGTCCGAGACTCCCTTCCTCGACTGGGGTGGCGACCAGCCCAAGTTCGGCTGGTGGATCCAGGCCGTCGCCGTGGACCCGTACGACTCGAAGCACGTCGTGTACGGGACCGGCGCGACTCTCTACGGCACCCGCGACCTCAAGCGCTGGGCGCCCCAGATCCGCGGTCTGGAGGAGACGGCCGTGCGCCGGCTGATCTCGCCCCCGGCCGGGGAGGCGCATCTGATCAGCGGACTCGGGGACATCGGCGTGATGTACCACGAGCGGCTCACGGCGTCTCCGTCGCGTGGCATGGCGACGAACCCCGTGTTCGGGTCGGCGACGGGACTCGCGCAGGCAGCGGCCAAGCCGTCGTACGTCGTCCGCGCGGGCTGGGGCGACAACGGCAACGGTGCTTACTCGAACGACGGCGGGCAGACCTGGGCGCCCTTCGCGGTCCAGCCCGACATCGCCAAGAGCGCACCGGGGCCGATCGCCACCAGCGCCGACGGCAGCACCCTGCTGTGGTCGTTCGTGCACTGGGACGGCACGAAGTACGCGGCGCAGCGCTCGACGGACAACGGCGCGACCTGGTCCGAGGTCTCCTCCTTCCCGAAGGGCGCCACGCCGGTCGCCGACCCGGCCGACCCGACGCTCTTCTACGCGTACGACACCGACACGGGAACACTATTCGCCAGCACTGACAGTGGCGGTTCCTTCACGGCCCGTGCGGTCGGACTGCCCTCCGGCGACAGTCAGTTCCAGCTGGCCGCGGCGCCCGGACGCTCCGGTGACCTGTGGCTGAGCGTGAAGTGGAACGGGCTCTACCGGTCCACCGACGGGGGCGTCGGCTTCGACAAGGTCACCAGCTGCTGGGCCTCGTACACCCTCGGCTTCGGCAAAGCCGCCGACGGCGCGGACTACCCGGCGATCTATCAGGTCGGCTCGACCGAGACCATCACCGCCGTCCACCGCTCCGACGACGAGGCGAGGACCTGGGTCCGGATCAACGACGACGCCCACCAATGGGGCTGGATCGGCGAGGTCATCACCGGCGACCCGCGCGTGTACGGCAGGGTCTACCTCGGCACGAACGGGCGCGGCATCCAGTGCGGGGAGCCCGTCTGATGCCCGCGCACAAGGAACGGAAGACCGAGGGACCGAGTCTCGCCGACGCCACCCGCGGCCGCGTCCTCTTCGGCGGCGACTACAACCCCGAGCAGTGGCCCGAGGAGACCTGGCACGAGGACGCACGCCTCATGAAGGAGGCCGGCGTCAACTCCGTCACCGTCGGTGTCTTCTCCTGGGCGAAGCTCGAACCACGTCCGGGTGCACGGGAGTTCGGCTGGCTCGACCGGCTGATGGACCTGATGCACGCGAACGGCATCGGTGTCGTCCTCGCCACGTCCACCTCCTCGCCCCCGCCCTGGATGGGCCGCCTGCACCCCGAGACGCTGCCCCGGGACGAGGAAGGGCGCACCGAGTGGTGGGGCTCCCGCCAGCACTTCTCGCACTCCAGCGCCGTCTACCGCCGCTACGCCGCCGCCATCACCGAGGATCTGGCCGCCCGCTACGGCAGCCACCCGGCCCTCACCCTGTGGCACATCAACAACGAGTACTGCACCTTCGACTACGGAGACGAGGCGGCCGCCGGCTTCCGCCGCTGGCTCCAGGACAAGTACGGCACGATCGAGACCCTCAACGAGGCCTGGGGAACGGCCTTCTGGGGTCAGGGCTACGACGGCTGGCACGAGGTTCTCCCGCCGCGCCACGCGCACTACATGAAGAACCCGACGCAGGTGCTCGACTTCAAACGCTTCACCTCCGACATGCTCCTGGAGTGCTACCGCGCCGAGCGCGACATCGTCCGCCGGCACACCCCGGACATCCCTGTCACCAGCAACTTCATGCCGATGTGGGTGGGCCAGGACGCCTGGAAGTGGGCCGCGGAGGAGGATGTCGTCTCCGTCGACATCTATCCGGATCCGCGTGACCCCTTCGGCGCCCAGAACGGCGCGTTCATCCAGGACATGACGCGCTCCCAGGCGGCGGGCGGCCCCTGGATGCTCATGGAGCAGGCGGCCGGACCGGTCAACTGGCGCGGTGTGAACCACCCCAAGCCGCGCGGCCTCAACCGCCTCTGGTCCCTCCAGGCCGTGGCGCGCGGCGCCGATGCCGTCTGCTACTTCCAGTGGCGGCAGTCCCGGCAGGGCGCGGAGAAGTTCCACTCGGGGATGGTCCCCCACGCGGGGGAGCGGGGCCGCACCTTCCAGGAGGTCAAGCAGCTCGGTGCCGAACTCGCCCTCATCGGCGGCGAAGTCGCGGGCACTCGGCCCACCTCCGACATCGCGATCCTGCACGACTGGAACTCCTGGTGGGCCGGCGCGCAGGACGGCCGCCTCTCCCGCGAGGTCGACTACCCCGAGGTCGTACGCGCCTGGCACCGCGCCCTGTGGCAGGCCCACCTCACCACGGCCTTCGCGCACCCCGAGCACGACCTCTCCGCGTACCGGCTCGTCGTCGTACCGCAGCTGTACCTGCTCACGGACGCGGCGATCGACAACCTCCTGGCGTACGTACGAGGAGGCGGCACCCTCGTCTGCGGCTTCCTCAGCGGCGTCGCCGACGAGGACGACCGGATTCGCCCCGGCGGCATGGACGCTCGTCTGCGCGACCTGTTCGGAATCCGCACGCTGCACGAGTGGTGGCCGCTGGACGCGGGGGAGACCGCCGAGTGCGACGGCTTCCGGGGCACACTGTGGTCCGAGGAGATCGAGGCGGCCGGGGACGCCGTCGCGGAGGCGGTGTACAAGGGCGGCGAGCTGGACGGGCTGCCGGCCGTGCTCCGTAAGGGCGGCGCCTGGTACCTGTCCACCCTTCCCGAGCCCGAGGCGCTGTGCGCCCTGCTGGCCGGGATCGCGGAGGAGGCGGGTGTGCGGCCGCCGCTCGACGGCCTTCCCGCCGGGGTGGAGGCCGTACGTCGTGGCGGGCTGCTCTTCCTCCTCCATCACGGGCGGGACCGGGTCGCCGTTTCGGTGCCCGGACGCCATCGTGACCTGCTCACCGGTGCCGACGTGGCGGAGGCCGTGGAGCTGGACCGGTACGGCGTCGTCGTGCTGGAGCCGGCCCCATGAGCGCGCCGGTCCACGGCACGTGGGAGCCGCTGCCCGCAGCCCGCTGGGAGGACGCCTTCCTGAGCGGGAACGGTACACACGGCGCCATGGTGTTCGGTGATCCGAACAGCGACCGGGTCATCGTCAATCATCACAGTCTGGTCCGGCCGAACGGCAGCGAGCACGCGCGTCCGCCCGCTCTCGCCGACCGGCTCGCCGACGTACAGGACCGGCTGCTGGCAGGGGACGTCACGGCGGGGGAGGCCTTCACCGACGGGCGGCCGCTGCTCTGGGTACAGCCCTTCCACCCCGCCTTCCAGGTGCGGCTGCGCCGACCGGCCGCGGAGTGGCGCTCGTACCGGCGCGAGGTCGACTTCACCACCGGGGTCGTCGGCGCCGAGTGCGGCAGCTGGCGCAGCGAGGTCTTCGTCTCCCGCGCCGACGACGTCGTCGTCCAGCACGTGACCGAGTCCGACCTCACCGTCGACGTGTCCCTCGACCACCGACTGCCGGGCGCTCCCGCCGACTTGACGGTGGGGCACAGTGCCGTCCTCACCCCCGAGGGCGCACTCCTCACCCTGCGTGCCCGCTATCCGGGCAGTGACCTGGCGTACACGGGGGTGACGCTCGTCGTGGTCACGGGCGGCCGGACTCGGACCGCCCTGCCCGGCGTAGGGGTCGAGGGCGCGCGCTCGCTGCTCCTGCTCACCCGGGTACGGCGGCATGCGGGCGAACTCGACGCGCTGACCGAGGCCCGCGCGCTGCGCGCCCTGCTGCCCCAGGACGTCGGCCAAGCCGCCGGCCGAGTCGACGCCGAAGCCGACGCCTACGCCGAGGCCGACACCTACGCCGAAGCCGACACCGAAGCCGACTCCGACTCCGACTCCGACGATGCCGCGTACACCCACCTGCTGGCCCGCCACACCGCCCTCCACCGTCCGGCCTACCTCCGTACCGCTCTCGACCTGCGCGCCGACGCCGCCGAACGTGCCCTGCCCGGCTCGGACTTGGTCCACCGCCCCAAGAGCCCTGCTCTCCTGGAGCGGCTCTTCGCGGCCGGTCGCTACCACCTGCTGTCGTCCGCCGGGGCGCTGCCGCCACGGCTCACCGGACTGTGGACGGGCGACTGGGACACCGCCTGGTCCGGGGCGTTCACCACGGACGCCAACCTCAACCTCCAGACGGCCTCGGCCGCGGCGGCCGCGCTCCCGGAGGTCACCGAGGCCCATGCCGCCCTGATCCACGGCCAGTTGCCCCACTGGCGCGACAACGCCCGGGCGATCTTCGGCGCGCGAGGTGTCGTGGCCCCCGCGCACACCGACGGCGAGTCCGGGCACATCTACCACCTCGGTCGCGAGTACCCCCTGCACGTGTGGACCGCAGGCGCCGACTGGCTCCTGAAGCCCCTCGTGGACCACGACGAGACGCGTGGCGCACGCGACCCGCGCCTCGGAGAAGCCCTGGCCGAAGTGGCCTGCTTCTACGAGGACTTCCTCACCCGCACCGACGACGGCGGCCACCTCGTGATCGTGCCGTCGTACTCCCCGGAGAACCGCCCCGCGAACGCGAGCTGGGTCACCCTCAACGCCGCGATGGACCTCTCCGCGGCCCGCCACGCCCTGCGCACGGCAGCCGCGTACCATCCCGGTCCCGACGCCGAACGCTGGCGCGCGCTCGCCGAGCGGCTGCCGCCGCACCGGGTCAACGCCGAGGGCGCGCTGGCGGAGTGGGCCTGGCCCGGTCTCGACGACACCTACGACCACCGCCATCTCAGCCACCTCTACGGCGTCTGGCCGCTCGACGAGATCAACCCGTACGACACCCCGGATCTCGCCGGGGCGGCCCATCGCGCGCTCGAACTGCGCGGCGCCGAGAACGACTCCGCGCACGGCCACCTCCACCACGCCCTGGTGGCGGCCCGGCTGAGGGACGGGGAACGGGTGGCGGCGGCCCTGGACAACGTCCTGTGCGGGAACTTCTTCCACGTCTCCCTGATGAGCGGGCACTACCCGAACCGGCACGTCTACAACGCGGACGCCGCCCACACGCTGCCCGCCGTGCTGATCGAGATGCTCGTCCAGTCGACACCCGACCGGCTGGTCCTGCTGCCCGCGCTTCCGGCGGCCTACCCCACGGGTCGGCTACGGGGCATCCGTACACGGTTCGGGGCGGAGCTCGACCTCGTTTGGAGCCCGCAAGAAGCCACCGCGGTCATACGCCCGACCCGTAGCCACCGCATCGAAGTCCGGACTTCCCTCGGCGCCGAACCGCTCGACCTCGTCGCCGGAGAGGACCACGTCCTCACCCTGCGGGCGTGGTAACCCCCGCAACTCCCCCCACCCATGGAAGGGACACCATGGCAACACGCACGCTGAGCAGGATCACCACGGCGATGCTCGCCCCCGCCCTCGCGCTGGGCGCCACCATCGGCCTCGCCTCCGCCCCCGCCCAGGCCGCCGTCTGGAACTCGTGCGACCAATGGGGCAACACAACCCTGAACGGCTACACGCTCTACAACAACATCTGGGGCTCCGGCGCCGGCAGCCAGTGCATCTGGGCCAACTCAGGGACCAACTGGGGAGTGTGGGCGGACCACCCGAACACCGGCGGCATCAAGTCCTACCCCAACTCCAAGAAGGTGATCAACAAGTCGATCACCTCACTCGGCTCGCTCTCCAGCAGCTACAACGTCACGGTCCCGTCGTCCGGCGCGTACAACACGTCGTACGACATCTGGGACACCGACTACGACTACGAGATCATGCTCTGGGTCAACAAGACCGGAGCCGTCGGACCCCTCGGCACCTCGCAGGGCAATGTGACGCTGGGCGGTCACACCTGGACCGTCTACAAGGGCAACAACGGTGCCAACGAGGTCTTCTCGTTCGTGCGCACCTCGAACTCCAGCTCCGGCACGGTGAACGTCCTGCCGATCCTGAAGTGGATCAAGGACACCAAGGGCTGGTTCGGCAACGAGACCATCGGTGACGTGCAGTTCGGCTTCGAGATCACCTCGTCCTCGGGCGGCCTCGACTTCGCCACCAACAACCTGACGGTCAGCAGCAGTTGATCCGGAGATGAGCGTGCGGCCGGTGCCCTGCGGGGGACCGGCCGCACTCGCCTATTCGGCCACGGGCAGCCGCGCCCCGTCCCGCAGGAACAGCGGGATGCGGTCCAGCGGGGCGTCGACGGTCACGGCCGCGCCCCCGTCGTACGTCTCACCCGTCCACGCGTCCGTCCAGTACGCGCCCGCCGGGAGGTATGCCGTGCGGGCCGTCGCGCCCGCCGTGAGCACCGGTGCGACCAGCAGATCGCGGCCGAAGAGATACGAGTCGTCCACGGACCAGGTCGCCTGGTCGTCCGGGAACTCCAGGAACAGCGGTCGCATCACCGGCAGACCCTCCTCGTGGGCCTCCCGCATCACCTCCAGCACGTAGGGCTTCAGGCGCTCGCGCAGCCGCAGGTACTTCTCCAGTACGGCGCCTGCCTCCTCGCCGTACGACCAGACCTCGTTCGGGCCGCCGGTCATGTCGGGGCCGAGCGGCATGCCCGGGTCGCGGAAGCCGTGCAGGCGCATCAGCGGGGACAGCGCGCCGAACTGGAACCAGCGGACCATGACCTCGCGGTATTCCGGGTCGTCCGGGTCGCCGCCGTGGAAGCCGCCGATGTCGGTGTTCCACCACGGGATTCCGGAGAGCGCCGTGTTGAGGCCGGCGGCGATCTGGCGGCGCAGGGTCGCGAAGTCGGTGCCGATGTCGCCGGACCACAGGGCGGCGCCGTAGCGCTGACTGCCCGCCCACGCCGAGCGGTTGAGGGTGACGACCTCGGTCTCGCCGGCGGCCAGCATGCCCTCGTAGAAGGTGCGGGCGTTCTCGCGGGGATAGAGATTGCCCACCTCCAGCCCCGGGCCCGCGTAGTAGCGCAGATTCTCTGAGAAGCCCGGCTTCAGCTCCGGCTCGCAGGCGTCCAGCCAGAAGGCGTCGATCCCGTACGGATCGAGGTAGTTGTCCTTCACACGCGACCAGAGGAAGTCGCGCGCCTCGGGGTTCGTCGCGTCGTAGAAGGCCACCTGGACCGTGGACGCGACCTCCTTGTCGGGCCAGTCGGCGTGCGCCATGGGACCGTACTCGGTGCCGATGAAGTAGCCGCGCTGCTCCATGAGCTGATGGTTCTCGGACAGCGGCGAGACCGACGGCCAGACGGACACGACCAGCTTGACGCCGAGTTCGGTGAGCTCCCGCTGCATCGCCGCCGGGTCCGGCCACTCCGCCGGGTCGAACTTCCACTCGCCCAGGTGGGTCCAGTGGAAGAAGTCGCAGACGATGACGGACAGGGGCAGGCCCCGGCGCTTGTACTCGCGGGCCACCTCCAGGAGTTCGTCCTGCGTGCGATAGCGCAGCTTGCACTGCCAGAAACCGGCCGCCCACTCGGGCAGCATCGGCGTACGGCCGGTGGCGGCGCTGTAGCGGCGCTGGGCGTCGGCCGGGGCGCCCGCCGTGATCCAGTAGTCGAACTGGCGGGCCGAGTCGGCGACCCAGCGGGTGCCGTTGCCCGCGAGTTCCACACGGCCGATGGCCGGGTTGTTCCACAGGAGGGTGTAACCCCGGCTGGAGACGAGCACCGGGACGGTCACCTCGGCGTTGCGCTGGATCAGGTCCAGGACCGCGCCCTTCTGGTCGAGCAGCCCGTGCTGGTGCTGCCCGAGGCCGTACAGCTTCTCGTCCTCGTACGCGGCGAACCGCTGCTCCAGGCGGTGGTGCCCGTTGCCGGTCGGGGTGTACAGGCGCGAGCCGGGCCACCAGAAGTGGGCGCGCTCCTCGGCGAGGAGTTCGCCGCCGTCGGCGGTGCGGACGAAGCGGACGAGCCCCTCGGCGGTCACCAGAACGGTCAGCGCGCCGACCGTCAACCGGCCTTCTCCGCCCTCGATCTTGACGGTGCTCTCGGTGGCCGGCGGCTCGTCCAGCAGCGCGCCCGGGAGGTTCTCCAGGACCGGGCCGCCGAGCCGCGCCCGGACGCGGACCGCGTCCGGACCCCAGGGCTCGATGCGTACGGTCTCCGTACGGCCGCTCCACTCCAGCGCGCCGTCCCGCTCGCGGAATGTACCGACGGTCGGGGAGGACTGCGCGAGGCTGACTGTGCCTTGGGGCTGGTTTTCGGCAGGCTGATTCACGTGGGGTGCTCCTGGGAGAAGGAGTGGCGAAGTGACCCGGCGCGGCTCTGGCGGGCCGGGACGGGGTGGTGCCCTCACACGAGGGCGTGACTCGTCCGCGCCGGGCCCCGGGAGGGCGTACGGCTCGGTGTACGGCGCCTCACGGCGGGGCGTACCGCGTGGTGCGCGGCGTGGTGCGCGATGCCCCACGGCAGGCGTCGCGGCAGGGCGC
The DNA here is from genome assembly GCF_055566975.1 of Streptomyces sp. NPDC027189. NCBI lineage: Bacteria > Bacillati > Actinomycetota > Actinomycetes > Kitasatosporales > Streptomycetaceae > Streptomyces > Streptomyces sp. NPDC027189. The sequence goes on from NZ_JBVHRI010000008.1 coordinate 343,657, forward strand.
CGTATGTCAGGCGGCCGGCGCCGGGCCCGTGCTCGCCCGTACCGTCAACTCGGGTGCGATCAGCACGACTTCGTCCTTGCCGTGCCCTTCGAGCTTGGCGATCAGATGCTCCACGGCGTACCGGCCCATCTCCTGCGCGGGGATGGCCACCGAGGTCAGCCGCACCGAGGCCTGCGTGGCGACCTGGTCCGGGCAGATCGCGATCACCGACACGTCCTCGGGCACGGCGCGGCCCTGCTGGCGCAACAGCGCGAGCAGCGACTCGACCGCGGACTCGTTCTGCACGACGAAGCCCGTGGTGCCCGGGCGCTCGTCGAGGATCCGGGCGAGGGTCACGGCCATCGCGTCGTACCCGCCCTCGCAGGGGCGGTGCAGCACGCGCAGGCCCAACTCCCGGGAGCGGGACCGGAGTCCGTCGAGGGTGCGCTCGGCGAAGCCGGTGTGGCGTTCGTAGACCGCGGGCGCCTCGCCGATGACAGCGATGTCACGGTGGCCGAGGATCGCCAGATGTTCGGCGCACAGGGCTCCCGTCGCGCCGAAGTCGAGGTCGACGCAGGTCAGCCCGGAGGTGTCGGCGGGCAGCCCGATGAGCACGGACGGCTGATCCGTCTCGCGCAGCAACGGCAGCCGCTCGTCGTCGAGTTCGACGTCCATCAGGATCATCGCGTCGGCGAGCCCGCTGCCGGTGACCCGGCGTACCGCGTCGGGACCCTCCTCGCCGGTGAGCAGCAGCACGTCGTACCCATGGGTGCGGGCGTTGGTCGCCACCGCGATGGCGATCTCCATCATCACGGGTACGTACATGTCGGTACGGAGCGGAATCATCAGCGCGATGATGTTGGACCGGCTGCTCGCCAGGGCCCGGGCGCCCGCGTTCGGGTGGTAGCCGAGCTCCTGGATGCTCCGCTCGACCCGCTGCCGGGTGCCCGCGGAGATGGACCGCTTGCCGCTGAGGACATAGCTCACCGTGCTCGCCGAGACTCCGGCGTGCTGGGCGACCTCGGCGAGGGTGACCATCCAGCTCTCCAAGCTTTGTGAAGCGCTTCGACAGTGCGCGTATTGCGGATAGGGCGAGTGAGGGTGGCTCGACAGTAGCTCGGTGAAGAAGGCGTGTCCATAGGTTGTCGAAGCGCTTCGACAACTAAATTCTTGAGTGCGTCATGACCATCGCCTGAGCCATGGCAACCCTTTGACCATGCGGCGGCCACTGAGGGGCGTACACAGACCGTTCCCCGGAAGGACCCCCGATGCAACACCGTCGACCGCGCCTGTCCAAGAAGGCGAAGGCGCTCCTCGCCAGCTCGGTGGCGCTCGCGGCCGCCGCCGGCGTCACTGTCGCCCAGGCGGGCGAGGAGAGCAAGAAGTGCGGTGCCTTCGACACCGTCACGATGGGCAAGTACTACGTCAACAACAACCTCTGGGGGCAGGACGACGGCACGGGTACCCAGTGCGTCTGGGACACCTCGCGCAGCGGCGACACCATCGGCTGGGGGACGAGCTACACCTGGACGAGCAAGGCCGGCAAGGAAAACGCCGTGAAGTCGTACGCCAGTACGGTGCTCGGCTGGCACTGGGGCTGGAAGGTGGACAGGGCGGCCACCGGGCTGCCCGTCCGGGTCGGCGACCGCAAGCCGGTCAGGACCAGCTGGCAGTTCTCGGTCAGTTCCGACCCCGGCACCATGAACGTCGCGTACGACCTGTGGCTGCACGCCAAGAACAACGCGGACTGGCAGGACCAGCCCACCGACGAAGTCATGGTCTGGCTCAACCGGCAGGGCGGCGCGGGGCCTCTCGGCACCAAGTACGGCAGCGTCAGCCTCGGCGGCGCCATGTGGGACATCTACCAGGGCGACATCGGCTGGAAGGTGTACTCCTTCGTCCGCCGCACGAACACCACCAAGGCCGATCTCGACCTCGACGACTTCACTCAGGCGCTGGTCCGTCGCAAACTATTGAGCAACGACAAGTACCTCTCCGGCATCGAGTCGGGCAGCGAGGTCTTCCGTGGCTCCGGGAGGCTCGACACGAAGTCGTACGCGGTTGACATCGGTTGACATCGGCTGACAGCCGGGGGGTGCGCAATGGGCCGAACACTGCGCGAGGACTGGTGGGCACACCCTGAATCGGGTACATACGATCGAGTAGCACCGGTCGGTAACGATCGCGCCGAAGAACGGTGTACGTGCCCAAGATCCCTATTCGCGGCGAGGTGAGCCTCATGTCCGCAACACCCCACAAGCCCACAGTCACCGAACGTGAGGCCCGACAGGTCGCCGAGGCCGCGCGCGAACAAGGCTGGCGCAAGCCCAGCTTCGCCAAGGAGCTGTTCCTCGGCCGCTTCCGGCTCGATCTGATCCACCCGCACCCCCTGCCCGCCGACGAGGACGCGCAGCGTGGCGAGGAGTTCCTGGCCAAGCTGCGTGACTTCTGCGAGACGAAGATCGACTCGGCCCGCATCGAGCGCGAGGCGCAGATCCCCGACGAGGTCATCGACGGCCTCAAGGAGATCGGCGCCCTCGGCATGAAGATCGACACCAAGTACGGCGGCCTCGGTCTCACCCAGGTGTACTACAACAAGGCGCTCGCTCTGGTCGGCTCCGCGAGCCCCGCGATCGGCGCGCTGCTCTCCGCGCATCAGTCGATTGGAGTACCGCAGCCGCTGAAACTTTTCGGCACCCAGGAGCAGAAGGACACCTTCCTGCCGCGCTGTGCCCGCACCGACATCACGGCCTTCCTGCTGACCGAGCCGGACGTCGGCTCCGACCCGGCCCGGCTCGCGACGACCGCGGTACCGGACGGCGAGGACTACATCCTCGACGGAGTGAAACTCTGGACGACCAACGGAGTCGTCGCGGACCTCCTGGTCGTCATGGCGCGCGTGCCGAAGTCCGAGGGCCGCAAGGGCGGCATCACGGCGTTCGTGGTGGAGGCCGGCTCCGAGGGCGTCACCGTCGAGAATCGCAACGCCTTCATGGGCCTGCGCGGCCTGGAGAACGGCGTCACGCGCTTCCACCAGGTCCGCGTCCCGGCCGCGAACCGGATCGGCCCGGAGGGTGCGGGCCTCAAGATCGCCCTGACCACCCTCAACACCGGCCGCCTCTCGCTGCCCGCCATGTGCGTGGGCGCGGGCAAGTGGTGTCTGAAGATCGCCCGCGAGTGGTCGGCGGCGCGCGAGCAGTGGGGCAAGCCGGTGGCCTTCCACGAGGCGGTCGGCGCGAAGATCTCCTTCATCGCGGCGACGACGTTCGCGCTGGAGGCCGTCCTCGACCTGTCCTCGCAGATGGCCGACGAGGACCGCAACGACATCCGCATCGAGGCCGCCCTCGCCAAGCTGTACGGCTCCGAGATGGCCTGGCTGATGGCCGACGAACTGGTCCAGATCCGCGGCGGCCGCGGCTTCGAGACCGCCGAGTCGCTCGCCGCGCGCGGGGAGCGGGCGGTTCCCGCCGAGCAGATCCTGCGCGACCTGCGCATCAACCGCATCTTCGAGGGCTCCACGGAGATCATGCATCTGCTGATCGCCCGTGAGGCCGTCGACGCCCACCTGTCTGTCGCGGGCGACCTGATCGACCCCGACAAGTCCCTCTCGGACAAGGCGAAGGCGGGCGCGAACGCAGGTGTCTTCTACGCCAAGTGGCTGCCGAAGCTGGTGGCTGGGGCCGGCCAGCTCCCGCGCTCGTACCACGAGTTCAACCAGCAGGTGGATCTGTCCCCGCACCTGCGGTACGTGGAACGCAGTGCGCGCAAGCTCGCCCGCTCCACCTTCTACGCCATGTCCCGCTGGCAGGGCCGCATGGAGACCAAGCAGGGCTTCCTGGGCCGGGTCGTCGACATCGGCGCCGAACTCTTCGCGATGAGCGCGGCCTGCGTCCGCGCCGAACTCCTGCGCACCACCGGGGAGCACGGCCGCGAGGCCTACCAACTCGCCGACGCCTTCTGCCGCCAGTCCCGCATCCGCGTCGAGGAACTCTTCGCCCGGCTGTGGACCAACACCGACGACCTCGACCGCAAGGTGGTCAAGGGCGTCCTGTCGGGCACGTACGAATGGCTGGAGCAGGGCATCATCGACCCCTCCGGTGAAGGTCCCTGGATCGCGGACGCGACACCGGGGCCGTCGAAGAAGGAGAACGTCCACCGCCCCATTCGCTGAACTCACCCGCCCATTCGGCAACCTTTTCCACAGGAATGCACACCAGCCCCGTTCGCCATTCCCCTGCTTGCCGCACCGAAGCTGTGCGTCAACAATGAAAGGAATGGCGAACGGGGACGGCAGATGCGCCAAGGAGTCGGGGAAGAATACAGTCACGGCATTTCCGTACAGCTGACGCGTGCCCGCGGAGAGGCGTGGCGGCAGCTGAATGAGATGGATCTCGTACGGGCATTGCGCACCGTGCGCAATGAGGTGCAGCCGCTGGCGCAGAAGCTGCGCGAAGCAGCGCCGGAGACCTTCGACGGGCACCGCGACGGGCTCGCGGTCCTCCTGAACGACTGCGCGCTGTCTCTGGTCGACGAAGTGCCGAGGCCGCCCGTGGCCTCCTTCGACGCCCTGCGGATCCGGAGAATCGACCTCCGCGACATCGACGGCCTGCTGGATTCCGGACGGCCGGGTGAACGGCCCGTCATTCAGCAGCTCTTCCGCGCCGCGCTCGACGTGGTCGAGGACGCCGTACTGCGCGAAGTGATCAAAGCGAATCAACAGGGCGTCCTCATTCTCCAGCGGGCCAATCGCTGGATACGGATGCTCGTGGACGCCGTTTAGTTGTGCTCAGTTCTGGGGGAATTTCCCATGGCAGGTAAAGGTCTGGACGCCATCACCGGCAGGATCATGCGCGCCGGCGAGGGCAGGATGCTGCGCCGGCTCGAGCGCATCGCCGAACAGGTGGGCTCCCTGGAGGAGGAGTTCACGTCGCTGACCGACGAGGAACTCCAGGCGCTCACCCCGGAGTTCAAGGAGCGGTACGCGGGCGGCGAGAGCCTGGACGACCTGCTGCCGGAGGCCTTCGCCGCGATGCGCGAGGCGGCCCGGCGCACCCTGGGCATGCGCCACTTCGACGTACAGATCATGGGCGGCGCGGCGCTGCACTCCGGCAACATCGCCGAGATGCAGACCGGCGAGGGAAAGACCCTGGTCGGCACGCTTCCGGTGTATCTGAACGCCCTGACCGGCAAGGGAGTTCACCTGGTCACGGTCAACGACTACCTGGCCGAGCGGGACGCCGAGTGGATGGGGCGCGCCTACCGGTTCATGGGGCTGACGGTCGGGGTGATCAAGACGCAGTCGACCCCTGCCGAGCGGCGCGCGCAGTACGCCTGCGACATCACCTACGGCACCAACACCGAGTTCGGCTTCGACTATCTGCGCGACAACATGGCGTGGTCCCAGGACGAACTGGTGCAGCGCGGCCACCACTTCGCGATCGTCGACGAGGCCGACTCGATCCTCATCGACGAGGCGCGCACCCCGCTGATCATCTCCGGTCCGGCCGATCAGCCCACGCACTGGTACGAGGCCTTCGCCGCGTTCGCACTGCGGATGAAGGGCGTCCTCGTGCAGGAGGAGCAGTTCACCACCCAGGCGGACAAGGACCGCCTCGCCGAGCTGCGGACCCAGTACGACTACGAGTACGACCCCAAGAAGCGCACGGTGGCGATCCTGGACTCCGGAGTGGAGTTCCTCCAGGACCAGCTCGGCATCGACAGCCTCTACGAGTCCGACCACACCCCGCTCATCGGGCACCTGAACAACGCGCTGAAGGCCAAGGAGCACTTCAAGCGGGACAAGGACTACGTCGTCGTGGACGGTGAGGTGCTCATCGTCGACGAGCACACCGGCCGGATCCTCGCGGGTCGCCGCTACAACGAAGGGCTGCACCAGGCCATCGAGGCGAAGGAAGACGTGACGATCAAGGACGAGAACCAGACGCTCGCCACGATCACCCTGCAGAACTTCTTCCGTCTCTACGAGAAGCTGGCCGGCATGACCGGCACCGCCATGACCGAGGCGGCCGAGTTCCACCAGATCTACAAGCTGCACGTCGTCCCGATCCCCACGAACCGGCCGATGGTCCGCCGTGACGACCCCGACCAGATCTACCGCACCGAGGAGGCGAAGTACGCCGCGATCCTCGCCGACATCGCCGAGAAGCACGAGCAGGGCCAGCCGATCCTGGTGGGCACCACCTCCGTCGAGAAGTCCGAGGTGCTGTCCGCGCGGCTCAGGAAGCAGGGCATCCGGCACGAGGTCCTCAACGCCAAGAACCACCAGCGCGAGGCCCAGATCGTCGCGCAGGCCGGGCGCAAGGGCGCGGTCACCGTGGCCACGAACATGGCGGGCCGCGGCACCGACATCATGCTCGGCGGCAACCCGGAGGCGATGGCGCTCGCCGAGGCCGGAGAGGACGCGGATCCCGAGGAGCGTCAGGAGGTGCTCGGCCGCATCACCTCCGCGGTCGCGGCCGAGCACGACGAGGTCAAGGAACTCGGCGGCCTCTACGTCCTCGGCACCGAGCGCCACGAGTCACGCCGCATCGACAACCAGCTGCGCGGCCGCTCCGGCCGCCAGGGCGACCCCGGCGCCTCCCGCTTCTACCTCTCGCTCCAGGACGACCTGATGCGACTGTTCCGCGCCAACGTGGTCGACCGGGTGATGTCCATGGCGAACGTCCCCGACGACGTACCCATAGAGAACAAGATGGTCACCCGGGCCATCGCCTCCGCCCAGGCCCAGCTGGAGCAGCAGCACTTCGAGTCCCGCAAGGACGTCCTGAAGTTCGACGAGGTCCTCAACAGGCAGCGCACCCTCATCTACGCCGAACGCCGCCGGGTCCTCGCGGGCGAGGACCTGCGCGAACAGATCCTGCACTTCATGGACGACACCGTCCGCGCGTACATCGAGCAGGAGACCAGTGAGGGTTTCGCCGAGGAATGGGACCTGGAGCGGCTGTGGGGCGCGCTCAAGCAGCTGTACCCCGTCGGGATCACGATCGAGGAGCTGGAGGAGGAGGCCGGTGACCGCGCGAACCTCACCGCGGGCGGCCTGATCGACGAGATGACGGGCGACATCCACGCCCGGTACGAGGAGCGCGAGGCCGAGCTCGGCGCCGAGGCGCTGCGCGACCTGGAACGCCTCGTCGTCCTCTCCGTCCTCGACCGCAAATGGCGCGAGCACCTCTACGAGATGGACTACCTCCGTGACGGCATCGGCCTGCGCTGGACCCTCGGCCGGGAGCCGATCGTCGAGTACGAGCGCGAGGGCTTCGACATGTACGGCGCGATGACCGACGCGATCAAGGAGGAGTCCGTCGGCTACGTCTTCAATCTCGACGCCGCGGCTCCGGGCGCCGGGACGGGGCGCGGGCCCACCGACGGCCTGCACTTCACCGCGCCGACGCTGGACACGGCGGAGGGTGTGGTCCAGGGCGAGTTCGCCCCGACCGACGCCACCCCGTCCGTGTCGCCCCCGGACCAGCCCGGGCTGGAGCCGCGCGAGGCTCCCGTGCCACCTCGCGCGCGCACCAGGACGCGCAAACAGCGTCGGCGTAAGCGTTAGCAGTACTTGTCGCTCGGGTCCCGCGTCGTCCACGGGCACGAGTCGACCTTGGAGCCGCTCGCCTTGGTGAGCGTGGCGGTGTCGCTGGTGTTGTTCCACACGTACGCGCCACGGTTCTGGTACTACTGCGGCGAGAAAAGGGGCGCCCTGTCCTGCCGGGGACGTGTTGCGGCCACAATGGAGGGATGAGCGACAGTCCAGCCCCCCTCGCTGATCCGCATCTTGTCTTCGACCCCGTGGACGGAGTCCGGGATGTCGTGATCCTCGGCTCCACCGGCTCGATCGGCACCCAGGCCATCGACCTCGTGCTGCGCAACCCCGACCGGTTCCGGGTCACCGGGCTCTCCGCCGCCGGCGGGAGGGTCGGACTGCTCGCGGAGCAGGCCCACCGGCTGCGCGTGCGGACGGTCGCCGTCGCACGCGAGGACGTCGTACCGGCGCTGCGCGAGGCGCTGACGGCGCAGTACGGAGCGGGGGAGCCACTCCCGGAGATCCGCGCGGGCGCGGACGCCGCCACTCAACTCGCCGCATCCGACTGCCACACCGTGCTCAACGGCATCACCGGCTCCATCGGCCTCGCCCCCACCCTCGCCGCCCTGGAGGCGGGCCGCACCCTCGCGCTCGCCAACAAGGAGTCGCTCATCGTCGGCGGCCCGCTGGTGAAGGCGCTGGCCAAGCCGGGCCAGATCATCCCGGTCGACTCCGAGCACGCGGCGCTGTTCCAGGCCCTCGCCTCGGGCACCCGTGCCGGCGTACGCAAACTCGTCGTGACCGCTTCCGGGGGCCCCTTCCGGGGACGTACGAAGGCCGAACTGGCTGACGTCACCCCCGAGGACGCCCTGGCCCACCCCACCTGGGCCATGGGCCCGGTCATCACCATCAACTCCGCGACCCTGGTCAACAAGGGACTCGAAGTCATCGAGGCGCACCTCCTCTATGACATTCCCTTCGATCGCATTGAGGTGGTCGTGCACCCGCAGTCGTATGTCCACTCGATGGTGGAATTCACGGACGGATCGACGATCGCCCAGGCGACGCCCCCCGACATGCGCGGGCCGATCGCCATCGGGCTCGGCTGGCCCGAGCGGGTGCCGGACGCCGCGCCCGCTTTCGACTGGACCAAGGCGTCGAGCTGGGAGTTCTTCCCGCTCGACACCGACGCGTTCCCGTCGGTCGGACTCGCCCGGCATGTCGGGCAGCTCGCGGGTACGGCCCCGGCGGTGTTCAATGCGGCCAACGAAGAGTGTGTGGACGCGTTCCTGAAGGGCACATTGCCGTTCAACGGGATCATGGAGACCGTCACACGGGTGGTCGAGGAACACGGCACACCGCGAACGGGAACTTCCCTGACCGTCGCGGACGTCCTCGAAGCGGAGACCTGGGCGCGCGCCCGGGCCCGTGAACTGACGGCACAGACGACAACCGCGGAGGCTCGTGCATGACGACCCTGATGATGATCCTCGGCATAGTCGTCTTCGTGGTCGGCCTGCTCATCTCGATCGCGTGGCACGAGCTGGGACATCTGTCGACGGCCAAGCTCTTCGGCATCCGCGTGCCGCAGTACATGGTCGGCTTCGGCCCGACCATCTGGTCGCGGAAGAAGGGCGACACCGAGTACGGGGTGAAGGCGGTCCCGCTCGGCGGCTACATCCGCATGATCGGGATGTTCCCGCCGGGGCCCGACGGCAAAATCGAGGCACGCTCGACCTCCCCCTTCCGCGGCATGATCGAGGACGCCAGGTCGGCCGCCTTCGAGGAGCTCAAGCCTGGTGACGAGACCCGCCTCTTCTACACGCGCAAGCCGTGGAAGCGCGTGATCGTGATGTTCGCGGGCCCCTTCATGAACCTCATCCTGGCCGTGGCGATCTTCCTCGGCGTGATGATGACGTTCGGTGTGCAGACCCAGACCACCACCGTCGGCAAGGTCTCGGACTGCGTCATCCAGCAGAGCGAGAACCGGACCAAGTGCGAGAGCGGCGACCAGGCCGCGCCCGCCAAGGCCGCCGGACTCAAGGGCGGCGACAAGATCATCGCCTTCAACGGCAAGGCGGTCGACAACTGGTCCACCCTCCAGTCCGACATCCGCGCCAACCCCGGCAAGGACGTCACGATCACGGTGGAGCGCAAGGGGCAGCAGGTCGCCCTGACCGCCCACCTGATCAAGAACCAGGTCAGCAAGACCGACGGCAACGGCGGCTATGTCGAGGGCAAGTACGTGTACGCCGGCTTCCTCGGCTTCACGCCCGCCTCCGGCATCGTCCAGCAGTCCTTCGGGCAGTCCGTGAACCGCATGGGCGACATGATGCAGAACGGTGTCGAGTCGCTGGTCTCGCTGCCCGGCAAGGTCCCCGACCTGTGGAACGCGGCCTTCGGTGACGGCCCGCGCAAGGCCGACTCCCCGATGGGCGTGGTCGGCGCGGCCCGGGTCGGCGGCGAGGTGTTCACCCTCGACATCCCGCCGTCCCAGCAGGTCGCGATGATGATGCTGCTGGTCGCCGGCTTCAACCTCTCCCTCTTCCTCTTCAACATGCTCCCGCTGCTCCCGCTCGACGGCGGGCACATCGCGGGGGCGCTGTGGGAGTCGCTGCGGCGCAACACGGCGAAGGTCCTGAGGCGGCCCGACCCGGGCCCGTTCGACGTGGCGAAGCTGATGCCCGTCGCGTATGTGGTGGCCGGAATCTTCGTCTGCTTCACGATTCTGGTGCTCATCGCGGACGTGGTTAACCCGGTGAAAATCTCCTAGTAAGGCGCTGTTTGTGGCGGCCGGACACCATGGGTGTCCGGCCGCCCTCGATTGGGTGGGTTCAGGGGCGTGATGTGCTCGGGCGTGCGCCCGTGCCGTAATCTCGAAGCCTGGAGCCCACGATTCCGGGACCTTGATCCACAACTTGGGGTTGCACAGCAGATGACTGCGATTTCTCTCGGCATGCCGTCCGTTCCGACCAAGCTGGCCGAGCGTCGGAAGAGCCGCCAGATCCAGGTCGGAACCGTGGCCGTGGGCGGAGACGCACCGGTGTCGGTGCAGTCGATGACGACGACGCGTACGTCGGACATCGGCGCCACGCTCCAGCAGATCGCCGAGTTGACCGCGTCCGGCTGCCAGATCGTGCGAGTCGCGTGCCCCACGCAGGATGACGCGGACGCGCTCGCGACGATCGCCCGCAAGTCCCAGATCCCCGTCATCGCGGACATCCACTTCCAGCCGAAGTACGTCTTCGCGGCGATCAAGGCCGGTTGTGCCGCCGTCCGCGTCAACCCCGGCAACATCAAGCAGTTCGACGACCAGGTCAAGGAGATCGCGCGGGCCGCGAAGGACACCGGCACCCCGATCCGGATCGGCGTCAACGCGGGCTCCCTCGACAAGCGGCTGCTCCAGAAGTACGGCAAGGCGACGCCCGAGGCGCTCGTCGAGTCCGCTCTCTGGGAGGCGTCCCTCTTCGAGGAGCACGACTTCCGGGACATCAAGATCTCGGTGAAGCACAACGACCCGGTGGTCATGGTCAACGCCTACCGGCAGCTGGCAGCCGCCTGCGACTACCCGCTGCACCTCGGCGTGACCGAGGCCGGCCCCGCCTTCCAGGGCACGATCAAGTCGGCGGTGGCGTTCGGTGCGCTGCTCTCCGAGGGCATCGGCGACACGATCCGGGTCTCGCTGTCGGCGCCCCCCGCCGAGGAGGTCAAGGTCGGCCTCCAGATCCTGGAGTCCCTCAACCTCAAGCAGCGCGGCCTGGAGATCGTCTCCTGCCCGTCCTGCGGCCGCGCCCAGGTCGACGTCTACAAGCTGGCCGAGGAAGTCACCGCGGGTCTGACCGGCATGGAGGTCCCGCTGCGCGTCGCCGTCATGGGCTGCGTGGTGAACGGCCCCGGCGAGGCCCGCGAGGCCGACCTCGGTGTCGCCTCCGGCAACGGGAAGGGGCAGATCTTCGTCAAGGGCGAGGTCATCAAGACGGTGCCCGAGTCGAAGATCGTCGAGACCCTGATCGAGGAAGCGATGAAGATCGCTGAGCAGATGGAGGCGGAGGGTATCGCCTCCGGCGAGCCTTCGGTGTCGGTGGCCGGCTGACCCGCCTTGTGGCGCAAGGGACCCGGGTGCCCCTCCGGAGGTGGCGCCCGGGTCCCTTGCGTGCGGTGCTGCTCGGCATCTCCGGCTAAAGTACGGAGATCAGCAGACCGTGTGACTCCGCCCCAAGGGGCTTCTCGCAGTGACGCGACAGTCAAGCCCTGACCGGTGGTCGCGAACAAGCACACGGCGACGCTAGCAGGGTGTTCGACGGGCTGTCGTTGCCCGCAAGGAGTGATGGAGCCGCCCCGTTGTTGACCCAGACCACCACCAGGGTCCTCGAACCGAGTGACCTGGACGCCGCGCTCGCCGTCCTCGACCGCGAGCCGGTCGCGAACGCTTTCGTCGCCTCCCGGGTGCAGGTCGCAGGCCTCGACCCATGGCGGCTCGGCGGCGAGATGTGGGGCTGGTACGAGGACGGCATGCTGCGGTCCCTGTGCTACGCGGGCGCCAACCTGGTACCGATCGGCGCCACCCCACGAGCCGTCCGCGGCTTCGCCGACCGCGCGAGGAGGGCCGGCCGCCGCTGCTCATCGATCGTCGGCCCCGCCGAGCCCACCGCCCTGCTGTGGCGGCTGCTCGAACCGAGCTGGGGCCCCGCCCGCGAGGTCCGCCCCCACCAGCCGTTGATGGTCACCGACCGGCTCCCCACCGACATAGCCCCGGATCCGTACGTCCGCCGCATCCGCAAGGACGAGATGGAGACGATCATGCCGGCGTGTGTGGCGATGTTCACCGAGGAGGTGGGCGTCTCGCCGCTCGCCGGTGACGGCGGGCTGCTCTACCAGGCACGCGTCGCCGAACTCGTCGGCTCCGGACGGTCGTTCGCCCGCCTCGACCAGAACGGCAAGGTCGTCTTCAAGGCGGAGATCGGCGCCGCGACCACGCAGGCCTGCCAGATCCAGGGGGTCTGGGTCGCGCCCGAATACCGAGGGCAGGGCCTGGCCGCCCCCGGCATGGCCGCCGTCATGCGGTACGCCCTCACCGATATCGCCCCGGTCGTCAGCCTGTACGTCAACGACTTCAACACGGCCGCCCGGGCCACGTACCGCCGCGTGGGCTTCCAGGAGGTCGGCGCGTTCATGAGCGTGCTGTTCTAGCCCCCTCCGAAGTGCCGTTCTGACGCTCGTACCCGACCTGTAGTCTCCCCGCATGCTGCGCTTTCCCGGTCAGGGCCACCGCAACCCCGACGACGTGGTCATCGGCCCGCTGGATCTCGCCGCGCGCGTCGACGAGGCGCTCGCCGTACAGGCCCTCGCCTTCGGGCTGGGCGCCGAGGAGATCGCCGTACGACGTCAGATCGTGCTGCGCCACCTCATGTACCCGGGAGCCCGCGCGCTCGGCGCGACGACGCTCGACGGACGGCTCGTCGGGTTCGTCTACGGCATGCCCAACGACCGTGCGCACTGGTGGTCCACCGTCGTCGAGCCGTATCTGCGCGGCCAGGGCTACGACGACTGGCTCGACAACTCCTTCGTGATCACCGAACTGCACGTCCACCCGCGCTACCAGAACCACGGCATCGGCCGCCGCCTGATCACCGGCATCACGGACAGCGCCGCCGAACCCCGCTCGATCCTCTCCGCGATCGACACCGACAGCCCGGCCCGCGGCCTGTACCGCTCCCTGGGCTACGAGGACCTCGCGCGCCAGGTCCTCTTCCCCAGCGCACCCAAGCCGTACGCCGTGATGGGCGCCCCCCTGCCACTCCGCAGGCGCTGAGAGCGTGCCGCCGATCTCCCCCCACGCTCTAACCGATTTCCACCGGGATGGACCGCCCGGCTAACCTCGCTTCCATCACCCTTACGCAGCAGGAGTCAAGAATCATGGCCCAGGTCCAGCGCATGTCCCGTTTGATGGTCAAGACACTGCGTGACGACCCGGCAGACGCCGAGACGCTCAGCCACAAGCTGCTCGTCCGTGCCGGCTACGTGCGCCGGAACTCCGCGGGCATCTGGACCTGGCTGCCGCTGGGCAAGAAGGTCCTCGACAACATCTCCCGGGTCGTACGGGAGGAGATGGACGCCATCGGGGCGCAGGAAGTCCTGCTCCCGGCCCTGCTGCCCAAGGAGCCGTACGAGGCGTCGGCCCGCTGGGAGGAGTACGGCGACCTCCTCTTCCGCCTCAAGGACCGCAAGGGCGGCGAGTACCTGCTCGGCCCGACCCACGAGGAGATCTTCACCCTCGTCGTGAAGGACCAGGTCGCGTCCTACAAGGACCTGCCGGTCATGCTCTACCAGATCCAGACCAAGTACCGCGACGAGGCCCGCCCGCGCTCCGGCGTGCTGCGCGGCCGCGAGTTCCAGATGAAGGACTCGTACTCCTTCGACACCACGGACGAGGGCCTCGCCGAGTCCTACCGCCTGCACCGCGAGGCCTACCAGAAGATCTTCGCCCGTCTGGGTCTGGACTACCGCATCGTGTCGGCGGTCTCCGGCGCGATGGGCGGCTCGGCCTCCGAGGAGTTCCTCGCTCCCGCTGCCGCCGGCGAGGACACCTTCGTGGACTGTCCGGCCTGCGACTACGCGGCCAACACGGAGGCGGTCACCTTCAAGCTGACGCCCGTGGAAGCGGGGCACGGCCCCGTCGAGGAGCTCGACACCCCCGACACCCCGACCATCGAGACCCTCGCCGAGCACCTCGGCGTCCCGGCCTCCGCCACCCTCAAGAACCTGCTGGTCAAGGTCGACGGCGAGATCGTCGCCGTCGGCGTCCCGGGCGACCGCGAGGTCGACCTCGGCAAGCTGGGCGAGCACCTCGCCCCGGCCGTCGTCGAACTCGTCACCGCCGAGGACTTCGAGGGCCACGACGACCTCGTACGCGGCTATGTGGGCCCGCAGGGCCTGGAGAAGGTCCGCTACATCGCTGACCCGCGGGTGGCCCCCGGCACGGCCTGGATCACCGGCGCCAACAAGATCAACACGCATGCGAAGAACGTCGTCGCGGGCCGCGACTTCGAGGTCGACGACTACCTGGACGTCGTCGTGGTGGAAGAGGGCGACCCCTGCCCCCAGTGCGGCACCGGCCTCAAGCTGGACCGCGCCATCGAGATCGGCCACATCTTCCAGCTCGGCCGCAAGTACGCCGACACCTTCCAGCTCGACGTCCTCGGCCAGCAGGGCAAGCCGGTCCGCGTGACCATGGGCTCGTACGGCATCGGCGTCTCCCGCGCGGTGGCGGCGCTGGCCGAGCAGTCGGCGGATGAGCAGGGCCTGTGCTGGCCCAAGGAGATCGCTCCCGCCGACGTCCATGTGGTCGCCGCGGGCAAGGCCCTGCAGACCGAGCTGGCGCTCGACGTGTCGCAGCAGCTGGGCGCCGCGGGCGTACGTGTCCTGGTGGACGACCGTGCCGGCGTCTCCCCGGGCGTGAAGTTCACCGACGCCGAGCTCATCGGCGTACCGAAGATCCTGGTCGCAGGGCGTCGCTCGGCCGAGGGCGTCCTGGAGCTCAAGGACCGCAGGACCGGCGAGCGCGAGGAGCTGACCGTCGACGAGGCGATCGCCCGCCTGACGGCGTAGTCATCCGGCGACCCGAGCCGTTTAAGGACACCTCTCAGGGACTTCTTGCGAGGCGTATGGGCGCCTCACAGTTTTGTCTCAGGCTGCTCCCCGACCGTAGGACGTGACAACGCGTCATTCGGAGGGGAGCAGCCATGACAGGCAGCGAGCGGGGGGCCGCCGCGGCGGTCCGCAGAGGGGCACGGCGGCAGCGGCGGTGACGCTGGCGGCGGCGGCCGGGGTGTTCGCCCTGGTGGGTTCGATGCAGGCGGACGCGGACACGACGGCGTCGGGCAGTACGGGATCGTCGAGTTCGAGCGGCGGTACGGACTCCACGTCTTCGTCCTCGGACTCATCGTCCTCGTCGGACTCCTCGTCTTCCTCCTCGGACTCGACCTTGCAGTCGCCGTCCGACAACCCCACCTCCTCCGGAAGCGGCGGCTCGGCCGACTCCACCTCGGGGGCGTCGTGATGGCCGCCCCCGATCGGACCCTGGCCGCCGCCGAGTGGCGCGCCCTCGGCACGAGCGTCCCCCTGGTCACCACCGACCCGGCCCTGCTGGAGTCCTGCAACCTGCTGCTCGCCCGGCACCTCGCCGAGGTCGACGCGACATGCAGCCGCTTCCGCCCGGACTCCGAGCTGGCGGCCCTCGACAGTGCCGAAGGACGACCGGTCGAGGTCAGCCCACTGCTCGCCGAGGCACTGGCGGTCGCGCTGCGCGCCGCCGCGGCGACGGACGGCGTGGTCGACCCGACCGTCGGCTCGGCGATGAATGTTCTCGGCTACGACCGCGACTTCCAACTGCTCCAGGAGGACGGCCGCCCCCTACGGCTCACCGTGTGCCCGGTCCTCGCCCTCGAACTCACCGGGACGCAGGGGAGTCAGAGCCAGCCCGCGAACTCCAGCAGCAGCTCCGCGTCCCGCGGACGCCCGACCCGGCGCGCCCGGACACCCGACTCGACCGCCCGGAACAGCGTCCAGCCCCGCAGCCGTTCCTGGTCCACGTCCAGGGACTCGGCGAGCCGCTTGACGCGTCGGCGGGTGATCGACGACCCCGAGGGAGACGCGATCAGGTCCTCCACCCGGTCGCGGACCAGCCGGGCCAGGTCGAAGGCGCACTCGCCGACCACCGGGTCGGGACCCACGGCCAGCCAGGGCATGCGCTCACCGGCGAGCACCTTGCTCTGCCGGAAGGTGCCGTGCAGCAGCCGCTCCTCGGGCGGCTCGGCGAGCAGCTCCTCGCGGGCCGAGAGCGCGGCGTCGACCAAGGGGCCGATCTCCGCGTCGGCACTCGCCGTCGCCCGCATCGCCCCGGCCTGCCGACCGGTCCGCTCGGCCACGGTCTCGAAGACATGGGCGGCGGGCGGCTCGACCCACAGCCGCCGCAGCGTTCCCGCCGCCTCCAGCAGGGCCTTCGCCTCGGGCAGCGACCGCACGGACAGGTCCGGATGCAACCGCTCCAGCAGCAGCACCCCGTGCGTATCGCCGGGATTGAGGAGCCGGACCGCGCCCCGTCCGTCCCAGTGGGCGAGCGCGGCCCGCTCGCTCTCCGGACGGGCCCGCTCGGGCGCCAGCTTGAGCACGGCAGGCGTCCCGTCGGTCAGCCGGACCAGCACCACCAGGCTGCTGCGCCCACCCGGCGCCTGCACCCGCTCCACCGTCAACTCGCGTAGATCCACGGCCTGTTGGGCCAGCTCGGGCAGCTTGTCCAGCCAGTCACCGGCCCCGCCGTCCCCGTTGTGCTGCGTCTCGCCGAGCGCCCGCACGAGGCGCGGCGGCGGTTCGAAAGCCATGCGCGAGTTGTTCCCTTCCAGGTCGCGTTACGTCGGCGAGGGCGCCGACGCGGACGGGGTGGCCGCCCGCTCGGCGAGCCCAGGGAAGGCTACGCTCTCGCCACGCCAGCGCACCGCCCGCACCGCCGCCTCCCGCAGCGCCTCCGCGGCCGTGCTCCGCTGGTCGCCCGTGGAGGCGCGTACGAGGTCGGAGTACACCCCGGCGACCCGTTCCTCCAGCTCGGCCGCGAGCCGCACGGCCGTTGCGGAGTCCTTCACGGCGAACGGCAGCGCGTACGCCGCCGCCGAGGCCTCGGGCCTGCCGCCCAGATCCCCCACGGCACGCACCAGCTCGTCCCGGCGCGCCCGGTGGGCGTCGTACGCCGCCCGCGCCTCGCTCCGCCGGCTCTCGCCGATCTTGCCGCCGACGACGCCGTACCCGTAGACGACGGCGTGCTCGGCCCCGAGCGCTGCCTGCAGCGCCTTCAGCTCGGCTGCCTTGGCTTCATCGGACCGCTTGGCGCCCTTGGTGCCCTTGGTCTCTTCGATCCCGCTCACTTCGCCCCCTCCGTCAGCAAAAACGCGTGCGCGGCCCCGGCCGCCGCCACCGAGGCCAGCAGCCTGGCCAGCTCTCCCGGGACCTCCAGCAGGGCCTTCGTGCGCTCGTCCGCGAGGGTGCGCTCGGCGGAGGCGAGGTCGGCGAGGGCGTCCTTCTGGTTCGCCGGTACGGCGGGTGAGGCGCTCGGGAGCGTCGGCGCGGACGCCGAGGCGGAGGCCGAGGCCGAGGCCGACGAGGGCGCCCCCGGTCGGCCGTCGGCACCGCCGAATGCCTGTCGGTGCCGTACGACCTCCGCGCGCAGCGGGCGCAGCCGCTCCGCCAGTGCCGGATGAGCGGTGATCACGGCGGCATAGTGGCCGGCCAGCGTCTCGCTGTCGCGGGCCGCACGCGCGCGTGCCCGGTCCGCGGCCGAGGGGCTGCCGCCCGTCGTGTCGCTGGACGACTCGGGGGTGGAGCAGCCCGCGAGCACGAGGGCGCCCGCGGCCGACGCGAGCAGGGTCCTTCGGCGCGGTCCCGACGGGGTGCGCGACGGCAGGGTGAACGGCACGACAGACGTCCTCGTAGGGCTCGTACGAAAGGGAGGGCGAGATGCCCGTGATCACGGTACCCGCGCACCGGCCGATCACTCGCCAGCGGCTCTCTCACGAGGATGTCCGTCGGGTCTTTTCGCCCCCTCCGCCCCCACCCGTCCCGTACCTGGGGGCTGCGCCCCCAGACCCCTGAAGGGGCGCGGGGAACGCGCGACAAGCCCCCACCGGCCCGCAGCCGAAAGCAGGGTTGGGACGGGTAGGGGCGGCGGGGGCGAAAACCCGGCCCCACTCCCTCCCCGCTCCGATGGACGGCAACACCCCCCACGACCGGATACCCTTTGACCTGACACGCGACCTACCCACAACAGCACACGCGGCCGAGGAGTCACCCGGATGAGCACCACCCAGAGCGAGAGGCTGCGAGAACTGCTGGAACCGCTCGTCAGCTCTCAGGGACTCGACCTCGAAGAGGTCGAAGTGGACTCGGTCGGACGCAAGCGTGTGCTCCGTGTGGTCGTCGACTCCGACGAAGGCGCCGATCTGGACGCGATCGCCGATGTGAGCCGCGCGCTCTCGGCGAAGCTCGACGAGACGGACGCGATGGGCGAGGGCGAGTACACCCTCGAGGTCGGAACCCCCGGTGCCGAGCGCGAGCTCAAGGAGCACCGTCACTACGTACGCGCCACCGACCGACTGGTGAAGTTCCAGCTGGCGGAGGGCGGCGAACTGGTCGCCCGCATCCTGACGGTCGAGGACGACGGCATCGACGTCGAAGTGCCCGGCGTGAAGGGGCGCAAGCCCACCGCCAAGCGGCTCGCCTTCCAGGACATCGCCAAGGCACGCGTCCAGGTCGAGTTCAACCGTAAGAACAAGAACGAAGAGAACGCGGAGGAGGCGTAGCCGTGGACATCGACATGAGTGCCCTGCGGGGCTTGGTACGGGAGAAGGAGATCTCCTTCGACCTGCTGGTCGAGGCGATCGAGTCGGCCCTCCTCATCGCCTACCACCGCACCGAGGGAAGCCGCCGTCACGCGCGCGTGGAGCTCAACCGGGAGACCGGCCATGTGACCGTGTGGGCGAAGGAGGACCCCCAGGACCTGGAGGAGGGGCAGGAGGCGCGCGAGTTCGACGACACCCCGTCCGGGTTCGGCCGTATCGCCGCGACCACCGCCAAGCAGGTCATCCTGCAGCGTCTGAGGGACGCCGAGGACGACGCGACGCTCGGTGAGTACGCCGGGCGCGAGGGCGACATCGTCACCGGTGTGGTCCAGCAGGGCCGCGACCCGAAGAACGTGCTGGTCGACATCGGCAAGCTGGAGGCCATCCTGCCGGTGCAGGAGCAGGTCCCCGGTGAGAACTACGAGCACGGTCTGCGGCTGCGTTCGTACGTCGTTCGGGTGGCGAAGGGCGTGCGCGGTCCGTCCGTGACGCTGTCCCGCACGCACCCCAATCTGGTGAAGAAGCTCTTCGCGCTCGAAGTGCCGGAGATCGCCGACGGGTCCGTCGAGATCGCCGCCATCGCCCGCGAGGCCGGTCACCGCACGAAGATCGCTGTCCGGTCCACCCGCTCAGGCCTGAACGCCAAGGGCGCCTGCATCGGCCCCATGGGTGGCCGCGTGCGCAACGTGATGGCCGAGCTGAACGGCGAGAAGATCGACATCGTCGACTGGTCGGACGACCCGGCCGAGATGGTGGCGAACGCCCTCTCCCCGGCCCGTGTCTCCAAGGTCGAGGTCGTCGACCTCGCGGCCCGCTCCGCGCGGGTGACGGTCCCCGACTACCAGCTGTCGCTGGCGATCGGGAAAGAGGGACAGAACGCCCGTCTCGCGGCCCGGCTGACCGGCTGGCGGATCGACATCCGTCCGGACACCGAACAGCCTGCCGAGTAGGCCGGGGAATAGATCCAAGCCGCAGGTGGCTTGGATCACGACAACAACCGTTCGATTCATGCCCCAAAGGGGTGAGGTCGGTACGGGGAGGTAGACTTAAGAGTGTCTGGCCGGACGCGAGCCCGCGCATGCCCTGAACGCACCTGTGTGGGGTGCCGGGAGCGAGCGGCCAAGAAGGATCTGCTGCGGATCGTGGCGGTCGAGGGCGAATGTGTCCCCGATCATCGCGGTACGCTGCCCGGCCGGGGTGCGTATGTGCACCCCGCCCTGGTCTGTCTCGACCTGGCGGTCCGCCGCCGGGCGTTCTTGCGGGCGCTGCGTGCCCCGGGGACGCTCGACACAAAGGCGTTGCGCCACTACGTCGAGCAGGCAACACCGTAAGACGCGTCGCACGGAACCCCCGTGCGGCCCTGGTACCCCGCGAGTTGGAAGTAGGTCGAGATTGCGATGAGCACTCGATGAGCACGCGATGAGTACGCCCATGAAGTAGCGACGGTCCGGACGCAACCCGGACCTAAAAGGAGCGAAGTGGCTAAGGTCCGGGTATACGAACTCGCCAAGGAGTTCGGGGTTGAGAGCAAGGTCGTCATGGCCAAGCTCCAAGAGCTCGGTGAATTCGTCCGTTCGGCGTCCTCGACGATCGAGGCGCCCGTTGTACGCAAACTGACTGACGCCCTCCAGCAGGGCAACGGAGGCGGCAAGCCCGCCCCCGCTCGCAAGGCTGCCCCGGCCAAGCCGGCAGCCCCCTCTCCCGCGCAGGCCGCCCGTCCGGCTGCCCCGCGCCCGCCGGCCCCGAAGCCGGCCGCGGCCGAGAAGCCCGCGGCTGCGCCGGTCACTCCGGCTGCTCCGGGCCCGCGTCCGACCCCGGGTCCCAAGCCCGCCCCGAAGCCCGCTCCGGCGGCTCCGGCTCCGGTCGCGGCCGAGTTCACCGCGCCCCCGTCGGCTCCCGCGGCTCCCGCCGCAGGTCCCCGTCCGGGCGCACCGCGTCCCGGTGGCCAGGCCCCGCGTCCCGGTTCCCGTCCCTCCGGTCCCGGCCAGGGCCGTGGCGACCGTCCCGAGCGCGGCGACCGTCAGGGCGCCCCGCGTCCCGGCGGCCAGGCCCCGCGTCCCGGCGCTCGTCCGGCCGGCCCGCGTCCGGGCAACAACCCGTTCACCTCTGGTGGCTCCACCGGCATGGCGCGCCCGCAGGCGCCCCGTCCGGGCGGTGCACGTCCCGGCCCCGGCGGACACGGCGGCGCCGGCGCCCCGGGCGGTCCGCGCCCGCAGGGCGCGGGTCAGGGTGGTCCCCGTCCGCAGGGCGGTCCCGGTGGCGCTCCGCGTCCCCAGGGCGGTCCGGGCGGTGCCCGTCCCACTCCAGGCGGCATGCCCCGTCCGCAGGCTCCGCGTCCCGGCGGCGCCCCCGGCGGTAACCGTCCGAACCCGGGCATGATGCCGCAGCGTCCCGCTGCCGGCCCGCGTCCCGGCGGCGGTGGCCCCGGTGGCCGCGGTCCCGGTGGCGGCGGTCGTCCCGGTGGTCCCGGTGGCGGCGGTCGTCCGGGTGGCGGCGGCGGTTTCGCCGGTCGTCCCGGTGGTCCCGGCGGCGGTGGCGGCGGTTTCGCCGGTCGTCCCGGTGGTCCCGGTGGCGGTGGCGGCGGTTTCGCCGGTCGTCCCGGTGGTCCCGGTGGCGGTGGCGGCGGTGGCCGTCCCGGCTTCGGCGGTCGTCCGGGTGGTCCCGGTGGCCGTGGTGGCACGCAGGGCGCCTTCGGTCGTCCCGGCGGTCCCGCGCGTCGTGGTCGCAAGTCGAAGCGGCAGAGGCGCCAGGAGTACGAGGCCATGCAGGCCCCGTCGGTCGGCGGTGTCATGCTGCCTCGCGGCAACGGACAGACCGTCCGCCTGTCGCGCGGTGCGTCCCTCACCGACTTCGCGGAGAAGATCAACGCCAACCCGGCGTCGCTCGTCGCCGTGATGATGAACCTCGGCGAGATGGTCACTGCCACGCAGTCCGTCTCCGACGAGACCCTCCAGCTGCTCGCCGGCGAGATGAACTACGTCGTCGAGATCGTCAGCCCGGAGGAGGAGGACCGCGAGCTGCTCGAGTCCTTCGACATCGAGTTCGGCGAGGACGAGGGTGGCGAGGAGTTCCTCGTCGCGCGTCCGCCGGTCGTGACCGTCATGGGTCACGTCGACCACGGTAAGACCCGACTGCTGGACACCATCCGCAAGACGAACGTCGTCGCGGGCGAGGCCGGCGGTATTACGCAGCACATCGGTGCGTACCAGGTCGCCACCGAGGTCAACGACGAGCAGCGCAGGATCACCTTCATCGACACCCCGGGTCACGAGGCGTTCACCGCCATGCGTGCCCGTGGTGCGAAGTCGACCGACATCGCGATCCTCGTGGTGGCGGCCAACGACGGTGTGATGCCTCAGACGATCGAGGCGCTGAACCACGCCAAGGCGGCCGACGTGCCGATCGTGGTCGCGGTCAACAAGATCGATGTCGAGGGTGCCGACCCGACGAAGGTGCGCGGTCAGCTCACCGAGTTCGGTCTGGTGGCCGAGGAGTACGGCGGCGACACGATGTTCGTCGACATCTCCGCCAAGCAGGGTCTGAACATCGACCAGCTGCTCGAGGCCGTGGTCCTGACCGCGGACGCCTCGCTCGACCTGCGGGCCAACCCGGAGCAGGACGCGCAGGGCATCGCGATCGAGTCCCACCTCGACCGTGGCCGCGGCGCCGTCGCGACCGTCCTGGTCCAGCGAGGCACCCTGCGGGTCGGCGACACCATGGTGGTCGGCGACGCGTACGGCCGTGTCCGCGCGATGCTCGACGACAAGGGCGAGAACGTGGAAGAGGCGGGTCCCTCGACCCCGGTCCTCGTCCTCGGTCTCACCAACGTCCCGGGCGCCGGCGACAACTTCCTGGTTGTCGACGAGGACCGCACGGCGCGTCAGATCGCCGAGAAGCGCGCGGCGCGCGAGCGCAACGCCAACTTCGCCCGCCGGGGTGTCCGGTTCTCCCTGGAGAACCTCGACGAGGCCCTCAAGGCCGGTCTGGTGCAGGAACTCAACCTCATCATCAAGGGCGACGCGTCCGGTTCGGTGGAGGCTCTCGAGTCCTCGCTGCTCCAGCTCGACGTCGGCGACGAGGTCGACATCCGCGTCCTGCACCGCGGCGTGGGTGCGGTCACCGAGTCGGACATCGACCTGGCGACCGGCTCCGACGCGATCGTCATCGGCTTCAACGTCCGCGCTGCGGGCCGCGCGGCGCAGATGGCGGAGCGCGAGGGCGTCGACGTCCGGTACTACTCGGTGATCTACCAGGCCATCGAGGAGATCGAGGCGGCCCTCAAGGGCATGCTCAAGCCGGAGTACGAGGAGGTCGAGCTCGGCACGGCGGAGATCCGCGAGGTCTTCAAGTCGTCCAAGCTGGGCAACATCGCCGGTGTCCTGGTCCGCTCGGGCGAGGTCAAGCGCAACACCAAGGCGCGCCTCGTCCGCGACGGCAAGGTCATCGCGGAGAACCTCACCATCTCCGGTCTGCGTCGCTTCAAGGACGACGTCACCGAGATCCGCGAAGGCTTCGAGGGTGGTATCAACCTCGGAAACTTCAACGACATCAAGGTCGACGACGTCATCGCGACGTACGAGATGCGCGAGAAGCCGCGGGCGTAAAGCGGTTGTGTGAGCTGGCCGGCGGTGAGCAGTCACCGCCGGCCAGCTTGCCGTTTGCACCGGTAGTCCTTTGACCACAGGCCGGTGGGGGGCTGGTCGCGCAGTTCCCCGCGCCCCTCACGGGGCCCTCCTGGCGGTGCAGGCCCGCGCCTCCAGCGGGAGCGAAAAACCCCGTCGAGCACCCCACCCGTTCGATGTACGGTTCTGATGTCCCTGCCAAGTGCCTTGGCAGGCCATCTATCCCGTACCGGCGGGACATCCGGTTACACATGTATGTGGGGACGCTGTCCTTCGACCTGCTCCTCGGCGACGTTCGCTCGCTCAAGGAGAAACGCTCTCTCGTCCGGCCGATCGTCGCCGAACTTCAGCGGAAGTACGCGGTGAGCGTGGCGGAGACGGGCAACCAGGACCTTCACCGCAGGGCCGAGATCGGCCTCGCGGTGGTCTCCGGAGACACCGAGCACCTCACCGGCGTACTGGACCGGTGTGAACGGCTCGTCGCGGCACGACCGGAGGTGGAGCTGCTGTCGGTACGGCGCAGACTCCACACAGACGAAGATTGACGAAACACGCAAGGCGAAGAAGGAGACGGACCAGTGGCCGACAACGCGCGGGCTAAGAGGCTGGCGGACCTCATCCGAGAGGTGGTGGCCCAGAAGCTGCTGCGCGGGATCAAGGACCCGCGGCTCGGCACACACGTCACCATCACGGACACCCGGGTTACCGGGGACCTCCGGGAGGCGACCGTCTTCTACACGGTGTACGGGGACGACGAGGAGCGCGCGGCGGCTGCCGCGGGCCTGGAGAGCGCCAAGGGCGTGCTCCGCTCGGCGGTCGGCGCGGCGGCGGGCGTGAAGTTCACGCCGACGCTGACCTTCGTCGCGGACGCCCTGCCCGACACCGCCAAGACCATCGACGACCTGCTCGACAAGGCGCGGGCCTCCGACGCCAAGGTGCGCGAGGTCTCGGCGAGCGCCACCTTCGCCGGTGACGCGGACCCGTACAAGAAGCCGGGCGAGGACGACGAGGACGACGCCGCGGAATGACCCAGAAGCACACGACGCCCGACGGGCTTGTCATTGTCGACAAGCCGTCGGGCTTCACTTCGCACGACGTGGTCGCCAAGATGCGCGGGATCGCCAGGACCCGCCGCGTCGGACACGCCGGCACCCTCGACCCGATGGCGACGGGCGTGCTCGTCCTCGGCGTCGAGAAGGCGACAAAGCTCCTCGGGCACCTCGCGCTCACCGAGAAGGAGTACCTGGGGACCATCAGGCTCGGGCAGAACACGCTGACCGACGACGCCGAGGGCGACATCACGTCGTCCACGGACGCGTCCGGCGTCAAGCGCGACGCCATCGACGCCGGGATCGCCAAGCTGACCGGCACCATCATGCAGGTGCCGTCCAAGGTCAGCGCCATCAAGATCGACGGCGTGCGCTCGTACAAGCGGGCGCGCGAGGGCGAGGACTTCGAGATCCCGGCCCGTCCGGTGACCATCTCGTCGTTCGCGGTGTACGACATCCGTGACGCCGTCGCCGAGGACGGCACACCGGTGCTCGACCTGGTCGTCTCCGTGGTCTGTTCCTCCGGGACGTACATCCGGGCGCTCGCCCGGGACCTGGGCGCGGACCTCGGCGTCGGCGGTCATCTCACCGCGCTGCGCCGTACCCGCGTCGGCCCGTACAAGCTCGACTCCGCGCGCACGCTCGACCAGCTCCAGGAGGAGCTGACCGTGATGCCGATCGCGGAGGCCGCCGCGGCCGCGTTCCCGCGCTGGGACGTGGACGCCAGGCGGGCCCGGTTGCTGCTCAACGGCGTACGCCTGGAGATGCCCGAGGAGTACGCGGGCAAAGGTGCCGTGGCCGTCTTCGACGGCGAGGGGCGGTTCCTGGCGCTGGTGGAGGAGCAGAAGGGCAAGGCGAAGAGTCTGGCGGTGTTCGGCTGACGCCGAACGCCTCCGGTTTCGCATCGCTCCGTCCGTGGAGCGGCGATCACGGGTTCTCGTGCCCGCCGCTCCACGGTCCCCCCTCGGTTCCCCCACCCAAGGGTGTATCCATCCGCCCTCGCCTATTCACCCCTTCGGGCAGGCGCTCGGAGTGAACCGAGGGAGCGGAAGGGGGCGCGTTCGCCACGCGATCTGTCCCGCTGATCACCTCGCGCCTACCGTCGGAAAGAGGAGTACGGCGGGGAGGTTCGAGCATGGCGGGACGGGGCCCGCGGACCGGGGGCCGACAGGCGACCGACGATACCCGGGACACACGGGACGAGGCACTGGTACGCATTTGCGACCTGGCGGGGCGCCCTCGCGGCACGGGTTTCGTCGCCGACCACCACGGCACGGTGATCACCAGCCACGAGGCCGTCGACGGCCTGGCCCGCCTGGTCCTGCACGCCGCCGGCGACCGCACCTGCGTGGTGACCGCCGACGCCGTCACGCCGCTGCCCGACGCCGATCTGGCTCTCGTACGTACCGAAGGTCTCGGTCTCGACCCGCTCCCCGTCACCGTGCGGGACCGCATCGCGACCGGCACGTACGTCCGGATCGCCGCGGGCGGCTGGCGCGAGGCGCGCGTGCTCGGCACGTCCGCCGTGACGTACACCGCCACCGACCGCTTCCATCTCCTGGGCGACGCCCTGGAGTTGGCGATCGGCACCGCGGGCGCGGATGCGCTCCGGCTGGGCGGCGGCGCGGCCGGGGGGCCGGTCCTGGACGCCTCGACCGGGGCGGTGCTGGGGGTCCTCGGCACCGCGCTGCTCCCTCAGGCCCTCGGCCGCGTTCGAGCGGGAGAGCCCCCCATTCGGCACCGGGCAGCGGGGTTCGCCGTCCCCCTGAGAGGTGTGCCAGGGCCACTTCTCGAGCTGCTGGCCCGCAACGCGGCGACCGTGCCCGCGTACGAGGCCGATCTCAATCTGGCGGGCGTACTGGAGCTCACCGCGACCTCGGTGGGTTCGGACGGGCCGGAGGCGGCGACGTCACCGGGGTCCGGCGGCGCGCCCCGCGGACCGGTCGAACGGACCGATGCCGTCAGGGAGTTCGCCGCCTTCGAGGCCGGCCCGGCCGCCGTCCTCGGGCTCGTCGGACCGCCCGGCAGCGGCCGTACGACGGAACTGGCGGCCCTCGCCGGCCGCCGCACCCGGGGCGCGGAACCGGCGCCCACCCTGTGGCTGCGCGGCGCCGACCTCCTCGCCACGGACACCTCGGTGGCGGACGCGGCGACTCGGGCGCTGGAGCGGGCGGGACGGATCGTGGCGGCCTCACGGGATGCGGGCGCCGCCGTGGGGGAGGGGCGGGCCGCAGGGTCCGTGCCCTCCGATGTGCTGCCGCCGGGCAGGTACGACGGTGAACTCGGCGACATCGGGCCGGAGCGCCTGGCCCGGCTGGCTCGGGACGCGGGACGGCCGCTGCTGCTGCTCCTCGACGGCCCCGAGGAGATGCCGCCCACGCTCGCCCACCGGCTGCCCGAGTGGACCGCCGGGACGGTCGCATGGCTGCGGGAGACCGGGGCGCGGCTCGTCGTCGGGTGCCGGGCCGAGTACTGGGAGCAGGCGGGGGCCGAGTTTCCGGGGGAGATGCTGCACGGGGCCGAGGCCGGCACGGACTCGTCGATTCCGGCCTGCGTGTGGCTGGGGGACCTCACCGAGGGGGAGGCACGGCGGGCCCGGTCGCGCGCCGGGATCCCCGAGGACGCGCTGGTGGCGGCCCACGCGCGGCACCCCCTGACACTGCGGCTGCTCTCCGAGGTGCGGGCCGCGCTGCCGGACGCCCCCGCCGGGCGGCTCGACCGGGACGACGTCTTCGCCGCGTACCTGGACCTGATGTGCCTGCGCATCGCGGTCCGGCTCGCCGCGGCGAACGGGCTGCGAGGCATCGCCGTACGGCGGCTCGCCGCCCAGGTCTCCGGCCAGGTGCACGAGGCCGCGCGGCGCTGTCTGGGCCCTGGGCAGGGCGAGCTGGACCGCGCGTCCTTCGAAGCCGTCTTCCCGTGGGGCCCCGCCCCGCGACGCCGTCTCTCCAGCACCAGCGGCTGGGCCTCCGCCGTCCTCACCGAGGGCCTCCTCGCCCCCGCCGGCAACGGCTACCGCTTCGCCCACGAGGAACTCGCCGACTGGATCCAGGGCACGCACCTCGACCTGGACGCGGCACTGCACGCCTTGGTCCACCGGGGGCGGGCGGCCGCGCCGGGGCAGGGGCCTGGGCGGGTCGGAGGGGCGTCGGCCCGGCCGCGGGGGGCCGACGGTACACCGTCCACGGGTGCGGCAGGTGCTCCTTCGCCGGCAGCGGGCGGGGCGGCCCCGGGTACGGCCGCCTCGCGTCGTCTGCGGTCCCGTTCCGCGCCCACGTCCTCCCCGGCCCACACCCTCCCCGTCCCCCGGCACCGCATCGGCCCCGTGGTCGAGACCCTGCTCCTCCTGGCCCGTCAACGGGGCACCGCCGAGCTGGCCCTCCGTCTGGAGGACCTGGTCGATGCCGTGGACGACCTGCTGCCGGAGGCGTCGGGCCCGCTCAGCGACCCCGCCTGGTGGGCCACCCACCTCTGCGCGGACGTCCTGCGGCGCGTGCCAGACGCGACGCCCTACGTCGCTGTGCTGCGGCTGCTCGCCGAGCGGATCGTCAGGTGGCGGGAGCAAGGCAGGGGCGTACCAGGGGAGTTCGGGCCCTCCTTCTGG
The DNA here is from genome assembly GCF_055566975.1 of Streptomyces sp. NPDC027189. Lineage (NCBI taxonomy): Bacteria > Bacillati > Actinomycetota > Actinomycetes > Kitasatosporales > Streptomycetaceae > Streptomyces > Streptomyces sp. NPDC027189. The sequence continues at coordinate 371,838 of NZ_JBVHRI010000008.1, forward strand.
GAGATGCTGCCCCTGCCGGAGAGCGAACGGCTCGACCTGCTGAGGCGCCTGGTGATCGCGGACGAGGCGCGGCCTGAGGCGGACGTGGTGCGCGAGACCGGGCGCGCCGGTTCGCCCCGGGTCCCCGAGCCCCGTACGCCGGACGGGTCTGCGACCTCGGGCGCGGACCCACTCCGTACCGGAGCGGGGGACGCACTCCGTACCGGAGCGGGGGACGCACTCCGTACCGGAGCGGCGGACCCACTTCTTACCGGAGTGGCGGACCAGCTCCGCATGGGAGCGGCGGACCAGCTTCGGTCCGAGGTTACGAACCCGCTCCGTACCGGAGCGGCGGACCAGTTCCGTATGGGAGCGGCGGACCAGCTCCCTACCGGAGCGAGGGACCACCTCCGTGCAGGAGAGCGCCCTGCCGGTCCCTCATCCGCCCCCCGCTACCTGGACGCCGTGGCCCGTCTCCTCGTCGCCGACCCCGTGGCCGTACAGCTCCACCTCACTCGCTGGTTCGACGACGAGCGCCCCCTCCCCGCGACCCCGCACGCGACCGTGGCCACAGCCGCGCAGGCGTTGCTGTACGCACATCGGCGGCGGGCGCTCGACGACCTGGCCGAGGCGCTGGTCGGAGTTGCGCACCGGCGCGGCGACGAGCTGCTCGCCGTGCTCGCCGAGGAGGAGACGTCGGCCGTGTGCCGGGCGGTCGACCGGTGGGCGCACGACGAGCGGCCGGCGCGGCGGGTGGCGGCGGTGGCGTACGGGTTGCGGGCGGCACCGTTCGTGCGGACCTTGGCCGACCGCGAGCTGCTGCGTTACGCGGCGCTCGCCCTGCTGGCCCGCCCCGCCGACTGCACGCTGCACGGCGGAGCGCTCGGTCTGCTCGTACGGGATCCGTGGACGCGAGCCCGGTACCTGCCACAGGCTCTGGAGCGCTTCACGTCCGGTGACCCGCAGCTGCCTCCGAGCGCCCTGGTCGCCGCGCTCACGACTCACCCGGACCCGGTGCTGGCCGCCTTCCGGACCCGGCTGCGGCAGCCCGGCCCCGACACGAGTCGGGTGCTGCGCACCCTCGCCGATGTCACCACGCCCGCACTCGCCCGCCACGTCGCCACGATGGTGAGAGAGGTCGTGGAGCTGCGCCCCGAGGCCGCCGCCCACGTGGCCGCGTATGTGGATCGCCGCCTCGAATACGGCCCTACCGCACGCGCTGTGCTCTTTCCGCTGGTCAGCGGACTGCTGGAGGGCTGCCCCGTACCGGTGCGGGCGGCGCTCGCGGCCGTCCTGGCGGCGCCGGGCAGCCGTGCGTCGCGCGCGCTGCGGCGCGAGCTGCTGGATCTGCTGCTCGCGCACGAGCGGGACCCTGCCGTCCTCGACACCCTCCTCAGGGCCGCCGCGGACGGCGCGGTGCGCAGGGGTGAGGAGCCGACCCGCGAGCTGGTGCACCGCACGGGCCTCCTCCTCGTCCGCACCCCGGCCGGCGCCACCGGCTTCGACCGCGGTCTCGTCGAGCTGGCCCGCCACGTGCCGGGCTTCGCCATCCTGGTGGCCCGCTGGCTGACCGGCGCCCCCGAGGAGTGGGCCGCAGTGGTGGGTCCGAGCACCCGGCGCATGATCGAGAACCTGGCCGGGGTGCGGGTACCCGCCTGACTCCGCGCCCCGGCCGCTGCGGGATGCGTCACAGCTCGATGCCGATGCAAGCCGAGCGCACGCGGCATGGCACCCTTAGAGCTGCGAATGAGGCAATCACGGACACGGGTTCGACAAGGAGCGGTCACAGTGCAGCGCTGGCGTGGCTTGGAGGACATCCCCGAGGACTGGGGGCGCAGCGTCGTCACCATCGGTTCCTACGACGGGGTGCACCGCGGGCACCAGCTGATCATCCGGCATGCCGTGGATCGCGCCCGCGAGCTGGGTGTGCCCTCCGTGGTCGTCACCTTCGACCCGCACCCCAGCGAGGTCGTGCGCCCCGGCAGCCACCCCCCGCTGCTCGCCCCGCACCACCGACGCGCCGAACTGATGGCCGACCTGGGCGTGGACGCGCTGCTCATCCTCCCTTTCACCACCGAGTTCTCGAAACTGTCGCCCGCCGACTTCGTGGTCAAGGTCCTCGTCGACAAGCTGCATGCCAAGGCCGTGGTCGAAGGCCCCAACTTCCGCTTCGGTCACAAGGCCGCGGGCAATGTCGACTTCCTGCGCGAGCAGGGCGAGACGTACGACTTCGAGGTCGAGGTCGTCGATCTGTATGTGACGGGTGAGGCGGGCGGCGGCGAGCCCTTCTCCTCGACCCTCACCCGGCGGCTCGTCGCCGAGGGCGATGTCGAGGGCGCGCGCGAGATCCTCGGGCGCCCGCACCGCGTCGAGGGCATCGTCGTACGCGGCGCCCAGCGCGGCCGCGAGCTCGGCTTCCCGACGGCGAACGTCGAGACGCTCCCGCACACCGCCATCCCCGCGGACGGCGTCTACGCCGGCTGGCTGCACGTCGAGGGCGAGGCCATGCCCGCCGCGATCTCCGTCGGCACGAACCCGCAGTTCGACGGCACCGACCGCACCGTCGAGGCGTATGCCATCGACCGCGTCGGCCTCGACCTGTACGGCCTGCACGTCGCCGTCGACTTCCTCGCCTACGTCCGGGGCATGGCCAAGTTCGACTCCATCGAGGCGCTGCTGGAGGCCATCGCGGACGACGTGAAGCGGTCGCGCGAGCTGATCGAGGCGTACGACGGGGAGTAGTCCTCCTCCGTGGATGGGGGCGCCCGGTGCTGGTGACAGCATCGGGCGCCCCTCTCACATGGTGACCCGCGCCCTCGCCCAGTGGCACGCCACCTGCGTCCCGCCGCCCCCGCCGAGCACCTCCAAGTCCTGGCTCCGGCACGCGTGCGCGACGCCCGCCCGCTCCGCCTCCCCGCTCGCGAGGATCTGGCAGCGGGCGTGGAAGCGGCAACCGGTCGGGATGCGGGACGGGTCCGGGGGTTCGCCGGTCAGGACGACCGGATCGCCCGGAGCCTCGGGGAGAACGGACAACAGGGCCTGGGTGTACGGGTGTCGGGGTGCCGTCAGAACCTGTTCGACCTCGCCCGTCTCCACGATCCGGCCGAGGTACATCACCGCGACGCGGTCGGCGATGTTCCAGGCCAGGCCCAGGTCGTGGGTCACCACCAGTGCGGACAGGCCGAGTTCGGCGCGCAGCCGCAGGAGCAGGGCGAGGATCTCGCCGCGTACCGATGCGTCGAGGGAGGCCACCGGCTCGTCGGCGACGATGAGTTCGGGTTCCAGGACCAGGGCGCCCGCGATGACGACGCGCTGGCGCTGGCCTCCGGACAGCTCGTGCGGATAGCGGAGGAAGAAGCGCTCCGGGGGGCGCAGCCCCGCCCGGGACAAGGCCTCCGCCACCGCCGCCCGCTCGTCGCCGCCGTACCCGTGGATACGCAGGCCCTCGGCCACCGCGTCGTACACCGTGTGCCGGGGGTTGAGCGAGCCACTGGGGTCCTGGAGGACCAGCTGGACGCGCTTGCGGTACGCCTTCAGGGCGCGTGAGGAGTAGTCGAGCGGCTTGCCGTCGAAGGTGACGCGGCCGCCGGTCGGTGGGACGAGTCCGAGGAGGGAGCGGGCGAGTGTCGTCTTGCCGCAGCCCGACTCGCCGACCAGCGCGACGATCTCGCCGGGCCGGATGTCGAGGTCGACGCCGTCGACGGCACGGGCCCGGGCGGCGCCGTGGCGGCCGGGGAAGGTGACGTGCAGCCCCTCGGCGCTCAGGAGCGGCGGTGTCCCCTCGGCGCCGAGAAGCGGTGGTGTCGTCATACGGTGCTCCTCGCGTCCGGGACCGGGGCCCCTACGTGCACACAGGCCGCCCACCGTTCCGCTCCCGCGTCGTGCAGCGCCTGGTCCTCGGTCACGCACGACTCCAGCGCCACCGGACACCGGGGGTGGAACGTGCAGCCGGACGGCAGCGCCGACGGATCCGGCGGGTCGCCCGGCAGCCCGCGCGGCGCGAACCGCGACGCCGTGTCGCCGATGCGCGGGAAGGCGGCCGACAGGGCCTTGCCGTAAGGGTGTTGGGCATCCTCGTACACCTGCTGGGCGGGACCCTCCTCGACGACGCGGCCCGCGTACATCACCGCGAGCCGGTCGCAGGTGTCGGCCAGTACCGCGAGGTCGTGGCTGATCATGATCAGGCCCAACTCCTGCTCGGTGACGAGCTGTTCGATCAGCCGGAGGATCTGCGCCTGGATCATCACGTCGAGCGCTGTGGTCGGTTCGTCGGCGATGACCAGCCGCGGGTCGCAGGCCAGCGCCATGGCGATCATGACGCGTTGGCGCTGCCCGCCGGAGAGTTCGTGCGGGTAGGCGTCCGCACGGGCGGCGGGCAGGCCGACGTGTTCGAGCAGCTCGCCGGTCTTCTTCTTCGCGCCCGCCGGGGTCGCCTTCCTGTGCAGCAGGATCGGCTCGGCGATCTGGTCGCCGATGCGGTGTACGGCGTTCAGTGAGTGCATCGCGCCCTGGAAGACGATCGAGGCGCCGGCCCAGCGCACCGCCCGCACGCGCCCCCACTTCATCCTGAGCACGTCCTCGCCGTCGAGCAGGATCTCCCCGCTCGTGCGCGTGCCCGCGGGCAGCAGCCGCAGCAGCGCGAGCGCCAGCGTGGACTTGCCGCAGCCGGACTCGCCGGCGATGCCGAGCTTCTGGCCGGCGTCGAGCGAGAGGTCCACGCCGCGCACGGCGGCTGCCCCGCCCGCGTACGTCACTTCGAGGTTCCTGACCTCCAGGAGCGTCAACGTGCCACCCCCAGCTTGGGGTTGAGAACCGACTCGACCGCGCGCCCGCACAACGTGAACGCCAGCGCGACCACCGCGATCGCGACTCCCGGCGGCACCAGATACCACCACTTGCCCGCGCTGACCGCACCCGCCTCCCGCGCGTCCTGGAGCAGCCCGCCCCATGACACCACCGTCGGGTCGCCCAGCCCGAGGAACGCGAGCGTCGCCTCGGCGAGGATCGCGGAGGAGATGATCAGGGTCGTCTGGGCCAGCACCAGCGGCATGACGTTGGGCAGGACGTGGCGGGACATGATGTGCCAGTGCCCGCCGCCGAGCGCCTTGGCCCGCTCGATGTACGGCCGCGACTCGACCGCGAGGGTCTGCGCCCGCACCAGCCGGGCCGTCGTCGGCCAGGTCGTGACGCCGATCGCCAGGATGATCGTGCCGAGCGACCGGGTCATCACGGTCGCCAGCGCGATCGCGAGGACCAGGGTCGGCATGACCAGGAACCAGTCCGTGATCCGCATCATCACGGTCGCGTACCAGCCGCGGAAGTGCCCGGCGGTGATCCCGATGAGCGCGCCGATCGCGACGGATAGCACGGCCGCGAGCAGTCCGACCAGCAGCGAGACCCGGGCACCCCACACCACGAGCCCGAGCAGATTGCGCCCGAACTGGTCGGTGCCCAGCGGGAATTCGGCGCTCGGACTCTCCATGGGATCACCCGGCGCGTTGGTCACGCTCTGCACGTCGGAGCCGACGGTCAGCGGCGCGGTCAGCGCGATGAGCGCGAAGAGGCCGAGGGCGGCGAGCCCGAAGACGCCGGCCCGGTGGGTGCGGTACTGCTTCCAGAAGCGGGCGGCGGAATGGCGGCGGCGCTGCCGGGCGAGAGCGCGGGGGCTCTTCGCCGTCGCCGGCGCGGCCTGCTCGGCCGCCGTGGATTCGGTTGTCATCGGCCCGTCCGACTCGGTCGTGGTCATCGGCCCACCCGGGGGTCCAGCAGCGGATAGATCAGATCGGCCAGCGTGTTCATCACGATCACCGCCGCCGCAAAGACGAAGAACAGCCCCTGCACCAGCGGCAGATCGGGCACGCTCAGCGCCTGGTAGAAGAGCCCGCCGAGGCCCGGCCAGGAGAAGACGGTCTCGACGAGGATCACCCCGGCGACCGTCCGGCCGAGGTTGATGAAGATCAGCGTGACCGTCGGCAGCAGCGCGTTCGGCACGGCATGCCGACGGCGTACGAGATCGTCCCGCAGGCCCTTCGCCCGGGCCGTCGTCAGATAGTCGCTGCCCATCTCGTCCAGCAGCGCCGAGCGCGTGACGAGCAGCGTCTGCCCGTACTCGACCGCGACCAGGGTGACCACCGGGAGGACGAGGTGGTGGGCGACATCCATGACGTACGCGAAGCCCTCCTTGCCCCCCGACTCCATGCCGCCGGTCGGGAAGAGACCGGGGACCGGCCCCATGCCCACCGAGAAGACGATGATGAGCAGCAGCCCGAGCCAGAACGACGGAATCGAGTAAAGGGTCAGCGCCAGACCGGTGTTGAGCCGGTCGCTCAGCCCGCCGTTGCGCCAGGCGGAGCGCGTGCCGATGAAGATGCCGAGCGCGGTGTAGAGGACGAACGCCGTGCCGGTGAGGAGAAGCGTGTTCGGCAGGGCCTCGGTGATCTTGTCGATGACGGGGGCGCGGAACTGGTACGAGGTGCCGAGGTCGCCGGTGAGCGCCTTGCCGCAGTAGTCCGTGAACTGCTCCCACATCGGCAGGTCCAGCCCGAACTCCTTGCGGTAGTTGGCGAGTTGCTCGGCGGACACCTGACGGCCGCCCGTCATGTACTTGACCGGGTCGCCGGGGATGAGACGGAAGAGGAAGAAACTGGTGACGAGGACGGCGAGCAGTGAGACGGCCGCACCGCCCAACTTGCCCGCCACGTACCGCAGATACGCGGTACGGGTGCGCGCCCGTGGCCCGCGGACCGGCGGTCCGGCCTCCGCCGGACCGCCGGTCGCCTCGACCAGCGAGGGTGTTGCCTCAGCGGTCATGAACTACTCATTCGCTCGTACGTCCATGGGGTGCCCCTGGTCTTCAGGCTCGGGGCCGATGCGTGCGCTACTCACGGTCCTCGGCCGTCGAGCGTCGGCGCATCGCGAAGAACACCCCGACGCCCGCGAGGACGACGACGCCCGCGACGATGCCGATGATGACGCCCGACGAGCTCGAACTGTCGGAGGACTCACCGGAGGACCCCGCCGGAACCGCCGACCACCAGCTCCAGTACCCGTCCTGCCCGTAGATGTTGCCCGCGGCCTTCGGCATCGTCTCGATCGACTTGATCTGGTCGGTGCGATAGGCCTCGACCGCGTTCGGGTACGCCATGACGTTCATGTACCCGGTGTCGTACAGCCGCGACTCCATCTGCTTGACGATGTCCGCCCTCTTGGCCGTGTCGTACTCGGCGAGCTGCTGGTCGTACAGCTCGTCGTACTTCTTGTCGCAGACGAAGTTGTCGGTCGCCCCGGTGTCCTTGGGGGTGGCGGGCAGTGCCGCGCAGGTGTGGATGGACAGGACGAAGTCGGGGTCCGGGTTGACGGACCAGCCGTCGAACGCGAGGTCGTACTTGCCCGCCAGCCACGGGTCGGTCACGTTGTCCAGGCAGTTGAGCGTGACACCGATGCCGAGCTTGCCGAACCACTCCTTCAGGTACTGTCCGACCGCCTTGTCGTTCGGGTCGGTGGCATGGCACAGGATCCGGTAGTTGATCGGCTTGCCGTTCTTCTCGACGCGCTTGCCGTCGCCGTTCTTCTTGTAGCCCGCCCGGTCGAGGAGTTGGGCCGCCTTGGCAGGGTCGTACGACAGCTGCTGGCTCGCCGACGGCTTCCAGAAGTACGGCGAGAAGCGCGGCGGGATGTAGCCCTCGCCCTCGACGGCGTGCCCCTGGAAGACCTTGTCGACGAGGGTCTCGCGGTCGATCGCCATGAAGAGCGCCTGGCGCACCTTCTGGTCGAGCAGCGACTCGGCGCCGTCACCGAAATGCTTGCCGTCCTTGGCCTGGGCACCGGGGTTGGTGGCCAGGGCGTAGAAGCGGCGGCCGGGGGCGTCGTTGACCTTGATGTTGTGCTGGCTCTTGAGAGCGGCCGACTGAGCGGGCGTCAGGCCGGAGACGAAGGACACCTCGCCCTTCTGCAGGGCCGCGACCGCCGCGTCACCGTCCTTGTAGTACTTGAAGACCAGCTCGTCGAACTTCGGAGCCCCCCGCCAGAAGCTCTTGTTGGGCTTCAGGCGTACGTAGCTGTCCGCCTTGTAGTCGGTCAGAATGAACGGCCCATTGCCGACGATGGGGAAGTTCTTGTCGTTGTTGAACTTCGAGAAGTCGCCGACCTTCTCCCAGACGTGCTTGGGCACGATCGGCACGTCGAGGGCGGCCATCGTGGCCTGCGGCTTCTTCAGCTCGATGACGAGCTTGGTGGCGCTGGGGGCCGTGACCTTCTTGAAGTTGGTGACGAAGCTGCCGTTGGCGGTGGCGGCGCCCTCGTCGGTCATCATCTTGTTGAACGTCCACGCCGCGTCCTCGGCGGTGGCCTGCTGACCGTCCGACCACTTGGAGTTGGAGCGGATCGTGTAGGTCCAGGTCAGCTTGTCGGCGGAGGGCTCCCACTTGGTGGCGAGGCCCGGGATCGCGTGGTTGTCCGCCGGGTCGTAGTTGGTCAAGTACTCGTACATGAGCCGGTGAATGCTCGTACTGACCAGCCGCGTCGCCAGGAACGGGCTCAGCGAGTCGACGCTCTGCGCGACCGCGACGGTGAGGACCTTCTTGCTCTCCTTGGCCTGGGCCTGCTCGGGAGCCGGGTTGAGCGGGGTCGCGAGACCGGCGGTGAGGGTGAGCGCGGCGGCGCCGGCGACGGCGATCAGCCGGGGGAGCCGGGTCCCGGTCCTGAGACGGAGGCGCGGGCGCCTTCTGGCGTGTTGATCTTGTGTGTTCATGGGTCGGTGACCTCGCGTCATCGCTCGCACGGGGATGGCTTGTTGAACTACTTGATCGGGTGACTGGTGACGCCGGCGGGATTGATCTGTGTGTCTATCAGCGGCGGTCTGCACGCGTCAACGGCGCGTGAACCCCATGTGGCCTGCGGAAATAACGAGTTGACGCGTATTTTTCGCTCATTGGTTCAGACCGGTGAAGCCCCCCAGGTGATGGCCTGACGGCTCGAAACGCCCATGGATACGCCAAGGGCCCGCACCGTACGGAGACGGTGCGGGCCCGGGCGGTAATCGGCTCCTCGGAAGGGGCCGATCGGGTTACTGCTGAGGGGGTGCCGGCGGGGGCGGGGTCTGGCCCTGGTTCGGCTGATACGGCTGGCCCGGCTGGAACGGCTGTCCGGGCTCGGGCTGCGCCTGCGGAGGCTGCTGGGGGTATGCCTGCCCGGGCTGCGCGTAGGGCTGGCCCGGCTGGGGGTAGGGCTGTCCGGGCTGGGCGTGCGGCTGCCCGGGCTGCGGCTGCTGCGGGGCCTGCCCCGGAGCGGGATGGCCGGGGACCGGCTGCTGCCCGGGGACCGGTTGTCCCGGAACGTACTGACCCGGCATCGGCGGGGCGGCCACCGGCGGCGGGTTGCCGTCGTTGGTCCACAGCCCGTGCGACTGCTGGTGCCGTGCGATGTCCTCGGCCACCATCGCGGAGAGGTTGAAGTACGCCTCCCGCACCTTGGGCCGCATCATGTCGAGGTCGACCTCGGCACCGGCCGCCAGGTGCTCGTCGAACGGCACGACCACGACACCGCGGCAGCGCGTCTCGAAGTGGCTGACGATGTCCTCCACCTTGATCATCTTGCCGGTCTCGCGCACTCCGGAGATGACGGTTATGGAGCGCGAGACCAGATCCGCGTACCCGTGCGCCGACAGCCAGTCCAGCGTCGTACTGGCGCTGCTCGCACCGTCGACCGACGGCGTCGAGATGATGATGAGCTGGTCGGCGAGGTCGAGCACACCGCGCATGGCGCTGTACAGCAGACCCGTACCCGAGTCGGTCAGGATGATCGGGTACTGCTTGCCCAGGACATCGATAGCGCGCCGGTAGTCCTCGTCGTTGAAGGTGGTGGACACCGCCGGATCGACGTCGTTGGCGATGATCTCCAGCCCCGACGGGGCCTGGGAGGTGAACCGCCGGATGTCCATGTACGAGTTGAGGTACGGGATCGCCTGGACGAGGTCACGGATGGTGGCCCCGGTCTCGCGGCGCACTCGGCGGCCGAGCGTGCCCGCGTCCGGGTTGGCGTCGATCGCGAGGATCTTGTCCTGCCGCTCACTGGCGAGCGTGGCGCCGAGCGCGGTGGTCGTGGTCGTCTTGCCCACGCCACCCTTGAGGCTGATCACGGCGATTCGGTAGCACGAGAGCACCGGTGTCCGGATCAGCTCCAGCTTCCGCTGCCGCTCGGCCTCCTCCTTCTTTCCGCCGAGCTTGAACCGCGACGACGCGGCAGCCGGGCGACCGCTCTTGGCCTTCTGCTTCTTGTTGTTGAGCAGCCGGTCGGAGGAGAGCTCGACCGCCGCGGTGTATCCGAGCGGGGCGGCACCGGGGTTGGTGGGCTGCCGCTGGTCATGCTGCACGGGCTGCGGCCAGGCGGCTCCGGCCCGGGGGTCGACGGGCGCGGCCCGCTGCTGCTCGGGCTGCGGCTGAGCCTGCTGGGGGTACGGCGGGGCCACCTGCGCCGAGGGGAGCGGCGGCTGCGCCGGGGTGGGCGCGGCCGACTGCGTGGGGGCCGGGGGCGGCTGGGGGAGGTCGTAACCAGGCTGCGGTACGGGGGCGTTGGGCGCCTGCGGCGCCGGGGGCGGGAATCCGTACCCCTGCTGCGGGGCGGGGGCCTGCGGAGCCACGGGGTTCGCCGGCGGCGTCGTGGGCTGGGGGAATCCGTAACCCGGGCCCTGGGCGGGCGGGTTGGCCGGAGCCGGGGCGCCGGGCTGCGGGAATCCGTAGCTGCCTTGCGGCGTGGGGTTCGGCGTCGGGGTGCTGGGCTGGGGGAAGCCGTAGCTGCCTTGCGGTGCAGGTGCCGGAGCCTCGGCGGCCGGAGCGGGGGCGGGCGTCGGAGCGAGGGCAGGGGCGCCGGGCTGGGGGAATCCGTAGCTGCCTTGCGGCGTGGGGTTCGTCGCCGGGGTGCCCGGTTGCGGGAACCCGTAACTCCCCTGCTGCGCAGGTGCCGGAGCCTCGGCGGCCGGAGCGGGGGCAGGCGCGCCGGGCTGTGGGAATCCGTAGCTGCCTTGCGGCGTGGGGTTCGGCGTCGGGGTGCCCGGTTGCGGGAACCCGTAACTCCCCTGCTGCGCTGGCGCCGGAAGCGCCGCATGCGGAGCCTGCGGCGGGGCCGGAACGGGGTTCTCGGCGGCGGGCGGGGGCACCGGCACGGGTCCCTGCGCCGGACCCGCGGAGACAGGGGCGCTGGGGGAGGCGGGCCACGCCGGAGCCGGAGGCTGGGGTGCGGGAGGCTGGAAGGGCTGGCCGGGCTGTGGTGCCGCCGGCTGGAACGGCTGGCCCGGCGCCGGTGCGGGCGGCTGAGCCTGCGGCGGCACTTGCGGCTGCGCGGGCTCGGCCGACATCGGCTGCGTGGACGCCGGCCACTGGGCCGCGGGAGCGGGCGCCGCGGGCTGATACGCGGGCGGCAACGGCGGCAGCCCACCCTGCGGCAGCGGCGGCGGAGCCCAGGCCGGGGGTGCGTCCTGCACGGCCTCGGGTGCGTCCGGCCCGGCCATGGGCACGGCGTCCTGGGGCTCGCCCTCTTGGGGCACGGCGTCCTGAGGCTCGCTGTCCCGGGGTTCGGCATCCTCCGGCTCGGCGGTCGGCGAAGGCACCGCATGGCTGGATTCGGCCTGCGGCGGCACCGCATCACTGACATCGTCCCGCGGCTCGGCGCCGCTGACCGCGTCGGCCGCGTCGGCCGCGTCCGCGGCATCCATCGCATCCGCAGCACCGCCGTCGTCCGCGCGCCGCAGCTCCACGACGTCGGCGACGCTCTCCTCGTCGGAGGCATCGCTCGGCCCCTCAGCGGAATCCGCACCGGGGGAGGCCACTTCGGCCTCGGCCGCGGCTGCTTCCGCCTCGACGTCTGCGTCGTCGCCGTTCGAGGAAGCCTCCAGCGACTGGTACAGGGCCACGGGATCAGGCGCGGGCACGGGAGTAGGCGCGGCCACGGCTTCGGTCTCGACCGGGGCCTCGGGCTCGGCATAGGCATCGGCCTCGGCCCCGCGCGCGGCCTCGACTTCGGCTTCCGCCGATGTCTCCGCCGTTGTCTCCGTCTCCGTCTCCGTCTCCGCCTCCGCGTCCTCCGACGCCGCAGCCGCCCGCTCCGCGATCTCACGCTTCAGCGGGACAGAGGAGATCCGCATGGTCGCGCCACTCTCCAAGTCCCCGTTCTCCGGCTCCGCCTCGTCAGCAGCGGCGGCCGGCGCGACGGGCGCGACAGGAGGGACCGGCGCGGCCGGAGGAGCGGAAGGAGTCCACTGGGCCTGAAACCCACCCACGGGAAAGCTCGGCACAGCCGTCGGGCTCCCGGCGTCCGCGGCAGGAGCCTCCGGCTTCGCGACCTCCGGCTCGAACCCACTACCAACCGGCAGCCTGGGCACCGCAACCGGACTCCCCACCGGCGGCGCGGCAGGCGCATCCGAAGCCGAAGCGCCCGCAGGCTCTGAAGCCGTCGAGGCGGTCGAGGCCTCCGAAGTCCCCGAAACCGCCCCGGATTCCGAGTCCGGCTCCCCCGAACTCCCCGACGCGTTCTGCGTGTACCAGGCAGGCGGCGCGTAGTCGATGGTGAACTCGCCCGTCGTCTCGACGGCGGACTCCGCGTCGGACTGGTCATCGCCGGGTGTGGCCCAGCCCCCGCGGATCCCGTCCCGATCGCTGTTCACAATTCCTCCTGGTGTGGTCGAGCACCCTCAAGCCGTGCCGGGGCGACCGTTTTCTTGTCGTCCGTAGACGCCCGTAGTCGTCCGAAGTCGTTCGAGGTCGTCCGAATTGACCCGGCTCCCCCTGGGACGCGGGCGGCCCGTTCCCGGGTTCTGGCGTCGCGCCCGGTCCCAGCCTAATCACCATGACTGTCACTCCGGCAGGCCTGTCCACCCCACCGTGGCTGCCCGCTACGTCACACCCTGCCCAGAAGTGGCGTACGCACGCTCACTATTGAGCCCCAAAGCGGACAAACGAAGCCATCAAGACAGTCGCGTTGCCCCCGGCATGTACACGATCAAGGGCCATGCATAGTAGAGGGCTCCTCCGAGACCGACCGGCTCTCACCGAAAGGACCCGAGCGCGTGAGCTTCGGCCCGCCCCCATCCCCGTACACCCAATCCGCGTTGGCGGCGGACAGCGAGCGAAGAAAGCGCCGCACGAAACTGTTCGGCGTCGTGGCCGCCGTACTCGTCGTGGTGCTGTGCGCGGGCGGGTGGCTTCTGATGTACGCAACCGGTGACGAAACCCCGGCGAACAACAAGCCGGTGGCCGCCCCGCAGGCCCCGGACGAGATCAGGGAGACGGTCGAGAAGCTGCCGAGCACGCCCGAGGGCGAACTCGTCATCGACTTCGACGAGGAGAAGTTCAAGGACGACGAGACCCGGTACGCGCCCGGCACCTGGGCGACCGACACGATCTTCGCCAAGGGCATCAAGAACACCATCACGGGGTTCAAGTTCGGTGTGGACGAGGCGGCTTGGAGCATCAAGCTGGACGGCCACATCTGCGCGACGACCAAGCACGTCACCGCGGACGGCCGGACCGCCGTCGTCGTCCAGCCGTACAAGCGCAAGGGCACCAAGGACGCGGGCATCTGTGACGAGGTGGTGTTCTTCGACCTCGACACCGGCAAGAAGCTGTGGACCGCGACGATGCCCGACGCGAAGACCGCGTATGTGACGAACACGAATCTGAGCATGACGCGCGGCACGGTCGCGGTGGCGTGGGGCAACGGCTCCGTGGCCTACGACATGAGCCATGGCAAGCAGCTCTGGAAGAGCACCGACGTCTCCACGTGCGAGGACGTCGGCTTCGCGGGCGGCCGCAACCTGCTCGTCCTGCTCCGGTGCGGAGAGGAGTCCACGCACGCCTACCGGGTGCAGAAGATCGACCCTCGCACGGGCAAGCCGCAGTGGACGTACAAGCTCAAGGACGGCATCTCCGGCGTCTACATGCCCTCCTCCGACCCGCCGGTGCTGGCCGTGGGAGCGGGGGACTACGGCGTGACCGACCTGATCACCCTCGACGACCAGGGCCGGCACAGCGCCACGATCTCCATGCGGGGCGGGCGCTTCGACCCCATGTGCGGTGACTCGTTCGACGGAACGCAGTACTTCGGCGTGATGGAGAACTGCTACGCGATGGTCGTGGGGAACGGCCAGATCTTCGTCGCGAGCAAGGCGGACGGCGACATCGACCAGGCGGAGAACTGGATCGTGGGCTTCGACGCCAAGACGGGCAAGACCCTGCGGAAGTTCGACGGACGGCCGATGCAGCCGCTGTGGCCCGTGAAGATGAGCGGGGACAAGCTCCTGGTCTACCGGCCGAGTTCCGACAACATCGGCCCCGCCGCCATCGTGAGCATCGACCCCGCCACCGGCAAGGAGACACCGTTCCTCTTCTTCAACCTGCCGGACGACGCCTCACGCATGGAAACCCCCGAGTGGTCCGACATCCTCGTCGAGCACGGCCGGGCGTTCTTCTCCCCCCGTCAGCTCTCGGCACCCGCCTCGTCCCCCGACGATCCGGTGACGGCCGCGGTGGGCATCGCCCCCGTGCACTGAGACGCATCGCCCCGTGCACTGAGACGCTGAGGGCCGACGTGGAAAGGTCCGCGTCGGCCCCTGCCGTTCCTACTCTGCCGCTACTCCGTCGCGAGCCCGCCATTGTGCGGCGCCGGCTCCAGATCGAACTCCCCGTCCCGGGCCCCGAGCACGAAGGCCCGCCACTCGGCCTCCGTGTACCTGAGGACCGTGTCCGGGTCGAGGGAAGAACGCATGGCCACCGCGCCCTCGGGCAGATACGCGATCTCGACCCGCTCTTCGTGCTGCTCCGTGCCCGGCGCGCTGTGCCATTCGACGCCCGAGATGTCGAGGGCGTAGAGCTCGTCCTTCTCCCGCTCCTTGCGCGCCTTGACGTCCTTCTCCGCTTCCTCGGCCATGTTCCGGCGGCCCCTTCCCCACGTGCGAATGACCTGTGCGGTCACCCTAGTGGCCTGGTCCGCGCCGTTCGGCAGGTTCGGGGACCCGGACGGACGCGTCCGTCCAGGCTGGTACCCTGTGTGACGGCCGTTTGTGTACGCACCCCCGGAGCTGACCGCTCTGGAGGCCGCGCCCAGCGGATCCCCGCCTCCCGAGTAACGGAAGCTCCCCTGAGATGTGGACCAGGGGCACTCGGTGGCACACATGAGACTACGAGGAGTACGCGTGTCGCTCGACGCCGCTACGAAGAAGCAGATCATCAGCGAGTTCGGTACCAAGGAGGGCGACACCGGCTCCCCCGAGGTCCAGGTTGCCATGCTCTCGCGCCGGATCTCGGACCTGACCGAGCACCTCAAGACCCACAAGCACGACCACCACTCCCGCCGTGGTCTGCTGATCCTGGTCGGTCAGCGTCGCCGCCTGCTGCAGTACCTGGCCAAGAAGGACATCCAGCGCTTCCGTGCGCTGGTCGACCGCCTGGGCATCCGCCGCGGTGCGGCGGGCGCCAAGTAAGACGCCGTGAAGGGAGCGGTTCCCACTATCCGGGGGAGCCGCTCCTTTTGCTGTACGTGCCGCTGTACGTCTCTGTACGTGCGGAGTGTCACTGACGCTTTGTAGTGTGGTAGCACAACGCAATACGCAGGACACAGCACGTACGACAGAGCGTGATGACGCCGTACCCGCCGGGTGGGGCCCATCACGTCAATGAACGAGGAGAAGCGCACCTCGCCGCCGCCGGTCCTCGGTAGTGGCCCCCGGGGGATTGCGAGCCCCGGGTGCTTCGATCGAAGACCGGCCCGCACCAGAAGGAGCGCTCTCCGCCACCGTCCCCCTGCCACACGGGCAGGACGGGACGAAGACGAGGAGATATCGCTAGTGGAGAACGAGACCCACTACGCCGAGGCCGTTATCGACAACGGATCCTTCGGCACCCGCACCATCCGCTTCGAGACGGGCCGCCTGGCCAAGCAGGCCGCCGGCTCCGCCGTGGCGTACCTGGACGACGACACCATGGTGCTGTCGGCCACCAGCGCTTCCAAGAAGCCCAAGGACCAGCTCGACTTCTTCCCCCTCACGGTGGACGTCGAGGAGCGGATGTACGCCGCCGGCAAGATCCCCGGCAGCTTCTTCCGCCGCGAGGGCCGTCCCTCCGAGGACGCCGTCCTCACCTGTCGTCTGATCGACCGCCCGCTGCGCCCGTCCTTCAAGAAGGGCCTGCGCAACGAGATCCAGGTCGTCGCCACGATCATGGCGCTCAACCCCGACCACCTGTACGACGTCGTGGCGATCAACGCCGCCTCCGCGTCCACGCAGCTGGCCGGTCTGCCCTTCTCCGGCCCGGTCGGCGGCGTCCGCGTCGCGCTGATCAACGGCCAGTGGGTCGCGTTCCCGACGCACACCGAGCTCGAGGACGCCGTCTTCGACATGGTGGTCGCCGGTCGCGTCCTGGAGGACGGCGACGTCGCGATCATGATGGTCGAGGCCGAGGCCACCGACAAGACCATCCAGCTGGTCAAGGGCGGCGCCGAGGCGCCGACCGAGGAGGTTGTCGCCGCCGGTCTCGAGGCCGCGAAGCCCTTCATCAAGGTCCTGTGCAAGGCGCAGTCGGACCTCGCCGCGAAGGCCGCCAAGCCGACCGCCGAGTTCCCGATCTTCCTCGACTACGAGGACGACGTCCTGGAGGCCCTGACCGCCGCGGTCAAGAGCGAGCTCGCCCAGGCGCTCACCATCGCCGGCAAGCAGGACCGCGAGGCCGAGCTGGACCGCGTCAAGGAGATCGCCGCCGAGAAGCTGCTCCCGCAGTTCGAGGGCCGCGAGAAGGAGATCTCCGCCGCGTACCGTGCGCTGACCAAGAAGCTGGTCCGCGAGCGCGTCATCAAGGACAAGGTCCGCATCGACGGCCGCGGCGTCACGGACATCCGTACGCTCGCCGCCGAGGTCGAGGCCATCCCGCGCGTGCACGGCTCGGCGCTGTTCGAGCGTGGCGAGACCCAGATCCTGGGCGTCACCACCCTCAACATGCTCCGCATGGAGCAGCAGCTGGACACCCTCTCCCCGGTGACCCGCAAGCGCTACATGCACAACTACAACTTCCCGCCCTACTCCGTCGGTGAGACCGGCCGCGTCGGTTCCCCGAAGCGCCGCGAGATCGGCCACGGCGCGCTCGCCGAGCGCGCGATCGTGCCGGTCCTGCCGACCCGCGAGGAGTTCCCCTACGCGATCCGTCAGGTGTCCGAGGCCCTCGGCTCCAACGGTTCGACGTCCATGGGCTCGGTCTGCGCCTCCACCATGTCGCTGCTGAACGCCGGTGTGCCGCTGAAGGCCCCCGTCGCCGGTATCGCCATGGGCCTGATCTCCCAGGAGATCGACGGCCAGACGCACTACGTCGCCCTCACCGACATCCTCGGTGCGGAGGACGCCTTCGGCGACATGGACTTCAAGGTCGCCGGCACCAAGGAGTTCGTGACCGCCCTCCAGCTCGACACCAAGCTGGACGGCATCCCGGCCTCCGTCCTGGCCGCGGCCCTCAAGCAGGCCCGCGACGCCCGCCTCCACATCCTCGACGTGATGATGGAAGCGATCGACACGCCGGACGAGATGTCCCCGAACGCCCCGCGGATCATCACCGTCAAGATCCCCGTGGACAAGATCGGTGAGGTCATCGGCCCCAAGGGCAAGATGATCAACCAGATCCAGGAGGACACCGGCGCCGAGATCACGATCGAGGACGACGGCACCATCTACATCGGTGCCGCCGACGGCCCGGCCGCCGAGGCCGCCCGCGCCACGATCAACGGCATCGCCAACCCGACCATGCCGGAGGTCGGCGAGCGCTACCTGGGCACCGTCGTGAAGACGACGACCTTCGGGGCGTTCGTGTCGCTGCTCCCGGGCAAGGACGGTCTGCTGCACATCTCGCAGATCCGCAAGCTCGCCGGCGGCAAGCGCGTGGAGAACGTCGAGGACGTCGTCGGCGTGGGCCAGAAGGTCCAGGTCGAGATCGCCGAGATCGACTCCCGCGGCAAGCTCTCCCTGATCCCGGTCATCGAGGGTGAAGAGAACGACGAGAAGAAGGACGACACCGACAAGTGACGTCTAGTAGCTCCACGGCGACGGCCCGCACCTCCTCGGAGGCGCGGGCCGTCGCCCGTACCCAAACCCTCATCAAGGGCCAGAACGGCATCGGTACGGTCCGTAAGACCACCCTCCCCGGTGGCCTGCGCATCGTCACCGAGACCCTGCCCTCCGTACGCTCCGCCACTTTCGGTATCTGGGCGCACGTCGGCTCCCGCGACGAGACACCGGCGCTGAACGGCGCCACGCACTACCTGGAGCACCTGCTTTTCAAGGGCACGTCGCGGCGTAGCGCGCTGGACATCTCCTCGGCGATCGACGCGGTCGGCGGCGAGATGAACGCGTTCACGGCGAAGGAGTACACGTGCTACTACGCGCGCGTGCTCGACACCGACCTGCCGCTGGCCATCGACGTCGTCTGCGACATGCTGACCGGCTCGCTCATCGTCGAAGAGGACGTGAACGTCGAGCGCGGCGCGATCCTCGAAGAGATCGCGATGACCGAGGACGACCCGGGCGACTGTGTGCACGACCTGTTCGCGCACACGATGCTCGGTGACACCCCGCTCGGCCGCCCGGTCCTCGGCACGGTCGACACCGTCAATGCCCTCACCGCGGACCGCATCCGCCGCTTCTACAAGAAGCACTACGACCCGACGCACCTGGTCGTGGCCTGCGCGGGTAACGTCGACCACAACAAGGTCGTACGCCAGGTCCGCGCCGCCTTCGAGAAGGCGGGCGCCCTGCGCGGCCCCGACGCCATCCCGCTCGCCCCGCGCGACGGTCGGCGCGCCATCCGCACCGCGGGCCGCGTAGAGCTCCTCGGCCGCAAGACGGAGCAGGCCCACGTCGTCCTCGGCATGCCGGGCCTGGCCCGCACCGACGACCGCCGCTGGGCGCTGGGCGTCCTGAACACCGCCCTCGGCGGCGGCATGTCCTCCCGCCTCTTCCAGGAGGTCCGCGAGAAGCGCGGCCTGGCCTACAGCGTGTACTCGTACACCTCGGGCTTCGCCGACTGCGGCCTCTTCGGCGTGTACGCGGGCTGCCGCCCGAGCCAGGTCCACGACGTGCTCAAGCTCTGCCGAGACGAGCTCGACCAGGTCGCCGAGCACGGTCTGTCGGATGACGAGATCGGGCGCGCCATCGGCCAGCTCCAGGGCTCCACCGTCCTCGGCCTGGAGGACACCGGCGCACTGATGAACCGCATCGGCAAGAGCGAGCTGTGCTGGGGCGAGCAGATGTCCGTCGACGACATGCTGGCCCGGATAGCCTCGGTCACCCCGGACGAGGTCCGCTCGGTCGCCCGCGACATCCTGGGACAGCGGCCCTCGCTGTCGGTCATCGGCCCGCTCAAGGACAAGCAGGCGTCCCGTCTGCACGACGCGGTCGCGTAAGTCCTGTCTGCAAGGTCTCTGCAAGGTCTCTGTAAGGAACGAAGCAATGAGCAAGCTGCGCGTGGCGGTCCTCGGTGCCAAGGGCCGAATCGGATCCGAGGCGGTACGAGCCGTCGACGTCGCCGAGGACATGGAGCTGGTGGCCGCGCTCGGCCGGGGCGACACGCTGGAGACGCTGGTCGAGGCCGGCGCCCAGGTCGTCGTCGAACTGACCACACCCGGCTCGGTCATGGGCAACCTCGACTTCTGCGTACGGCACGGCATCCACGCCGTGGTCGGCACGACGGGCTGGACCGACGAGCGCCTCGCGCAGCTCAACACGTCACTGGCCGCCTCGCCCGAGACGGGCGTGCTCATCGCCCCGAACTTCTCCATCGGCGCCGTACTGACGATGAAGTTCGCCGAAGTGGCCGCGCCGTACTTCGAGTCCGTCGAGGTCGTCGAGCTGCATCACCCGAACAAGGTGGACGCCCCCAGCGGCACCGCCACGCGCACCGCCCAGCTCATCGCCGCGGCCCGGGCGCGCGCGGGCAGTGCCCCGCAGCCCGACGCCACGGTGACCGCCCTGGACGGCGCCCGCGGCGCGAACGTCGACGGTGTCCCGGTGCACGCGGTCCGCCTGCGCGGGCTGCTGGCCCACCAGGAGGTGCTGCTCGGCGGCGAGGGCGAGACCCTCACCATCCGCCACGACTCCCTCCACCACAGCAGCTTCATGCCGGGCATCCTGCTGGGCGTGCGGCGTGTGGTGACCACGCCGGGCCTCACCTTCGGCCTGGAAAACTTCCTGGACCTCGGCTGAGCCGAGGGACGTACAACAGATAGCCGGCAGACATGCGCGCGAAGATCACTTACGCCGTCACGGCCGCCGCCCTGGTCGTCTATTTCGTCCTGGTCGGCAGCCGCGGCGTGCTGCTCATCCAGAACGGCACCCTGATCACCGTCACCTTCGGTGTCGCGGTGCTGATCCTGCCGGTCATCGGCGTCTGGTTCCTCTGGAAGAACACCCAGTTCGTCCGGAAGGCCAATCGCCTTGCCGCCGAGCTGGACGCCGAAGGCGGCCTGCCCGTCGACGAGTTGAGACGTACCGCCGGTGGCCGCATCGACCGTGATTCGGCCGACGAGGTCTTCGCCAAGCGCAAGGCCGAGACCGAGGACGCGCCGGACGACTGGCGAAGCTGGTTCCGCCTCGCGATCGCTTATCACGACGCCCGCGACACCCCGCGCGCCCGCAAGGCGATGCAGCGAGCCATCGCCCTGCGCGAGGGCAGGTCCCTGGAGGCCTGAGAGCCGTATGCGGCTCCATGGCACGGCACAGGAGAAGGGCCGGTCCGCGCGCTGCGGACCGGCCCTTCTCGTCCCGCCGTGGTAGGTGTACGGGGTCTCAGCCCCGCCGATACTCGTCCGCCCACACCTCGATGGCGTCCGCCGCGCGGTCGAAGGCCTCCGTACGCCCCAGGAAATCGGCGTTGTGCGTGGTCAGCAGCGGCGGCACATCCTCGGGCGCACGACTCCTGCGTACGAGGACCAGCGCCTGCCCCTGAACAGTGCGCGGCAGCCCGAGCCAGCGCACCGGCTGCTGCACCGTCCGCACCGTGACGACCCGCTCCCACGGCGTCGTGCTGGTGAGGAAGAAGCCCACCCGCCGCAGCCCTCGCGCGCTCACCCACACGCCCACGCGCAGCAGCCGCAGCGCGCAGAGTATGGCGACCGCGGCCCCGGCCAGACAGGCCGCGGCAGCGTTCAGGGTTCCGGCGACGGCGATGGCCACCGCGGCGACGAGCACATACGAAGCGAGCAGCAGGACGAGCGCGGCCGCGCCCACCCGGCACGGCCCGGGTCGGTAGGGACGCCGCCAGCGGTCACGGTCGTCGTAGGGCAGCGCGAAATCGTCCGCCGCCTCGTCAAAGGCGCGGTCCGCCGTCAGGAAGGGCAGGGGCACGACTGATCCTCACTCAATCCACTCACGGGCTGTGCCCGGTGAGGTTATCGAGCCGGGTGCGTGCTCACCACCCGTGGGGGGCCATGGGGGTGCCCCTACACCATTGGGGCAGCGGGGGAGAGTCAGCGGCCGTCGGACGCCTCGGAATGCTGCGTCGTCGCAGGTGACTGGTCCTGTGACAGGGCGGGCATGCCGAGTACCAGGGAGCCGGCGAGCCCCGCGACCACCGTGAGGCCTATGAGCCACCGACCGGCTATCTGTCCGGCGGACGCGCGCTCGCGGGGTGGGGGAGTGACATTGCTGCGGAACTTGTCGGCTTCGGCGATGAAGGCGAACGGAACAGGCTCGCGCCGACGGAACATGGGGTTGCTTCTCCTCTGGACACTCGGAGGGGAGCAGGGGTCTGCTGCCCGGCGACCGGCGACTCGAACGAAGTCGCCGTCACCAATACAGACGAGCGAATGCCCCAAGAGGTGCCCAGAATCACCGAATTCGCAGAAGTTCGCCGATGAATGTCGCGGCAAGGCACCGAACGCCCCGTTGTCAGTGCCGGGCCGTAGAGTGGGCGCCGCCCGAGCCTGTGATGGGAAGGACCCTCCGAACCGTGACCGACACCCCCGCCGACGACCTCAAGCCCAGCTTCCGCAGCGATGTCACCGTCGAGCTGATCAAGCACACCGCGTCCGACGCCGACGTGCTGTTCGCCGCCCGTGTCTCCACCGCCGGGGAGCAGTCCCTGGACGAGCTGAAGAAGGACCCGGAGCGTTCCAAGGGCCTGATCAACTACCTCATGCGGGACCGGCACGGCAGCCCCTTCGAGCACAACTCGATGACGTTCTTCGTCAGCGCCCCGATCTTCGTCTTCCGCGAGTTCATGCGGCACCGCGTGGGCTGGTCGTACAACGAGGAATCGGGCCGGTACCGGGAGCTCCAGCCCGTCTTCTACGTCCCGGACGAGTCCCGCAAGCTGGTCCAGGAGGGCCGCCCCGGCAAGTACGTCTTCGTCGAGGGCACCCAGGCTCAGCAGGAGCTCACGGGCCGTGTGATGGAGGACTCCTACCGACAGGCGTACGAGGCGTACCAGGAAATGCTCGCGGCCGGCGTAGCCCGTGAGGTGGCCCGTGCCGTCCTCCCGGTCGGCCTCTTCTCGTCGATGTACGCGACGTGCAATGCCCGCTCGCTGATGCATTTCCTCGGCCTGCGCACCCAGCACAAGCTGGCCAAGGTCCCGTCGTTCCCGCAGCGCGAGATCGAGATGGTCGGGGAGAAGATGGAGGCGGAGTGGGCCAGGCTAATGCCGCTCACCTACGCGGCCTTCAACGCCAACGGGCGCGTGGCGCCGTAGCGAGCTTCCGCACGCCATCCGGCACAGATGTACGGATCAGCCGGGCGAAGTGTCCGTATTGCGGCATTTCGAGAAGTTCATCTAGCCTGATCAAACGGACCCGGCACTGCTTGAACCCCCGAGCAAGCAGTGCCGGGCTCCACTTTTGTCACGACTTGTCGCCTGCCCCAAGGGCAGACCCCGCCTTGAGCAGCGAGTAGCGTGTTACCCATGGCTCCGACCTCCACTCCGCAGACCCCCTTCGGGCGGGTCCTCACCGCCATGGTCACGCCCTTCACGGCGGACGGCGCACTCGACCTCGACGGCGCTCAGCGGCTCGCCACCCACCTGGTGGACGCAGGCAACGACGGCCTGATCATCAACGGCACCACCGGCGAGTCCCCGACCACCAGCGACGCGGAGAAATCGGATCTCGTACGAGCCGTACTGGAGGCGGTCGGCGACCGCGCCCACATCGTCGCCGGCGTGGGCACGAACGACACCCACCACAGCATCGAGCTCGCCCGCGCCGCCGAGAAGACCGGCGCGCACGGCCTGCTCACCGTGACGCCGTACTACAACAAGCCCCCGCAGGAGGGCCTGTACCGGCACTTCACGGCCATCGCCGACGCGACCGAACTGCCGGTGATGCTCTACGACATCCCCGGCCGCAGCGGCGTACCGATCAACACCGAAACCCTGGTGCGCCTGGCCGAGCACCCGCGTATCGTCGCCAACAAGGACGCCAAGGGAGACCTGGGCCGCGCCAGCTGGGCCATCGCCCGCTCCGGCCTCGCCTGGTACTCCGGCGACGACATGCTGAACCTGCCGCTGCTCTCCGTGGGCGCGGTCGGCTTCGTCTCCGTCGTGGGCCATGTCGTCACCCCGGAGCTGCGCGCCATGCTCGACGCGTACGTCTCGGGCGACGTGCAGAAGGCCACCGAGATCCACCAGAAGCTGCTCCCCGTCTTCACCGGCATGTTCCGCACCCAGGGCGTCATGACGACCAAGGCCGCACTCGCCCTCCAGGGCCTGCCCGCCGGACCCTTGCGCGCTCCGATGGTCGAGCTGTCGCCCGAGGAGACCGCTCAGCTCAAGATCGATCTTGCCGCAGGCGGGGTAGAGCTCTGACCACAGACTTCACAACTGAATACGTACGACCACGCAGGCCATCGGGCCTGCACCCCACACAGACAACTGCTACTGCACGAACGTCACGCGCGCCACGTGCCTTGCCAGGTACGTGGCGCGCGTGGTGAGGAGAGTCTTTTGAGTCATCCGCATCCTGAACTCGGCCCGCCGCCGAAGCTCCCCGAGGGCGGCCTGCGGGTCACCCCGCTCGGCGGCCTCGGTGAAATCGGCCGGAACATGACGGTCTTCGAATACGGCGGCCGCCTCCTGATCGTCGACTGCGGAGTGCTCTTCCCTGAGGAGGAGCAGCCCGGAATCGACCTGATCCTGCCGGACTTCACGTCCATCAGGGACCGCCTCGACGACATCGAGGGCATCGTCCTCACCCATGGCCACGAGGACCACATCGGCGGCGTCCCCTTCCTCCTGCGCGAGAAGCCGGACATCCCGCTGATCGGCTCCAAGCTGACCCTCGCCCTCATCGAGGCGAAGCTCCAGGAGCACCGCATCCGTCCCTACACGCTCGAAGTGGCAGAGGGCCACCGTGAGCGCATCGGCCCCTTCGACTGCGAGTTCGTCGCGGTCAACCACTCCATCCCGGACGCGCTGGCGGTCGCCATTCGCACCCCCGCGGGCATGGCGGTGCACACCGGCGACTTCAAGATGGACCAGCTCCCGCTGGACCGCCGTCTCACGGACCTGCACGCCTTCGCACGGCTGAGCGAGGAGGGCATCGACCTCCTTCTCTCGGACTCCACGAACGCCGAGGTTCCGGGCTTTGTGCCGCCCGAGCGTGACATCTCGAACGTGCTGCGCCAGGTCTTCGCCGGCGCCCACAAGCGGATCATCGTGGCGAGCTTCGCCAGCCACGTCCACCGCATCCAGCAGATCCTGGACGCGGCGCACGAGTACGGCCGCCGGGTCGCCTTCGTCGGCCGCTCGATGGTCCGCAACATGGGTATCGCCCGGGATCTCGGCTACCTGAAGGTCCCGCCGGGCCTGGTGGTTGACGTCAAGACACTGGACGACCTCCCGGACCACGAGATCGTGCTCGTGTGCACGGGCTCCCAGGGCGAGCCGATGGCCGCACTGTCGAGGATGGCAAACCGGGACCACCAGATCCGGATCGTCCAGGGCGACACGGTGATCCTGGCGTCGTCCCTGATCCCCGGCAACGAGAACGCGGTCTACCGCGTCATCAACGGACTGACCCGCTGGGGCGCCAACGTCGTCCACAAGGGCAACGCCAAGGTGCACGTCTCCGGCCACGCCTCCGCGGGCGAGCTGCTGTACTTCTACAACATCTGCAAGCCGCGGAACCTGATGCCGGTCCACGGTGAATGGCGCCACCTGCGTGCCAATGCGGAGCTCGGCGCCCTCACCGGCGTCCCGCACGACCGCATCGTGATCGCCGAGGATGGCGTCGTCGTCGACCTCGTCGAGGGCAAGGCCAAGATCTCCGGCAAGGTCCAGGCCGGATACGTGTACGTCGACGGCCTCTCGGTCGGCGATGTCGGCGAGCCCGCGCTCAAGGACCGCAAGATCCTCGGCGACGAGGGCATCATCTCGGTCTTCGTCGTGGTGGACTCCAGCACCGGCAAGATCACGGGTGGCCCGCACGTACACGCCCGTGGCTCCGGCATTGACGACTCCGCCTTCGCCGACGTCATCCCGAGGGTCACGGAGGTCCTGGAGCGTTCGGCCCAGGACGGTGTGGTCGAGCCCCACCAACTGCAGCAACTCATCCGGCGCACGCTGGGCAAGTGGGTGTCGGACAACTACCGTCGACGCCCGATGATCCTCCCGGTCGTCGTCGAGGTCTGACCCCTCGCACGCGCCAACCCGGAGCGGGGCGCCTCGATTTGCATCGAGGCGCCCCGCTCCAGTACGTTTACGGCTCCGCCTGAACGGGAACCCGGCACAACTGTGTGCCAGGACACCCCGAGCGGGACGGAAATTCCGACTCAGAATCTCTGATAAAGTCGGAGCCGCCGGAAAGGGAAACGCGGAAGCGGAAACCTGGAAAGCACCGAGGAAATCGGACCGGAAAACGATCTGATAGAGTCGGAAACGCAAGACCGAAGGGAAGCGCCCGGAGGAAAGCCTGAGAGAGTCTCTCGGGTGAGTACAAAGGAAGCGTCCGTTCCTT